>NZ_BCRJ01000074.1 GCF_001552535.1 Nocardioides jensenii JCM 1364 = NBRC 14755 | reverse complement strand
GCCCAGGCCCGCCTGTGATTTTGACCGGCCCCCCGCACCCGACTGATCAGTCGAGCAACCCCAACAGGTAGGCGCCGTACCCGCTCTTGGCCAGCGGCTCGGCCACCCGTCGCAGGTCGTCGTCGCTGAGCCAGCCCTGCCGCCAGGCGACCTCTTCGGGCGCCCCGATCTTCATGCCCTGCCGGCTCTCGATGGTGCGCACGAAGTTGCTGGCGTCGTTGAGCGAGTCGAACGTGCCGGTGTCCAGCCAGGCGGTGCCGCGCGGCAGCACGGTCACCGCAAGCCTGCCCTCGTCGAGGTAGAGCCGGTTCAGGTCGGTGATCTCGAGCTCGCCGCGCGCGGACGGCTCGAGCGTCGCGGCACGCGCCACCACGGTGTTGTCGTAGAAGTACAGCCCCGGCACGGCGTACGACGACCGCGGGCTGACCGGCTTCTCCTCCAGGGAGAGGGCTCGTCCGGCGTCGTCGAACTCCACCACGCCGTACGCGGTCGGGTCGGCCACCTGGTAGCCGAAGATCGCGGCGCCGTCGATGTCAGCGAAGCGGTTGAGCTGGTTGCCGAGGCCGTGGCCGTAGAAGACGTTGTCGCCCAGCACCAGGGCCGCGGGCTCGTCGCCGAGGTGGTCGGCGCCGATCACGAAGGCCTGCGCCAGACCGTCCGGGGAGGGCTGCACGGCGTACGTCAGCGAGACCCCGAGCTGCGACCCGTCGCCGAGCAGCCGCCGGAACGCGTCGGCCTCGTGCGGCGTGGTGATCACCAGCACCTCGTTGATCCCGGCCAGCATCAGCGTGGAGAGCGGGTAGTAGATCATCGGCTTGTCGTAGACCGGCACGAGCTGCTTGCTGATGCCCTGCGTGATCGGGTGCAAGCGGGTGCCGGTGCCACCGGCCAGGATGATTCCCTTCATGCCACACACCCTAGGTGGGTCGGTGTCGAGGTCGCCGTGGAATCCCTGGGACCGGCCACTCAATAGGATGTGCCGCATGAGACTCCTCGTGACTGGCGGCGCCGGCTTCATCGGCTCCAACTTCGTGCACCACGTCCTGGCGCACTCCGATCACACCGTCACCGTGCTCGACAAGCTGACCTACGCGGCCTCGCGTGAGGCCCTGACAGGGCTGCCCGTGGAACTGGTGGTCGGCGACGTCGCCGACGCCGAGGTCGTCGACGACCAGGTGGCGCGAGCCGATGCCGTGGTGCACTTCGCCGCCGAGTCCCACAACGACAACTCGCTGACCGACCCGTCGCCGTTCATCCGCACCAACCTGCTGGGCACGTTCGCGATCCTGGAGGCGGTGCGCAAGCACGACGTACGCCTGCACCACGTCTCCACCGACGAGGTGTACGGCGACCTCGCGCTCGACGACCCGATGCGCTTCACCGAGGACACTCCCTACGCGCCGTCGTCGCCGTACTCCGCCTCGAAGGCCGGCTCCGACCACCTGGTGCGGGCGTGGGTGCGCAGCTTCGGCGTGCGTGCGACGGTGAGCAACTGCTCCAACAACTACGGTCCGTGGCAGCACATCGAGAAGTTCATCCCGCGGCAGATCACCAACGTCATCGACGGCATCCGACCCAAGGTGTACGGCGACGGGCTGAACGTGCGCGACTGGATCCACGCCGACGACCACTCCTCCGCGGTGCTGCGCATCCTGGAGGCCGGGCGGGTCGGCGAGACCTACCTGATCGGCGCCGACGGCGAGAAGAACAACCTCGAGGTGGTGAGGATGGTCCTCGAGCTGATGGGGCAGCCCGCCGACGCGTTCGACCAGGTCACCGATCGCGCCGGTCACGACCGTCGCTACGCGATCGAGTCGGGCAAGCTGCGCGCCGAGCTCGGCTGGGCGCCGCAGTTCGAGGACTTCGAGGCCGGGCTGGCCGACACGATCGCGTGGTACCAGGCGCACGAGGAGTGGTGGCGTCCGCACAAGTCGGCCACCGAGGCGACGTACGCGCTGAAGGGCCAGTGATGGCGGACGCTGCGGCGCTGGTGGTCGAGCCTGTCGAGGCCATCCCCGGGCTGCTGGTCGTCCGGCTGCCGGTGATGGCCGACAGCCGCGGGTGGTTCAAGGAGAACTGGCAGCGCGAGAAGATGGTCGCGCTGGGGCTGCCCGACTTCGGGCCGGTGCAGAACAACGTCTCGTTCAACACCGTCCGCGGCACCACGCGCGGCATCCACACCGAGCCGTGGGACAAGTTCGTCTCCGTGGTCACCGGCCGGGTGTTCGGCGCCTGGGTCGACATGCGCGAGGGCGCGTCGCTCGGCGCGAGGTTCTCGATCGAGATCGACCCGTCGGTCGCCGTGTTCGTGCCGCGCGGCGTCGGCAACAGCTATCAGACGTTGGATGACGCGACCACCTACAGCTACCTGGTCAACGAGCACTGGCGTCCGACGACCGCCTACCCGGCGCTCGACCTGGCCGACCCGACGGTGGCGATCGGGTGGCCGATCCCCTTGTCCGACGCGGAGATCTCCGAGAAGGACCAGCACAACCCGCGGCTCGACGCGGTCACCCCGATGGCCCCGCGCCGCACCCTGATCCTGGGCGCGGGCGGGCAGCTCGGGCGCGCCCTGGCCGCGGAGTTCCCCTCCGCGCACGCGGTGGGTCGCGCCGAGCTGGACATCACCGACACCGCGGCGTTGCGCGCCTGGCCGTGGCACGAGTACGACACCGTGCTCAACGCTGCCGCGCACACCGCGGTCGACGCCGCCGAGACCGAGCGGGCCGACGCCTGGGCGGCCAACGCGACCGGTCCCGCGGTGTTGGCCTCGATCGCCCGCGAGCACCGGCTCACGCTGGTGCACTTCTCCAGCGACTACGTCTTCGACGGCACTGCCACGTCCTACGACGAGGACGCCGCCCTGTGCCCGCTGGGGGTCTACGGGCAGTCGAAGGCCGCCGGCGACCTGGCCGTCGCGACCGCGCCGCGGCACTACCTGATCCGTACGTCGTGGGTGATCGGTGCCGGGCACAACTTCGTGGCCACGATGGCGCGACTTGCCCGCGACGGGGTCTCCCCCACCGTCGTCGACGACCAGGTCGGGCGGCTCACGTTCACCGCCGAGCTGGCCCGCGCGACGCGGCACCTGCTCACCACGCGGTCGTCGTACGGCACCTACAACGTGACCGGCACCGGCGAGCCGACCAGCTGGGCCGACGTCGCCGCGCGCGTCTTCGAGCTCACCGGCCGCTCACCCGAGGACGTCTCACGGGTCAGCACCGCCGACTACTACGCCCGCAACGCCCCCACCCCTGACAGCGGTGCCACGATCGCCCCGCGTCCGGCGTCCGGCGTGCTGTCGACCGCCAAGATCGAGGCCACCGGCTTCACTCCCGCCGACGCCCTCACCACCCTCACCGCCCACGTCACGACTTGTTGAGTCTGGACCGTCGAGTTGTTGATTCTGACGATGACTCGGCGCCAGGATCAACAACTCGACGGTCGAAACTCAACAACTCGCGGCACCACAACGCACCACTCGCGGCACCACAACGCACAACTCGCGGCACCACAGCGCACCGCTGGTGGGGTCAGGAAGCGGTGTCGACCGTGTTCTGCTCGGCGATCGAGGCGTCGCCCATCTGGCACAGGGCGGCCATCGCCCGGGTGACCAGCTCGCGCTCGCCGCGCATCGGCAGCGCATCGATCTCGGCCGGGTAGACCGGCGGCACCGGCACGTGGGAGACCATCGGGTGCTCGGGGCGTACGTCGACGGGCTCGTCGTCGGCGAAGAGCTCCTCGTGCAGCTTCTCGCCGGGGCGCAGACCGGTGAACTCGATCGGCACGTCATTGCCCGACTGACGGATCAGCTGGCGGGCCACGTCGATGATGCGGATCGGCTCACCCATGTCGAGCACGAGCGCCTCGCCGGGGCGACCGATCGCGGCGGCCTGGACGACGAGCTGGCAGGCTTCCTCGATCGTCATGAAGAAGCGGGAGACCTCGGGGTCGGTGACCGTGACCGGGCCACCGGCGGCGATCTGCTTGGCGAAGGCGGTCAGCACCGACCCGCGTGAGCCGAGCACGTTGCCGAACCGCACGGAGAGGAAGGTGCCCGGCGACGTCTGGGCGTGCGCGGCGGTGATCCGCTCGGCGATCCGCTTGGAGTAGCCCAGGACGCTGGCCGGGTTGGCGGCCTTGTCGGTGGAGACGTTGACGAAGCGTTCGACGTCGACCATCTCGGCGACCTGGAGCACGTTCCAGGTGCCGTGGATGTTGGTCTTGACCGCCTCGGCGGGGTACTGCTCGAGCATCGGCAGGTGCTTGAGGGCGGCCGCGTGGAAGACCACCTGCGGACGGCGCTCGGCGAAGATCGTCTTCAGCGCCTGCAGGTCGCGGATGTCGCAGAGCACGACGTCATCGGAGTCCAGCAGCGCGCGGCCATGGATCGAGAGCTGGACGGCGTGGAGCGCGGACTCGTCGCGGTCGAGCATCATCAGCTCGGAGGGGCCGAACCGGTGGATCTGGCGGCACAGCTCGGATCCGATCGACCCGCCGGCGCCGGTGACCATCACCCGCTTGCCCTTGAGGTAGTCCGCGATCGCGGCCACGTCGGTGTCGAGCTGGTTGCGGCCCAGCACGTCGGTCAGGTTGATGTCGCGCAGGTCGCGGATGCCGACGTTGTCAGTGAGCAGCTGGGTGGTCGCCGGGAGCACCTTGACGTCGATCTCGGCCCGACGGGCCTCGAAGCTGAGCCGGCTGATCGTCTCCGACGACGCGCTCGGGATCGCCACGACCGCGGCCGTCGCACCGGTCTGGCCGACGATCTCGCCCAGCTGGGCGGTGCCGCCGAGCACGGGCACGTTGCGGATCCGGCGGTGGCGCTTGGCAGGGTCGTCGTCCAGGAGGCCCACCGGGCGCCAGCGGCGCTGCGGGTCGCGCAGCATCGAGCCGATGATCTCGCGGCCGGCCTCGCCGGCACCGATCACGACCACGCGGGTGGCGCCCTCGTTCTTCACCTGCTGGTCGTCGCGCTCGCGGGCCCAACGCCAGGCCGCACGGCCCCAGGAGACGGCGACGAGCGTCGCGAAGGCGGCGGCGGCCGGGACGCTGCGCGGCACCCAGTGGCCGAAGAGGTTGACCACGAAGACGAGTCCGCCGGCGGTCAGCGTGACCAGGCCGAGCAGCACCATCTCGGAGAAGCTGGCCAGGGCGGCCCGGCCGTGGTGCAGGCGCAGGGGCCAGCCGATGACGGCGTGGAGGACGGCGGTGGCGAGGGCGGCGAGTACGACGGCCACCCACGGCACGGCCGCCACGTCGGCGTCGAGTCGAAGCGTGCTGAAGACGAGGTACGAGCCGATCCAGGCGACCGAGTCGCCGACGATCATGAGTGCCGCTCGGTGGCGGCGCAGCGTCGGCACGATGTCGCTCAAGGTGAAGTCCCCCGGTGGTGAAAGAAGTCCGTTCGCGGACCAACCCCGGCCCTCAGTCAGTGTGCGCTGGCATCACCTGAATTGGGCAATCAATCGTTGAATCTGAGACGACTTTCACCCGGTCGGTGGGGTACCCCTAGCCCAAACGGACTATCAAGACCACTTCCCGACGTTCCCGCAGTTAGGGTTTGCAAGACCGTGGACGGATCCAGGGTCGCGAACGCTGAAGACGGGGAATACCGGATCGTGGAACTCAAGGACTACTGGCAGACCGTGCGACGTCGCTGGAAGGCGATCGTCGCCTGCCTGCTGCTCGCGATCGCCGCCGCCGCCCTGCTGACCTGGCAGGCGACCCCCCAGTACGCCTCGACCACGCGACTGTTCATCTCCACCTCCCCCTCCGACACCGCCGACGCCCTGGCCGGCAACACGTTCGCCACCCAGCGCGTGACGTCGTACGCCGAGAACATCAAGAGCCGTCAGCTGGCCGACCGGGTCAACGACAACCTCGGCGCCGACTACGACGCCGATGAGCTGGCCGGCAAGATCACCGCCACAGTCGTGCCCGAGACCGTCATCCTCGAGCTGACCGCCACCGACACCGATCCCAAGGTGGCCCGCGACATCGCCCAGGCCTACGCCGAGGGGCTCAGCGAGATGGTCGGCGAGCTCGAGACGCCCGAGGGCGGCGGCGCCACGCTCGTGAAGGCCTCCATCGTCGACGACGCCCGCGTCAACGACGACCCGGTCTCTCCCAACGTGCTGCGCAACCTCGGTCTGGCCGCCGTGCTCGGCCTGCTCATCGGCCTCGGCCTGGCGGTGGTCCGCGAGATGCTGGACACCTCGGTCACCTCCGCGGAGGACATCGAGACGGCCACCGCCGCACCGGTCGTCGGCCACATCTACCAGGACGCGAACGCGGTCAAGCAGACTCCCGCGAAGGCGCTGGACGACGCGACCCCCTGGGCCGAGGCCTTCCGGGTGCTGCGCACCAACATGCAGTACGTCCAGGTCGACTCGGCCAACAAGGTCTTCGTCGTCTCCAGCTCACTGCCCGGTGAGGGCAAGACGACCACGGCGATCAACCTCGCGGTCACCCTGGCGATGGCCGACCAGAAGGTCGCCCTGGTCGAGTGCGACCTGCGTCGCCCGCTGGTCGCCGAACGGATGGGCCTGGTCGGCGCGGTCGGTACGACGTCCGTCCTGGTCGGCAAGATCTCGCTCGACGAGGCGCTCCAGCCCTACGAGAGGACCGGCCTGCAGGTGCTGACCAGCGGCCCGATCCCGCCGAACCCGTCGGAGCTGCTGCAGTCCCATGCGATGGAGAAGCTGCTGGCCGACCTGCGCGCGCGGTTCGACGTCGTCATCATCGACGCCCCGCCGTTGCTGCCGGTCACCGACGCCGCCCTGATCGCCGCGCAGGCCGACGGCGCGTTCATCGTCGTCCGCCACGGCAAGACCACCAAGGACCAGCTGCACCACGCGGTCGACCGCGTCGAGGCCGTCGACGCCCGGGTGCTCGGCGTGGTGATCAACCTGGCGCCGAACAAGAAGCGCGGCAACGCCTACGGCTACGGCTATGGGTACGGCTACGGCTACGCGCCGGACCCGAGCAAGGTCGTCGCCTCCGCCGAGGCGGAGAGGCTCACCCTCGACGGGCAGCCCTCCGGTGAGTCGTCACGGCCGGTCGAGCCCGCCGGACGGCGCAAGCGTTCTCTCTGAGTCCAGGCGGGCGGCTGAGCCCGGGCAGGCGGTTGAGCCCGGGCGGGCGGCTGAGCCCGGGCAGGCGGCTGAACCCGGGCAGGCGGCTGAACCCGGCGGGCAGCGGGCGGGCAGCCGGCGCGCAGACAGGCGGCGGCAAGCGGTCGTTCAGGGTCAGCGTCGGGTCAGCTCGGCGACCGCCGGGCGGACGTCGACCAGATAGACGATCGCGGCGATCGACCCGATCAGGTGCAGCAGGTTCAGCGGTGACGCCTCGGCGAGCAGCAGCTGCGCCAGGAGGGCGAGGCCGAGGATGGCCACCCACGCCGGCTTGGTCAGCTTGTTGGCCGCCGTGTAGGCGTCCGAGGGCCACAGGAGCGCGTTGACGAACGCGAAGACCTTGATGGCGAGCGCGATCAAGACCACGGCGAGCATGACGTAGTTCTCGATGGCGAAGATGTTCAGCACCCGACCAGACTACGTGGTCGCGTGCTGCTGGCCGAGTCGCCGGCCGATTGCCGAGGCTCAGTTTGTGCACCGGATCGCAGTCACGACTGCGATCCGGTGCACAGGCTCTTGAAACGCAACGAACCCCCGGACCACATACGTCCGGGGGTTCGTGCTTGACCCTGGTGCCGGCCAGGCACGATCAGAGCAGCGAAGTCAGAACAGGGTCAGCTGTTCCTCTTCGGGTTGGTCTCTTCAGGCCTGCTCGGTGACCGGGGCCTGCTTGGCGGCGGGGGCCTTCTTGGCGGCCGGGGCCTTCTTCGCAGCAGCCTTCTTGGCCGGCGCCTTCTTGGCCGGCGCCTTCTTGGCGGCAGGCTTGGCGGTGCCCGTGGTGCTCTTCACCGAGGCGGCGACGGTGGTCTTGGTCTGCTTGGCGTCGGCGTCAACCTTCACCTCGACCTTGCGCAGCTTGGCAACGGCCTTCTCGCCGCGCTTGACCAGCTCGGTGTACGTGTCGGTGGCCTCGTTGACCGCGTCGGCAACGAAGCTCTGCGCCTTGGCGGGGAACGCCTTGGCCTCGGCCTGCAGCTCGGCGACCTGAGCCTCGAACTTGGCCTGGGCCTTCTTCGCCTCGGCCTGCAGCTCGGCGAGCTTCGCCTCCAGCTTGGCCTGGGCGTCCTTCGCCTCCTTGGTCACGTTCTCGACGCGGGACGACACCACGGTCTGGGCCTGCTTGTTGAGGTTCTTGGGCTCGAAGTCGATGCCCTGGACCTTCTTCTGCACGTCGGCGACCTTGGCCTGGACCTCAGCGGCGTACTGGCGAGCAACCTCGACCGCGAGGTCGGTGGCGCCAACGGTGGCGTAGAAGGGGCGGGTTGCTTCGGACTTGATGTCGAACTTGACCTTGGCCATGTCGATCTCCTTGTGTTGGTGCGTCGCGATCCCGTGGACCGCTCCGGTGGGATTGGTCAGCCGTCGGTCGCGTCCTCGGACCCGGCATTGAGCGCCAGGAACGAGGAGTAGACGTCGAGCAGGGACTGCTTCTGACGTTCGGTCAGCTGCGCGTCGGCCAGCACAGCGAGCTCCACCGTGGTGGTTCCGCCGTCCTCGGGATTCCAGATCCCGGCACGGAT
Organism: Nocardioides jensenii JCM 1364 = NBRC 14755; assembly: GCF_001552535.1. Lineage (GTDB taxonomy): Bacteria > Actinomycetota > Actinomycetes > Propionibacteriales > Nocardioidaceae > Nocardioides > Nocardioides jensenii. The sequence continues at coordinate 60,967 of NZ_BCRJ01000074.1, read as the reverse complement.
GTAGAGCTGCTCTGCGGAGATCCGCAGGGCCTTGGCGATCTGCTGGAGAACGTCGGCTGAGGGCTTGCGCAGACCACGTTCGATCTGACTCAGGTAGGGGTTGGACACGCCGGCCTGCTCGGCGAGCTGCCTCAGTGAGAGCTTTGCGGTGGTCCGCTGCTCCTTGAGGTAGTCACCCAGTGACTCGACGGTCTTCCCGACCACACCCTTTGCCATGACTCCATGGTGCTAACAAAAGTTAGCAAACACAAGTCCGTACGACGTGAACCGGGCCACAGTGACGTCGAAACCCGCGTGGAAGCAAGAGATTGCGAGTTCAACAACCTGCTAGCTGGAGTTATCGCCCCGTCGCCAGTTCGAGGTGACCCGTCGCCAGTTCGAGGTGACCCGTCGCCAGTTCGCGAACTCACGACGGGTCGGCGCGAACTCACGACGGGTCGGCGCGAACTCACGACGGGTCAGAAGGTCGCGCGGATCTCGCCGACGGGCTTGCCGCCACCGAGCAGCGGCAGCTCACCGGTCTGGTTCATCGCCGCGACGTCGACGCCGTCCAGCTTGTCGACGCCAGAGCGGCGCAGCGCCTCGGCCATCAGCACCGGTCGCACGCGGGGCGCCCCGTCGTCGCACTTCAGCGCGAACGCCTGACCGTTGGGCAGGGCGACGGCGTAGCAGGACTCCGCCCCGGCCTTGCCGATCGCCCCCGGGATGGCGGTGAACAGTGCGAGCTCGTCGCGGGTCGAGCCGGACACGTTCTGCGGGAACTCCCGCATGGCGGCGGCGATCCGCGCCTCGGGGCCGGAGTCGGGAGCGGCGACCGCCAGGGTGCGGAACGCGCGGGCCAGCCCGACCAGGGACGTGGAGAGCAGCGGTGCACCGCATCCGTCGACGGCCACGTGCGCCACGGACTCGCCGGTCAGCTCGGCGAACGTCTCGGCGATCAGCACCTGCAGCGGGTGGTCGACAGCGAGGTAGGTCGCGGTGTCCCAACCGTTGATCACGCAGGTGGCCAGCATCGAGGCGTGCTTGCCGGAGCAGTTCATCAGCACCGGGGCCTTTTCCCCACCCGCGCGGATCAGTGCCTCCTTGGCCGCGTCGTCGAGCGGGTAATCGGGCGGGCACTGCAGGGCCGACTCGTCGAGACCGGCACCGGCCAGGATTCGGCGTACGGCATCGATGTGGAACGGCTCACCGGAGTGGGAGGCGCACCCGAGGGCGAGCAGGTCCGGCGGCAGGTCGAGCCCGGCGCGCACCATCGCCAGGGCCTGGAGCGGCTTGTTGCACGAACGCGGGAAGACCGGCTGGTCGACCATGCCGACCGACCACTCCACCTCGCCGGTGGCGTCAAGTGCGACGACGGATCCGTAGTGGTGGCCCTCGACCACACCGGAGCGGAAGATCTCGGCGACGACGACAGGTTCAGACATGGCGCCGACGCTATCGCGGTGGGCGTTTGGTCCGGGATCCGCCCGGGGAGAACAGAGTCGTGAAACGTCACCTCGCCGCGGCTCTTGCCGCCGTCCTGCTCCTCCCCGTCGCGGCCTGCACCGACGACGTCGAGGCCGAAGCGAAGCCGGACGCGACAGAACGGCCCACTGAGATCCAAGCCGCCTGGAGCTCGGACGAGGCCCAGGACCCCTACCGGGACACCCGGTTCACCTTCCACCCCGAAGGAACGCTGACCACGTGGCGAGTCGCCAACCGGATCGTCGTGCTCGGCGAGAACGGCGCCACCGCCTTCGACCAGGAGGACGGCCACACCCTGTGGAGCCTGACCTTCCCGGCCGCCCTGGGGCAGGTGTGCGCCGCGTCCGAGACCACCAACCGCAACGGCAGCGCGGCGCTGATGTTCTCCCACGGCGCCACGTGCACGGGCAGCATCGGAGCCCTCGACGCGGCCACCGGCAAGCTGCTCTGGCACCGCACGCTGAAGGCCACCAGCACCTTCCACGACACGGCCTACTTCAGCGGCGAGGCGAGGCCCAACGTCACCGACACCAGCGTCACGCTGGCCCCGACGTGCGGACTGTTCCTGATCTACGACGTCCGCACCGGTGCCGCCCGGCGCTCGCCCCTCGAGCCTCGCGACGGCTGCTACGACCAGGTGGCGGCGCGCAACGCCCTGCTGGTCGCCTCCCGGACCGACCCCGAGACCGGCGCCGACACCCTCGAGGCGTACGACGATCGGGGACACCTGCTGTGGAGCCGACCCAACGACGATGAGGCAGAGGTTCGAACCATCGTCTCGACCACGCCGCTCGTGCTCGATCTGTCGCTGCCGGGAGGCCACCGCCTGTACCGGCGGTACGACGACCGCGGTCGGGCCCGCAACTTCGTGGCCTACGAGAACAGTGACTCCTTCCCGACCCTCCTGGGCACGTTCGGCGACCGTTTGGTCGTCTCCTACGGCTTCGGATCGACGTACGGCAACCCCTTGATGGCCTTCGACGTCACGACCGGCGAGAGGATCTGGCGCCAGGACCCGGACCTGACGCCGGAGGTGGTGGGGCGGCGCGGTGAGCAGATCCTCACGATCGAGGGTGTGCTGCCGGGGCCGACCTCCGGGGACGGCTACTCGAGGGCTGGCGCCGAGTTCTGGATCGGCGTCATCGACCCCGCCGCTCCCGACGTCACGAAGGCCCTGGGTCGGATCCGCCTGACCACCACCGGGAGCCATGCCCTGTTCTCCTGGGACGAGAAGAACCTCTACGTCCACGACGGCTCCACGCTCACGGCGTACGACCTGCCGCAGACCGGTGACGAGCCGATGCCCGCCTACCCCGAGCCCGGCAGCGGCAGGGTATGGGCGGAGGACGACCTGACCAACGTCGACGTGGTCGACTCCTGCCTGGCGATCACGGACACCACGATCGAGGCCCTCGGCTTCCGGACCGACCTGCCGAGACCGTCCGGGTGCCGATGGCGCGAGACCGCGCGCCCCGACGACCACGACAAGACCATGTACGTGGAGATCTTCCCGATCTCGGAGGTGGACCCGGGCGCCGCGACCCGGCAGGTGCAGGCGTGGAAGAAACAGAAGATCGCCAACTTCGTGGCGGCGATGAAGCCGGTCGACGGTCTCGGCGACGAGGCCTGGCAGGCGACGCAGGCCACCGGCGACACGTTCACGAGTCGGCTGATCGCCCGGCGCAGGAACGTGGTGGTGATCGTGCACTACCAGTCCTCCGGGTTGCGCGACGATGCGCCGAGGCCGACGGCCATGCAGGCCCGGGTGCGGCGGGTGTTCACCGACCTCGATGCCGACCTCACCCGCATCCTCGACGCACGCTGACGGTGACGGGTGGCAGGATTGCCGCCGTGTCGACTCCTCAGCAGCCCGTCCCGCAGCACTGCCCGACCCAGCGCGAGCTGGACGACCTCGAACTGCTGGTCACCGGCGCCTACTCGCCGCTGACCGGTTTCAACGAACCCGGCTCCCCGGTGCGCCTCGCGCTCCCCGACGAGCTGGCCGACGCCGCGGAGGTCGAGCTGGTCGACCCCGAGGGCCTGCCGTTGGCCAGCGTCACTGCGGACGGCAGCGTCAGGCACCTGACCCACGCGCAGTACGGTCCGTTCCGGCGTCTCTACCTCTCCCCCGGCGACGTGCGTGAGACGTACGCCGGCGCGACGTTCGTGCCGGTGACCGACGCGCTGACCCAGGCCGAGCTCGACTCGCTGCCCTCCGGTCCCATCGTGTTCCTGGCCCTGGTCGGCGCCGGCACGCCGGACGACCTCAGCCCGGTCGGCCTGATCCGGGCCACCCTGGCCGCCTCGTCGTTGCTGCCGGACGCCTCCGTCGTGGCCGTTCCGCTGCCCTCCCACGACGACCCCTCTGCCGACCACCTGCTCGGCACGCAGGTGGTGGCGCACTTCGCGGCCGGTGACCCGATCTTCGCGCTGCCCTCGAGTCTCGACTCGGGCGCAGAGGGTCCTACTGGGCCAACGAATGCACACCCTGCCGAGATCCAGGAGATCGTCGACTTCGACCGGCCCGCCCCGGACGAACGCGGGCTCGTCCTCTTCTTCACCGGTCTCTCCGGCAGCGGCAAGTCAACGATCGCCCGGGCCCTCCAGGACAAGCTCCTCGAGCAGGGTCGTCGTACGGTCACCTCACTGGACGGTGACGTCGTACGCCGCAACCTGTCGGCGGGCCTCACGTTCTCCAAGGAGGACCGCGAGACCAACATCCGCCGCATCGGCTGGGTGGGCGCGGAGATCTCCCGTCACGGCGGGGTGGCGATCTGCTCGCCGATCGCGCCGTTCGACGAGACCCGCCAGCAGGTCCGGGCGATGGTCGACGCGGCCGGCGGCGAGTTCTTCCTGATCCACGTCGCGACCCCGCTCGAGGAGTGTGAGCGCCGCGACCGCAAGGGGCTCTACGCCAAGGCGCGCGCCGGCGTGATCCCCGAGTTCACCGGCATCTCCAGCCCGTACGACGTCCCTGAGGACGCCGACGTCCGTGTCGACACGACCGGTCGCACGATCGAGGAGGCCCTCGACGACGTGCTCGACACGCTGCGCAAGGAAGGCCTGCTCGACCTCTGAGGCGATGAGACGTCAGGAGCCCCCTCCCGAAACGGGAGGGGGCTCCTCGTGCTCAACGCAAGGTGACAGCCCGGTTGAGAGACGAGCGAAGGCGACCAGGGGCCGCTTCCACTGCGGGACAAGGTACCAACGCTCTCCAATGAAGGGGAAGTCGCCGACCGTGCGTGAGACCGCGCCGACACCGGCGCGAGAGCCCTCGACCGTCGCCCACTTCGGTGGGTCGGCCACGCTCGTGGACGGATTGCGCCATGATCGGCGTTACCTATTACGCTCACCGGAGCCGAACCGTCTAGTTCTATCGGCACACTCGACTAAGCGGACGACGACCAAGCGCACCCAAGCCAAGGACCTGCATGCCTGACGTGTTCACCACCGCAGCCCTCGCTGTCCTCTTCGTGTCCTTCGGCGTGGGCATCGTCGTCGGGCTGACCGGCATGGGCGGCGGTGCGCTGATGACGCCGGCGCTGATCTTCCTGGGCATCAACCCCACGGCGGCCGTGGCCAACGACCTGGTCAGCGCCTCGGTGACCAAGTCGGTCGGCGCGGGCGTGCACTGGCGCCACGGCAGTCCGAACCTCAAGCTGGCGACGTACCTCATCATCGGCAGCGTGCCGTTCGCCTTCGCCGGCGCCTTCATCATCGACCACTTCGGCGCGGCCCACGAGCAGGAAGAGTTCGTGAAGACCGCGATCGGCTGCGCGCTGATGTTCACCGCGGCGACCTACACGTTCCGGATGTACATCCAGCTGCGCCAGGTCACCAGCGGCAACGAGGCGCCCAGTGAGCAGATCACGATCAAGCCGCTCCCGACCCTGCTGGTCGGCATGTTCGGCGGCCTGCTGGTCGGCGTGACGTCGGTCGGCTCGGGCTCGCTGATCATGGTCGCGCTGCTGCTGCTCTATCCCACGCTGAGCGCGGTGAAGCTGGTCGGCACCGACCTGGTGCAGGCAGTGCCCCTGGTGCTGGCCGCCGCGATCGGCCACGTGCTGGTCTCCGGGGTCGACTGGGAGATCCTGATCCCGCTGCTGGTCGGCGGCATCCCCGGCACCTTCCTCGGCGCCCGCATCGCGCACTGGGTCAGCCAGTCGGTGATCCGCCGCGGCATCGTGATCGTGCTCAGCCTCACCGGCCTCAAGCTGCTCGGCGTACCACCCGAGCTGGTCGGCATCATGGGCGCAGGCATGCTCCTGCTCGGCCCGCTGGCCTGGGGTTTCGTGCGTCAGACCCGCGGGTTGCCGGCCTTCGACAACAACTCCGGCGCCTGGCGCCTGCCCAACCACGGCTCGACCGACAGCTCGGCCGGCACCTCGACCGACAGCTCGGCCGGCACCTCGACCGACAGCTCGACCGACAGCTCGACCGACAGCTCGGCCGACAGTGGGCCCGATCATGCCCAGAAATCCACGAAGAACGACTGAAAGAGACTCACGGGCGGTCGACCGATACGATGTCGGCTGCTGTCCCAAGAGGAGAGGTCCCAAACAAATGGCAGAGCCGGTCAAGGCCGCGACTCACGCCGACTATCAGCTGAGTCAGCTCGACCAGCTGGAGGCGGAGTCAATCCACATCTTCCGTGAGGTGGCGTCGGAGTTCGAGAAGCCCGTCCTCATGTTCTCCGGGGGCAAGGACTCGATAGTCATGCTCCGCCTGGCGGAGAAGGCGTTCTACCCCGCGAAGATCCCGTTCCCGATGCTCCAGGTCGACACGGGCTTCGACTTCCCCGAGGTGCTGTCCACCCGCGACAACTGGGTGAACCGTCTCGGCGTGCGCATGGTCGTCGCCAGCGTCGATGACGCGATCAAGAACGGCGTGATCGTCGACGACGGCAAGACCAGCCGCAACCGCATGCAGATCGGCACCCTGCTCAACGCCATCGAGGAGGAGGGCTTCACCGCCGCCTTCGGTGGTGGCCGACGCGACGAGGAGAAGGCCCGCGCCAAGGAGCGCGTCTACTCCCACCGCGACGAGTTCGGCCAGTGGGACCCCAAGATGCAGCGTCCCGAGCTGTGGAGCCTCTACAACGGGCGCATCCACGAGGGCGAGCACATGCGCATCTTCCCGCTCTCCAACTGGACCGAGCTCGACATCTGGCACTACATCGACCGCGAGAAGATCGAGATCCCCTCGATCTACTTCTCGCACGAGCGCGACGTCATCGAGCGCGACGGGATGCTGCTCTCCGCCAGTGACGCCGTCCAGCCCAAGGGCAGCGAGAAGATCGAGACCAAGACGGTCCGCTTCCGCACCGTGGGCGACATGACGCTGACCGGCTGCGTCGAGTCGCCTGCCGCGACGACCGCCGAGATCATTGACGAGATCGCCATCGCCCGGGTCACCGAGCGTGGCGCCACCCGTGGTGATGACCGCTTCTCCGAGGCAGCCATGGAAGACCGCAAGAAGGAAGGCTACTTCTGATGGCTGACGAGACCACCGAGCACGTCTCGGGTGCGATCAACCCGAACATGGACCTGCTCCGCTTCGCCACCGCCGGTTCGGTCGACGACGGCAAGTCGACCCTGATCGGTCGCCTGCTGCTCGACTCGAAGTCGATCTTCGAGGACCAGCTCGAGGCCGTGGAGTCCACCTCGCAGTCCAAGGGCTACGACTACACCGACCTGGCGCTGCTGACCGACGGTCTGCGCTCCGAGCGCGAGCAGGGCATCACGATCGATGTCGCCTACCGCTACTTCGCGACGCCGAACCGCAAGTTCATCATCGCCGACACCCCGGGTCACGTTCAGTACACCCGCAACATGGTCACCGGTGCCTCCACCGCCGACCTCGGCCTGGTGCTGGTCGACGCCCGTCAGGGCCTGACCGAGCAGTCCCGTCGCCACGCGGTGATCCTGTCGCTGCTGCGGGTCCCCCACCTCGTGCTCGCGGTGAACAAGATGGACCTGGTCGACTTCGACCAGGACATCTACGAGAACATCCACAAGGAGTTCACCTCCTTCGCCACCAAGCTGAACATCCCGGACCTCGAGATCATCCCGATCTCCGCGCTCCAGGGCGACAACGTGGTGACCCGCTCCGAGAACATGAGCTGGTACTCCGGACCCACGCTGATGCACCACCTCGAGCACGTGCACGTGGCCTCCGACCGCGACCTGGTCGACGTCCGCTTCCCCGTGCAGTACGTCGTCCGTCCGAAGTCGGACGAGTTCCACGACTACCGCGGGTACGCCGGCATGGTCGCCGGTGGCGTGCTGAAGAAGGGCGACGAGGTCGTCGTGCTGCCCAGCGGCATGACCTCCAAGATCGCCGGCATCGACCTGTTCGACCAAGAGGTCGACCAGGCGTTCCCGCCGATGTCGGTCACCGTGCGTCTCGAGGACGACGTCGACGTCTCGCGCGGCGACATGATCGCCCGGGTCAACAACGCCCCGAAGCCGAGCCAGGACATCGACGCGATGGTCTGCTGGATGACCACCGAGCCGCTGCGTCCGCGCCAGAAGCTCGCCATCAAGCACACCACCCGCACCGGCCGCGCAATGGTCAAGGACGTCCAGTACCGCCTCGACGTCAACACCCTGCACCGCGACCAGGAGACCAAGGAGCTCGGCGTCAACGAGATCGGCCGCGTCCAGCTGCGCACCACGGTGCCGCTGCTGTGCGACCCGTACTCCAAGAACCGCGCCACCGGGTCGTTCATCCTGATCGACGAGGCCACCGGCGTCACCGTCGGCGCCGGCATGATCAACAACGCCAGCTAGCACTGCCGGTTTGAGGAGGTCGCTCTGCGACCGTCTCGAAACCAAGGCAAAGACCCGCTCGCCCCGCCAGGGACGAGCGGGTCTGTGCTTTCGTGGGCAGCGACCCAGGGCCAGCTCGCCTCGCAGGAGACCCCGGCCGTGAAAGCGGCCCCCTCTCCTTGCACGAGAGGGGGCCGCTCTTCCTTGCCGCGATCACCGGGCAGCGCAGGGAGTGGAGGGGGGCGCTGCCCGGTGATGCGACGACCAGCGCCAGGAAGGGGCCGGTCGATGAGGGGTGGGCTCAGTCATGCCCTTCATAGTGGGACTCGTGCTGCTGTCGCAGGACGTTCTTCTGCACCTTGCCGGTCGACGTACGCGGCAGCTCGTCGAGCACGATCACGGACTTCGGCGCCTTGTAGGGGTCGATCAGCTGCTTCACCTTGGCGATCAGCTCGTCGGGGTCGATCCTCTGACCGGGAGCGGGTGTCACGACGGCGGTGATCGCCTCGGTCCAATGCGCGTGGGGCAGCCCGACCACGACCACCTCGGCCACCGCCGGGTCGGCGGCATAGATCGCCTTCTCCACCTCGATCGAGGCGACATTCTCCCCACCGGTCTTGATCACGTCCTTCTTGCGGTCCTGGAACCAGAGGATGCCGTCCTCGTCGAACCGGCCGATGTCACCGGAGTGGAACCAGCCGTGGGCGAAGGCGGTCTCGGTCGCCGCCGCGTCGTCGAGGTAGCCGGTCATCGTGTGCGGCCCGCGATAGACGATCTCGCCCACCTCGCCCTGCGGCAGCAGGGCACCGTCGTCACCCATGATCTGCACCTGCACGTTGACCACCGGCGTCCCCGCCGCCCCGTTGTGGGTCAGCTGGTGCTCGGGTCGGAACAGCGTCGCGGTCGGGCTCATCTCGGTCTGCCCGAACAGCAGGTAGAAGTCGCAGCCGAAGACCTCGAGGCAGCGCTTGAGCTGCGCCTCGGGCATCGGGGCCATCGCATAGAGGGCACGGCGCAGTGACGAGAGGTCGGTGTTCGCGATCTCGGGGTGGTCGAGCAGCTGGCGATACATCATCGGCAGGCCGAACAGCTGCGTCACGCCGTACGCCGGCACCTCGGCGAGCAACCGGTCCGCGTCGAAGCCGCGGTGGATGTGGAGCGCGGCGCCGACCATCACCGCCGCCGTGCAGTGACAGTTGAGCTGCGCCGTGTGGAACATCGGCATCATCGCGATGAAGACGTCGGTCTCGTCGAACTTCGCCTCCAACGCCAGGCTCATCGACTCGAGATAGATCGACGTGTGGTTGCCGACCACACCTTTGGGTGCGGACGTCGTACCGCTGGTGTAGAGGTAGGTGATCGGGTCACGATCCTCCACGATGACCGACGGCTCGTCCTCGCGGTCGGCGGCGAGCTCCTCGAAGGTGAGCGCCGACGCGGCATCCAGCACCCCGGGCGCCTCCGCCGACGAGCCCGCCGTCCCGCGAGCGATCACCACGTCCGTCACGAACGGTGCCTCGGCAACCGCCGGTGCGATGGCCTCGACCAGCTGCGACTCGATGACGACCCCGCGGGCCCCCGAGTGGTTCAGCACGTGCGCCACCTCGCGTGGCTGCCAGCCCAGGTTGATCGGCACGCAGACCACGCCGAGCTTGGCGCACGCGTAGTAGGTGACCAGGAACTCCGCACTGTTGCCCGACGCCAGCGCCAGGGCGTCGCCGCGTTCGTAGCCGCGGTCGGTGAGCCCGTTCGCGACCCGGTTGACCCACGCGTTGAAGTGGTCGTAGGTGAGCTCGAGGTCACCATCCACCACGGCCGTACGCCGGGGGTGCCGCGCTGCGGTGCGCGTGAGGCTGTCGCCGACGTTGAGGCGATGGATGACGTTGTCAGCCAGTTCGGACAGCATGGTTCCTCCGGGTGCGGGTCGTCGTCAGTAGGACCGGGGCAGGCCCAGCGAGTTCTGGGCGACGTGGTTGAGCACCATTTCGCGGTTGATCGGCGCGATCCGCAGCAACCGCGCCATTCCCCAGTAGGGCAGCAGCCCGAACTCGGTGGCCAACCCGTTGCCGCCGTGCGTCTGGATCGCCGCATCGGCGGCCGCGATGGCGGCTTCCGCGGCGGCGTACTTGGCCATGTTGGAGGCCTCGCCAGCGGGTTCGCCGTGGTCGTGCAGCCAGGCCGCCCGCGCTGTCATCAACGCGGCCAGCTCCACTTCGATCTTGGCCTTGGCCAGCGGGTGGGAGACGCCTTGGTGTGCGCCGATCGGGACGCCCCACACCTCGCGCTCGTTCGCATACTGCGCCGCCCGCTCGAGCACGTGGCGTCCGATGCCGACGCAGATCGCGGCCCCGGTGATCCGCTCCGGGTTGAGTCCGTGGAAGACCTGCCGCAGCCCCGCGCCCTCCTCGCCCACGATTGCGTCGGCCGGGAGCCGGACGTTGTCGAAGTGCAGGGTGAACTGCTTCTCGGGCAGCGCCACCGACACCGGCAGCGGCTGCGCATCCAGCCCCTCCGCGTCCGTCGGCACCAGGAAGAGGGAGAGCCGCCCCTTGCCGGAGGCCTCGTCGGCACCGGTCCGCGCGACCACGAGGATCGCCTCGGCCTCGTCGACCCCGGAGATGTAGTACTTCGTGCCCGTCAGCACCCACCCGTCGCCGTCACGCGCCGCAGTCGTGGAGATCTGGTGCGAGTTGGTGCCGGCGTCGGGCTCGGTGATCGCGAAGACGACCTTGGCGCTGCCGTCGGCCAGGCCCGGGAGCCAGCGCTGCTTCTGCGCGTCACTGCCGTACGTCGACACGACCTCGCCCGAGATCGCACTGGAGACCAGCAACAACAGCTGCGGGATGCCGGCCGCGGCCGACTCCTCGCAGACGATGGTCAACTCGGTCAGGCCGGCCCCACCCCCGCCGTACTGCTCGGGAATGTTGATCCCGATGAAGCCGTGCTTGGCCAGCGCCTCCCAGACCTCGGCCGTCGACTCGCGGGCCTCGGCATGCCGGGCGTAGTAGCCCGCGCCGAACCCTGCGCAGATGTCGGCGACGGACCTGCGCAGGGCGGCGTGCTCGGGGTCGGGAGTGAAGTCCATGGTGATCCTCATGCTGCCCGCGCACCACCCCGTGCGGATGCCACTGGGGAAGGAACTACCCGTCCCCAACGAGTGATCGTCCGGCGTTCGGTGGTCGCTTCACCGGTTCGAGGCTGTCCGTGCGGCGTAGGCCGACACCGAGCCTGATGGTGACTACGACGCGATGAACCAGCGAGCGAGGAGGGTGCCGTCCTCCTCGAGCAGCAGCGCGAGCTCGAGATGTACGTCGAGAGTCAGACCGGCGGTGATGCGTGTGTGCGTGCCACCGACCAGCGTCGGGACCTGGCTGGCGCACAGCTCATCGGCCACACCGGCGATCAGGAGCCCGTCGAACAGGTGCGGCCCGCCCTCGCAGAGCATGTCCTTGAACCCGCGCTCGGCGAGGGCCTGCTTGAGAGCGACCAGGTCGACCTTGTCCTCGCCCAGCTCGAGCACGTGGTCGGCGCCGAGCAGCGAGCAGGCCTCGGAGAGCCCGGGGGCCGACGCACAGGTGGCCATCAGCACTCGGCCGAGTTCGGCACCGCGGAGCGAGTCAGGCACCTCGCCGCTGAGGCTGACCACCACGATCGGCTTGTCCCCCGGCTTGTAGCTCTCGGCCCGCGCGGTGCCCGCACCGACGATCACCACGTCGCTCAGCTCGCGCAGCAGGTGGAAGACCCGTCCGTCGGCGTCGTTGTTGATCGATCCGCTGCGACCGTCGGCACCTGTGGCCGCGCCGTCGACGGTGCTGACGAAGTTCACCCGCAGCCATGGGGTGGAAGGTGCGCGGTAGAGCTCGCGCAGGTCGTCGTCCGACAGGTCGGCGTTGGTCTCGTCAGGCTCGAGGACAGGGCTCTTCCTCGTTGGTCGAGCAGGGCGCTCTGCGCCCGTATCGAGACCTTGGCCCGCAGACGTCAGGACGCGCATGGCCACCTCACGATCCAGTACTGAACGCCGAGCGGATCGCCGGCGTAGTCCACGACGGCCGAGTGCGCCGCCGCACCGGGCAACGATCCGAGCGCCCGGAACGCCGGTACGCCGGCAGCGAGCAGGTCCGCGCCCAGTGACGGGTCCAGCGCAGACAAGGCGGTCGCGTCACAGTCACGCAGCGCCTTCTCCACCGAAGCATCGAAGTCGAACGCGCGCTCATCCAGGTGACCGGGGGCCTTCTCACCGCGGCGGGCGGAGCCGTCACCGACCACGAGCACACCAGTGCCCTCCGGGACCGCCTCGCCGGCGCTCGGTCTGCTGGACCACTCGGAGCTGGTTCCGATGACGACCTCGCCGGTGAAGCCGGCCGCCGACAGCAGCGAGCGCGCCACCCGCTCCCCCAGCGGGACGGTGACCCCGCGCGCAACATTCGAAGGGTCCGCCGGCGCGCACAGCACGACCACACGAGACGGAGAGGCGGAGACGAGCCAACGCACGGCGTCCAGCGCCAGCGCGCGCACGTTGCCCAACGGGTCGGCGTCGGCCCGAGGCGCCGCAGACCCCGCCGACCAGACGACCGACGCGAACCCGAGCGGCCCGACCATCAGCGGCGACGACGGTACGACGACCGCGTTCCACGAGACAGCAGCAGAAGACGTCATGCCAGCCCCCTCGTCACGCGCGCCGGCTGACGCGACCCCATGATCGTGGCGACCATGTCGACCACCTGCCGGGTCTCGACCACCTCGTGCACGCGATAGATCCGGGCACCGGCCTGGGCACAGAACGCGGTGGCGGCCAGCGTGCCGATCAACCTCTCCCCCACGGGCAGGTCGAGCGATTCGCCGACGAAGTCCTTGTTCGACAACGAGACCAGCACCGGCCATCCGGTGTCGACCATCTCCGAGAGCCGCCGGGTCACCTCGAGCGAGTGCGCGGTGTTCTTCCCGAAGTCGTGCGCCGGGTCGATCACGATCGACTCGCGGGCCACACCGGCCGCCAACGCGCGTTCGGCGTACGCCGTGGTGTCGGCGATCGCGGAGGCGACCACGTCGGCGTACTCGATGCGGTGCGGCCGGGTGCGCGGCGTGACCCCGCCGGTGTGGGTGCAGATGATGGCGGCGTCGAACTCCGCGGCGACGTCGACGAGTTCGGGGTCGGCGCCGCCCCAGGCGTCGTTGAGCAGGTCCGCGCCCTCACTGCAGACCACGCGGCCGACCTCGGCGCGCCAGGTGTCGACGGAGATCACCAGCGAGGGGTACGACGACCGCACCCGACCGACGAACGAGCCGACCCGGCTGATCTCCTCGGCGGCGTCGATCTCGACCCCGGGCGCGGCCTTGATGCCGCCGATGTCGACGATCTCGGCGCCCTGGTCCACGACCTGGGCGACCCGGTCGAAGGCGCGGTCCTCGGCCCAGGTGGCGCCCTTGTCGTAGAAGGAGTCGGGGGTCCGGTTGACGATCGCCATCATCAGCGAGGCGTCGTCGGAGAAGGACTGCCGTCCGAGCCTGAGCGTCATGAGGCGCCTTCCTGCAGCAGGGAGACCAGGGGCGGTCGTTCGCCGATCTCGACACTGCGCGTGCGCGGACCGACGGCGCCGGAGTCATCGCGCGCGTACTGCCGCAGGTCCACCGACGCACCCGACACCGCGGAAGCTGCGGAGGAGGAGACTCGCGAAGACACCGCCGCCAGAATCTGCGTGGCCATCGCGCCGAGATCGAGCAGTGCCTGGTGGCTGTGTGCACGGCGTCCGAGGTCGACCTGGGCGATCGCGTCGAGTCCCTGCCCGCGCAGGGTGTCGATCAGCGCGGCCAGCTCGACGGCGTACCCGGTCGGCACGGACAGCTGCGCGAACCAGGACCGGCGTACCGCCCACTCGCCGGCCAACGGCTGCACCAACCCGGCCAGCTCGGGGAACAGCAGCGCGATCAGGGGGCGGGCGACCAGCTCGGTGACGCGGCCACCGTCGTAGGAGGGCACCTCAGAGCCGTCGAGGAAGGGCCTCTCGTAGAACCCCTTCACCAGCGACACCGAAGGCTGGGTGAGCAGCGGCCCGAGGAGTCCGGGCACGAAGTGGGTGTCCCAGTCGAGCAGGTCGGCGTCCATGAAGACCATCAGCTCGCCGGTGGTGACGAACTGCGACTTCCACATCGCCTCACCCTTGCCGGCGCGCCAGCCGAGGTCGGGTCGGATGTCGACGGCCCGGTGCACGACGGCACCCGCGTCGGAGGCGACCGCGACCGTGTCGTCGGTGGAGTCGGAGTCGATGACCACGATCTCGTCGAGCAGCTCGACGGTCTCCATCAGCGCCTCCCGTACCCGGGAGACCTGCGCGCCGACGGTGGCAGCCTCGTTGCGGGCCGGCATCACCAGGCTGACCGTGGTCTCGCCCTTGGCGGCCATCAGGTCGGCAAGCGACCAGTCGCACCAGCGATACGTACGCCGCGCAGCCCAGTCGTCGATCACGTTGTCACCCTACTGAGGCCCCAGTATCCGGTGGTCGAACGGGTCGCGGGCGGCCGATTCCGGGGCAGTCGCCCGGCCGCTCGGTCTGATGGACCAGGTGGTCCATCAGACCGAGTGGGGCCGCGGTTGCCAAACCTCAATGTCGGTGCGCGCTCCGACTCCGCCCGTCGCGCCCTCCTGGTCGGAGTCGATCAAACGACCTTGCTTCGTCGCCAGGGTCGGTGAGGGCGTCCTGCGGACAGGCAACGGTGAGCCGACCTCACTCAGCCGCGACAACGGCCTCGTAGGTCTCCGCCGCGTCCTTGAGCATCGCCGCGGTGTCGTCGGCGCCCAGGAAGGGGTCGGGAACGAAGAGCTCACCCAACGGCTTGATCACCTTGTCCGAAGCCATGCAGTTCTTGATTCCGGCCTCGAGCGTCTCAACGATGTCGTCCGGCAGGCCCTTGGGTCCGAAGGCGAGGTAGACGTTGTTGGGCAGCGCTGCGTTCTCGAAGCCCAGTTCCGGCAGGGTCGGCACCTCAGGCAGCCAATTTACCCGGTCGGCGCCGATGGCCGCGAGCGGAACGAACTTGCCGGCATCGATCTGCTCCCGGACGTCGTTGGTCGCCTCGACCGCGACCACGTCCACATTGTTGCCCAGCATCGCAGCGACCTGCCCAGCCTGACCGTCGAGCGGCACTGCCTTCAGATCAACCTCGTATTCGGATCGAAGAGCATCGAGAACGAGCTGCTTGGGACTGGTCGGGCCCGGCGTGCCGACCTTGATCTCACCGGGGTTCTCCTCAGCTGCATCGAAGAAGTCCTCGCCCGTCTTGAACTCCGAGTCCTTCGACGTCACGAAGATCATCGCTGTCTCGAAGACCGAGGCTATCGGCGTGACGTCCTCGTAGTTGAAGCCGATGTCGTCGAGCAAGGGAGTCAGTGTCAGCCCCGTGTGGGGGCTGATGGCGATCGTGTATCCGTCGGGCTCGGCGGTCATCAACTCGCGGGTGCCGATGGCCTGCGACGCGCCCTCGACATTCTTCGGCACCACCGTCTCGTTGAGTTCGCCACTGAGGCACTCTCCGACGATGCGGGCCGAGGTGTCGTTGGGTCCGCCAGGACTGTTCGGAATGATCAGATCCACACTCTTGCTTGGGTAGTCCCCAGTTCCGGCGTCGCTGCCGCAGCCGACAAACAGTGATCCCGACACAAGCACCCCTAGTGCGATCCCGCCCACTTTGGTGTGGTTCATCTCGTCTCCCAACGACTCTGCTGAGCTCAATGGCTGAAACATCAATGGTTTGACCAAAGAGTGAGCCCGATCACACCGGCATGTCAAGAGTCAATGTTCCGGCCAGCGAAACCCTCCTCAAGAGGAGACCGGTCCCCGTCGTTCTTGACACCCTGAACCCCGTGGTCAATGGTTGATCCAACAATCCGAGAGGTGGAAAAGTGACGGACCTGCTGGTGGAGCGACGGGACGCCGTCCTCACGATCACCTTCAACCGACCCGACAAGCACAACGCCATGACCAGTGCGATGTACGACCGTTTGGCCGAGGCCTGTGCAGCGGCGAATCGGGACCCCGACCTGCGGGCGATGGTGCTGACCGGCGCCGGCGGCAAGGCGTTCGTGGCGGGAACCGACATCGCGGGCTTCCTCGACTTCGACGACGGCGCGGACGGAGTGCGCTACGAGCGTCGGATCACCGAGGTCCTCGACGCACTCGAGCAGGTTCGGGTCCCCACCATCGCTGCGATCGCAGGTCACTGCTTCGGCGGCGGCCTTGCCCTGGCCACGGCCTGCGACCTGCGGGTTGTCACGCCCGGGAGCCTCTTCGGCTATCCGATCGCCCGGACACTGGGCAACTGCCTCTCAGTCAGCACCTTGGCCGCCCTCACCGAGTGCCTGGGGACGGCTCGCACCAAGGCCTTGCTCCTCCTGGCCCGACCGATGACCGCCCAAGAGGCAGTGTCAAACGGCTTCGCTGTCGAGATGGTCGAGGCTGCACGGTTGGCAGATCACACCGCAGAACTCGCCAGGCAGTTGTCCGGGCACGCACCCCTCACGATGTGGGCCACCAAGGAGTCACTCCGCCGGCTCCGAGTCCAAGGACTGCCCGACGACACCGACATCATCCGGGCGGTCTACGGCAGCGAGGACTTCCACAGCGGCGTGCGCAACTTCCTCGCCAAGCGGCCACAGTCCTGGACGGGCCACTGACCCGGGGGCCGAGTCATTCGGGAGCGATCGCCTGCCGCACCTCCGCAGCCACCTCGATCGTCTCCAGAGGACTCCCCGCCGGGAGCGTCACCGACACGTGTGAGCATCCAGCCGCGGCATACTCCCGAACCCGGTCGGCAAGCTCGTCGGGCGGGCCCACGGGACACCAGCGGCTGAACTTCTCGAAGGGGATCTTGTAGCGCTGCTGCATGGTCTCGGCGAGGCGGGCACCGCCACGCCCGTCGGCGCCGGGGGTCGCGCACCAGAGCACGAGTCCGTGCTGCCACTCGTCAACCGAGCGGCCAGCCTGCTCCGCGAAACTGGCCACCTCGGACACGGCGGCGGCGAACCGCTCCGACGAAGTCCACAGCGCCAGCCAGCCGTCCCCGTGGATCGCAGCGCGGCGCAGTGCGGCCCTCGAACGACCGCCTACCAGGATCGGGATCCGTTGCGTCGGCGCCGGCCGCACCAGCGCCTCGCGAACGTTGAAGAACTCACCCTCGAAAGTGGTCGACTCGCCGGTGAGAAGTTCGCCGAGCAGCGTGAGCGCCTCGTCCGTACGGCGACCCCGCGTCACCGGGTCGACACCGCTCACCTCGAACTCGTGCCGGTCCTCACCTCCAACGCCCACTCCGAGGGCGAGCCGCCCAGGGAAGAGCCGGGCGAGGTCTGCGAGCTGCCGAGCGACAAGCACGGGGTGCCGCAGCGCCAGCAGGTAGAGACCCACACGCACGGGCACTGACTCCTGGCCCGCCAACGCAACCGCAGCATGGAGCAGGCCGTCGAAGCCGGTGCCGTCATGAAAACTGACGTGATCACCGATCTGGACGAAGTCCACCCCGGCGTCGGCGGCCGCGTGCAATACCGCCCTCGGGGTGACCCCGACCTCCTCGCCGATGAAGGCGCTGGTCAGGGTCACCCCGATTTGCAGGCGTGATGCCTCGGTCATCGTCGTCTCAGGTCGGTCGGGCCACGAGCGTCGTCGACGTCGACCACTCCGGAGTCTGCCCCGCCCTTGGTCGCGTCTGACGACGCATCGATGGGCAGGCTCTCCCCCGTTCGGTCGCCCACGAGGGCATCGGCGGCGGCGTTGGCGTCATCGACGCGCATCACCAGCGAGTCACCCGCACGGCGCTTGCCGATGAAGGAGGCCACAAGCAGGACGAGCATCAGGCCAAACACCGCTCCCGAGTACGGACGGCTGACGAAGATGCTGAAGCTGCCGTCGGAGAGCAGCATCGAACGTCGGAACGACGACTCGAGGATCGGGCCGAGGACGAACGCCAGGACCAGCGGCCCCGGCTCGAACCCGGTCTTCTTCATCATCCAGCCAATGACACCGAACCCGAGCACGATCCACATGTCGAAGATGTCGTTGTTGATCGAGTAGACGCCGGCCATCGTCACCAGAAGCGCGAACGAGGCGAGAATGCCCTGGCGCACCCGCAACATCTGGATGAAGATGCCCACGAGCGGCATGTTCAGCGCCAGCAGCATGACATTGCCGATGTACATCGACATGATCACGCCCCAGAAGATGTCGGGGTGCTCGTTGATCAACTGCGGACCAGGAGTAATGCCCTGCACCAGCAGGGCTCCGAAGATCAGCGCCAACACGACGTTCGCCGGGATGCCGAGGGTCAGCAGCGGAATGAAGGCCGACGTGGACGAGGCGTTGTTGGCCGTCTCGGGCCCTGCCACGCCCTCGATCGCGCCCTTGCCGAAGCGGCTGGGGTCCTTGGCGCGCTTCTTCTCCATGGCGTAGGAAGCCAGGGATGAGATCACGCCTCCGCCTCCGGGCAGGACGCCGATGAAGAAGCCCACCACCGAGCCGCGTGCGATCGGTCCGGCCGAGTCCTTCATGTCCTTGCGGGTCGGCAGGATGTTCTTGACCTTCTTGGTGATCAGCTGCACGTTGTCGGTCTGCTCGAGCTGATGCAGGAGTTCGGCGACTCCGAAGAGACCCATCGCGATGGCGACGAAGTCCAAACCGTCCCACAGCTGGAGCGTGTCGAAGGTATAGCGCTGCTGTCCCTCGATCGGGTCCTGACCCACAGTCGCGAGAAGCAGGCCGGCGGCCGCCATGGCGAGGCTCTTGAGGGGGGAACGAGTGCCCAAGTAGGTGACCATCAGGATCGCCAGCACTGTGAGCGCGAAGAACTCTGGCGGTCCGAACTGAACCGCCACATCTGCCAGGAACGGCGCCATCAGAGTCAGGCCGATCACGGCGACGGTGCCCCCGACGAACGACCCGATGGCAGCGATGCCCAGAGCGGGTCCGGCACGCCCCTGGCGCGCCATCTGATATCCGTCGAACGTCGTGACGACTGACGCAGCCTCGCCTGGAAGCTTGAGCAGGACGCTGGTGATCGTTCCGCCGTACATCGAGCCGTAGTAGATCCCGGCCAGCATGATGACGGCCGTGGCGGGCTCCAGGTCATAGGTCAACGGCAGGAGAAGAGCGATGGTGGCAGTCGGGCCCAGGCCCGGCAACACACCGATCACGGTGCCGATCAGGACGCCAATGAAGACGTACAGCACATTCGTTGGCTGGAGAGCGACTTCCAGCCCTTGCATCGCTCCATCCATGTCAGCCTCCCGACGTGATCACGACGAGGCCGGGCGGGAAAGGCACCGCGAACACGTCGACGAAAATGTAGTTCAGGGAAAAGGCCCCAGCGACAGCCAGGAGGAGAGAGAGCCTCCACGACTCGTGAGCAAGAACCTTCATCCAGATGAAAAGGATCAGAAATGCGGATGGCACGAACCCGAGCACGTCGAAGAACCAGACGAACGCGGCGAGTACGGCAATCCCACCCAGCACGCGGGCACTGCGCAGACTCCAGGGCTCGTAGTCCTCGGGGATGTCCCGGACGATGAGGAGCAACGAAGAAATGCCCATCACAGAAGAGACGATCAGTGGCCACATCCCCGGCCCGGGCTCTGACAACGAGCGAATCTCGAGGTCACGCGCCTGGTAGATCGCGTACGCCGCGAAAAGGGTGAGCACGAGGGGGGCCAGGCGGAAGATGTGTGCCCGCCAGCCGCCGGGCGTCTGATCCCCCTGCTGGTCACTCTGTGCTTCTGGCATCACTGTGTCCACCTCGTCCGCCTGGTCTGCCCCGGTAGTCACTCGACGATTCCCTTATAGGTTTCGGAGGACTCGTCCAGCCACGTGGCGGTCGCCTCCCCGCCCTGGAACGGCTTGGTGATGTAGTCCTCGCCGATGGTCTCCACGACCTCCGAGCTCTCGACACAGGCCTTCATCGACGCCTCGAGGGTCTCGACGACATCGTCGGAGAGGCCCTTGGGGCCGTATAGCGGGTACTCGTTGTTCGGCAGCATCGCGTCCGCGTAGCCCAGGTCCTCCAGGGTGGGCACGCCCTCGAGCCACGGCACGGTCCCCGGGCTGATGTAGGCGAGCGCGGTGAGCTCGCCGGAGGCGATGTACGCCTTCAGGGTCTCGGTCGCCTCCACGGCAGCCACGTCGATGTTGTTGCCGAGCATCGCGGTCACCACGCCGGCGTCACCGTCGAGCGGCACCGGCTTGAGGTCGATGTCGTGGTTGTCGCGCAGCGCTTCCATGACAACCGACTTCGGGCTGGTCGGGCCGGGGGTGCCGACCGTGATCTTGCCGGGGTTCTTCTTCGCGTCGGCGAAGAACTCCTCACCGTTCTTGTAGGAGTCCTTCGTCACGAAGACCATGGTGGTGGCGAACAGTCGGCCGATCGGGGTGACGTCCTCGTGGCTGAAGCCGAGGTCGTCGAGGTAGGGAGAGAGCACCAGGCCGGTGGCCGGCGTCAACGAGAGGGTGTAGCCATCCGCCTTGGCCGAGATCAGCTCACGGTTGCCCATCGCACCCGAAGCGCCGTCGACGTTCTTGACCACAATGGTCTGGCCGAGGTCCTTCTCCATGCAGGTGGCGAGGACGCGGGTGTTGGTGTCGGTCGGCCCACCGGCCGATGTTCCGACGATGATCTCGATGGTGTCCCCCGGGTAGTCCCCTCCACTCGCACTGTCGCCGGAACTGACCTGGCAGGCCGCGAGACCGGGCAGCACCGCCAGTGCCAGCATGCTCACTACGGACTTGGAACGCATTGGGATCTCCTGGATTGGGTGGATGTCTTGCGCCAACCTCGGCCCGCCCCGAGCGCATCACTACCGAACTTCAATGGTTGGACCAGACCTAGTCTGTGGCCG
This sequence comes from Nocardioides jensenii JCM 1364 = NBRC 14755, assembly GCF_001552535.1. Classification (GTDB taxonomy): domain Bacteria; phylum Actinomycetota; class Actinomycetes; order Propionibacteriales; family Nocardioidaceae; genus Nocardioides; species Nocardioides jensenii. The sequence goes on along the minus strand of NZ_BCRJ01000074.1, from coordinate 39,865 downwards.
CGGTCACGTACCTGTCAAGGAATCACTCCGACGGAATTCGCCATGTGGGACGACGATCGTCGTGCACGGCACGGCACGGCAAAGCACGGCACGGCACGGCGCGGCCAAGATCGTGCAGGCATGCAGAATCACCAGCAGTCCGGGGTCCGGGGCTGGCGAGGTGGGCGGGAGCGGCGAGCGGGGCTCAGGCCTCGCGGAGTTTGGAGCCCTTGTAATAGCCGGCTACCCACAACTTGTGCATCCGCTCGAGGTGTCGGTACATCTCCTGGACCGCAGCATCAGCATCGCGGGCATGCAGATGCTTCATGAACCGGCGGCGGCTGCGCAACACCACGTCGCCCTCGGTGGGGCCCAGGCGCAGCACGATCGTGGCCATGACGTCCATCAGGCCCTTCATCATCGCCACCAGAACCGGATTGCCCGTGGCCTGGGCCAGGAGATTGTGGAACTCGACGTTGACCAACGCCTTGCGCTCCCAGTCACCTCGGTCGCTGAGCTGGGCGGCCTCGACGACATTGGCGTCAAGCCTGGCCAGCATCTCCTCGTCGGCGCGCTCACAGGCGATCCGGGCGACCATCGACTCCAGCCAGCCACGGGCCTCAGTGAGGTCAGTGAGGGAGAACTGGTTCAACTCGAGCATGTCGGTCATGCTCGAGGCCACTTTGGACGGGTCCGCCTCGGCGATGAACGCTCCCCCACTCGCGCCGCGCCGCAGCAGGATGAGCCCCGAGATCTCCAGCATCCGCAACGCCTCGCGCACGGTGTTCCGACTGACGGCGAACTGCTCCGCGAGAGCTCGCTCCGCAGGGAGCCGGTCCCCGGGCACCAGTTCGCCCTTCCGCACCATCTCGCGCACCTGGGCGATGATCTCGTCGAAGGCCCGACGGGGTTTGGCGGGTTGAAAGGTGGGCGTAGCCATGTGGGGGGTCCAATCTCTGCCATTGCCGGCTTGGTTCTACCAATAAAGAGAATACTGGCACACCCGCCGAAGCCGAGCCATTGACGAGCAGCCAATGTCGTTGCGACTATTAGGTCCAACCATTGCCAAGCGGGGAGAGTCATGCGAGCCGTCTTCGTCGAGAAGTTCAACCCTGAGTCGCCGCTCGAGGGCCTCCGGTGCGACGAGCGCCCTACACCGTCGCCACCCTCTGGCTGGACGAACGTGTCAGTCGCCGCGGCGTCGCTGAACCATCACGACCTGTGGTCGCTGCGAGGGGGCGCCAACCTCGCACGACGTGGTGGCGCCGGGATGTCCGACGCCGACTTGCCTCGGATCCTTGGCAGCGACGCAGCCGGGATGGATGCTGAGGGGAACCGGGTGGTGGTTCACCCGATGATCCACGAGCACGCGGGAGCGTCCGGGAGGCAGTTGGCCTCCCCTTCGATCTCGATGCTTTCCGGGAAGTACGACGGCACCTTCGCAGAGCAGGTGGCGGTGCCGGCGCACAACATGCTCCCCCTGCCCGAGTACCTCACCTTCGAGGAAGCCGCATGCCTGCCGACCGCTTGGCTCACCGCCTACCGCATGCTCTTCGCCGAAGCCGGAGTGAGCGCTGGCGACACCATCTTGGTCCAGGGCGCCGGGGGTGGCCTCTCTGCGGCCCTGACCATGCTCGGGAAGGCAGCCGGCCTGCGCGTGTGGGTCACCAGCCGGAGTGAGGAGAAGCGCGCCTACGCGCGCTCGTTGGGCGCTGCAGAGACGTTCCCGGCGGGAGCACGGCTCCCTTCGCGGGTGGATGCGGTGATGGACTCCGTGGGCCAGGCCACATGGCCGCACTCCTTGAAGGCGCTACGCAAGGGCGGAACCATGGTGGTCCCCGGTGGGACCAGCGGGTACGACGCGCACGCGGACGTCTCGCGCATCTTCTCGATGAACCTGCACATCGTGGGGTCCGCGATGGGGTCGATCGATCAGATGCGGAGCCTGCTTGCCTTCTGCGAGCTGCCAGCTCCACCCGCCGATCGACCGGGTGCTGCCGCTGACTCGCGCCTCGGAGGGCTTCGCAGCGATGGCCGAGGGAACGCTTCAGGGCAAGGTCGTCATCACGATCTGATGGCCGCCGGCCACCGCTCAGTCGGCGTACCCGTCCAGCCAGGCTCGAACGGAATCGTTGTGCTGGCCCAGCAGCGGGGGTGCAAGGTGCCCGACCCGCCCCCCGGCGTGTGCGTTGTCATCGAACCTGATCGTTGGGCCGGGCAGTTCGAGCGAGCCCTGCGTGGCATGGTCGACCTCGATCACCAGTCCCTGCGACCGGGTCTGCTCCCAGTCGTACACGTCGTCGAGACTGCGCACCTTGCCCGCCGGGACTCCCGCATCCTCCAACAACGTGAGCCAGTGCTCGGCCGGTGCCGTCGCGAAGACCTCCTCGATCCGGGCCGTGAGCGTGTCGCGGTCGACCACCCGTCGCTGGTTGACGGCGAACTGGGGGTCAGCGAAGTCGAGACCGATCGCCGTGGCAAAGGCGCGCCACAACGACTCCGAGCCGCACGCCACCTGCACCGGAGCGGTCGCGGTCTGGAACATGCCGTACGGCGAGATGGCGGGATGGTGCACACCGGCAGTCCGTGGGACCTCCTTGGCGACGGTCCAGCGGGTTCCCTGGAACGTGTGCGCACCGACGATGGCCGCCAACAGTGACGTGCGCACGACGCGGCCACGGCCCGTGCGGGTCCGCTGGAGCAGCGCACTCAGGACCCCGTAGGCGCCGTTCATGCCGGCGAGGACGTCGGCGATCGGCACCCCGACCTTCGTCGGGTGGTCATCGTCGGGTCCGGTCATACTCATCAGCCCGGCCTCGCCCTGCAGGATCTGGTCGTAGCCGGCGCGCTGGCCCTCCGGGCCGTCGTGGCCGAAACCGGTGATGCTGAGGATGACAAGTCGTGGGTTGAGCGCGTGGAGCCGCTCGGTGGTGAATCCGAGCCTGGCCAGGACTCCGGTGCGGAAGTTCTCGATCAGTACGTCGGCACGTTGCACGAGCCGCGCCAGAACATCCTCGTCCGCGGGGTCCTTGAGGTCGAGCGTGATCGACTCCTTGTTGCGGTTGACCGAGTAGAAGTACGTCGCCTCCTCGCCGTTCTCCCCGATGAACGGAGGCCCCCAGCCACGACTGTCGTCACCCAGGAGGCTCTCCACCTTGATCACGCGGGCGCCCATGTCACCGAGCATCATCCCGGCCTGTGGTCCGGCCACGGCCCGGGACAGGTCGAGCACCAGGGTCCCGTCCAGTGGTGCGGTGTCGATGTCGGTCATGCACAGCTCCTGATGTTGGGGTGGCCGGCACGCCAGGGCGTGGAGCCGGTCCGGCTCGTGGTGGCGACGCTGCCGATGTCTCGCACCTGCACAGCCCAGTCGGCTTCACCGACGGGGAAGGCCCGGGTCAGGCCGCCGACCAGCACCAGTTCTCCGGCGTTCAGCGGAAGGCCCCGTTCGCGCAGGCTGCGGGTGAGCCACGCGAACGCAGCCCAGGGGCGAAGCCCTCCGCCGCCGTCAGCGACCACCTTGCCGTCCCGGATCAGCTGCGCCTCGAATGGGTGCGAAGGCGCAGGAACCGCTGCCGGTTCGCCGACGACGAACCGGGCCGCGCCGGCATTGTCGGCGACGAGGTCGACCTGGCCGGGCGCTTCCACGTCGACCCGCGAGTCGACGACCTCCAGCACCGGGACAACGGCGGAGACCGCGTCGGTGACCAACGCCTCGTCGACCTCACGGCCGGTGAGGTCCTCCCGAACCACGAAGCCGATCCCAGCCTGGATGCGAGGATTGACCAGCTGGCCGCAGGGCAGCGGGTCGTGACCCACGTGCTGCATCGCGTTGAACAGGACCCCGAAGCACGGGGGTCCGTCGAGACTCGTGACCTTGTGCCCACGCACGGACGCGCCCGCCCAGATCGAGCGCAGCGTGAGCAGGTCCTGGACCTGGTAGGCGGCATCGAGGTCCTCGCCGAGCACCGCGCTGGGCGGTGTCGTCGGACGGCGATCCGTCGCTGCCTGCCAGAGGTCGTGGGCGACGACCTGGAGCCGCTGGGCGCGGTCGAGGCCCGTGACGGCGCCCACGTCAGGCTCCGGCTGCTTCGCCGACGGGATCCAGCAGCCCTTCGATGCGTTCACCCGCGGAGATGGCGGTGCGGTACTTCATCACGTGCCGGGCAGCTGCCACTCCGAGGGCGCCGATGATGCGCCCCTCCCGGGCGTAGAGCACCACGAACTCCGGCTCGTCGAAGCTGCCGTGCACGAGGTGAGTGGCATCGTGGCCGGCCGACGTACCGAGGAACTGCACCCGGAGTCCGTGCTGGTCCGACCAGAAGTAGGGAACCGGACCCGCACCCCTCGCAGGCTCGTCGGGCCGGGCGATGTTGTGCGCCACTGCGGCACCCTGCTCCTTGGCTGTGGTCCAGTGCTCGACGCGCACGTGGTCCCCGGTCACGGGGTTGCGCCAGGTGGCGGCGTCGCCGGCGGCCCAGATCCCGGGCAGTCCGGTGCGTCCGTCCTCGTCACAGGTGATGCCGTTGTCCAGGTCGAGCCCCGATCCGTCGAGCCAGTCCACGGCAGGGACGGCGCCGAGGCCGAGGAGCACGAGATCGACCTCGAGCACGCGGCCGTCAGTCAGTCGCACCCGCTCGACCCGCTCCGCGCCTTCGATGCCGGCGACCATGACGCCACACTCCAGGCGTACGCCGGCGGCGCGGTGCCACCCGGCCATGGCCTCGGCCACGTCGGCCCCGAACAGGTGCTGGAACGGAAGCGGAAGGGCTTCGACGATGGTGACCTCGAGGCCCATGCCGGCAGCCACGGAAGCAGCCTCGGCACCGATGAAGCCGCCACCGATGACGACGAGCCGCGGACGGTCCGCAAGGGCGGCGCGGACTGCGGCACTGTCGGCGGCAGTCCGGATCGCATGCACGCCCGGAAGCATGAGCTCCTCGGGGAGCAGGCGGGCGCGGACCCCGGTGGCGAGCACGACGTGGTCAGCCTGCCGCTCGCTCCCATCGTCGAAGCGCACCGTACGACGGACTGCGTCGAGGGCGACCGCCGTACGGCCGGTGACGAGCTCGATGTCCTTGGCCGCGTAGTGCTCCTCGGGGCGCAGCAGGCCCTTGATCGGGTCCCAGTCCTCCTTGAGGGCGTGCTTCGACAGCGGGGGCTTGTCGTAGGGCAGGGAAGGATCGGCGTCCACGACCGTGACCGCGCCCTGGTATCCCTGGCTGCGGAGACCGTCGGCGACGGCGATGCCGGCGACGGAGCCGCCGATGACCAGCACGCTCATCCGTTCACTCCTCGATGACGATTGCGTCGGTCGGGCAGGCCTCGGCGGCCTCGCGCGCACAGGCGTGGAGTCGCTCGGGCAGGTCACCGTCAATCAACGAAACCGCGATCTGGTCGCTGTCGATGTCGAACACCTCGGGTGCGACGCTGATGCAGGTGGCGAAACCGCAGCACTTGTCCTCGATCACTGTGACCTTCATGGGGACTCCTCTCAATGGTTATACCATTGAACAACGGTTCCGCCACCCTCGTCAAGACCTGGCTTCGGATCTTGGCCCGTCCACGCCGAACACGTCCTCGGCATCGGCTCCGAGCTCGCTCACCGACCGCGGCTCGACATCGGCCGGGAAGGTGCGCGACTGGAACGGGGCACCCACGAACTCGAAGGTCCCCGCCCGGTCCCGGGCCGTTCGTAGGGTCCCGCGATGGCGCACCTGGTCGTCGGCGAGCGCCTGGTCGATCGTGCGGAACCGGCTGCACGGAACACCCTTGGACAGCAACAGCTCCTCGAGCTCCTGCGCGTCCTGGTCCAGAGCCCACGCCGCGATCAGCTCCTGCCACTCCTCCCAGTTGGACTCCCGGGCGGACATGGTCGCGAAGCGTGGATCGGCGAGCAGCTCTGGTTGCTCCATGGCGCCGATCAAGGACACGAAGTTGCGGTCCGTGATGGCAGCGATGATCACGAACTCGTCGCCCGCCCGGCACGGCCGGTAGACCGTCTTCCCGGGTCCCGCACCTCCTGCCTGAGCCGCCTGGGTCTCGTAGACCAGGGTCGAGAGCATGATGTCGAGCAGTGCGACGTCGAGGTAGTCGCCCTTGCCGCTGCGCTCCCTTCCCGCGAGTCCGGTCAGCACCGCACCGTAGGCAACCTGGCCAGCCATGATGTCCGCGACGAAGGTGCCCGTCGCGGCCGGCCGGTCGGCGTCCCGCTGGTAGCCCATGTTGGTGAGGTCGTAGCCCGACAGCGCGTGCAGGACAGGCGCGTAGGCGGGATACGTGGCCTTCGGACCGGTCTGGCCGTAGCCGGAGATGGAGCAGTAGACCAAACGGGGGTTCACCTCCGCACAGGCCTCGTGGCCGAGGCCCAGCCTCTCCATCACGCCTGGCCGGTAGTTCTCCAGCACCACGTCGGCGTCGGCGATCAGTTCCAGCGCCCGGGCGCGGTCCACCGGGTCCTTCAGGTCCAGCGACACACTCTTCTTGCCGGCGTTCATGGCGCCGTAGTAGGTGCTGGCGCCGTCCCGGATCGGCGTACGGGTGCGCATCGGGTCACCCTCTGGGGGCTCGACCTTGACCACCTCGGCACCCGCGTCCGCCAGGAGGCGGCCGCCATAGGGGCCCGCGATCATGATCGAGAACTCGACCACCTTCACTCCGGCCAGCGGGCCGCCTCCTGCCGCCGTCATCGCAGGATGCGCTTCGCGATGATGTTGCGCTGGATCTGGCTGGTGCCCTCGTAGATCCCGATCAGCTTGGCGTCACGCATGTAGCGCTCGACCGGGTGGTCGGTCATGTAGCCGTGGCCGCCGAGGATCTGCACCGCGTTGGCGGTGACCCGCTGCACGGTGTCACCGGCGAAGAGCTTGGCCATCGAGGACAGCTTCGTGGTCTCTTCCTGCGGGAGCTTGGCGTCGTAGGCCATCGCGCAGTCATAGACCAGGTGCCGGGCTGCGGCGATCTGCGTGTAGTCCTCGGCCATCATCCAGCGCAGACCCTGGAACTCCACGATCTTCCGGCCGCCCGCCTCCCGATCCTTGGCGTAGGCAATCGCGTAGTCGAGGGCGCACTGGGCGGCACCCACCGCGATCGCGGCCACGGTCGGACGGTTCAGGTGCAGGCCGTGCATGGCGGCACCGAACCCGTTGCCCTCTTCACCGACGAGGAACTCCTCGTGCACCTCGACATTGTCGAGAAGGATCTCGTTGTTGGGCACACCGTGCTGGCCCATCTTGTCGTTGGCCTTGGCGATCTGCCAACCGGGCTGGTCACAGTCGACGAGGAACGCGCTGATGCCGCGGGCACCGGGCAGGTCATTGGTGCGGGCGAAGACCAGGGAGTACTTGGCCATGCTCCCCCAGGTGATGAACTGCTTGGAGCCGTTGAGCACCCAGGTGTCACCGACCTTCTTCGCGCGGGCCTGCATGAGCGAGGGGTCCGAACCCGCGTCGGGCTCGGTGATCGCGATGCACGTGATGGTGCGGCCCTCGGCGAGCTTCGGGAGGATCTCCTTCTTCAGCGTGTCGCTGGCGCCGTCGAGCATCGCGTTGATGACGATGCTGTTCTGGCCCGCGAGCTGGGCCAGGGCCATCGAACCGGCCGCGGCCACCTCCTCGCGGGCGATGCACCCGGAGAGGAGGTCGCCACCGGGGCCGCCGAACTCCTCCGGGACGGCGAGCTGAACGAGGCCCATGTCCCCGAAGACCTCGATCAGGTGCTCGGGGAACTTGTCGGTCTTGTCGATCTCGTCGGCCACCGGGGCCACGTGGGTCTGCGCCATCTCGCGGACTGCCTTGCGGAAGTCCTCGTGATCCTGGGACAGCTTCATGATTCTGCTCCTATCGGGTGGTCCTCGTCGCGTTCGCCGAGGAATTCGGGGGCGGGGTCGGACGACCCCAGGAAGGTGCGGGCATTGCGCGCGGTGACCTCTGTCCAGTCAGCGCCGTAGGGAAGTACTCCCCCAGCGACGCCGTTGACGTACGACGCCCCGATCGGGGACTCCATGGCAGCAAAGGGGAAATCGGACCCCACCACCATGTGCTCGTGCCCGAAGGTGTCGGCGGCGAGCGCCAGCGCCTCCGGGTCGTAGGTGAGCCCGTCCGCCCAAAGGCGGGCCAGGAGGTGGCGGGGGTCGGCCTGCGGCGACCGTGTCTCGGCCGGCTGGCGGGACCAGCCATTGCCGAGTCGGCCACGGATCGCAGGAATGCCGGCTCCGCCATGCGCCAGGCAGACCCGAAGCGCCGGGTGACGCTCGAGGACGCCTCCGAACACCAGCGACCCCACGGCCAGCTCGGTCTCGACCGGACGGCCCAGTCCGAACGCGAGACCGTGGTGGCTGGTGCGGGTGGGAGCCATCGGCTTCCACGGGTGCACGAAGACGGGCAGGTCCAGCTCCTCGATGCGCGCGAAGACCGGCTCCAGCTCCGGCGAGTGAAGCTCGAAGAGGTCGGCATGGGTCCCGATCCCGACACCTGAGAGGCCGAGCTCCAGGGCCAGACGTTCCACCTCGGCGACCGCTCCTCCGGGATCCTGCAGCGGAACGGACCCGAATCCCGTCAGGCGACCGCTGCCGGCCGCCACGAGCTCGGCGAGAACCTCGTTCTGGGCCCGTGCGTATTCTCCGGCGACGTCCGGGTCCGCGTCGTAGAGGAACGTGAACGGTGTGGGCAGGACGACCTGGTGCTCGACGCCCAGCCGGTCCATGGCCGCCAGTCTCGCCTCTGCGTCCCAGGCCGTGGCGTCGAGCACGCGGACGAGCCGGTCGTGCTGGCGAACCTCGACGAGTTCCCCGTCGGGCACGAGCTCGGGCCACCCTTCCGCCAACGCATGCTCGGACGGCGGCGGAAGGTGCCGGGGAAGGAAGTGCGTGTGGACGTCGAACATGACCGTCGCCGCTCAGGCCAGGTCCACCGGCGGCATCCAGACGTTCGAGGTCCAGCGGCCGGGAGCCATGCTGCGGGGACGGTGCTCCGGGTCGGTGATCTTCACGTGGTCGATGCAGAACTCCACGGTCGAGGGGCCGGGCAGGCCCTTGCCGTAGAAGCCCATGGAGCCGGACGTCGGGTGCCGCAGCAGGTCCCGGTCCAGCGGGATCTCTCGGGCAAGGAAGTTCTGCCGGACCCGCATCAGGTCGTCGATGTCGTTGAAGTGCATCGCCACGTGGTCGAGGAACGGCGGCTCGCCACGGCCGAAGCCGAGCACCAGGGCGTGGTGGAACTGGTTGGCGGTGCGCAGGAAGACCGTCTTGCCGAGCACCCGGTCGGACTCGAGAAGGCCGAGGACTCGGGTGTAGAAGTCGAAGGACAGGTCCAGGTCCGCCACGGCCACCACGGCGTGCAGCAGGTCCGCCGGGTTGATCCAGGGCTTGGTCGGCTCGATCCCGACGTTGCCCATGGCGTCGAACAGTTCGACCTCATAGCCGTTGGGGTCCTGGAACCTGATGGCGTCACCGGTCCACTCCCCGTCGTGGTCGGTGACCTGGATGCCCTCTGCCTTCAGCCGATCGCGGTAGGCCGCGAGGTCCTCACGTCGCTGGACCTCGAAGGCCATTCGCCGCAGGCCGGGCTCGCCCTCCGACTTGTGCAGGACGATCCAGTGGTGGTCGGTGCCGCCGCGCAGGTGGACGGTTTCCTCGGTCTGCTCGGAGACCTCGAGCATCGCCAACTGGGTCCAGGCCTTGACCGCCTGGTCCAGGTCCGGCACGTTCAGTGCCACGTAGCCCATCCGCCACGGGATGAGATCCTGCTCTGTCGTCGTGGTGGTCATCCCCAATACCTTTCTTGCTTCCTGTGGTCTGTGGTCACAACATCGTGGAGCCGCCGTTGACACTGACCACTTGGCCGGTGATGAACGACGCCTCCTTGCTTGCCAGGTAGAGCACGGCCGAGGCGACCTCGGCCGTCGTACCGAACCGGCCCACTGGGATCAGGGCGCGGTTCTTCTCGAAACGCTCCACCGCATCGACGGGAGCGGATGCGACGTACGGCGTCACCGTCCCGGTCGGCGCGACGGTGTTCACGGTGATCCCGTCGGGAGCGAACTCCCGGGCGAGACCCGTGGTGAGGCCATGTACGCCGCCCTTGGCGGCGTTGTACATCGCGTGCTGGAACAGTCCGTTGCGGACCGAGTCGGCGCCGACATTGACGATCCGACCGTAGCCGGCGCGCTGCATGACGGGCAGGACGCTGGTCGAGCAGTTCACGACGGTCCACAGGTTACGGTCGACGGTCTCGCGCCGGGTGTCAGCGTCGTGGTCGAGGTAGTCCTTGATGATCCCGCCACCCGCATTGTTGACAAGTACGTCGACCCGGGAGAAGGCCTCCACGGCGCGGTCGATGAGCGTCTGGGCGCCCTCCTCGGAGGAGAGGTCACCGTCGACATAGGTCCACTTCGGGGCGTCGGGACCAAGGAAGCCGGCCACCAGCTCCTCGCCGTCGGGACGGCGGTCGGAGGCGACCACGTGTGCGCCCTCACGGGCGAGTCGGCGGATGATCGCGCTGCCGATGCCGCCGGCGGCGCCGGTCACCACCGCCACCTCGCCGTCGAATCGCCCGGGACAGGTGAACTCGTCGCTGGACTCGGTCATCGGGTCACGTCCCGAGGAGGAAGTCGAGGTGGATCCGGTTGAAGGTCTCGGGGTCCTCGAACTGCGGCCAGTGGCCGCAGCCGGTCATCAGCTCGAAGCGCGAGTCCTTGATCCAGCCGGCGACCTCCCGGCCCACCTCCGGCGGAGCGGTGGGGTCATGGTCGGTCCACAGCACCAGCACCGGGCAGGTGACCTTCGCCCAGTCCTCCTCGACCAGGCAGTTGCGGTCCTGGCCCTTGGGGTCCGTGTGCCGCGCGGCCAGGATGTTGGTCATCCGCTCGACGTAGTCGGGGTCCTGGTAGATCGCCAGGCGCGTCGAGACCAGGTCCTCCGTGACGTCGTTCGGGTCGTCGACCAACCACTCGAGGCGCTTGCGGACGCTGTCCTCGCTGGCGTTGCGTACCGCCTCCATGGTCAGCTTCGCCATCCGCTGGATGACGTCGTCGGCCAGGCGCAGCGCGGCGCCCGTGTTGAGGACCAGCTTGTCGATGCGGTCAGGGAACAACAGCGCGAACCATGCGCCGATGCCCGCGCCCATGGACTCGCCACTGATCGAGGCCTTCTCGATGCCCTCGGCGTCGAGGAAGGCGCGCAGGTGCTCGGCGTAGTCCTTGAAGTCGTACGTCTGATCGGGCTTGTCGGTGAACCCGTGGCCGACCATGTCGATGGAGTACACGTGGAAGTGCTCGGCGTGCGGGCCGAGATTTCGGGTGTAGGCCTCCGCGTGGCCCCCGGTGCCGTGGATGAAGACCACGGTCGGCTTCGATCGGTCACCGGCCTCAAGGACGCGGGTTCGGATCCCGCCGGCGTCGACCCACCGCTGGGAGAACTCGACGTTGCGCAAGTCGGTCCAGACACTCTGATGCATTGGCCCTCACTTTCAATGGTTGGTCCAAACTATGCCTGTCGGTGTGACGTGCGTCAATCCCCACCCGGGAGATTCCGGCATTTGGTCCAGCCTCAGACCCCCGACTTCACGACGGCGGCGGCCCCGGTTCATTGTTCCGCGGCGGGCTCCCTTCGACCACCCCCGACGGGCCGCGGGGCTGCGTTCCGCGGTGCGGGACACTCCCTGTCCGCGGCGATGGGAATTCGCCACAGTGACCGGAACAGTGACCGTCGACAGTGCAGAGGTACGGCGGACACGGGACGCAGGAGGAGTAGCCTTGCCGGTCGAATTCGAACGCGCAGTGCCCGAGCGCGAACTGTTTCCGGAGTACTCGTCCGAGTTCATCCGCGATGAACGGGACCCGAACCGGTTCCAGGTCAACCGGCGGGTCTTCATCAGCGACGACGTGCTCGCGCTCGAGCGCGATCGGGTGTTCCAGCGGTGCTGGCTCTACGTGGGTCACGCCTCGGAAGTCCCGGGTCCCGGCTCGTTCGTCACCCGAACCGTGGCCGGCCAGCCGATCATCATGACCCGCGACCAGGAGGGGCACCTGCGCGTGTGGCTGAACGCCTGCACGCATCGAGGCGCCGAGGTCTGCCGGGAACGTAAGGGCACCACCCGCCGCTTTCGCTGCTTCTATCACTCCTGGTCGTTCTCCACCGATGGCCGACTCGTCTCGCTTCCCGACGCGGAGGCCTTCCCCCAGGGCTTCGACACCGAGGACTACGGCCTGCGCGCTCCGGCACGTGTGGAGTCATACCGGGACTTCGTCTTCCTCAACTTCGACCCCCACGCGATGAGCCTGCACGACTATCTCGCCGGCGCTCGGCAGTATCTGGACATCACGGCAGACCAGGCCCTCACCGGGATGCAGGTCCTTCCCGGGACCCACGAGTACTCCGTGCGCGCAAACTGGAAGCTCCTCTCGGAGAACAGCTACGACGGCTACCACGCCATACCGGTCCACAAGACCTACTTCGACGCCCAGCGCCTCAAGGGCGATGACAGCCTCGGCGACGTGCGGACGGAGTTCAAGGAGTCCGGCGCCTACCACCTCGGCAACGGCCACACGGTCACGGTGAAGCACGGCCCGTGGGCGCGCCCCGTTGCCCGCTGGCGACCGTCGATGGGGCCCGAGTCGAAGCCGGTCGTCGAGGAGTCGGCACGCCGACTGGCGGAGCACCACGGGCCGGACTACGCCGACCAGATCAGCAACCTCGACTTCAACATGAACATCTTCCCGAACCTGGTGGTCAACAACATCATGGCCGTGATCATCCGGAAGTACGAGCCGATCCGCCCCGATCTCATGCACGTGACCGCCTGGTCGCTGGCGCCCCGCGAGGAGGACGACGCCGCCACGAAGGTGCGCAACAAGTCCTTCCTCGCATTCCTGGGCCCGGCCGGACTCGCCACCCCCGACGACAACGAAGCGCTTGAGTCCGTCCAGCGCGCCGCCGGTCATCAGGGTGTCGAGATGTGGTCGGACGTCTCCCGCGGCTTCGACAAGGACATCCCGATGAACTACGACGAGATGCACATGCGGACCTACTGGCGGCACTGGGACGCCCTGGTGACCGACCGGGCGAGCGTGGGCGACTCCCTGACCAACGACCAGGTCGAGGAGGTGGCGCCGTGAGCGACGCACAGCGACCTGTCGCGATCGTCACCGGAGCCGGCCGTGGCATCGGCAGGTCGATCGCCCTCAGGCTGGCCGAGGCCGGCTACGCCGTTGAGGCCTCGGACCGAACCGGCTCCATGGCCGAGGCGACCGCGGCCCTGGACACCTCGGGCGCACTGACTGCCCGCGAGCTGGACGTCACCGATCGCGACGCGACGTACGACGGAGTCAGGGACGTGTTCGGGAAGCACGGCCGACTCGACCTCGTGGTCAACAACGCGATGTGGATGCGGTACGGCGCGTTGGAGGGCATCAACGCTCGCGACCTCGACCGGATGTTCGACGTCGGGGTCAAGGGACCGCTCTGGCTCTCCCAGGCCGTGGCCGAGCCCATGGCCGCATCCGGTGGCGGCGCCATCGTGAACATCGCCTCGGTGGCCGCACTGCTGGGCACCCCAGCATCGGCGGGCTATGCAGCCGTCAAGGGCGCCGTGGTCAGCATGACCCGGCAGCTCGCCGTCGACCTGGGACCACGAGGCATCCGGGTCAATGCGGTCGCCCCGGGGACGATCCGGACCGAGGGCCAGACAGCGGCGATGACACAGGAGTCCGTCGCCTATCGGGAACAGCGAGCCCCGCTGGGCCGATTGGGTGATCCGCAGGACGTCGCGGACGCCGTGATCTTCCTGGGCGGGCCCAACGCGGCCTTCGTGACCGGGCAGGTCCTGGTCGTCGACGGGGGCATCACCGCCGCCATGTGACGTCGCCCGGCCGTGACCGACAAGCGAGTGCAACCAGGAGAGAACATGAGCGACGCCGATGCAGACGTGACGGGCGCGGACGACCGTCTCCCGATCCTGGGTGGGACGTTCCGTCGCTCCCTGCCCGGAGAGGAAGGACTCGCGACGCGCTTGCAGTGCGAGCGCTTCATCAACGACGAGGCTGCGCTCCTCGACGCGTGGGCACTCGACGACTGGTACGACCTGTTCGCGGCGGACGGGGACTACGTGGTCCCTTCGACCGACGACATCTACGGGGACGCGGACCTGAACCTCGCCCTGATCAACGAGACCAAGGACGAGCTGGCCGGCCGGGTGCAACGACTGAAGAGCACCTGGGCGCACATCGAGAATCCCCATTCGCGCACGCGTCGAGTGGTCTCCAACGTCCGTCCGCTGCGAGACCAGGCGGGTCAGGTCCACGTCGAGGCCAACTTCGTGGTCTACAGGTCGCGCCCTCACCAGACCACGACGCACGCGGGCCTGCTCGAGTACAGCCTGGTCCGAGTGGAGGACACCTTCCTGATCAAGCGGAAGGTCGCGCGCCTCGTCCACGAGACTCTCCGGGACTCCGGCGGCGTCCTCTCGATCCTCCTGTAGTCCGGGCGTGCCGCTGCGCGGCACACCCCGTGGCGCCACGCCGTGACGCAGAACACACTTTTCGGCATCGCACAGGTCTAATCCACGGGGCGGACGAGATGGGAGTTCCAATGAACAGGTGGCGGATCTCAGGTGGCGTCGCGGTCGGGCTTCTCGCGTCAGCGCTGGTGGCCGGATGTGCGGGCTCCAGCGGAAGTGGCGCCTACCCCTCGGACGACATCCGGTGGGTGGTCCCCTACGCGCCGGGCGGAGGGACGGACACCACGTCACGGATCATCGCGGAGTGCATGAGCGGCGAGCTCGGCCAGGACATCGTCGTGGAGAACCACGACGGCGGCGGTGGCTCCAGCGGCACCCTGGAGGTGATGAACGCGAAACCCGACGGCTACACGATCGGCCTGGCCATCACCACGGGCATGACGGTCACGCCGATGGTCGAGGACTTCGACTTCGACTGGGAGGACCTCAACCCGATCGGCGCGTTCTACGGCTACGGCATGACCATCGCCGTGAGCAAGGACTCGCCGCACAAGACGGCAGAAGAGTTCTTCGCGTACGTCAAGGAGAACCCGGGTGAGGTCGACACCGGCGTGCCGACACCCACCAGCCCCAAGGCGATCGCCTTCCAGGCCCTGGCGAAGCGGTACGGGCTGGAGTTCAACATTGTTCCCATGGGCTCCTCCGGCGAGGTGAACACCGCGCTGCTGGGGGGCAACCTCGACGCTGCGGGCCTGGATTCCGACGTCGTGTCAGCCGGGTTCATCGAGTCGGAAGAATTCATCCCGCTCGCCACCATCGGCAACGAGCGCTGGGACGTCACCCCGGACACTCCGACCCTCGACGAGCTGGGCTACGGCGACGCCACCCTCCCGGACATCTACTTCTACCTCGCAACACCGAACGGCATCCCCGATGACGTGCAGACCTCACTCGAGGAAGCACTCAAGACCTGCGACGAGGACCCGGAGGTGGTCGACAAGATGGGCGGCGAGGACTTGGTCCCGGACCCGTTCATGGGACCCGACGACGTCAACGAAGCCCTGAAGCAGCACGTCGAGACCTACACGGACTACGTCGACCAGTGACGCCACGTCGTCCTCGGCAGCACTCCTGACGACACGGACCTCCGACTGACGGACGGCAACGCCCGTCAGCCGGAGGTCCGTGCCCGGATGGACCCTTGACAGACGTTCGCCCCACTGGCACATTTGTTGGACCATTGAACCACTCGGTTCCACTCTGGACTCGGGATGAGGGAAGTGTGCCCATGGTCGACGGTCCACTGCCGAAGGGATCGGCCTCCACGTGCGAGCGCGGAGCGATCGACAAGGCGTTCAGCCTGCTTGCTGCGTTCGGCCGCGAGGCCAACGCCGGAGTGGGCGTGAGCGAGCTGGCGCGACGCGCCGAGCTGTCCAAGTCGACGGCGTTCCGGGTCCTGGCCGTTCTTGAGCGCAACGGAGTCGTGTGTCGCCAAGGGCTCCAGTACCGAATCGGTTCCCAGCTCTACGAGTTGGGATACCAGGCACTCGTCGGCGAGTACCAGTGGC
This sequence comes from Nocardioides jensenii JCM 1364 = NBRC 14755, assembly GCF_001552535.1. Lineage (GTDB taxonomy): Bacteria > Actinomycetota > Actinomycetes > Propionibacteriales > Nocardioidaceae > Nocardioides > Nocardioides jensenii. The sequence goes on along the minus strand of NZ_BCRJ01000074.1, from coordinate 23,865 downwards.
TGCAGAACGCCCTCACTCCATACCTTGCTCAGCTCTTCGAGCTGACCCACGAGACCGTGCACCTCGCGGTTCTCCGGGGACCCGACGTCGTCTATCTCAACAAGCTGTACGGGCACCGACACTTCCCGGCACCGTCCCGCATCGGCGGCGTGGTTCCGGCGTACTGCACGGCCATCGGGAAGGCGATGCTGGCCCACGACCCCCAAGGGATCGAGGAGACCCTGGCCAGGGGCTTGGTCCGCTGGACCTCCAAGACCCTGGCCAGCTCGGACGACCTGGAACGCGCCCTGGAGTTCGCACGACTCGAGGGGATGGCTGTCGACGACGAGGAGTCCCGCCAGGGGCTGCACTGCCTGGCGGTTCCGGTGTTCAACGCGCAGCGCAGCGTCGTCGCCGCCTTCTCGGTGGCGGGCGCGGCCGGGAAGATCGATCCCGGCGTGCACGGGCGGGCGCTGCGGAGGGTGGGTTACGAGGCCAGTCGGGCTCTTGCCACCAGGCGCACCGAGCCACGGCCGCTCGACGCAGTCTGACCTGCGCCTTGACTCCCTCGGTGCAGGGTCGCGCCGAGCGAGATGAGGCTCACCGTGCGGCCGCACCGCTCCGTCCGCGCGGACGCGTGTCCTCGCTGACTCCGCGACGGATCATCCGCTCGGCGGTGCGGACCACGACCATGCCGGCGAGTCCGATCACGGCCGTGGCCAGCCAGGCCACCTCGTACGACGTACTCTCCGCGATGACGCCGAGGCTGATCGGGCCCAGCGCGGCCCCCAGGGCGAGTCCGGTCTGCAGGTATCCGGTGGCCGTGGCCACGGCACCGTCGTTGTCCCGGACGATCGCCAGGTGGAGGATCCCGGTCCAGCTCCACCCGAGGTACGCCGCAAGGGCGCCCACCACGATGAAGGCCGGGCTGCCCAGGGCGAGCAGCAGGAAGCCGACGACGGTGACGGTCAGCAGGTTGGCGACCAGGGCGTAGAGGTTGCGTCCGCTCAGTCGGTCGACCGCCCAGCCCAGGGTCACTCGGGTGGCCAACGAGAGGCCCGAGCAGGCGGCCAGCAGGTAGCCTGCCTGTGCCGGAGACACCCCGGAGTCGACAGCCGAGTCGACGAGGAACACACCGAGACTGGTGGCAGCCCCGGCCGACACACCGGTCCCGACGGTCAGGATGAGCATCGCCCTGCGCGGCAGGCGGCGTCGACCGGCACCCACGGGCGCTGCCCGCGCGACGGCGGGGGCCCGCCGCGAGACGACCCCGGTCGCCGCGATCACGAGGCACAGCGCGGCCGCAACGGCCATCGCCCAGCGCCAACCGAACTCCGCGGCGATCGTCGGGACCGACAGTCCGCCGAGCAGGGACGCCACGGGGATGTAGGACTGCTTGATCCCCATCGCGAGGCCCAGCCTGCGCGGCGCCACCGACTGTGTGAGCAGCATGTTCGCGGTGGGCTGCCCCATCGCGTTGGCCACTCCTCCGAGGACCATGGCCACGAGCAGGACCGCATAGTGCTGTGCGGTGGCGATCGTCAGGAGCGAGACGGAGCCGGTCGTGGCCGCCACCCCGTAGCCGAAGCGGATTCCCCGGGCCTGGATGAGCGCCCCCATCGGCCGCGCGACCACGCCCGAGGTGGCGAACAGCAGGGAGGCGGCCAGGCCGAGTCCACCCGGTCCGATGCCGAGCTCTCCGGTGACGTGCACGGCCAGGGCACCGGTGAGGAACACCGGCAGCGATCCGGTGAGGGTGAGGGCGATCGCCTGGAAGGTGGCCAGGCCCTGGCCGATTGCGGTCGGTCCGTCGACGGCGGAACCTGGCTCAGACTGCACGGGGACCCCCGTGGTTGCCCCACGATGGCAGATCTCCGCCATGTCTCCCCATCACCATGGCGCACATCCTCGCGCCCTGCCGCCGCTGGCGCCTCCCGATGTTCCACGCTCCGGCACACGATCCGGCCCGCCGACCTCCCTCGACCGACCCGGGAACCAACGTGCCGACGAGCGGAACCGAGGGAGGTCCCCATCGCGTGGGTGCCATTAGGTTCGCGACGACCCCGAGTGATCAGGAGGAATGGACGCGATGCCGGACGACTGGGACGTGATTGTCATCGGTGGTGGGTTGGCCGGAGTCACCGCGGGGATCGCCGCTGCTGACGCCGACGCCCGCGTGCTGATCCTGGAGAAGACGGCAGACCCCGGCGGGAGCGCCCGGTTGAGCGGCGGGTCGTTCGCCTTCGCCGGCACCGACCTGCAGCAACAGCAAGGCATCGATGACTCCCCCGACCTGCTGCGCGAGGACCTCCTGACTGTCGGGGAGGGCAGGAACGATCCAGAGCTCGTGGACCTGTACGTCGCCGAGCAGCTGGCCGCCTACGAGTGGCTGCGCGAGATCGGTGTGCCCTTCGAGCGCGTGTCCTTGAGCAGCAACCAGTCGCGGCCGCGCACCCACGGCACCAACGCCCCTCGGATGTTCGAGGCCGTCCAGGACGCCGCCACAGGACACCCGAACATCACATTCATCATGGAGTCGGGTGCCGATCGGCTGCTCCGTTCCGGGAACCGGGTGAACGGGGTCCTGGCCGGAGGCACGGCCGCTCGGGAGCTGACCGCGCAGTCCGGGGTCGTCCTGGCCTCGGGAGGCTTCAACCGCAGCAAGCGACTCCTGCAGGCGTTCGCACCCCGCTTCCGCGACGCCCCACCACTGGGAGGGTCCGGCAACACCGGCGACGGGATTCTGCTCGGGATGGCCCTCGGCGCCGACCTCGTCGACATGGGCTACGTGAAGGGCACCTTCGGCACATCTCTGCCCCGGGACTCCGCACCGCCGATCCTGCTCATCGCGATGTACCGGGGAGCGGTCGTCGTCAATGTGCACGGTCAGCGATTCGTCGACGAGTCCTTGTCCTACAAGACGATCGGCGACGCGTGCCTCGAGCAGCCTGGCGCGGTGGGCTTCCAGGTCTTCGACTCGCACGTCATGGAACAGACGAGGCCTGACCTGACGGTCAATGACTTCGAGGGAGCACTCGAGCGCGGCTACCTCCAGACCGCGGACACGGTGGAGGACCTGGCCGCCAAGCTCAGGATCGATCCGCCAGCACTCGCGGACACCATCAGCACCTACAACGCCGACGTGCGCAGCGGTGGCGACAGCCGGTTCGGGCGCAGCTCTCTGGGCAACGGTGTCGGAGAGCCCCCGGAGGTGGCGGCCCCGCCCTTCTACGCCTACCCGTGCACGACCGGCCTGCCCAGCACCTACGGCGGACTGCACGTCGACACCGCGATGCGGGTCATCGATGTGTTCGAGCACCCGATCCCCGGCCTGCACGCGGCCGGCGAGGTCGTCGGTGGATTCCACGGGGCCAGCTACATGAGCGGATCCTCTCTCGCCAAGTCGGTGATCAGCGGCAGGGTCGCCGGACGCTGCGCCGCCGGCATCGCTCAGCACTGATCGAGGAAGCCAGATGGAGTCGAAGGAGAATCACATGAGCGAGACAACAGCCGTCGGTCCGCGGATCACCCTCGTCACCGGCGCCGCGAGCGGCCTCGGCCTCGCCATCGCGCGGCGCCTTGCTGATGACAGGCACAGCCTCGTCCTCGTCGACTGCTCCGACCGAGTGCTCGAGACGGCTCAGGAGCTGGCCACCACTGCCGCCGCAGCGAGGGCGTTCCAGGTCGACCTCGCTGATCGCGGATCGATCGCCGGTCTCATCGATGCGATCACGCGTGAGCTCGGTGGCATCGACATCCTGGTCAACAACGCCGGGATCCACCCCAAGCGCCGGGACGGGAGCCACTTCCCCATTCCGGACATCACGCAGGAGCAGTGGGACCAGGTCATGGCTGTCAACCTGACCGCGCCCTTCCTGCTCTCACAGTGGGCGATGGCATCGATGAGGGAACGTGGTTGGGGCAGGATCGTCAACATCTCCTCACGCGCCGGACGCGTCTACTCAGATGTCGCAGGTGCTCACTACTCGGCGAGCAAGGCCGCAATCATCGGGCTCACCCGCAGCCTCGCGGGTGAGGGCGGGAGCCACAACATCACGGCCAACACAGTCGCGCCGGGCCGCATCAAGACGCCGCTCTCTGACGTCGGAGGGGAATCGGGGTCTCTCAACTTGCACGAGCGCTTTGCCTCGACGGTTCCGCTCCGGCGGATCGGGCGCCCCGAAGAGGTTGCCGCGACGGTTGAGTTTCTCGCAAGTGAAGGGGCAAGTTTCATCACCGGTGCGGTGCTCGACGTGAACGGCGGCACCTTCGGCTGAGGGTCCGAGCCCCCGATCGCGGCATCGCGTCGGTCAGTGAACACGGCGCACGCCGACGTAGGTTCCGACGATGCCAACCAGCGCGATCGCGACACCGGCCAGGAACGACACGTCGAGGGCGCGCGAGGTCGGGAACAAGTGGCCCTCGAAGTCCAGGTGCATGACCGCGACCAGGGCCGCATAGCCCGCACCGGCGATGGCGATGCCGGTCTGCCGCATCGTGGTGCTCAGCGCCTGCGCGGACGAGGTCTCCGCCGCCGGGGAGCTGCGCGCCACCGCCAACGGCAGCGCGGCCAGGCAGACGCCAACCCCCGACTGCACGAAGAGGTAGCCCAGGCTCACCTCGAGCAGGTTCCGGTCGAGCCCGGCACGCAGCAGATAGCCGGCCGCCACGATGGCCAGCCCGACGCGCAGAACCGCCCGCACGCCGAACTCCCGTGCGAAACGAGCGGTCGGCACCGGTGCCACCAGCATCATCAAGTTGCCGGGGATCAGGACCAGGCCGGAGGCCAGCGCGGTTCGCCCGAGTCCGTAGTCGGTCCCGTGCGGGGCCTGCACCACCACGACCACGGTGAGCAGGCTGAAGAAGATGGTGCCGCCCACCACGAGGGACAGCACGAGCACGCCCCCGAAGCGCGCCGACAGGGCCAGACGCACATTGACCATCGGCTGACGGTGCCGCAACTGGTGCACCACCCAGGCAGCGCCGACCACGACGGCGACACCGGCCATCGACCACACGAGCGCGGATCCCCAGCCCCACTCGGAGCCCTTGCTCAGCGGCACCAGCAGACAGGTCAGCACGATGCCGAGGCCGACCGCTCCCCACACGTCGATCTGCCGTGTGGTCGCGGGGGCGTCTGCGGGCACCAGCTTGGCGACGAGCACGAAGACGACCACGGCCAGAAGGCTGGTCGCTGCGAAGACCAGGCGCCAGCTGCCGTGTGCGAGCAGCAGGCCCGCCATGGTGATCCCGACCCCGCTGCCGAGCCCGAGCGTGGCGCTCAACGCGCCGATCACCGCGCCCAGGTTCCTGGCCGGGACCACGTGGCGGACGATGCCGATCGCCAAGGGCACGGTGCCGGCCGCGACGCCCTGCAGGACCCGCCCGACGAGCATCACCTCGAGGCTCGTGGCCACCGTGCAGACCACCGAGCCGACGACCAGGCAGGCCATCGAACCGAGGAGGGTACGGCGGGCGCCCCACGTGTCGCCGAGGCGTCCGGTGACTGGGGTGGAGACCGCCCCGGAGACGGAGTTGGCGACGATGATCCAGGTGGCGCTGGAGGCGCTGATCCCGAAGATCGCCGGGAACTCGCCCAGCAGCGGCATGGCCAGGCTGTAGACGAGCGAGGCCACCGCGGCCGCCGCGACCAGCACCGCGGCCACGGCACCGGGGCGCGCCGACTCCCCCACGTCAGTCCCGGCTGACGACCACGACGAGCTTGCCCGGACTGTGCCCGTCGGCGAGCCGCTGGTAGCCGCCCGCGATGTCGCCGAACTCGAGGGTTCCCGAGACCACCGGACGGATCCGGCCGTCTGCGACAGCGGGCAGAACGTGCTCACGGACTCCGGCGACACTGTCGGCGATCTGCGCCAGCTCCTGGGTCTTCCACGTGGTCCCGATCAGGCTGGCCCGCTTCCCGGCCAGCGCAGTCAGGTCGACCTGGACGGTCCGCTCGCCGAGCCGACCCACGGACACCACGCGGGCGCCGTTGCGCAGGTGTGCCAGTGCGGTGCCGAGCCAGTCCCCACCGACGTGGTCGATGACCACGTCGTACCCCTCGGTGGAGGCGTTGGCCACCTCGTCCGGAGTGTGTGCGACCGTGCCTGCGCCGAGCGACTGCAGCAGGGCATCGACGTCGGTGTTGCGGCTGGTGGCCACCAACGACGCCGGCCCGATGGTGCGAGCCAGCTGGACTCCGATGAGGCCCACGCCTGACGTGGCACCGATGACCAGCACCCGCTCGCCGGCGACCGATCTGGCCAGTGCGACCTGGGCCTCGTACTCGGTGAGCAGAGCCATCGGGAGTGCCGCTGCATCGGTCCAGGAGAGTTCCTCGGGCACCGCCATCAGCAGGCGCTCGTCCACGACGGCGTACTCGGCGTACGCGCGGGCAGTCATCGCCATCACGCGGGTGCCCAGGATCTGGTCGTCGACGCCGTCACCGACCGCGACCACCCGTCCGGCCAGCTCCATCCCGGCGACGTCGGGACCTGTGGTGCCGGCGAACGCACGCTGGCCGTAGCGGCCCTTGGCGTGCAGCAGGTCTGCCCGGTTCATCCCCGCGGCGCGGACCTCGACGAGCACCTGGCCCGGACCGGGCGCGGGCCGCGGGATCTCGACCGGGGAGACCACTCCGTGGTCAGGCACCGCGGCCCGCATCGCTCGCGGTTGGGGCTGCGCGCTCACAGGATGATCGAGAGCACGCCGCCGACATCGCGCAGGGTGTGGTGATCGAGCATCGCGTGCTTGAACGCGATCCCGAACGAGTCACCCTGCTTGCGCAGCCGGTAGTGCACGTCCGCGACGTACGACGTCGTACCGGGCACCCGGGAACGGTAGACGACGACCGAGCACCGGACGCCGAGCTCACCGTTGTCGTGGTCCCAGAGCCTCACGTTGCTGATGATGCGGCGGGTCCGCGAGCGCGGGTTCTCGATGTGCGCGTAGGTGCTCATCAGTCGCTGGACCCGACCACGCAGACCCTCGTGGTCGTCGTCGATCAGCGCCAGGTCCATGGCCAGGTCCCCGTCGGGGTTGTCCGTGGACGGGACGATGTAGTGGCCGTCCTCCTCGAACAGGTCCCGCCACTCCTCGAGCTTCCACGCGTCGAGCAGCTGGGCCTCGTAGTAGAGGAAGTCCTCGACCTCGGCGCGGGTGAACTTCTCCGAGGAGACCTTCTTCTCCTCGGCGTACCTGAAACTCATGCCTCTTCTCCCATCAGGGTGTCCCAGCGCCGCCAGAAGGTGCGCATCTGCAGCTCGTCCCAGTTCGCTGGATGTGCCTTGTCCATGCCGCGGGAGACGTCCGACCAGCCTTCGCCGGGGCGTGCCTCGTAGCCGCGCTGGCAGGACTCGAGCGCCTCGTTGTCGTCGGGGGTGGCCAGTCCGGCCGGACCGAGGAAGGAGAGGAACGACTCGTTGCGCACCCGACGCGATGCCTCGTCCTCGTCGCCGGGGGCGAGGGAGAAGGCGGTGACGTTCATGTGCCCGGGCTGGTTCGGGTAGAAGGTCCGGATGATCACCGCCATGATGTTGTTCAGCACCAGGTTGGGGAAGATCAGCATGTTGAAGTCGAGGTTCGCGATCATCTCCGCACGCTCCTCGCCGTGCCCCTCGACGAGTCGCTGGTAGCTGCGCTCGACGGTCTCCTTGGTGTCCTCACCCATGGAGGGCGTCCACCGTGCGACAGGCCGGCCCCACGGGGCCTGCTTCACCGTGACGGTGTGGCCGTTGCCGAGGTCGAAGGCGTGGGAGTCCTTCCAGTCCTTCTCGGTGCTCCCGGCGATGTCGTCACCGCGCGAACGCTGGACGTCAAGGTAGGTCTTGTGGACCGGAATGGCGTGGTAGCCGTCGGAGCTGTTCTCCGCCAGCAGCTTCCAGTTGCTGCGCATCGAGTACTCGTGGGTGCCAGGTGTGACGCTCATGCCCTTGCCGTCCGGCGCCTGGTCCGCGGTCAGGTCGAGGTAGTACTTGGCGTCGGCGAGGTAGTCCTCGAGCGGCTCCTGCTCCGGGTTGAACGTCGCGAAGACGAACCCGCGGTAGGAGTCGACCTGCTCCGGCTTGGCCAGCCCGTGGTCCTCCTTGCGGAATCCTTCGGGGAACCCGCCCTCGTCGGGCATGTTGATCAGGTCGCCGTCGTTCGAGAACGCCCACGAGTGATAGAAGCACCGGAATCGCTTCTGGTTGCCTCGCCGCTCGCGGCAGACCTCGGCGCCTCGGTGCGAGCAGGAGTTGAGCAGCACCCGCAGCTCGTGGTCCTTGTTGCGGGTGAAGAGGACTGGGCGACCGGCCACCTCCCGTGCCACGAAGTCTCCGGGCTTCGGAATCTCGGACTCGTGTCCGACGTAGATCCAGCACTTGTCGAAGATCTTGCGACGCTCGGCTTCGAAGATCTGCTGGTCGGTGAATACCTTGCGGTGCACGAGAAAGCGGTTCGGGGTCCGCTCGTCTCTCAGGTACTGGGTCTCCCGGGGGGCGATACGTTGAATCTCCGGGGTCACGCTCGATTCAGGCGCGAAGCCAGCCATCGCAGGACTCCTTCTTCACAAAATGTCTATGGTTGGACCATTGTGGGTTAGACTTGCCCTCCGAGTCAAGCGACACGAGAGGAATGGTCATGACGATCCTTTTGGCCTACAAGCCGAACGCCTTGGGCGATGCAGCACTGGAGCGTGCCGTCGAGGAGGCCCGTCGACATGAGGATCGACTCGTGGTCCTCAATGTCGCTCGCGGCGACTCCGCGATCGAGGACAATCGACTCACCGACCCGCAGGCCGAAAGCCTGGAGCAGCGTCTCTCCGACAGCGGCATCGAGTTCGAGATCGAGCGCATGGTCGAGCCCGGTGACGTGGCCGAGGACATCGTCGACGCCGCGGAGCGGCTCGAGGCCCATCTGATCGTGATCGGTCTCCGTCACCGCAGCGCCGTCGGCAAGTTGATCCTGGGGAGCGACGCCCAGCGGATCCTCATGCACGCGACGTGCCCCGTCCTCGCGGTCAAGCCACCTGCCTGACCGACCCCCTCCAGCGGTCGGCGTCCAGAAGTCCTCTTCATTGATTGACACGCCCCCGAGAACGTGGCGAAGACACGATCGATCTCGTCCTCGGCAACGCACCGGGGGCCTCGACCGACATCAATGCCCGGGCGATCTCACCATGCCTGAAAGAGGAGCTGGGCCAGACGGTCGTCGTCAGGAACGCCGACGGTGCCTCCGGCGCCGTCGCGAACCGAGAGATCATCAACTCCGAGCCCGACGGCTACACGCTGGGTCTGAACCCAGCGACCTACCTGACGCTGTCTCCACAACTCGACGACCTCGGCTTCACCACCTCCGACATCACGCCCATTGCCGAGGGCTGGCACTCGTCGCAGATCCTGGTCGCCCGCTCCGACGCTCCGTTCGACACCGGCGAGGAGCTGCTCGAGGCGATCGAGAAGGATCCGGGCAAGTACACGGTGGCCGTGCCGGGGCCAACCAGCCCGAAGGTCTTCGCCCTCAACCTGCTCGCCGACAAGTATGGGCTCGACACGAAGGTGGTGCCGCTGGAAGGCGAGACCGCTCAGCACCGGGCCCTGCTCGCCGGCGACGTCGACGTCACCGCCGTGGAGGCAGCCAAGCAGGTCAAGCCCTTCCTGGACGACGGCCGGTTCGTCCCCCTGGCCGCCTTGGGGGAAGAGCGTGTGGAATGGCTCCCTGAGGTGCCCACCTTGGCCGAGCTCGGCTTTCCGGATGCCACGATCCCCGACAACCGGTGGGGCCTCTACGGTCCCGAAGGACTTCCGGACTCAGTGGTGGGGACCCTCGAGGACGCCTTCCGCACCTGTGTCCAGGACGACGATGTCGTGGACAAGATCGGCGCGGACTTCGTGACGATGCCGTTCAGCGACCACGAGAAGTTCGGCCAGTTCCTCACCGAATCGGAGGCGAACTTCAAGGAGGCGCTCGAGTCGAGCGGCTGACCACCCGGCACGACTTGCGCCTTCACGACGCGTCGGGGTCCACGACCAGGGCATCCCCGGTCATGGGCACCTGGCCGTCGGTTCGGCGGACCTCGAGACGCAGGGCGAGCAACTGCTCCCCTGCTGCTTCGCGCCGCCCCACGACGCGACCGCCGTACACCAGCTCGTCCCCCGGCCAGACCTGCTCGCGAAAGCGAACACCGAAGTCGCGCACGCGTTCGGGACCGAAGATGGTGGCCACGTGGCTGCCCAGGATGCCGGCATGCAGCATCCCCACGGAGAACGCTGACGGGTAGCCGTGTGCGCGGGCCAGCTCGTGGTCGTGGTGGATCGGGTTCAGGTCCCCCGACGCTCCCTGGTATCGAACGATGTCGGTGACTGACACCGGCTCGTCGACGAAGCCGGCGAGAGCGGGTTCGTCGCGAGGCGCGACCTTGGTCGCCGCAGGGTCGCCGGAGGCCGACGGGGGCCGGTCGGTCCGGATGGTCAGATGCCGCTCCTCTGCGCGCAGGGTGCCGTCGGCATCGACGAAGTCCGTGCACCAGTCGATGAAGGTCATGGTCCCGGCCCTGCGGCCGGTGCGTTCGGTGACCTCCCGTATCCGCTGGGTCGCGACCAGGGTCTGCCCTGCGCTCGGCGGCGGTCCGTGGAAGACGTAGCGCTGGCCGCCGTGCAGCAACCGTGACCAGTCGTCAGCGAGGCCCTCGAGGACGCCGCCGCCGGGCGGCAGCCACCACGCAGCCGTGGTCAGAAACGTCGGCGGCGCAACGAGCGGACCGGCGCCGTCGCTCCGTGCGTACGACGTGTGGCGGGCCTTGGTGGCCGCAGCGAACTCCCGGACCTTGCCCTCCTCGATCGGGAGGCGGAACGCCGACCCGGTGTCCCCGGCCTCCGGCAGCCGGGTCATGACCTGCCGCCCGCGGCGAGGAGAACCGCCATCACGTCGGGCTCGACCACGTCCCAGGCCCCGCCCTCGGCCTCGAGCGGCACGTCGAGCCCTCGGCGCACCGCGTCACGGGAGGCCCGCACCGCTGCCTGCGAGGGGTGTCCGGCGATCGTGGCTGCCATCGTGATCGCCTCAGCGACCGGGTCCTCGGCGATCCGGCTCACCAGGCCGCGGGCCAGCGCCTGGTCGGCGTCCAACGACCCGCCGGTGAGCACCAGGTCGAGCAGCACCTTGATGGGGAGCTGACGGGGGCCGCGCAGCAGGCCACCGGCGGCGGCCACGAGTCCATGCTTCACCTCGGGCAGGCCGAACCTCGCAGGTGGGCCGGCGACCGCGAGGTCACAGGCCAGGACCAGCTCCATGCCGCCTCCGAAGGCGAGCCCGTTGACCGCGGCGACCAGGGGCTTCCCGAGGTCGCGCCGGACCAGACTGGTGACATTTCCGTGGCGCAGCCCGTCGGTGAAGGCGGGCCGTTCGTCGATCTCCTTCAGGTCCGAGCCGGCACAGAAGGCACGGCCGGTGCCGGTGAGCACGCCGACAGCCAACTCGCCGTCGTCCTGTAGTTGGTCGAATGCGGTGTGCAACTGCTGTGACGTTGCCCGATTGATGGCGTTGAGGGCCCCGGGTCGGTCCAGCGTGATGATCAGGACGGGGCCCCGGCGCTCGGTCCGGACCGTGCGGTCCGACGTCTCCTTCATGGTGTCCTCCTGGTGTGCTGTTCATCCATGGGCTGGGTTCCTTCGGCGGTCAGTGGGCGGCGAGCCGGCCGCGGGAACCGGGCCGCCGGCCGGCAGTCCCCGATCGCGGCGCAGGATGCGGCGGGCCCAACGGACGACGACGATGCCGAGGGCGCTGATGACGGCGGCCGTCAGCCAGCCCACCTCGTACGACGTGGCCTCCACGAGCATGCCGAGCAGGACAGGTCCGATGGCGGCGCCCCCGGAGAAGCCGGACTGGACCGTGCCGGTGGCCGAGGCCACGGCGCCGGGGCTGTCGCGGATCACGGCGAGGTGGAACAGGCCAGGCCACGTCCAGCCGAGGTAGCCCAGGATCGCGCCGACGATGAAGACCCAGCCATCGCCGATGGCCAGCAGCAACATCCCGACCACCGTGAGAAGCATGATGTTGACCGAGGCGATGTAGAGGCTGCGGCCCTGGATGCGATCGGCCAGCCAGCCGGCCGAGACCCGTCCGACCAGGCAACAGGCAGCGCAGAATGCCAGCAGGTAGCCGGCCATCCCGGGTTCCACACCTGCGTCGACCGCGGCGTCGACGAGGAACACACCGAGTGCGGTGACCGAGCCGGCGGCCAGCCCGCCACCGATGGTCAGCACCAGCACCCCCCTGCGGCTCATGGCGGGCCCTGTCGGCACCTCACCCGTGGGCTCCGTAGGCTCCGTGGGCTCCGTGGACTCCGTGGAGTCCAGCACCGGCGTGAGCTTCCCGCGTGGACCAGGCGTACGACGTCGGCCACCGGCCAGGGTGATCACGCACATCACCACGGCCCCACCGATGGCCCACCGCCAGCCGTAGTTCACGGCCACGATGGGCACAGAGAGGCCACCAAGCAGGGATGCGATCGGAATGTAGGACTGCTTGAAACCCATCGCCAGTCCCAGGCGACGGCGGCCGACCACCTCGGTGATCATCAGGTTCGCGGTGGGTTGTGCGGCCGCATTGCCGAGGCCCGCCACGAACAGGGCCAGCACGAGCACGGGGTAGGACGGCGCGACCAGCACGATCATCAGCGCGATGGCGGCGAGTGTGAGGGAGAAGTGGAAGCCGAACCGGGAACCGCGGTGTTGCACGACCCGCCCCATGTGTCGGGAGGTCAGGCCGCCGACGCCGAACGAGACGGAGGTGGCCAAACCGAGGGCGCCCGGCCCGAAGTGGAGGTCGTCCTGCAGTTGCACCGCCAGCGCACTCGTCAGAAAGGTGGGCAGGGCACCACAGATCGTGATGGCCACGGCCAGCAGGGTCCCGGTGGTCTGGGACCGTCGGGTGTGCGGGTCAGGCCCGTTCATCGTCGCCCGTGGCCTCCGGCAGCCGGGCCCGCAGGTCACGGGTGATCGCCTCGAGGTCGCCAAGACCGCCGACGGCGGCGAGCACCCGGTCTGGCCGGACCACGGCCAGCTCGGAGTCGTGCCTGCCGAACCAGGTGGCCAGTTGCCCGTGCACGTCTTCAACCCGGACCTGCCCGAGCACCGACTCGGGCGCCGGAGACCGGGAGATGTCCGCACGGACGAAGGTGGCGCCGAGCCGGGACCAGAAGGCGTGGTCCTCGTCGGACAGCCCCGCGACGGGGTCGCAGCGGTAGCCGATCACCGCGAACCGGGGCCCCAGCACGTCGTCGAGCGGCACGTCGTTCCCGTCGTACTCGACGTTCGGCTGGACGAACATCGAGCCGACCGCACGGTGCTGGTCAGCGCCGGCATGGTGGACGAACGCGCCCGTGGTGTAGCGGAGCGGCGTCGAGAACCAGCGGGCCGTGAGCGGGTCACGCAACCGTCGGGACCGTCGTACGCCGTGCATCACCGCGTCGCGGATCGCGACCGCCCGGCGCTCGCGAGGGATGAACACCTTGCCGAAGCGCCGCGACAGCGCGATCACCTGACGGACATGGGCGGAACGCTCGGCGTCATAGCCGGCGAGCAGGGCGTCGGAGTCGAAGCCCTCGCGCGCGGCTGCCAGCCGCCAGCCGAGGTTGGTGGCGTCACGGATCCCGCTGTTCAGGCCCTGCCCGGCCCAGGGCGGCATCAGGTGCGCGGCGTCGCCGACCAGGGCAACGCGACCGCGCACGAAGCTGCCGGTCTGGCGTGCTTGGTGGCGGTAGACCTGAGCCCGGATGATGTCGAGAGCGGCGACGGAGGGCACCAGCGGCGACAGGAGTCGGCGCAGTCCCGCGTCGCTGACCACCTCCTCATCCGACTCTCCCGGCAGCAGCATCAGCCCCCAGCGACGGTGACCGTGAGGCAGGTGCCCGGAGTAGACCGGACGCGCGGGGTCACAGAAGAAGGATGAGTACGGCGCGTCCCACGGGTCATTGCTCACCTCGAGGATCAGCCAGGGTTCCTCGTAGGTGTCGCCCTCCAGCGGCAGGTCAGCCAGCTTGCGGATGGTGCTCCGTGCGCCATCCGCACCCACAGCGTGGCTCGCCCGGAGCTCGCGGCACTCCCCCGTCACGACGTCGCGGACCCCGAGCGTGACCGACGCACGGTCCTGATCGAGGGAGAACACCTCGGCGTTGTGCTGGACCCGCACATGGGGAAAGCGCTGGACTCCCTCGGCCAGGACTCGGTCGGCAAGGTGCTGCATGAACATGTTCCGGCGGAACCACCCACCCTGTCGCCCACCTTCGGGCTGCCGGTGGATGTCCGCCAGGAGAGAGCCGTCGGCGGCGAAGAACCGGACAGCGGTGTTCTGGACGATGTCGGGAAGCATCTGGTCGACCAGTCCGACGGTCTGGAAGGTGCGCAGCGCGTCATGGTCGATCCCCACTGCTCGCGGGTAGTTGACCTCGCTCCCGGGGGCCGACCGTTCGAGCACCACGGTTGAGAGGCCCAGGTTCCCCAGCAGGTTCGCCAGGGTCAGGCCGGTGGGCCCCGCTCCGACGATGGCAACGTCCGCGTCCACTGGCCACTCCTCACCACGGTGATTGAATGGTCCAATCATTGGGCAGTGGCGCGGGCTGGTCAAGAGCTGGTGCGCGAAAGCGAGATGGGGCTGGGGGCGGTCAGAGCTCAGCCCAGCGGGTCGCTCGGATCTTGCCCCCGGCGGAATCCCGTTCGACGGGCTCACCGCCGGCCACCCGGGGCAGCCCTGCGATCGGGAGGAACGCCCGCACGACAGGCCAGTCCGGCTGAATTCCCAGATGCTGCGCCTGCGGGTCCAGCACCGCCTCCTCGGGCCGCAGCACGGGCGCCGCGGGGATGTCGTGCTCGCGCAGCAGCGCCAGCCAGGCGTCCCGCGGGCGGGTCCGGAACGCCCTCGCCACCGCAGCGTCGATCTCGTCGGCCCGCCGGCAACGCTCGGCATAGTCACTCAGGTCCTCGCGCGCCGCCAAGTCGGGACGCCCGATGAGCTTGCACAGCGCGCACCAGAATTGGTCCTCGACCGCCGCGATGGTCAGGCACTCGCCGTCGCCGGCCTCGAAGACGCCGTGCGCCGGGCGGCGCAGCAGCTCGTCCCTGCCGGGCATGCCCTTGTCGACGTACTCCCCGTAGCGCGGCGCGAGCAGCGCGTGCCCCGTAGCGAAGAGGGAGACGTCGAGGTGCCGGGCCTGCCGCGGCTCACGCAGGGCTGCAAGCACCCCGATCACGCCGTAGAGGGCGGCACCGATGTCGGCCTGCGCCACCGGCACCGCATCCGAGGGCGGGGTCCCCGGCCCGCCGGTCAGCCAGGTGCCGCCGGCCCGCGAGAGGTAGTTGGCGTTGTGGCCGGGTTCCCCCGCCGCCGGCCCACTTTGGCCCCACCCACTCAGGGACAGGTAGACCAGCCGGGGATTCAGCTCCTTGAGTGCCTCGAAGCCGAGGCCGAACTTCGCGGTGGCGCCGGGACGCCCGTTCTCGAGGAGTACGTCGGCCTCGGACGCGAGCTCGACGGCGAGCACCCGGTCTGCTTCGTCGCGCAGGTCCAGCTCGATCGAGTGCTTGCCGCGGTTCACGACCGAAAAGGTGCCCGCACCGAGGTGTCGCATCGGGTCTCCGCCGGGGCGCTCGACCTTCACGACGATGGCGCCCAGGTCGACCAACATCTGGCCGGCGAAGGGTCCGGGCAGCAGGCTGGTCAGGTCCAGGATGCGCACTCCGGACAACGGCAGGTCAGACTCCACGCGACTCTCCTCCAGGTTCGGCCCGATGGCCGGGGTGTGGTCATCCTTGGCGCGCACCCGACCTTAGTCAATGGTTGGTCCATAGTCGAGAGGAGGCGGGGGTCGCGGGCGGCCGATTCCGGGGCAGTCGCCCGGCCGCTCGGTCTGATGGACCAGGTGGTCCATCAGACCGAGCGGGGCCGCGGTTGCCAAACCTCAATGTCGGTGCGCGCTCCTACGGTGACGCAATGCCAACCAACAACGCCACCACCAACGGCTTCGCCACGATCGCCCCACCCGCCGCCAACGCCAGCATGCTCAGTGCTCGCCAAGCGGCGGCAGTGCTCGTCGACATGGGGGTGACCCGCGCCTCCGCTCGTCGCGCCCTCCTGGCCGGAGTCGCGGGGCCGGGCCTGCGACTTCGGGGCAGCCTGCTCTATGACGAAAGGCGAGTCCGGGCGCTGGTCCGCCCACACCTGCAGGCACCCGACCTGGTGGAGTCGGTCCAACGACCTTGCTTCGTCGCCAGAGTCGGTGAGGGCGTCCTGCAGACAGGCAACGGTGAGGCGCAGACGTCTGAGGAGGTCCGTCGCTGTGAGGAACAGGCACGACGAGCCCTGGAGCCCGGTTGGCACATGTCGTGGCTGACCCGCATGCTGCTTGGCCTGCGCGTCGAGCGTCGCCAACCGATGGCGTTCATCGGACTGGTCGGTGGGTTCCTCGCGATCGGCGCCGAGGTCACCGCCATCCACGGCAGCCAGCGCGACCACGCAGGCACGGCGCAGGCGGGCATGCAGCAGGCCACCCTCACCCTGGAAGCGCCGGGAGCGTGGTTCGAGCAGTTCGCCGGCAGGCACCTGCCGATGTCCTTTCGCGCACGGTGGACCACCATCGAGCCCGAGAGCGCCCAAGAACGCCCGCTCAGCAGGTGACATCCACGGTCGATCCGGTGAACCCGATCTTGCGCACGTCGACGGCGACGGCGTTGACCCACTGACGGTGGTTGAGGAGCGAGGAACGAGCGTCTCGACACCACCGCGCCGATCACTCGTCGTCGAGCAGGCCCTTCTTCTCCGCCTTGGCGACCACGCGACGCACGTTCGTCAGCGAGCCGCAGCCCTCGTCGATCAGCTTGTTGCGTCGCGCGGCCCACTTCTCGCCGAGCTCACGGCGTACCTTCGCCGAGACCTCGGTGCGCGCCGGAGCGATGATGCTCAGCTCCTCCTCCGCGACGTGGTGCGCGATCATGTTGCTGAGCTCTTCGACCGCGTCGGTGAAAGCCTTCGTGTCGGTGCCCTTGAGCTCGAGGACGGCGAGCAGCGCCTCGTTGCCCTCCGCGTGCTCCTCCGTGCCGTGCTCGATGTCGTGGGCGTCGACGTCCCCGGCCTTGCGCCGCAGGACGGGGTAGACGATCTCCTCCTCCGCCTCGCCGTGGGCGATCAGGACGTGGGCGAAGGCCTGACGGGCGGCGTCACGATCCGCCGTGTTCTGGCGCAGCTGGCTGAGCAGCAGCTCGAAGCGACGGTGGTCGTCGGTGATCAGGTCGAGGACGTCGCCCGAAGTGGGGCGACCCAGGTCGATTCCAGAAGTGGTCATGCTCCCGACGGTACCCACTTGTGCCGATCCAACGGCGGAGAACTCGATGGTTGAGGAACGCGCGTCTCAGGGCGCCGAGCAGACCGAGGTCAGCCGCTCCCGTTCGGGCGACTCGCCGGGGGCGGTGCTGAGCACGTGACAACCACTGACGACGCCCTCAACCTTCAGATACTCACCGTCACGTACGGCGTCACGGCGGGCGCCGTCGACCCACACCACAGGGGGTAGGTCGGCAGCCGCCGGCACGGAGATCGTGCCCTCCGTGTTGCCGGGAACACTGACCCCGAGGTCGGTGTGGTCACCCACCCGGGCGAACGCGACACCGATCCGGCCCTTGAGCGTCGGCAGGGTCACCTGCGCCCAGTCCAACGAGGCTCCCTGCGGCCGCACCGCGAACTGCCCGTAACCGGGGGCCAGCGGCTTGATGCCGAACAGGCCCTGCGGCACGTTGTAGGCGGGCGAGGCCGCCCACGGGTGCGACCAGGTCATGTTCGGCTTCAGGCTGACGTCCCAGGCTTCGGCCGTGGCTCCGGCACCGTTGTCGATCATGTTCATCCAGCTGCGCAGACCGTCGTCCGTGAGCAGGTGCAGGGCCACGTCACCCCGGTCGCCGTTGTAGAGCGCCTCAATCACGAAGGCCGCGCAGAACACGCTGCACTGCATCCCGCGCTCACCGAGGTAGTCGGCCGCGCGGGAGGCTCGCTCCGGCGTCGGCACCCCGAAGGCCGTGGCGAAGACACTCGCCTGGACGGCGAAGTGATCGATGGGTGTGCCGTCAGCCGACAGACCGTCCCGATAGGCACCCCGCTCCTCGTCGTACAGCCGATCGTTCATGGCGGCGCGCAGCCGTTGCGCGATGGAGTTGAACCGGGCCGCGTCCGCGTCCTTCCCGATCGCCGCGGCCATGTCGGCCATGTCGCTGAAGCTCCGGTAGCCGATGGCATTGACCACCGTGTTGTATTCACGGAAGACGTAGCCGTCTCGCTCGGAGGCCGGCCAGTCGACGATGTCGCAGTCGGTGCATGAGCTGCCACCGGGATTCTTGCGAATCAGGCCCGTGCTCTCCTCGAGCCACCGCGTCGGAAGCTTGGCCACGAGGGCGTCGTAGTTGTGGCCCAGCGCCGCCACGTCCCCAGTCTGCTGATAGCTGTCGTGCACGGCGAGGATCGTGTACATCGGCCACTCCGTCGGCCAGGTACGCCGGGTCATCAGGTATTCGATCGAGTAGTTGCCCAGCGTCGGGTCGGAGGAGGTGAAGAAGTTGGCCATCATCTGCAGGTAGCTGTCGGCCTCGTAGGCCTTGCGCTCCCGGGTCCAGGAGTCGACGTACAGGTTGTGGTTCGTCGCTTCGACGGTGTGCCGTGACAGCTCCCACACCTGGTTGAGGGCGTCGTCGGAGGAGTCGAAGCGTGCGCCGTCGCTGTCGTAGGGATAGACCTGCGCGACCAGCGGGAAGTCCTCCGCCGTCAGCCCAGCCGGCGCACCGATCACCTCGGCGTACCGGAACAGTCGCATCCCCCAGGTCTCGAGGTGTTGAGGACCGTCGGTCAACGTCCAGACATCGCGGTAGCTGTTGCCGGTGCGCATGTTGTGGCGAACGGTCTGCGGCGAGCTCAGCTCTTCACCGAAGCGCAGGTCGACCTGCTGGCCGCGGGTGCCTTCGAGGTCGAGAGCCAGGCCGCCGATCCAACTCTGGCCGTAGTCGATGAAGTAGTGACCCGGCGCCTTCTCGACCACGCTGACCGGCAGCTTGCGCTGCTCCTCGACCTTGTCGGTGGGAGTCGGCTGGAGGTTGGTGAACGGCTTCTTGACGACGGGGGCAGACCATTCGCTGTCGTCGAATCCCACCTTGTCGTAGCCGGTCGGGAAGGTGGCCGCCTGGAGGTTCTCCTTGGGCGCTGCGAAGAAACCGGTGCCGATCGAGCCGGCATCGGGGAAGACCGCACCGCCGATCATGGTGCGCCACGAGTCGTCGGTGCCGATCACCTGGCGGGTGCCGTCCATGTATTCGATGACCAGCTCGGCCTGGAAGCGCTGGTCGGTCGGCGTCCAGGCGAGAGCCCCGAGGGCGTTGCCGCCCTCACTCACCAAGCGGGTGACGTCGTAGCCGTCGAACCGAGTCTCGGTGCTGATCGAGCGGGTCGGGCCCAGACCGACGAACTCACCGTTGAGGTACAGCTTGTAGACGTACTGGCTCCCCGGTTCGGCCGAGGCGCCGGTGGCGAACACGGTCGCCCAGCGGATTTCCTTGTCGGGCGCGGTGTCGAACTCACCCCGGAGGAACGCCCAGTCGTTCGACGTCACGCCGTACAGGCAGCTGCTCGAGGTGCCGATGACGAGCCGACCGCCGGAGACGGTGCCACACGAGAAGTCGCTGGTGGGGACGTCGAAGTCCTGCTGGAACAGCACTCCACCCCCCGTACTGGTCACGCTGAGGTCGTCCCAGGCGCTGGTCTCGGAGCCGCCGGTGCGAAAGCCGACCGTGCCGTGGGAGAAGGGCACGTCCTGCGTGGTGTCGATCAGCTGGTCGTCGAGGAAGGTCCTCACCGTGGAGCCGGAGACCTCGAGGCGCAGGTCGTAGTCGGTGTCGCGCTGCAGGCTCACCGGGAGCGGAACGGTCTTGAGAACCTCGTAGCGGCCACCGATCCGGGTGTGCGGAGCGAGCTGGTTCACGCCGTCGCCGCGCAGCTGCCACATCAGGTAGTTGTCGTTGTCCTGGGCGTTGAAGACGATGGTGGCGTTCTGTCGAGCGATCCGGAAGGTGGCCTCGAGGGTGTAGTCACCCCACTGCGGAGCCGTGCCCTCCGGCGCCCAGATCGCCTCGCTGTTCGACCAGGTGGTGCCGAGTGCGGTGCCGAAGGCTGCCGGACGCGACCATGGTGAACGATTCCCGGATCCGTCCCAGGTGCGGACCCGCCAGAGGTAGGACTCCGCACGGGTGAGCGCCGGCCCGCCCCAGGCAACGTTGGTGCTGTCCGGTGAGGCGACCCGGCCGGAATCCCACACGAGAGCGCGACCAGAGTTGAGCCCCTGCGTGGTCTCGGCCACCTGGACCTGGTAGGCCGCCTGCTGCGCAGACGAGACCTGCCAGCCCAGCGTTGGGGAGTCGGGGTCGACGTCGGCCGGCGTCGTTCGCTGGTCGACCACCAGGCCGCTCGGCGCCGGCCCCGCAGCCTGGGCAGGCCCGGAGGCTGCCGTCACTGCGAGAGCGCCGGAGGCGACCAGTGCCAGAGTCACAAGGAGCGCCCGCAGGGGCTGTCCTCGTCGGGATCGCTGCATGCTCTGTCTCCTGTAGGAGCGCCCGCGCCGCCCCAGTCGCGATTGATACGTTTCAGACAACGTAGAGCCCGGCCGGGACTGGGGCCACACTTTGGCCGGATGCGGTCACCCGACCGGCGTCAGAACCAGCGGTCGAGCTCCACGGCCACCCCGTCCTCGCCGACACTCGCGGTCGAGGCGTCCGCCGCATCGTGCACGTCCTGCACGGCCTGCCCCATCGCCACTCCGCGGCCGGCCCACTGCAGCATCTCGATGTCGTTGCGCCCGTCCCCGATGGCGAGTACGTCGGCAGCACCCACGCCGAGCCGTTCGGCGACGAACGCGAGCCCGGAGGCCTTGTTCACCCCGACCGGGGAGAGGTCGAGCCAGTCGGTCAGGTTGGCGACGTAGTCGGTGCCGGCCAACCCCAGCTCCGAGGCCAGGGACGCCAGCTCGGCCGAGGAGCTCCCGGGGCGCCGGATCATCACCCGGGGCGCGCGCCGCCAGCCGATCTTCTCGGGTGGGAGCACCGTGCTGGGCGCCGACAGCTCCCCACGCGGGAACGGCCGGTTCACCTGATAGCCGATCACCGCCTCCTCGACCGCGATCATCGCGTCGGGAAATCGCGCGAGCACCGCCTCCACGACCGGTCGGGCGTCGAAGCACCAGTCGCGCACGATCCGCGGTGGTGCGTACGTCGACACCACCGCACCGTTCGAGCCCACCAGCCAGCCCGGCGACGGCAGGTCCAGCAGCGCCGCCACGTCCACGAGCCCGTGCGTCGACCGCCCGCTGGCGAGCACGACCGGTACGCCGGCACGCAGGACGCGGGCGACCGAGTCGAAGACCGCAGGCGTGACCTTCTCCGAGGTCTTGTCGGTTCCGCGTTCCCACTCCAGCACACAGCCGTCGACGTCCAACGCCACGAGCCCGGGTCGCCAAGTCATGCCCGAACGCTAGCCGCACCCCTCGTTGGTCGAGTAGCCGCGAGGAACGAGCGGCATGTCGAGAGCCACCGCGTTGGCGCGGATCGATCTCAGGAGCCGTCGTACTCCGGCCGCGACGCCCTCGACTCTTTGACCACGACCACGCCCCTTGCCCGGGGGAACTTCGTGCGCGGAGGATGCGAACCCGGCAAACCCTCGATGACGCCCAGGCTTGGGGCCCTGCTGTGCCCGACGATCAAGCCGTGAGCGCGATCGAGGTCCTTAGTCACCGACCGCGTCGGACACCGACCACTTCAGGGGAAGGCTCAAGAGGCTTAGCTGGGCACCGCGCTCCATCAATGGCTCGATCGAGTCGACTTCGTAGTTCGGGATCAGTCGGTGCCACTCCTCGAGCGCCAGCTGGAGTTCCTGACGCGCCAGGTGGGCGCCGGCGCACCGATGAGCACCGGCGGCAAACCCCAGGTGAGCACTCGGCTTCCGGTCGATCTTGAATGTGTCAGGGTCTTCGAACTTGTCGCTCCGGCTGGCGATCGAGGCCAGTCCGTAGACCATGTCACCCTCCTTCATCGGGCATCCGCGGAACTCGACGTCGCGCGTCAGCACGCGGCCATCGCCGTAGACCTGACCGTGGTAGCGCAACGACTCCTCGACCGCGTTCACGGACAGCCCGGGCTCGTCGAGCAACCGCTTCCGATCGTCAGGGTTTGTGGCCAGGTGATGCAGCAACCAGCCGAGCTGTGCCCGCGTCGTGTCCAGCCCGGCGATGGTGAGGAAGAAGCAGATGTCGACCACTTCAGAGTCAGAAAGCGGTCGCTCTCCGGTCCCGTCCGGGTTGACCGTCGACTGCAGCAGGTGTCCGATGAAATCGCGTTCCCGCGGCGCTTGTGGCGTCGCGCGACGCTTGTCGAGGTTCTCCTGGTAATAGTCCTTGATCTTCTTCGCACCCGACGCATCAAGACCCGGCTTGCGACCGCTGTAGCCCAGGAAGAACTCGTCGACCCACTCCACCAGGAACTCCGTGTCCTCCTTGGGCATCCCCACGAAGTCAAGGAAGACCTCCGTGGGATACCGGATGGCGAACTCGGCCACGGCGTCAATGCTTCCCGATTCGGCGAAGGACTCGACGTAGCGCCGGCAGATGGCTCGATGGTTCTCCCTATGTTCACGAATTGCCGATGGGGAGAACCAGTCGTTGAGCAACTGCCGGAACTGGATGTGTTCCGGCGGATCGATGTTCATCGGAATCATGCGCGCATGGGGCTCCGGGTTCCACGCAGTGATGACGCGAGCGGAGAAGGTGTCTCCGTCCTGGTACATCTCTTTGACTGTGTCATATGAGGTGAGCACCCAAAAACCTTGGGCGAGAGTGTTGAAGAGCACCTCACCCTTCTCCCGAAGCTCCTTGCCCATCTCCCAGTAGCTGCCGGCTTCGCGCTCGGGCGCCACCTCAAAATGAACGACGGGGCAACGCACGTCACGGTCGACGGACGATTCCTGAACTGACATCTCGGTTCTTCTCCTTCAGTTGACCCCGCCCAAGAGAGGTCGGACTCGGTTAGTTGGTTGTGGACTCAAGCAGGGCACGGCACTGCGACACGTTCGCGGCCACCGCCTGGGTCAGCAGATGAAAGTCACCGCTGCAGAACAGCACCCGGATTCCGTTGTCCACGGCGTCCTGGACCTCAGTTAGCGACCCAGCCACCGGGATGACCGGCACGCCACGGGCTTCACACGTCTTGGAAATCGATGCCAACGCGTCCTGTACGACCTTGGGCATCGAGCTGTAGCTAATCCCCGAGGAGTAGTCGGCCACGTGTCCGAGAGACCTCGCCAGGTCGACGTGCCCCGGGGTCACCGCATCAATACCCGGAACGGAGAGGATGGCGTCCAGGTTCTCGACACCCTCGAAGTGCTCGATCTGGATGATGCACACCACGTCCTCGTCGGCTTCGGTGACGTAGTCGGGACCCCGTAGCAACAAGTTCGCGACGCCACCGACACTTCGCCGACCGACCGGCGGATACCGGCACGCGGCAACCGCCGCGTTCGCCTCCTCCACTGTGTTGACAAGGGGAACCATCACACCGTCTGCGCCCTGGTCGAGGACCCATTCGATCTGGTCGGCCCGCCCGGGCGCCACGCGCGCGATCACGGCCGTGTCTGTGCCCCGAACCGCGGCAACCACGTCCCCGAACGACGAACCACTGAATGCCGAGTGCTGGACGTCGACCATCAGGAAGTCGTAGCCTCCAACGGCCATCACCTGCGCCGTGGCACGACCTTCGAGCATGACCAGGCCGCCGAGCGCGAAGGGCTCGTCACCGGCCAAGGCCCGGCGAAGCTTGTTCCGACGCATCGGAATCAGTT
>NZ_BCRJ01000073.1 GCF_001552535.1 Nocardioides jensenii JCM 1364 = NBRC 14755 | reverse complement strand
GACCGAGCGTCGGAGCTGCGTCAGCCGCTCCTCGTGGTGCCGCCACAGCCGGGCCTCGGCAAGGCGTACCGACGCGGTCACCAGGGCCTCGATCGCCGGGTGGAGCGTGAGGGCCGGGCCGCTGACGTCGACGATGCCGAGCAGGGAACCGTCGATCGGGTCGTGGATCGGTGACGCGGAGCAGTACCACGGCACCTGGGCGTTCTCGAAGTGCTCGGCCGAGAAGAGCTGGACCGGCGCCGCCTCTGCCAGTGCCGTGCCGATCGCGTTGGTGCCGACGGCTCCCTCGGTCCAGTTCGCACCCTCGGCGAACCCGAGCACGTCGGCCTTCCTCCTGACCCGCGACGATCCGCAGCGCCACAGCACCACGCCCTCGGCGTCGGTGACCACGACCAGGTAGTTCGACGCGTCGGCCGCGCTGAGCAGGAGCTCGCGGATCTCGGCGATGACCAGCGACAGGCGCGAGTCGCGGCGCCGGTCGTCGACCGCGGACGGCGGCAGCGGCTCGCGTCCGTTGGGCCCGTCGGGGTCGATGCCCAGGCTCAGCATGCGCTCCCAGGACCGGGCGACGACCGCGCGCGGGCGTGCGGGCGGAGCGGTGCCGGAGAGCACCGCGTCGTGGATCCGGACCAGGTCGCGGGCCCGCAGCGCAAGATCATGCGTGGCCATGTGCTCCACCATAGGTGCAGGTTGTGACGGCGGCCACAGTCCATCCACGGCCGACGATCTTCGTTGCAACACGCTGCAACCCTGTCGCCACCACTCCTGCCTCCTGTGTGCTGCATCACATGCACCACGAGAGAAGGAGCCAACCATGACCCAGACACTTGAACCCGTCACCACCGCGAGCACCAACCCGGGGACGCAGAGCCCCGAGGAGCGGGTTGCCGGCTGGTTCGCCGAGCTCGAGGCGGCACTGCAGGCCGGCGACGCCCCCGCCGCCGCGAGTCTCTTCGCGACCGATTCCTACTGGCGCGACCTGATTGCCTTCTCGTGGAACCTGACCACGTCCGAGGGGCGGGACCAGATCGCCGACCTGGTCTCGAACACGACGTCGGCCGCTCGCGCCTTCCGCACCGAGGAGCCCGCTGAGGAGGCCGACGGCGTGACCACGGCGTGGTTCACCTTCGAGACCGCGGTCGGTCGCGGCCGGGGTCTCCTACGTCTGGTCGACGAGGACGGGCCGAAGGCCTACACGTTCCTGACCACGCTCTACGAGCTCAAGGGCCACGAGGAGCCGCGCGGCACCGGCCGGCCGATGGGTGCCGAGCACGGCGCCACCAAGGACCGCATCACCTGGGCCGAGAAGCGGCGCCAGGAGGACGAGGCGCTCGGCACCACCACGCAGCCGTACGTGCTGGTCATCGGCGGCGGTCAGGGTGGCATCGCCCTCGGTGCGCGGCTGCGACAGCTCGACGTACCGGCACTCGTGATCGACAAGTACGAGCGCCCCGGCGACCAGTGGCGCAGCCGCTACAAGTCCCTGTGCCTGCACGACCCGGTCTGGTACGACCACCTGCCCTACCTGAAGTTCCCCGACAACTGGCCGGTCTTCGCCCCCAAGGACAAGGTCGCCGACTGGCTCGAGTCCTACACCAAGGTGATGGAGGTGCCCTACTGGTCGAGCACCGAGGCCCGCGATGCGTCGTACGACGAACGCACGGGCGAGTGGACCGTGACCGTCGTGCGCGACGGCGAGCCGTTCACGCTGCACCCGAAGCACCTCGTGCTGGCCACCGGCATGAGCGGCAAGCCGAACGTGCCGGACTTCCCCGGCGCCGACGTCTTCGCCGGCGAGCAGCACCACTCGTCGGCGCACCCCGGCCCGGACGCGTACACCGGCAAGAAGGTCGTGGTGATCGGCAGCAACAACTCGGCCTTCGACATCTGCGGGGCGCTGTGGGAGCACGACGCCGACGTGACGATGGTGCAGCGCTCCTCGACCCACATCGTGAAGAGCAACACCCTGATGGACGTCGGGCTGGGCGATCTCTACTCCGAACGGGCGCTGGCCGCGGGGATGACCACCGAGAAGGCCGACCTGGTCTTCGCCTCGCTCCCCTACCGGATCATGCACGAGTTCCAGATCCCGCTCTACGACAAGATGCGCGAGATCGACAAGGACTTCTACGACCGCATGGAGAAGGCCGGCTTCGAGCTCGACTTCGGCGACGACGGGTCGGGACTGTTCCTGAAGTACCTGCGCCGCGGCTCCGGCTACTACATCGACGTCGGAGCCGCCGAGCTGGTCGCCGACGGCCAGGTCAAGCTGGCGCACGGCAACGTCGACCACCTGACCGAGAGGGCGGTCGTGCTCGAGGACGGCACCGAGCTCGAGGCGGACCTGGTCGTCTACGCGACCGGCTACGGCTCGATGAACGGCTGGGCCGCCGACCTGATCAGCCAGGAGGTCGCCGACAAGGTCGGCAAGGTGTGGGGCCTGGGCTCGGACACCACCAAGGACCCAGGGCCGTGGGAGGGCGAGCAGCGCAACATGTGGAAACCCACCCAGCAGGAGAACCTCTGGTTCCACGGCGGCAACCTGCACCAGTCACGGCACTACTCGCTCTACCTGGCGTTGCAGCTCAAGGCACGGCACGTCGGCATCGACACCCCGGTGCACCGGCTGCAGGAGGTGCACCACACCAGCTGACCTCGGCCAGAAGGCGCCCAGGGCCCGGCGCGCAGCGAGTTCGACTCCGTTGCGCGCCGGGAGGCCCTTCCCCGCGGACCGTCCGACAGGTAAGTCGGGCGGTCCCGGTGCCTGCTGAGCGTGGGTCGATGCTCTCCACGACCCACTTACCTGTCCGACGGTCCGGCGTCAGGCGTGGGCGGAGGACCAGAAGATCGCGACGCCGATGTTGATCAGCGTGAGCGCGAGGATGCCGTAGAACAGGCCATCGGGAATCTTCGGCTTGCGCAGGTTGGCCATCACCAGGCCGAGGATCACCAGGCCGATGACCAGCTTGACCCCGATCTTGGCGTGGTTGACATCGCCGTCGCCCGCTTCGAGCACGCCGGTCAGCGCCAGGCCGGCCAGGAACGCCGTGCCGGCACCGTCTCGCATCAACCCGTTGACGGCCTTGTCGCTCGCCCGCATCTGCATGACCAGGCCACCGAAGAGGGCCGCGAAGCCGAGGATGTGCACGAAGAGCAGCACCTGCCGCAGGATGTCCATGGCCGGATCCTACGTGGCACGGAGGCACGTGGCTCCGGGGCCCGCTGCGTCGTCCTACTTCTTGGGGGCAGCCTTCTTGGCAGGCGCCTTCGTGGCGGTGGTCCTCGACGCTGCCGCCTTCTTGGTCGGCGCAGTCGCCGTCGCGCTCTTGGCAGGCGCCTTCGTGCCGACCGCCTTCTTCGCAGCCGCGCGCTTGGAGCCGCGCACCTTCTTGGCCGGGCGTACGACGAGCACCGGGCACGGCGCGTAGTGCTGGACGCGCTGGGCGGTGCTGCCCATCAGAACCGTGTCGCTCAGCCCTCGACCGCCGGCGGCGATGACGACCAGACCCGCGCCGTACTGGTTGGCGGCCTTGATGATCTCGTTGGCCGGCGACCCACTGCGGATCCGCTTGTGCACCGTGCCGTGCCACCCGTCGAAGACGGCGGCGATCGTGGTCACGGCGTCGGTGGCGGCCTGCCGGGACGAGGTGTCCTCGCCGGGATCCCTGGACGGCTTCGACGGGGACAGGTCGTTGGCGAAGGCGACTGCCGCGAGTGGCCGGATCACCGCGACGACGGAGATCTCCGTGACCTTGTCGGGGTCGGCGAACGACTTGAACTGCTTGGCCGCGGTCAGGGACTGACGCGAACCATCGGTGGCGATGACGACGTGCATGGTCACTCTCCCGTGCTGGTGGAAACGATGGAACGTCAGCAACTGCGCGTCCTTCATCGGACCGTGACGCCGCGCGAATGTCAATGATCTCCGCGCCGAAAGGCGTGTCGTCGTCGCCGAGCGGTCAGAGAAGGCGCCTGCCAGACGCCGCACCCCCGGCACCAACCGTCAGAGAAGACGCCTGTCAGACGCCCACCGCGTCAACTCGTGACGCGAGGAGAGCTGCAGCTTCCGCAGCACCGAGGACATGTGCGTCTCGACCGTCTTCACCGAGATGAACAGCTCCTTGGCCACCTCCTTGTAGGCGTAGCCGCGGGCGATCAGCCGCATCACCTCGCGCTCCCGCTCGGTGAGCCGGTCGAGGTCCTCGTCGACGGCAGCGACCTCGATGGAGCCGGCGAACGCGTCGAGCACGAAACCCGCGAGACGTGGGGAGAACACGGCGTCCCCCTCGGCCACACGCTGGATCGCGGCGACCAGCTCGGGGCCGGTGATGGTCTTGGTGACGTAGCCACGGGCGCCGCCGCGGATGGTGCCGATGACGTCCTCGGCGGCGTCGCTGACGCTCAGCGCCAGGAAGCGTGTCTCGGTGGCGGCGCCCAGCTGGCGCATCACCTCCACGCCTCCTCCACCGGGCAGGTGTACGTCGAGGAGCACGACATCGGGCCGGTGCTCACGGATCGCGGCAACGGCAGTGGCGACGTCCTCGGCGTCGGCGACGATGTCGAGGGCGCCGGGGGACGCCGCGTTCTGCAGCTCGGCGCGCACTCCTGCGCGGAACATGGCGTGGTCATCGACGATCACGACTCGGGTCACGACTTCTCCTCCTGAAGGGGCATGCTCAACACCACTTCGGTGCCGGCGCCCGGCGTACTCCTGATCTCGGCTGTGCCGCCATGGCGTTCCATGCGCGCCACGATGCTGCCACGGACACCCTGCCTGTCCCCGGCCATGGTCGCCGGGTCGAAGCCGATCCCACGATCCTTGACGTAGATCTCGACGCTCGAGGGCGACACCTCGGCGTACACGTCGATGCGATCGGTGCCAGCATGCTTGGCGGCGTTCGTCATGGCTTCGCGGGTGGCGTGCACGATCGGCGCGACGTCCTCGGTGACCGCCACGTCCCCGACGACGACGGTCTCGACGGCCACCGCGTAGGTGTCTTCGATCTCGGCGGTCAGCGCCCGCAGCGAGGCCGCGACGGATGCACCCTCCTCCTTCTGCTCGGAGAAGAGCCAGGTGCGCAGGTCGCGCTCCTGGGCGCGGGCCAGGCGGGCGACGGTGGCGGAGTCGTGGGCGTTGTTCTGGATCAGGGCCAGCGTCTGCAGGACGGAGTCGTGCAGGTGGGCGGCCACATCGGCGCGCTCCTGGCTACGGACCCGCTCGGCGCGCTCCTCCCCCAGGTCCGAGGCGAGGCGAAAGATCCAGGGCCCCAGTGTGAGCGCCAGGCCGATGACCCCCAGCAACCCCGCAACGACGATCTCGCGGGCCAGCCCGATTCCCCCGCTGGTCAGCGCGAACAGGCCCAGCCCCGACAGGATCAGGGCGCCGCCGGCGAAGATGCGGGCGTACGACGCCCACGTTCCGCTGCCGAACATGGCGCGGACCGGGTCGACGCGTTCGGAGGTGTTGAGCCAGCGCTCTCGTTGCGCCTCGTCGGCCTGGCGCCAGATCAGCGCAACACCCACGATGCCGAGCACGATCGGCCAGAACAGCGCACCCCGGCCGAAGACCGACTCGAACATGATCACGATGCCGAAGGCCAGGGCGCCCATCGCGATCGTGGGGCCGACGTCGGCCATCCGACGGACCCGGCCGGGGCGCTTGCCGGTGCGGGTCGCGGAGGCCAGGCCGGGAGCCTCGTCGGTGAACCGGTCGTCGGTCGGCAGCACCATCCAGAGGCCGGCGTACATCGCGATCCCCATGCCACCGAGTGCCGCAGCGAGGATGAACGCGACCCGCACCCAGATCACGGGCAGGGCGAGATGCCTGGCCAGTCCGGAAGCCACTCCACCGAGGTAGCTGTCGGTCGAGTCACGGGTGGCCCGTCGGACCTCGGAGGGGGCGGAGTTCGTCATCGTCCGACAATCGTCTCAGAACGCGCTCGCGCGAACCATGAGGCGAACCCCTGACCCGACCCTGACCCGAGGTCTCCTGAGCCGGCGAGAGAGATCAGGGTTGTTCCCGATGGTGCGCGGGCGACTCAGGCGTCAGGCTTGGTGACATGAACGAGAACCCCACCACCGACGGCACCGAGGCGCCGTACGGCCCCCAGCCCGAGAACGATCAGGGCCCGCGAGTCAGCGGCGAGCAGATGCGCGACCTCTCCGCACTGCGCCGCAGCACCTGGGACAAGCACGTCGCGGGCGTCGCCGGTGGCCTGGGCCGACACTTCGACGTCGACCCGGTGATCATCCGGGTCGCGTTCGTGGTGCTGACGTTCTTCGGTGGTGCCGGCCTGATCATCTACGTCGCGTGCTGGCTGCTGGTCCCCGAGGACACCGGTCAGCGCGCCACCGTCCACCTCGATGCCCGTTCGCGCAACGTGGCCCTGCTCGGGGTCGGCGTCCTGGCCGGGCTCGCGCTGATCGGTGACGCCTGGGGGCCGGGGTGGTTCCCGTGGCCACTGTTCGTGATCGGACTCATCGCCTGGGTGGTCCTCGCTCGGCGCGACCGCAACCGGTCCGCGACGTGGCGTGAGACCGGCAACGGGCACTGGGTCGGCCCGGCGCCGACGCCGGGCGCCGACACGGCCGCCGGGCACTGGGTCGGCACCACCCACGCGCCGGGCCGCGGCCCCGTGCCGCCGGCTCCTCCGATGGCCCCGATGCCTCCTCTCCTGCCGCGCAACCCGCGCAAGCGCGGACCGATCCTGTTCTGGTTCACCCTGGCCCTGATCGCCGTCTCGTGCGGCGTGCTGGGCATCTTCGACCTGGCCGGTGCCGGCATCACCGACTCGGCCTACCCCGCCCTCGCTCTCGGCGTGATCGCCGTGATGCTGCTGGTGGGTGCGTTCTACGGGAGGGCCGGCGGGCTGATCTTCCTGGGTCTCGTGACCGCCGTGGTGCTGGCCGGAAGCACGATCGCGGCCCGCTGGGAAGGCAGTGACATCGACGCGACCCCTGCCTCGGCGAGTGCGCTGAAGTCGTCGTACGACATGGAGGCCGGCGAGATGGACATCGACCTCACCCAGATCCGCGACCTCGATGCCCTCGACGGACGCACCATCGACCTCGAGGCCGAGGTCGGCAGCATCCAGGTGATCGTGCCGCGCGGACTGCACGTGTCGGTCGACAGCACCGTCGAGATCGGTGAGATCACCTTGTTCGGCGACGGGACCGGTGGGCTCGACCTCGACCTTCAGCGCACCAATCTCGGCGACGCCGACCGACCCCACCTGCACATCAACGCCGACCTCGAGCTCGGCGAAGTGGAGGTGACCGCGCGATGAGCACCTCCGCTGCTGACCCCGGACCACGCCCCGACCCACGCCCTGACCACGGAGGCACCATGACCACCACCCTCGACACGCAGCACGAGTTCGACCCGGGCACCGGCCGTCACCCGGTCAACACCGGCCACCTGGTGATGGGCCTGGTCTTCGCCGGGCTGGTCGGCATCTGGGCCCTGGTCCTCGGCGACATCGTCGAGGGCGACGACGTCCGGTGGCTGCTGCCCGTCCCCTGGGTGGCGGGGGGCGCCATCGGCCTCGCGGCTGCGGCGTACGCCAACGTCCGCTCCCGCCGTACGTCGACCCTGCCCGGATCCGGGTGGCAGGGCGGCGGGGCAAGGGACGCCGACGCGGAGGACACCGACCCGCCTGCTCCGACCACGGCCACGACCACCGACCCGTTCGACGACACCGAACCCACCGAGGAGATCCGATGAACGACTTCGCCCGCAAGCGCCTGGTGCGCAACCGACACGACCAGATGCTCGGAGGGGTGTGCGCCGGAGCCGCTGACTACTTCAACCTCGACGTCAACCTGGTGCGCATCCTCACCGTGGTCGGCGCGCTGTTCAGCTTCGGCACCGTGGCACTGGCCTATGCCGCCGCCTGGTTCCTGATGCCCAGCTCCTGACCCCCACCCGCGGTGGTTCGCGGCACTGTCAGTTGAAGATGGCGTTGGCCCACTCGGGGTGGTCGATGAACGGGTTCCGGTTGTGCTGGAACTGCTCGAAGATCACGTCGTTGCGGTGCTCCTCGAACGCGCTCGGCGGATCCTGGGCGTTCCAGGCCAGGAGCACCGACAACCTGCCCATGTAGGGGTTCGAGCCGTTGTTCACCAGGTCATTCGGCTCCAGGTTCGCGAAACCGTCACCGCCTTCGTAGCGGATCGCCATGTAGAGGATCATCCGGGCGACGTCGCCCTTGACCGCGTCCGGCGGCTCGAACGAGTCGGCGTCCGTGGCGCAGCCGGAGCACTCGCTGACCGTGCCGCCACCGTTGTCGAAGTCCTTGTTGCCGCGCGTCGAGTTCACCGACACGTCGGTGGGCCGCAGGTGGTGGATGTCGGTGCCCGGCCCGGTGGCGGTGCCGAAGTCGCCGTGCGACTTGGCCCAGACGTGCTCACGGTTCCAGTCGTCGGGGTCACCGCCGTTGGTGGACTTGCTCTGCGACCGGCCGGAGTAGAGCAGGATCACGTTGGCGCTGTTGGCGGGGTCCTCGTCGGTGGCCTTCAACGCGTTCCACACCTGGTCGTAGCTGAGCTTGGTCTGCGCCGAGATGATCGTGTGCAGGCTGGTGCGCAGCTCGGTGCCGGTCTTGCCCAGGGCGTCGGCGTAGTAGTCGTCGTGCTCACCGTCACCGGGAGGCGGGTCCGTCGGGTCCTCGGGATCGCCCGGGTCTCCCGGGTCGGAGCCGACCAGGCCGAACCCGGTGGGCGACTTCAACCCCGGGTGGGAGAAGTACGCCGACAGCAGGCCGGTCACGTCGACCTGCTGACCCTTGAGCGAGGGGTTCGACCTGAGCCCCCACTGTGCGCGGAACTCCGCAGGGATCTGCACGTAGAGCATCCGCGAGGTGCTGGTCTCGGTCGCACTGTCGGCGAGAGCCAAGGCGTAGTCGTTCGGATAGCTGCTGGTGACCACGGTGTTCGTGGCCGTGGGTTGACCGACGACGTAACCGCGGACGGTGGCCGACGAGCCGTTCTGGGTGGCGATGCCCTGGCTGACGGTCAGCGGGGTCGCCGCGGTCACCGGAGTCTGGACGAGGGCCACCATGAACGCGATGACGATGAGTGCTGTGCTGGCCAGGACTGTGGTCCTGCGTTTCCCGAGAGTGAGTGTCATGCCAGCACCCTGCACCTTTTTGTCGCCCACGTCACGCGTGGTCGTGGCGCTCACCGCTCGGCCAGCCATTCCTCACGGGCCTCGAACGTGGTGTCGGGCTGGTCGGTGAACACCCCGTCGACGCCGGCGTCGAAGAACGCCTTCGCCTCCGCGATCGAGTCGCCCTTCGCGTTCGGGTCGGTGCCGATGCGGAAGTTCGTGGCCAGGAACTGGTTCTCGTCCCGCAGGGTCCACACGTGCACCACCAGGCCAGCGTCGTGGGCGTCGTCGACCAGTGCGGACCGCTGCCCCGTGGCACCGGCGGAGTCGCGCGGCAGCACCAGGTCCTTGTGCGCGCCCAGCCCGTCGGCGTACGACGCGATGTCGGCCAGGTTCTCCGGTGAGGTCAGGTCGGCGTACGTGCGCGGGTCGCCGGACGCAACCAGGTCGTACGGCGCACCGGAGCCGTCGAGCAGCTGCGCCAACGGGAGCCGGGTCCGGTCGTCGAGATCGCGCAGGTTCGCGGTCTCGAAGGACTGGATGATCACCTCGGCGTTGGGGCGGTCGAGGTGGTGCTCGCGCAGCGTGCGCAGCAGCGGCTCCTCGAGCGAGAGGCCGATCGAGTCGAAGTAGGTGGGGTGCTTGGTCTCGGGGTAGACCCCGATCGTGCGACCGGTGCGCTTCGACTCCTCGCGCACCATCGTCAACACCTCGTCCAGGGTGGGGATCTCGAACCGCCCGTCGTAGCGCGTGTTGTCCGGGCGAACCGCCGGCAGCCGCTCCTCGGCCCGCAGGGTCTTCAGCTCGTCGAGGGTGAAGTCCTCGGTGAACCAGCCGGTGACCGGTTTGCCGTCGATGGTCTTGGTGGTCCTGCGATCCGCGAACTCGGGGTGATCGGCGACGTCGGTCGTCCCACCGATCTCGTTCTCGTGCCGGGCCACCAGCACGCCGTCCTTCGTGGAGACCAGGTCGGGCTCGACGTAGTCGGCGCCCTGCCGGATCGCCAGCCGGTACGACGCCAGCGTGTGCTCGGGCCGGTAGCCGGAGGCCCCGCGGTGACCGACGATGACCGGCTCGGTGGTGCGATCCTTGGTGGCGACCGAGGCAGTCGACGCCGCCGGCGCCGACGTGGAGGCCGAAGCCGGGCCGCCTCCGGGCACCAGCAGGACCGAGGCTGCGAGAGCGATGACAGATGTTCCGAGAATTCGTCTCATGCCGAGGAGCGTCGTGGGCGCAGGTGACGCCGAGTGCCGTCGCCGGTGAACTCCGGGTGACCTCACGCAGGACGTCCTGCGATCTGGCTGTCCCCACCACGGGAGTGCAGGACGTGGTGCTGGGACGTCAGACGGTCTGACTGCCCGCTCGACCGGTTCGCAGGACGTCCGCATCGCGCAGGACGTCGAGAACGATGTCGGGGTGGTCGGTGATCAACCCGTCGACACCGGCGTCGAGGAATGCCTGCGCCTCGGCGGCCAGGTCGCCGGCCGCTCCGGCGAGGCCCTCGCCTCGCAGGTTGATCGGGAGGAAGCGGTTCTCCCGGCGCAGCGTCCACACGTGCACGGTCAGCCACATCCGGTGGGCGTCGCGCACCAGCGTTGACGGCGCGGAGATCGCACCGCGGTCATCGCGCGGGAGCACGAGCGACTTGTGCGCACCGATCCCGTCGGCGTACTCGTCGACCCACGCCAGACCCTCGCGCGTGCACAGGTCGGCGTACGTGCGTGGGTCGTCCGCAGCGACGAGGTCCGCCGGGCGCTGGTCCGCGGCCTCCAGCAGCTGCACGATGGCGACCCGGGTGCGGTGGGCGAGGCGACGCAGGATCGTCGGCTCGAACGACATCACGGTGACCCGTGAGCGCGGGTGGTCCAGGTCGTGGCGGCCCAGGTCGAAGAGCAGCATCTCGTCGAGCGGCAGGCCGATCGAGTCGAAGTAGGCCGCGTGCTTGAGCTCGGCCATCACCCCGATGCTGCGTCCGCCCAGCACCGACTCGGCACCGACCATCGCCAGCACCTCGTTGAACGACGGGATGCCGCAGGCGCCGTCGTACGCCGCACTCTCCGGACGCAACCCCGCCAGTCGTTCGCGTGCGGTCAGCATCTTGAGCTCCGCGAGAGTGAAGTCCTCCACGAACCAGCCGGTCGTGGTGAGGCCGTCGATGGTCCGGGTGGTCTCACGGTCCGCGAACTCCGGATGATCGGCCACGTCGGTGGTGCTGCTGATCTCGCTCTCGTGGCGGGCCACGAGAACACCGTCCTTGGTCGGCACCAGGTCGAGCTCGATGTCGTCGGCGCCCATCCGGATCGCCATCCGGTAGCCCTCGAGCGTGTGCTCGGGCCGATAGCCGCTGGCCCCGCGGTGTGCCACGACGGCCGGCGTCACCACCAGGCTCTGCGTCCTGCGCGACACGGCAAGTTGGGTCACGAGACCAGTGAGACAGACGCCGCGGACGAGACGGTGAAGGCGCGATGAACGAATTGGGTCGGTTTGGCACCATGACGGACATGTCCCTCGACTACCTTCCCGCGCTGGACCGACTCGACCTCGTCGCCGCCCCGGTGGCCACGGCCTTGCGCGGGTGGCCGCACGCCGGCGAGGTGCTGGTCGCCGAGATCGACCCCTCCCTGGCCGACACCGCCGCGATGACCGAGGCCTACGGCACCGACCTGACCGACTCCGCGAACTGCGTGGTGATCAGCGGCAAGCGCTCCGGTGAGGAACGACTGGCCGCGTGCGTCGTGCGCGCGGACACGAAGGCTGACGTGAACAACCTGGTCAAGCGCACCCTCGATGTTCGCAAGTGCTCCTTCCACCCGATGGAGC
The DNA here is from genome assembly GCF_001552535.1 of Nocardioides jensenii JCM 1364 = NBRC 14755. GTDB lineage: Bacteria > Actinomycetota > Actinomycetes > Propionibacteriales > Nocardioidaceae > Nocardioides > Nocardioides jensenii. The sequence goes on along the minus strand of NZ_BCRJ01000073.1, from coordinate 59,709 downwards.
GCGCGGTCGACGAGACCGGCATGGAGTACGGCGGCATCACTCCGATCGGGCTGCCCGTCGAGTGGCGACTGCTCGTCGACACCCGGGTGCTGGAGATCGAGCGCGCGATCATCGGCACCGGCGTGCGCCGCTCGAAGCTGTTCCTGCCCGGGCGGCTGCTCGCCGAGCTTCCCGGCGCCGAGGTGATCGACGACCTCGGTCGCGCCGCCGTCGGCTGAGCGTGGCGCCCAATCGGCGGTGAGACCGGAAAACCGTTGGCTCCACCCAGGGCGCGAAACGTAGCGTTGGCTGGTGCGCAACCTTCCCCTGGCCGATCCCGGAGTCGCCGATCACCGCTCCCCCGGCCGCTTCCTGTGGTGGATGGCGAAGGGTCAGTGGCACACGTTGGTGCTGGGCATGGTCTTCGGCATCATCTGGATGAGCTGCCAGGCCGTGATGCCGGCAGTCATCGGGCGCGCGATCGACCATGGCATCGCCGACCGCGACCGTGGCGAGCTGGTCACGTGGGCCTCGGTGATGTTCGCGATCGGTCTCCTCCAGGCGGCCTCCGGGATCATCCGACACCGGTTCGCGGTGACCAACTGGCTGACCGCCGCCTACCGCACCGTGCAGCTGATGGGTCGTCAGGTGGCTCGCCTGGGCGGGACGCTCCCGCGCAAGGTCTCCACCGGCGAGGTGGTCGCGATCGGCAACAGCGACATCTCCAACCTCGGCCAGGTGATGGACGTGACCGCGCGCTTCGCGGGTGCGATCGTCTCGTTCGTCCTGGTCTCGGTGATCCTGCTGCAGACCAGCGTCACCCTCGGTTTGGTCGTGCTGGTCGGCGTACCGGCCCTGATGCTGGTGATCGGCCCCCTCCTCTCGCCGCTGCAGAAGCGCAGCGCCCGCCAGCGCCACCTGATGGGCGAGCTGTCCAACACCGCCAGCGACATCGTCGGCGGCCTGCGCGTGCTGCGCGGGGTCGGCGGAGAGTCGGTCTTCCTCGACCGCTACCGCCGCGAGTCGCAACGGACCCGGCGGGCCGGCGTCCAGGTTGCCCGACTGCAGTCGGTCCTCGACGCCCTGCAGGTGCTGCTGCCCGGCATCTTCGTGGTGCTGGTGGTCTGGCTGGGGGCGAGGTACGCCGTCCGCGGCCAGATCTCGGCCGGCGAGCTCGTCGCGTTCTACGGCTACGCCGCGTTCCTGATGATCCCGTTGCGCACGGCCACCGAGTACGCCAACAAGGTCATCCGCGCCCGGGTCTCGGCGGCCCGCGTGTGCCGGGTGCTGGCCCTCGAGCCCGCCGTGGTCGGGGTTCGGGATCCGATGCCCTCACCGCCGACCGGCTCGGGCCTGTACGACGTCCGCACCGGCCTCTCGATCGCGCCGGGTCGTCTCACCGCGATCGTCTCCGACGAACCCGACGCTTCCGCGCACCTGGCCGATCGCCTCGGGCTGCAGAGCCCGGAGCCCGACGACGACGACGTTCGGCTCGGCGAGGTGCCGTTGACCGGACTCGAACCGGATGAGGTGCGTCGCCGCATCGTCGTCAGCGACACCGGCAGCGCGCTGTTCTCCGGGCGCCTGGGCGATCACCTGAACGTGCGGGGCCGCCCGGACCACGACGTGGCCAGGGCACTGCACACGGCCAGCGCGGAGGACGTGCTCGACGCGCTCGAGGGCGGCATCGACGGTGAGGTCGCCGAGCGGGGCCGGTCGTTCTCCGGCGGCCAACGCCAGCGCCTGGTGCTGGCGCGGGCCCTGCTGGTCGACCCCGAGATCCTGGTGCTGGTCGAGCCGACCAGCGCGGTCGACGCGCACACCGAGTCCCGCATCGCGGCGCGGTTGCGCAGTGCCCGGGTCGGGCGCACGACGGTGGTGACCACGTCGAGCCCGCTGATGCTCGACGCGGTCGACGCGGTGGCGTTCCTCGAGGAGGGCCGGATCGTCGCGACCGGGACGCACCGCGAGCTGCTCGAGACGTGCTCGGCCTACCGCCGCACGGTGACCCGCGAGGTCGAGATGGACACGGACGAGGGTGTGGAGGTGACCCGATGAAGCAGGTGCTGCCGGTCGCCGGGAGCCGTGAGGTCCGCGCCTACGCGGTGCGGATGGCGCGCAGCCATCCCCGGATGCTCTGGGCCGCCGTCGGCCTGCACGCGCTCGCCGCGGTGGCCGCACTGGCCGCGCCACGGCTGCTCGGCCAGCTGGTCGAGGCCGTCGAGGAGGGCACCTCGATCGGCCACGTCGACCGGGTTGCGATGCTGCTCGCCGGGTTCCTGGTGGTGCAGACGGTCCTGACCCGCTATGCCCGCTATGTCTCCCAGGCCCTGGGCGAGGAGGTGCTGGCCGAGCTGCGGGAGGACTTCGTCGCCAACACCCTGGCCCTGCCCGTGGGCGTGGTCGAGTCGGCCGGATCGGGCGACCTGCTCACCCGCACCTCGCGCGACGTCGACCAGCTGGGCTGGTCGGTGCGGTGGGCAATGCCGGAGTGGACCATTGCCGTGGTCACCGCGATCCTCACCTTCGCGGCGGCGCTGTCCGTCGGTTGGTGGGTGGCCCTGCCCGCCCTGATCGGCGTGCCCATCCTGGTGATCGGCCTGCGCTGGTATCTCGCCCGCGCCAAGGACGGTTACCTGCGCGAGAATGCGTCGTACTCCCAGATCTCGGCGACCCTGACCGAGAACACCGAGGGCGCCCGCACGATCGAGGCACTCGGCCTCGGACCAGAGCGGATCGCCGCCCTCGACGACGACTGCCGGGCGTCCTTCGAGGCCGAGAAGTACACGTTGCACCTGCGCACCGTGTTCTTCCCGAGCATGGAGCTTGCCTACCTGCTGCCGACAGTCGCCACACTGCTGTTCGGCGGGTGGCTCTACACGCAGGGCCATGCGTCGCTGGGTGAAGTCACGGCGGCCACGCTCTACGTGCAGATGTTGATCGACCCGGTCGACCGGATCGTCTCGATCCTTGACGAGCTGCAGGTGGGGGGCGCGTCGCTGGCCAGGCTGCTCGGAGTGGCCCAGGTGCCCGACGACCGTGAGGCCACCGGAGCACAGCCGCAGGGCGAGAGGCTCGACGCCCGCGACGTGCACTTCTCCTACGTTGAAGGGCGCGACGTGCTGCACGGCATCGACCTCTCGGTCGGCGTCGGCGAGCGGATCGCGATGGTCGGCCCGTCGGGTGCCGGCAAGTCGACCCTGGGCCGACTGCTCGCCGGCATCCACCCACCGCGTGCGGGATCGGTGACCGTCGGTGGTGTCGGCCTGACCGAGCTGCCGCTCGACGACCTGCGCGGGCACGTCGCCCTGGTCACCCAGGAGCACCACGTCTTCGTCGGCACGATCCGGGAGAACCTCGCGCTGGCCGCGCCGCACGAGGCCGGCGACGACGAGATCTGGGCCTCCCTGGCCGCAGTCGATGCCGAGGCATGGGTGCGGGCGTTCCCGAACGGCCTGCTCGAGGTGGTCGGGTCCGGGGGGCGCACGCTGACTGCTGCCCAGGCCCAGCAGGTGGCCCTGGCGCGGCTGGTGCTGGCCGATCCGCACACGTTGGTGCTCGACGAGGCGACGTCGTTGATCGACCCGCGGGCCGCGCGTCACCTCGAGCGGTCACTGGCCGCCGTACTCCACGGGCGCACGGTGATCGCGATCGCGCACCGACTCTTCTCCGCCCACGACGCCGACCGGGTCGCGGTCTGCGAGGACGGCACGATCACCGAGTTCGGCTCCCACGACGAGCTGGTCGCCGCCGGCGGTTCCTACGCCGCCCTCTGGGCCTCCTGGAACGGCACCCCGCACACCTGAGTGCGCTCAGAGGCCGGAGATGCTGATCCCCGAGCGCACCTTGTACTTCTTGTTGATCGAGATCAGCACGGCGGTCAACGGTTCGAGCTGACGGGCCAGGCGCAGCTTGCCCGCGTCGATCCCGATGCGCGAGGTGACGGCTCGGGCCAGCTCCTGGGCGGTCTCCTTCGACTCGGTCGAGTCGCCGCAGACCAGGACGTCCTCGTGGTCGAGGTACTCGTCCTGCGACCACAGCGACGCCGCGGCCACGTGGTGGAAGGCGCCGACGACCGAGGCGGTCGGCACGATCGCGGCCGCGGCCTCGGCGGCCGAGCGCTCGACGTCGAGCCCGTAGGGACCGCCCTTGTCGAAGCCGAGCGGGTTCACGCACGAGATGACGGTCTTGCCGGCGAGCTGATCGGCGAGCGCCTCGACCAGCTCGTCGTGGCCGTCGAACGGCACCGCGAGCAGCACCACGTCGGCCGCGGCCGCGGCCTCGGCGTTCGCGGCACCCGAGACGACCGGCGAACCGCCCTCCCCGGCAATGCGCTCGGCGATCTCGGCGGCGACCGGCTCGGCCTTCTCCGCGGCGCGAGAGCCGATGACGACCTCGTGACCGTGCTTGGCGAAGCGGTAGGCGAGGCCCTTGCCCTGGGGGCCGGTGCCGCCGATCACGGCGATGCGGAAGGTCGTCATGTGCAGGAGTCTCCTGGAGCTCGAGGTCGAATGTGGCACGGAACCCTTGCTACCGTGACACCATTACTGTCACAGTTGCACCGCGCAGTCACAGGCTACCCACTGTTGAGACCCCCGAAGGATCGTGTCCCATGAAGCTCTCCATGCCCCTGATGTACGCCGGCAACCCGCGCGAGGCCGCCGACCAGGTGGCCGACCTCGAGAAGGCCGGCCTCGACACCGTGTGGATCGCCGAGGTCTACGGCTTCGACTCCCCGACCCTGATGGGCTACCTGGCGGCGAAGACGGAGACGATCGAGATCGCGGCCGGAATCCTCAACATCTACTCGCGCACACCGGGTCTGCTGGCGATGACCGCCGCCGGCCTCGACAACGTCAGCAACGGGCGCGCGGTCCTGGGTCTCGGCGCCTCCGGTCCCCAGGTGATCGAGGGCTGGCACGGCCTTCCCTACGACAAGCCGATCGGCCGCACGCGTGAGGTCATCGACATCGTGCGGATGGCCCTGCGCCGTGAGCAGGTCGAGCACGACGGCATCATCAAGCTGCCCCTCCCCAAGGACCAGGGCCTGGGCCTCGGCAAGCCGCTCAAGCTCCTCAACAAGCCCGAGCGCAACGCCGTACCCATCTACCTGGCGGCCCTGGGCGCCAAGAACGTCGAGCTGGCAGCCGAGAAGGCCGACGGCTGGCTGCCGTTCATCTTCGCCCCCGAGAAGGCCAACGACACCTGGGGCGACGCGCTGGCCAAGGGCTCGGCCAAGCGCTCGGCCGACCTGGCACCGCTCGAGATCTCCGGCGGCGGCATGTGCGCCATCGGCGACGACGTCAAGGGCCTGCTCGACTTCGCCCGGCCCATGCTCGCGCTCTACATCGGCGGCATGGGTGCCCGCGGCAAGAACTTCTACAACCAGCTGGTCAGCGACTACGGCTACGAGGCCGAGGCCAGGCAGATCCAGGATCTCTACCTCAGCGGCAAGAAGAAGGAGGCCGAGGCCGCGGTGCCCCTCGAGCTCCTCGAGATGGTCAACCTGGTCGGCCCCAAGGGCTACGTCAAGGAACGTGTCGAGGCCTTCCGCGAGGCCGGCGTCACCAACCTGCAGATCATGCCGGCCGCCGACGACGCGGCCGCCCTGGTCCGCGAGATGAAGGAGCTCGTCGGATGACCCGCGAGATCTTCGAGGCCGAGCACGAGGACTTCCGGCAGACCGCGCGCACCTTCTTCGAGAAGGAGGTCGTGCCCGACCACGGCCAGTGGGAGAAGGACGGCATCGTTCCCCGCGACCTGTGGCTCAAGGCCGGCGAGGCCGGGTTGCTCTGCTTCGACGTCGACGAGGCGTACGGCGGCCCCGGGGTCGCCGACTTCCGCTACAACGTGGTGCTCTCGGAGGAGCAGAGCCGGGCCGGTGTCAGCGGCCCCGGCTTCTCGGTGCACTCCGACATCATCGTTCCCTACATCTCGAGCCTGGCCACCGACGAGCAGAAGCAGCGCTGGCTGCCCGGCTGCGTCTCCGGCGAGATCATCACGGCGATCGCGATGACCGAGCCCGGCGCCGGCAGCGACCTGCAGGGCATCCGCACCACCGCGATCGACAAGGGCGATCACTACGTCGTGAACGGCTCGAAGACGTTCATCTCCAACGGCATCAACGCCGACCTGGTGATCGTGGTGGCTCGCACCGACCCGGAGGCCGGGCACAAGGGCATCAGCCTGCTCGTGGTCGAGCGCGGCATGGAGGGCTTCGAACGCGGCCGTAACCTCGACAAGATCGGCCTGCACGCCCAGGACACGGCCGAGCTGAGCTTCACCGACGTGATGGTGCCCAAGGAGAACCTCCTCGGCAAGGAGGGCGACGGCTTCATCTCGTTGATGATGAACCTCCCCCAGGAGCGCCTGATCATCGCCGCCCAGGCCGCTGCCGTGTGCGACCTGATGGTCGAGCTCTGCCTCGACTACGCCAAGACCCGGGAGGCGTTCGGCCGTCCGATCGGCAAGTTCCAGAACACCCGTTTCACGATCGCCGAGATGGCGACCGAGGCGCGCATCACGCGCGTCTTCGTCGACGACTGCATCACCAAGCACAACCGTGGGGAGCTCGACGCGACCGGTGCCTCGATGGCGAAGTACTGGGCCACCGAGCTGCAGAACAAGCTGGTCAACCAGGCGGTGCAGCTGCACGGCGGCTACGGCTACATGATGGAGTACCCGGTCGCCCGGGCCTATCTCGACAGTCGCATCTCCACGATCTACGGCGGCACCACCGAGATCCAGAAGGAGATCATCGGCCGTTCCCTGGGCCTGTGACTCCAGCCGCGAACGGGAGCGGCCCCGGGTAGCTCGTCGTACGCATGAATGGGACACCCTGCACCGACGTACGCCCCGGGAAGTAGCCTCGACCTCGTGAGTGTCACCCCGCAGCAGATCCGTCGCGCCCTGGCCCGAGTCGAGCGCGGAGCGGCGCTCGACGAAGCCGAAGCCACCGCACTGCTTGCCGCCACCGGCGAGCAGCTCGACGCCTTGTGCACGGCGGCCGCGCGGGTTCGTGATGCCGGGCTGGTGGCGGCCGGCCGACCTGGTGTGGTGACCTACTCGCCGAAGGTCTTCATCCCGGTCACCCGGCTCTGCCGCGACCGGTGTCACTACTGCACGTTCGTGGAGACGCCCGGGCAGGCGGCGCGGGAGGGCCGCGAGCCGTACCTCTCCCCCGACGAGATCCTCGAGATCGCCGCCGAGGGCGCGAAACTGGGCTGCCTCGAGGCGCTGTTCACCCTCGGTGACCGGCCAGAGGACCGCTGGCCCGAGGCTCGCGAGTGGCTCGACTCCCGTGGCTACGACTCGACGATCGCCTACATCCGGGCGATGGCGGTCCGGGTGCTGGAGGAGACCGGCCTGCTGCCGCACCTCAACCCCGGGGTCATGTCGTGGGAGGAGCTGAACCGCCTCAAGCCGGTCTCCCCGTCGATGGGGATGATGCTCGAGACCACCTCGCGTCGCCTCTTCGAGACCAAGGGCGAGGCCCACCACGGCTCCCCCGACAAGGACCCCGAGGTCCGGCTGCGGGTGCTCGAGGACGCCGGGCGTCTCTCGATCCCGTTCACCTCGGGGCTGCTGGTCGGCATCGGCGAGACGCTGGAGGAGCGGGCGAACACGATCTTCGCGCTGCGCGCCAACGCGCGCCGCTACGGTGCCTTGCAGGAGGTCATCGTGCAGAACTTCCGGGCCAAGCCCGACACCGCGATGCGGCACACCGACGACCTCGACCTCGACGAGTACCGCGCTGCGATCGCGGTCACCCGGATCGTGCTCGGCCCGAAGATGCGCGTCCAGGCCCCGCCGAACCTCGTGTCACTCGAGGAGTGCACCGCGCTGCTGGGCGCCGGTGTCGACGACTGGGGCGGCGTCTCCCCGCTGACCCCCGACCATGTGAACCCTGAGCGCCCCTGGCCCTCCCTGGACCGACTGCGTGACCTCACCGCAGCGTCCGGCCTCGAGCTGAAGCCGCGGCTCACGGTCCACCCCGAGTACGTCGTCCAGGGCGAGCCGTGGCTGGACCCTCGGGTCTCCGGCCACGTCGCGGCCCTCGCGGACGACGACGGGCTCGCCACTGTCGGCGTACGACCCGAGGGCCTGCCGTGGCAGGAGCCCGACGGCGGCTTCGCAGTCGTCGGTGAAGGCAAGGGCCGCACCGACCTCCACGCCTCGATCGACACCGAGGGTCGCACCCACGACCGACGTGCAGACTTCGACACCGTCTACGGCTCCTGGGACGAGGTCGGCTCCGACGCCGCCGACGTGGCCGACGTGGCGGATCAGGACCGGCCCTCCGTGCCTGCGGGCCGGGATGGGTCTGCGGCACTCGCGGCGGCGGAGGCCGATCCGGGCAACCTGAGTGACGAGCATGCGCTGACGCTGATGACGGCCGAGGGGCCGTTGCTCGACGAAGTCATCAAGCTGGCCGACGCGCTCCGCCGCGAGGTCGTGGGTGACGAGGTCACCTACGTGGTGAACCGCAACATCAACTTCACCAACGTCTGCTACGTCGGCTGCCGGTTCTGCGCGTTCGCCCAACGGCGCACCGACGCCGACGCCTACTCCCTCTCCCTGGACCAGGTCGCCGACCGCGCCGAAGAAGCCTGGAACCTGGGCGCCTCCGAGGTCTGCATGCAGGGAGGCATCGACCCCGAGCTGCCCGGCTCGGCCTACTTCGGCCTTGCCGCCGCGGTGAAGAAACGGGTGCCCGGCATGCACGTGCACGCATTCAGCCCGATGGAGATCGTCAACGGGTCCTCACGCACCGGGTTGTCGTTCGAGGACTTCCTGATCAAGGCCCGCGAGGCGGGGCTCGACACCATCCCCGGCACGGCCGCGGAGATCCTCGACGACGAGGTCCGCTGGATCCTCACCAAGGGCAAGCTGCCCACCAGCACCTGGATCGAGATCGTCTCCACCGCGCACAAGGTGGGCATCCGGTCGTCCTCGACGATGATGTACGGCCACGTCGACAACCCACGCCACTGGGTGCAGCACCTGCGCGTGCTCTCCCGGATCCAGGACGAGACCGGTGGTTTCACCGAGTTCGTGCCGCTGCCGTTCGTGCACACGTCCTCACCGATCTACCTCGCCGGCGTGGCCCGCCCCGGACCGACCCTGCGCGACAACCTCGCCGTGCACGCAATGGCCCGGATCATGCTGCACGGGCGCATCGACAACATCCAGACCTCCTGGGTCAAGCTCGGCACCGAGGGCACCCGCGCCATGCTCAACGCCGGCGCCAACGACCTCGGCGGCACCCTGATGGAGGAGACCATCTCCCGGATGGCCGGCTCCGAGCACGGCTCCGCCAAGACCGTCGGGGAACTGGTCGAGATCGGTGCCGGCATCGACCGCCCGGTCCGCGAGCGCACCACCTTGTACGGCGTACCCATCAAGCGCACCTAGTCAGGAGCAGGCTCGAGGTCCACCCGGATGGTCAGCAGGTCGGTGCCGACGAGTCGCACCAGCGCACTGTTGATCCTGGGCAACTCCTTGAGCCGGGCTCGAGGATCGTCGTCATCGAGAATGACCGCCACCCCGGTTCGCCAGACGCCTGCGAGCTGGACACGGACCTGCGGATCCACAGCGAGGTTGCGCACGTAGTGGGAGCGGCGGCCGAACTCCGAGACGATCCAGAACGTGTTGCCGTCGAGCCTGCCACCGACCGGGGTCGGGCGTGGCAGGCCACTGGTCCGACCGATCGTCTCCAGCACCGCTTCACCGCGCAGGTGGGGCGCCAGGCGACGGGCGATCGGATTCGCCAGCCGACGTTGCACCGGCAGGATGATCGACTCCCACGTTCGAGACACGTTGGCCATGCCGCCCACGGTAGGGCGGTGCACGCCTCGACGCATCCGCCTGTGGTCGGAGAAACCGCGCCTCGCTGACCGCTCGCCGTCCCTGCTCAGCGGCGTACGTCGACCCAGACCAGGCGGTGGTCGGACGTCGGGAACGGGTAGGCGCCGGTGAGCCGGTGGAGCGGGTCGGTGGTGGTCGGCCAGAAGACCGCGGAGTCGAGGATCCGCAGGCCCTTCGACGGCAGCACGTAGTCGGCACGGATGTTGCCGGGGGTGCTGTCGGCGAAGTCGGCCGTGTCGTACGCCGGGTCGGAGACCTGCGCCTCGTTGGCGCCGCCCTGCAGCTCGGACGCCTCGACCGCGCCCTCTGAGGTCGGCGTGGAGGACGTGTTCACCCGGCGGTTGTCGAGCAGCTGGTCGGTGGCGCCCGCCAGTGAGTCGCCGTCGCGCGGGTCGGAGTTGAGGTCACCGGCGATCACGAACTGCCCTTGCCGGTCGAGGCCGCCGCGGTGGCCCTCGTCGTCGCGGATGTACGACGCGGTGCGGCCGCCGCTGACGTAGTCGGCCCAGAACCGGATCTCGTCGGCATTGCGCAGACCGTTGCGGTCCTCGGCACCGTCGAACACCGGCGGCGTCGGGTGGCTGACCAGGAAGTGCACGGTGCGCCGCCCGATGCGGATCGGCAGGTCCCAGTGCGACTTCGACGAGAGCGGCAGGACGGCCAGCTCGTCGGCCGAGTAGAAGTCACCCGGCGCCGGTGTCGCGGTGTCGTCGGGGAGCCGGGCCCCCGGCATGTCCCTCCAGAGGAAGTGCTGGAAGGTGCGCGCGTGACCGGCGTCGATGGGGTACTTCGAGTAGACGACCATGCCGTACTGCCCCTCGAACTCGCCGAAGCCGAGGGCGTCGTTGCCGCCGCCGGCGGTGCCGCTGTTGTCGAGGTCGAAGCCACTGGGCACACCGGTGTTCGACGGCGCCACGTAGGAGTAGGGGTAGTGCGCCGGGTCGGCGCCGTTCTGCCCGACCTCCAGGTAGTTGTCGCGGAACAGGTCCACGGCCTCGGGGGCGTAGTCGAACTCGTTGACCAGCACGACGTCCGGCGCCGCCCGCTGGATGGTCTCGGCGACGTTGCGGGCCTGCTGGTTGTCGGGTGTCGAGAGGTCGGCGACCAGTTGACCGGGGGCAGCCCGGTTCAGGGAGGCGTTGAAGGTGGCGAACCGCACCGACCGGTCAGGGCCTTCGCCGTGACCATGACCCCGCTCGGGTCCAGCCTGGGCCGGTCCTCCGGTGAGTGCCGGGGTCATCGCCAGCGCGGCGATCAGGGCTGTTGGGACGAGCCACGGGGCGGGCAGGCGGCGCACGGGAACCTCCGGGTGGGTGGGCGAGCCTTCACGGTAGATCCATGCGCCGCCCCTGCCCACCCTGCCGGGTGAATCCTGCGTGAACGTGGTCTCGACCAGACGGTGTCAGGAGGGCGCGGTGGCGGAGACGTACTGCGCGACTCCGTGGAGCTCCTGGGTGACCTCGGTGAACCCGGCACCGCGCAGGCGCCCGGTGAAATCGTCGGCGTGGAACATTCGCAGGCCGGTCACCCCGAGCACGCGAGACTGCACCGGCCGCACCAGGCGGTACGGCGACTCGCGGCTGGTCATCAACGAGATGCGCCCGCCCGGGCGGAGGACGCGCAGCATCTCCTCGAACGCCGCGAACGGGTCCGGGATCAGGTAGAGCGCGGCATAGCAGTTGACCGCGTCGAAGGCGTCGTCCGGGAACGGCTGGTTCGTCGCGTCGCCGAAGAGGTACGCCGCCCGCTCGTGCGCGTTCGTCGTACGAGCCCGTTCGAGCATGGGAGCCGACATGTCGATGCCGACGGCCAGGCCGGAGGGAGCCACCGCGCGAGCGAAGGCACGGGTGAAGAGCCCCGGCCCACAGGCCACGTCGAGCACGGTGTCGCCCGGCCTGAGGTGCAGGGCACGGACGGTCAGCGACCGTTCGTTGCGCAGGTGGTCGAGGTCGAAACCCATGAACGCCCAGCCGAGCAGGGGTCGGTAGGCCTTCTCGTAGACCGGCGCGAGGAGCGGGTTGCGCATGAGGCGTTGCGCCCAGCGGTCGCCCACGCTCAGGGCTCCCACACGACTTCGACCTCGAAGCCCTCCGAGCTCTCCACGTAGAGCGCCACGTGCTCGTCACCGCCGGCGTGCGGATAGCGGTCGGCGTACAGCTCGTGCCAGCCGTGGGCGCTGGACTCGGCCCGCATCCGGTCGAGCAGGGGGCGCTCGTCGGTGAGCAGAGCAAGGTGGTTGAGGCCGGGTCGCAGCCGGTCGTGGGGCTCGTCGACCTGGTCGGCCGAGCGCTCCAGGAAGAAGTGCGTGCCGTCCGGATGGGCCCAGGAACACGCACTGCCCGTCGCGGTGTCGATCTCCCAGCCGAGCTCACCCAGCAGCCAGCCCCACTCTCCCTCGGCGACGGCCAGATCGGCGACCCACAGGTCCAGGTGGTGCACGGCGCGAGACATGCTCACAACCTAGCGAGTTCTCATCCACAAGCGGAACGTGAAACACTGTCCGGGTTCAGGAGGGGAGTATTCCTTCGCAGTGGTGTCGTCACCACGACAGAGCAATCTGTCCGGTGCCACTGGTTCGGCTCACGTCGAGCGGAAGAGACCTCCGGAGTCCATGTCCGGCTGTCGCATCCCCAAGTGCTGCAGCGTCACGCCACTCCGGAGGAGATTTCCTTGGGTGCAATCATCGGCGATTCCGTCGCCAGCCCACTGATCTGGGCCATCACGATCGCCATCGCCGTCCTTGTCTTCACCGTCGACCTGGCCATCATCGGCCGTCGACCGCACGAGCCCTCCATGAAGGAGGTCAGCACCCATCTCGCGATCTTCGTGAGCATGGCGATCATCTTCGGCATCTGCCTGTTCATCTTCGCCGAGCCGCACGAGCTCTCCCCCGACCCGGGGCTGGAGTTCTTCTCGGGCTGGTTGCTGGAGTACTCACTCTCCATCGACAACCTGTTCATCTTCATCATCATCATGGCCAACTTCAACGTGCCGCGTGAGTACCAGCAGAAGGTGCTGATGATCGGCATCGTGCTGGCGCTGATCATGCGCGCGATCTTCATCGTGCTCGGCGCGGCCGCCATCAACCAGTACAGCTGGGTCTTCTACGTCTTCGGCCTGTTCCTGGTCTGGACGGCGTACAAGCTGGCCAAGGAAGGCGCCGAGGACGAGGACGACGAGTACGAGGAGAACCGCCTCGTGAAGTTCGCGGAGAGTCACCTGCCGGCGACCAGCGAGTGGAACGGCACGAAGTTCTTCTCGATCGAGAACGGCAAGCGCCTGATCACGCCGATGTTCCTCGTCGTGCTCACCCTTGGTACGACGGACCTGCTGTTCGCGCTGGACTCGATCCCCGCGATCTACGGCGTCACCAAGGACCCGTACCTCGTGTTCACCGCGAACGTGTTCGCGCTGATGGGCCTTCGCCAGCTCTACTTCCTCATCGGCGGGCTGCTGCAGCGCCTGATCTACCTGTCCTACGGCCTGGCGTTCCTGCTGCTGTTCATCGGCGTGAAGCTCGTGCTGCACGCCATGCACGAGAACGAGCTGCCGTTCATCAACGGTGGCGAGCACATCACGTGGGCGCCCGACGTGCCGATCTGGCTCTCGCTGGTGGTCATCATCGGCACCCTGGCGATCACCGCGATCGCCAGCCTGGCGGTCTCCCGCACCATGTCCGACGAAGAGACCGATGCCCGCACCGGTCCGCGTCGCGACTGGGAGAACGACTGACCTGACGAGGTTGAGGGCTCAGGTGGCTGCCATGGCAGCGATCTGAGCCCTCAGCTCAGGTCAGGAGGTCCTGGTAGTCGGGGTGCTTCTCGATCCAGCTCTTGATGAAGGGGCACAGCGGTACGACGCGCAGCCCGCCCTCGGCGCGCACGGCGTCGAGCGCCTGTCGCGCCAATGCACCGCCGACGCCCTGTCCCTCGAGGGAGACCTCGGTGTGGGTGAAGGTGATGTGGTCGGACGCGCGGCGGTATTCCGCGAAGCCGGCCAACTGGCCCTCGACGTGTGCCTCGAAGCGGTTCTGGTCCTTGTTGTCCTGCACCTCGACTGTCATGCCCGCCATCCTGACAGACGCGACCTGAGGGTTCTTGGGAGGCGAGGGCTGTCAGCGCAGACCGTCGAACCAGCCCGGGTCGGTGACCAGTTGCGCGAGCTCGTCTCGGTTGAGCACCGGATTCTCCCGAGTCACCGGCCCGCCCATCGCCGGGTCGGTGCCGTTGTAGGCGACCACGGTGACCGACGTGCCGTCGCGACCGAGATAGAACCCCCGCGTTCCTTCGAGGTCGGGGTTGACGCCGAGCACGTCGGGTGTGCTGGGCGCGATCAGCACCCACCCGTCGTCTGTCTCGGAGCAGTCAGCCAACTCCGCGCACCTTGTGGCCCAGGTGGTGAGCAGCGGGTCATCGGGGTCCTTGGCGACAATGGCCTGGACGGTTGCCTGGCCGGTGCCGTCGAGCGGATCGAAGTCGACGGTGGGGCCATAGATGGTGCCCGCGGGCAGCCCCGCAGGCACCGTGGCCAGCAGTTGTCTCTGCAGTCGCTCGAGCTTGGGTGGCAGGGCAGCTGGCGCCTGCGCCGACTTCGGCTTCACGACTGAGGCGGCCACATCCTTGTCCGGGTCCGACGCCTTGTCCCCGAACGGGCCGAGCGTCGCCGTGGTGGTCACCACCGCGGCCACCGCGACGGCACCGGCCAGCACCGAGAGCCGCTTCCGACCTTCCCGACGCTGCCCTCGGCGTACCCCACCGGCGACAAGCTCCTGGGTGCCGTGGACACCACGTGTCGCCCGTTCCAGCAGGTCCGTCATCTCGTGGTCATTCATGGAGCCCACTCCTGCTCGTGATCAGAAAGTCCGGTCCGAGAATCTCTCGAACCCTCGCGAGAGCGCGCGAGCTGCGACTGCGCACGGCCTGCTCCGACAGGTTCAGGTCGCGTGCGACCGTCCGGCAGTCGAGGCCGACCAGATGGCGCTGCACCACGATCACCCGGTCGGTCGGCGACAGCTGTCGCAGCGCCGCGACCAATGTGTGTCGCAGCGCGACATCCGTGTCGAGGCTGACCTGGTCCGGGATGTCGGCGGTCGGACGCTCGCTCGAGGATCGCTTGCGGGTCGTGCTGATGAACAGCCGCACCAGCATGGTGCGGGCGTAGGCCACCGGGTTCTCCGCGTCACGCACCTTCGGCCACCGGCCGTAGATGCGAGCGAAGGTGTCCTGCACGAGGTCCTCGGCGAGAAACCGGTCACCACACATCAGAAAGGCTGCCCGGAGCAGTTCGCCCGAGGTCGCCTGCGCGAAGTCTTCGAACTGCGCCCGATCGCCCTGCCGCATGAGGTCCCCACCTTGTTTCGGCTGCTACGTCACTCTCTCACTCACTACGACGAGGCCACCGAGCCGAATGTGGCAACCCGCTTCGGGACGGGAGTGCCGCGGACTCCGCCAGGGTTGCTCAGCCGCGACCGCTGGAGGCCCGGGCCCGGCGAGCCACCGAGTCGACTGACACGGCCAGCAGCAGGACGCCGCCGGTCACGATGAGTCGCACCGACGACGAGTCGACTCCGACGATGTTGAGGCCGCTCTGGATCGACTTGAGCACCAGGATTCCCAAGAGCGCCGACCAGGCCGAGCCTCGACCTCCGAAGAGGCTGGTGCCCCCGATGACCGCCGCGGCGATGGCAGTCAGGTTGGTGTCGTCGGTGCCGCTGCTCTGGGAGACCGAGGTGATCTGGGCGGCCGCCAGCAGACCGCCGATCGCGGCCAGCGTGGAGCACAGCACGAAGACGGAGACGTAGATCCGGGTCACCTTGATGCCGGCTCGTCGAGCAGCTTCCTCGTTGCCGCCCACGGCGAACACGTGCCTGCCCCACGCCGTACGGACCAGGGCGAAGTTCATCACCATCACGAGCAGCACGAAGAACGCCCAGAGGTAGCCCCAGCCCCGGTCGATGTAGAGGTAGTACGTCGCGAAGAGCAGTCCGAGCAGCAGGAGGCCACCCTTGATCAGCAGGCCGGGCACCCAGACGCCGCTGAGGCCAGCCGCGATCCGCTTGCGCGAGGCCAGCAGGCGACTCGTCACGTAGCCGGCCGAGATGAGCACCACCAAGAGGTAGGCGATCGGCTCGGGGAGGTATTCGTAGCGCATGTAGCGAACGAAGACGTTCCCGTCGGGGAGGTTGATCGTACCGTCCTTGCCGAGCACCAGATAGAGCACCCCCTCGAAGCCCATCAGTCCGGCCAGGGTGAACACGAAGCTGGGCACGCCGAGCCGCACGAACAGGAAGGCGTAGAGCAGACCGATCGCCACACCGCAGGCGATGCCGGCGATCAGGCCCAGGACCATCGACTGGCTCTGGTGCACCACGAGGACCGCCATCACGGCCGCACCGACGCCACTGACCGAGCCGATCGACAGGTCGATCTCGCCGAGCAGGAGGACCAGCACGACCCCCAGGGCGATCACGCCGACCGGTGCCGCGAACTGGGTGATCGAGACGAGGTTGCGCGAGGAGAGGAAGATCGGCTCCATCGCGTAGAAGACCACGCTGATCACGACCAGCCCGACCACCACCGGCACGCTGCCGAGGTCGCCGCCCCGGATCCGACGCCACGAAGCACGGATGGCGTCCGCGAACCCCTTCTGCTGCACGAGGCGCTCGTCGCCCAGATCGGCAGCGGTCGGATCCTTGACTGTTCCGCTCATCGCGGTCCTTCCGTTCTGCTCTGGTCACGGCGGGCCGTGCGCGAGGCGACGACATTGTCCGAGGCCCCGGTGATGGCGGCGACGAGCTCCTCGGTGGTGGCCTCCTCGACGCGGAACTCCGCTGCATTGCGACCCAGCCGCATCACCACGATGCGGTCGGCCACCGCCTGGACGTCGGCCATGTTGTGGCTCACCAGGATGACCCCGAGACCCTGCGCCCTGAGTCGCTCGATCAGGTTCAGCACCTCGGCGGTCTGGGCCACACCGAGAGCGGCGGTCGGCTCGTCGAGGATCACGATCTTGGGCTGGCCGACCAGCGACCGAGCGATCGCCACGGTCTGTCGCTGCCCCCCGGAGAGGGCCGCGATCGGGATGCGGACCGACGGGATCTTGGCCGAGAGGGAACGGAGCAGGCGCCAGGCCTCCTTCTCCATGCCGACCTCGTCGAGCACGCCGGCGCCTCGTCGCTCCTGGCCGAGGAACAGGTTGGCCACCACGTCGAGGTTGTCGCACAGCGACAGGTCCTGGAAGACGGTGGCGATGCCGACGCGCTTGGCGTCGGCGGGTCCGTCGGGGTGGATCTCGGCGCCGTCGAAGACCAACGTTCCGCCATCGGGTTGGTAGACGCCGGAGATGATCTTGACCAGCGTGGACTTGCCGGCACCGTTGTCGCCGACCAGTGCGACGACCTCACCGGCACGCACGTCGAGCGCGACGTCGGAGAGCGCCTGCACGGCACCGAACCG
The DNA here is from genome assembly GCF_001552535.1 of Nocardioides jensenii JCM 1364 = NBRC 14755. Lineage (GTDB taxonomy): Bacteria > Actinomycetota > Actinomycetes > Propionibacteriales > Nocardioidaceae > Nocardioides > Nocardioides jensenii. Next base: position 42,409 of record NZ_BCRJ01000073.1, on the reverse strand, counting down.
CTTGGTGACGCCGGTCAGGGAGAGCACGCTCCCCCCTGCCGGCGCCACCGCGTGTTGATCGACCATCACTTCAGCCCGGCCGCCGCACAGGCGTCGGCGTACTCGGCGGTGCAGATCTGCTCGACCGTGTAGAACTTGTCGGCCACGACCGTGTCGGCAACGTTGTCCTTGGTCACCACGATCGGGTCGAAGATGAACGACTTCACACCCTGGAAGTCCGTGGCGTCGGAGACGTCGTCACCGTTGGCCAGGGCGACCGCGACCTCGGCGGCCTTGTCGGCCTCGATCGGAATCGGCTTGTAGATCGTCATCGTCTGCTCCCCGGCGAGGATCCGCTGGATCGCGGCGATCTCGGCGTCCTGCCCGGTGACCGGCGGCAGGTCCTTGATGCTGGCCCCCTTCAGCGCGCTGATCGCACCACCCGCCTGACCGTCGTTGGCGGCGTAGACGCCCTGGATCTTGGCGCTGCCGAACCTGGTCAGCTGGTCGGTGGTGAACTGGTTCGCGTTGTCCGGGCTCCAGTCGGGGTTGTCATACTCCGCGAGGACCTTGAGGTTGGACTTGTCGATCGCCTCGTGCGCGCCCTTCTTGAACTGCGCGGCGTTCGGGTCCTTCGGGTCACCGTTGAGCATGATGATGTTGCCCTTGTCGTGCATCGCCTCGATCAGCGCCTCGCCCTGCATCCGGCCGACGGTCTGGTTGTCGAAGGACAAGTAGTAGTCGGCACCCTCGATGAAGCGGTCGTAGGCGATCACCGGGATGTCCTCGGCCTGGGCGTCCTTGACCGCCGAAGCGGCTGCCTTGCCGTCGACCGGGTCGAGCACGACCACGTCGGCACCCTGCGTGATCGCCGAGTCGACCTGCTCGGCCTGCGACTCCTTCTTGCCGTCAGCGTTGAAGTACTTGACCTCGCACTTCTCGCAGAGCTCCTTGACCTTGGCCTCGAAGAGCGGTTTGTCGAAGGTCTCGTAGCGGGTGGTCTTGGTCTCGGGGAGCAGGAGCGCGATGACGGGATCGTCGCCGCCCTCGGCAGCTTCGTTGGCGCCGCAGGCCGCCAGGGCGCCGGCGCTGATCAGTACGGCGACACCGATGGCGGCGACGCGCTGGAACGTTGTGGTCACGATTTCCTCCTGGTTCCCGGCCCGTCCACGTTGCGGTGACGGAGTCCGGCGCTGGTGAGGTCGAGTGTTGTGGCTCACAGCGTTTGTCGTCAAGAGTTGAACGCAAAATTGTTCCAACTCGCAACATTGCGCAATTTGGACCCCCCTCTTGACGACTAACTGCCTGATGTCAGAAGGTTCACCCATGCCGCCCGAGACCCCTGCCGCGCATCACCCCGGCTCGACGTCGTCGCTGCGCACGGCCAACCAGCGCCGTGTGATCGACGTGCTCCGTGGTCGCAACGGCGGCGTCCCGGCAGACGGCGCGCCTCTGACCCAGGCCGAGCTGGCCCGCATCACCGGCCTCGCCCCCGCGACCGTGTCCAACATCGTCCGCGACCTGGCCGGGGCCGGGCTGGTGTCCACCGAACCCGGCAGTGGCCGACGGGGTACGACGATCCGCATCTCCCGCGCCGCTGGCGTGGTGGCCGGGGTCGACTTCGGGCACAGCCACCTCTCGGTCGGTCTGGGCGACCTGGCCGGCAACGTGATCGCCGAGCGCCGCCAGCCGCTCGACCCGGCGCACACCCACGACGAAGGACTCGGCCTGGCTCGCGACCTGATGGCCGAGCTCTGCGACGCGTCAGGCATCGACGAGCCGGTGCGCAACATCGGGATGGGCCTGCCCGCGCCGATCGTGGCAGGCCTGGTGCGCAGCTCGGCGATCCTGCCCGGCTGGGTGGGCGTCAACGCCCGAGAGGTTGCGACAGAGGCGTTCGACAGCCCGGTGCACATCGAGAACGACGCCAACCTCGCCGCCCTGGCCGAGCACCGACAGGGGGCTGCACGCGAGCACGCGACCTCGGTGCTGATCAAGATCTCCTCCGGCGTGGGCGCCGGGGTGATCCTCGAGGACCGGCTGTTCCGCGGTTCCTCAGGCAGTGCCGGCGAGATCGGCCACCTGACCCTCGACGCCCAGGGCCCTGTCTGTCGCTGCGGCAGCCGCGGCTGCCTCGAGGCCTACGCGTCGGTCGGCGCCGTGCAGGACCTCCTGGTCGGCCAGTTCCCCGACGCGTCGATCGATGACATCATCGCCGCCGCCCGCGAGGGCAACGTCTCCGCCCTGCGCACGTTCGAGGACGCCGGGCTGCACGTGGGCTGGGGCGTCGCGTCCGTGGTCAACCTGCTCAACCCCGACATCGTGCTGATCGGCGGCGACATGGCCCGCGCCGGCGACCTGCTGCTCGACTCGGTGCGTGTCGGCCTGCGCCGGCACGCACTCGACACCGCCGCGAACACGCCGGTCGAGGCCGGCGTACTCGGCGAGCGGGCCTCACTGGTCGGCGCGGTGCTCCTGGCCTCGGACCGCACCGAGCTCCAGGTCTGAGGCGAGCGTCACTCCCACTCGATGGTGCCCGGGGGCTTGGAGGTCACGTCGAGCGTGACCCGGTTGACCTCGGCCACCTCGTTGGTGATGCGGGTCGAGATCTTCTCGAGCACGTCGTAGGGCAGCCGCGACCAGTCGGCGGTCATCGCGTCCTCGGAGCTGACCGGGCGCAGCACGATCGGGTGGCCGTAGGTGCGACCGTCGCCCTGCACGCCGACCGAGCGCACGTCGGCCAGCAGCACCACCGGCATCTGCCAGACGTCGCGATCGAGGCCCGCGCGGGTCAGCTCCTCACGGGCGATCGCGTCGGCGTCGCGCAGGATGTCGAGACGCTCCTGGTTGACCGAGCCGATGATGCGGATGCCCAGGCCGGGGCCGGGGAACGGCTGGCGCCAGACGATCTCGGAGGGAAGGCCGAGCTGCTCCCCCACCAGCCGGACCTCGTCCTTGAAGAGCGCCCGCAGCGGTTCGACCAGGTCGAACTCGAGGTCATCGGGCAGGCCGCCGACGTTGTGGTGCGACTTGATGTTGGAGGTTCCGGCGCCGCCCCCGGACTCGACCACGTCGGGGTAGAGGGTGCCCTGCACGAGGAAGGCCACCTTGGCGCCATCGGCTGCCGCCTCACCCAGGACCTCGGCCTCGGCGGCCTCGAAGACCCGGATGAACTCGCGGCCGATGATCTTGCGCTTCTCCTCGGGGTCGCTGACCCCGTCGAGCGCCTCGAGGAACCGCTGCTGGGCGTCGACGACGTGCAGCTTCACACCGGTGGCGGCCACGAAGTCGCGCTCGACCTGCTCGGCCTCGCCCTTGCGGAGCAGCCCGTGGTCGACGAAGACGCAGTCGAGCCGGTCACCGATGGCGCGTTGCACGACGGCCGCGGCGACCGCCGAGTCGACCCCGCCGGAGAGTCCGCAGATGGCCCGCCCGTCGGTGCCGATCTGCTCCTGGATGCGGGCTATCTGCTCCTCGACGATGTTGACCATCGTCCAGGTCTGCCGGCAGCCGGCGATGTCGTGGAGGAAGTGCTCGAGTGTCGCCTGGCCGTGCTCGCTGTGCATCACCTCGGGGTGCCACTGGACCCCTGCGAGCTGCTTGTCGAGGTTCTCGAAAGCGGCCACCGGGGTGACGTCGGTCGAGGCCAGCACGTCGAACCCGTCGGGGGCGGCGGTGACCGAGTCGCCGTGTGACATCCACACGTTGTGCTGGGCCGGGATGTCGGCCAGCAGCGTGCCCGGGGCGGTGACATTGACCGGCGTACGGCCGTATTCGCGGGCACCCGTCGGGGAGACCTCGCCACCCAGGCCCTTGGCCATCAGCTGGAAGCCGTAGCACATGCCGAACACCGGAACTCCGGCGGTGAACACCTCGTCGGAGATGCCTGGTGCGCCGTCGGCGTAGACCGAGGAGGGGCCCCCGGAGAGGATGATCGCCTTGGGGTTGCGGGCCAGCATCTCGGCGACCGGCATCGTGTGCGGCACCAGCTCGGAGTAGACCCGGGCCTCACGCACCCGGCGAGCGATCAGCTGGGCGTACTGCGCCCCGAAGTCAACGACGAGGACGAGGTCGTGCTGGCTGTGCTCGGGTCCGGTCATGGCGGGATCCTATCGACCATCGACCGCCGCTCCGAAAAGGCCTCGACATGGTCCAGAAAACGCATCAGGGCCCGACCGGGGAGGGAGGGTGGTCGGGCCCTGATCGTCCATGCATCTGCTGGACAGAGCTTGGACATGGGGCCCGACGTGGGAGGGAGCATGACTGTCGGACCCACACACCTCAACGAAGGCAGAAGGGCCGGGTTATGCCCCCGGCCCTTCTATTTCGAACTATTTCCCGGCGATGGTCAGCTGACGCCGACGATCGGGAGGCGCAAAGCGGCCGGAGCCGACTCGGGGACCACGGGACTGGCCGGGCGTACCGGGGCAATCCGGGCATACTGCTCACCGAGCGTCGGTCGCGGGTCGGCCTCGCCCTTGTTGGGCCAGAACGACATCGCCCGCTCGGCCTGGGCGGTGATCGTCAGCGACGGGTTGACACCGAGGTTGGCCGAGATCGCCGACCCGTCGGCGATGTGCAGTCCCGGGTAGTTGTAGACCCGCTGGTAGGCGTCGACGACGCCGGTCTCGGGTGAGTCCCCGATCGTGCAGCCACCGATGAAGTGGGCGGTGAGCGGCATGTTGAAGGGCTCACCCACGTTGCCGCCCGGGGTTCCGCCCATGGCGTCGGCCATGCGGCGCACGGCCTCGTAGGCGATGGGGATGTACGTCGGGTTGGGCTCGCCGTGACCCTGCTTCGAGCTCATCACCCAGCCGAACGGCGTCTTCTTGCCAACGGTGGTGATCGAGTTGTCGAGGCTCTGCATGACCAGGGCGATGACCGTGCGCTCCGACCAGTGCTTCATGTCATAGAGGTCGAGCGCCTGCTTGCGCTGCTTCCACAGCTCCTTGAGCCAGGTGCGCCAGCGCGGCTCGGTGTCGGTCTGGTCGGCCAGGACGGTCTGCATCATCGCCATCGCGTTGCTGCCCTTGCCGTAGCGGACCGGCTCGATGTGCGTGTGCTCGTCGGGGTGCCACGACGAGGTGATCGCCACGCCATGCGTGAAGTCGGTCGAGTCCTCCTTGGGCGCCAGCGCCCCCAGGATCGCCTCGGAGTTCGTGCGGGTGAGCACGCCGAGCCGGTCGGAGAGCTGCGGCAGGTCACCCTCGCCCTTGAGCTTGTGCAGGAGCTTCTGGGTGCCGAGTGCGGCCGCGGCGAAGATCACCTGGTCGGCGGTGAAGGTCTTGACCGCCGACCGACGCGACAGCTTGGCCTTGGTCCACCGGGTGGTGATCTCGTAGCCACCGTTGCGCCGCGGCTGGACCCGGGTGACCGTGGTCAAGGGGTGGACGTCCGCGCCGTTCTGCTCGGCCAGGTAGAGGTAGTTCTTGACCAGGGTGTTCTTCGAGTTGTGGCGACACCCGGTCATGCACTCGCCGCAGTTCTTGCACGGGTTGCGGTCGGGGCCGACCCCGCCGAAGAACGGGTCGGCGACCGGCTTGTGGCTGGGCTGGCCGGGGCCACCGAAGAAGACGCCCACGGGGGTCGGGTGGAAGGTGTCGCCGACGCCCATGTCGTCGGCGACCTGCTTCATCACCCGGTCGGACGCCGTGGTCAGCGGGTTCTCGACGACGCCGAGCATGCGCTTGGCCTGGTCGTAGTAGGGGGCGAGCTCGTCCTTCCAGTCGGTGATGTGCGCCCATGACTTGTCGCGATAGAAGGCGTCGAGCGGTTCATAGAGCGTGTTGGCATAGACCAGGGAGCCGCCTCCCACCCCGGCACCGGCCAGGATCAGGCAGTCCTTGACCATGTCGATGCGCTGGATGCCGTACATGCCTGCGGCGGGCGCGTAGACGTATTTCTTCAGGTCGAACGACGTCTGCGGCAGGTCGTCGTCCTCGAAGCGGGCACCGGCCTCGAGCACGGCGACCTTGTAGCCCTTCTCGGTCAGCCGGAGCGCCGAGACCGAGCCGCCGAAGCCCGACCCGATGATGAGTACGTCGTAGTGCCCTGCGTGGTTCCTGGTCATGCGCGACCCGTCTTCTTCATCAGGCGCGCACTTGCGGTGAGCGTCTTGGCGAACAGTTCGTTGGACATGCCCTTGACCGGCCGGAATCCCCACACGCGTTGGGTTCCGACCGACTGGGACTCGGTGTAGCGGTGGATGCCCTCGGCGCCCTGACGACGACCCATGCCCGACTGGCGCATGCCGCCCATCGGGGCGTCGACGCTCGCGAACGTTGCGCCGTACGCCTCGTTGATGTTGACCGTGCCGCACTTGATCTCGCGGGCGATCGCGCGGGCGCGCTTGCCGTCCTGGCTGAAGATCGCGGCGTTGAGGCCGTAGTCGCCCTCGTTGGCCCTGGCGATCGCCTCGGTCTCGTCGTGGAACCGGTAGATCGAGATGACCGGGCCGAACGTCTCGTTGCCGAAGCAGGTCATCTCGGGCGTGACCCCCTCGAGGATCGTCGGCTCGTAGTAGTAGGGCCCCAGGTCGGGTCGTGCCCGGCCACCGGTGAGCACCTTGGCGCCCTTGGCGACGGCATCCTCGACGTGTGCGGTGACCGTGTCGAGCTGGGCCTGCGAGATCAGCGATCCCATGTCGGTGGTCCACTCGTGGCCGGCACCCAGCACCATCGCCTCGGTGCGCGCCACGAACCGCTCGACGAACCTGTCGTAGACCTGGTCGGCGACCAGCAGGCGCTCGGTGGACACGCAGAGCTGGCCGGCGTTGGAGAACGTCGCTCGCACCGCACCCTCGGCCGCCTTCTCGATCGCGGCGTCGCGCAGGATCAGGATCGGGTTCTTGCCGCCGAGCTCGAGCGAGCAGCCGGTCAGGCGCTCCGCGCACCCTGCGGCGACCCGCTTGCCGGTGGCGGTGGAGCCGGTGAAGCAGACGTAGTCGGACTTCGCGATCAGCGAGGTGCCCACCCGCGAACCCGGGCCGGCGACGACGGTCCACAGGTCCTTGGGGAAGCCGGCCTCCTCGAGCAGCTGGGCACCGAGCAGAGCGGTGAGCATGGTCTGGCCGTCGGGCTTGGTGACCACCGCGTTGCCCGCGGCCAGCGCCGGCAACCCGTCGCACAGTGCCATCGTGAACGGGTAGTTCCACGGCGCGATGATGCCGACGACGCCCTTGGGCACCCGGTTCAGGTCGACGCGCGTGGCACCGGGCACGACGCCTGCACGGCGCTGGGTGTCGAGGTGCCGGTGAATCGTGCGCGCGTAGTAACGCGCGGTCAGGGCCACGTGGTAGACCTCGAGATAGGCGTCCTTGCGGGCCTTGCCGGACTCCCAGACCGCCAGGTCGATGATCTCCCTCTCGCGGTCGAGCACGAGGTCGTGGAGCCGCAGCAGGATCTCGGCACGGTGGTCGAGCGACGTACGCGCCCACGCCGCCTGCGCCTTGCGGGCACGAGCGAACGCCTCGACGATGTCGTCCTCGCTCGACTGTGGGACGTGGCCCAGCGGCTGGCCGTTGACCGGGCTGATCGACGGCGCCGACTCCCCCGAGGTGGAGACGATGCGCCGGGTCAGCGCCGCGGCGTAGTCGGGCTCGAGCGCATAGGTGGCTCCCGGGTCGTGCTCGGGGTCGTGCGGGCCACCGACGAGGGGCTCAGGTTGCGGGGTCTGCTGGCTCATGGTCCTGAGCCTAGGTGACCGACGAACCCTTCACTACCCTCCAGTAGCAATTGGACGCCCTTGACACTCTGATTCCTTTTGTAAATCCCGGATTCCGGACATCCGACGGGCTCGCAGCCCGCGCGGGCGCCGTACGGTGTCGGGTGTGACCGCGCTGTTCCTGACCCCAGTCGCCCGCATCCGACGCCAGGTGATCCGTCCGATCGCCGCCCGGCTGGCGCCCGCCTCCGACCTGGCGGCCAGCCCGCTCGCCGACCGGACCGTGCTGATCACGGGTGCCTCCTCAGGTATCGGAGAGGCCACGGCGTACGCCGTCGCACGCCGTGGCGGACACGTGCTCCTGGTGGCCCGGCGTTCCGACGAGCTCGACCGGGTCGCCGCCGCGATCCGGGCCGACGGTGGCAGCGCCTCGACGTACACCGCCGACCTCAGCGACGCCGCGGCCGTGGACGAGCTCGTCGCGCGGGTGCTGGCCGACCACGACGAGGTCCACTACCTGGTCAACAACGCCGGGCGCTCGATCCGCCGCTCGCTGGCGCTCTCCTACGACCGGGCCCACGACTTCGAGCGCACGATGGCGATCAACTACTTCGCGCCGGTGCGGCTGGTCCTCGGCCTGCTGCCGACGATGCGCGAGCAGGGGTTCGGGCACGTGGTCAACGTCGGCACCTGGGGAACCCAGGTGAAGGCCCCCAAGTACGCCGCCTACATCGCCTCGAAGACGGCCCTCGACACGTTCTCCCGGATCGCGGGGCGGGAGGCCTGGGCCGATGGCGTCACGTTCACGAACATGCGGTTCGCGCTGGTGCGCACCTCGATGGTGGCGCCCACCGATGCCTACGCGAAGCTGCCGGCCCTCTCCCCCGAGCGTGCGGCGACGAAGGTGGTCCACGCCCTGGAGGACCGGCCACTGACTGTCGGCACGATCCCCGGTGCCGTTGCGGAGGTGGTCAACCTGGTGGCGCCGCGGCTCTCCGACCTGCTCTTCGCCTCCTCCGACCGCCGGTTCCCCGACTCCGACGCAGCCCGGGCCACCACCTCCAGTGACCGGATGCGGTAGAACCGAGCGCATGGACGACCAGCAGCTAGCCGACCGAATCGACCGCCTCGAGGGCTATGCCGTCAAGGTCCTCAGCGCCGCCGCCGCGGTGTTCCTGTGCCTGGGGGCGTTCCGCACCTACTACACGGAGAAGGGCACGGACTACTCCGTCGTGACCACCGTGGGTCTCTTCGACGAAGGCGGCGCGCAGAAGGTGATCGCAGCCGGCTTCCTCGGTCTGGTGATCGCCACGGCGATCGCGGTGATGGTCTGCATCGTCGCCTTCGACCGCGGGCAGGGCCGATTCGCGGTGCGTGCCGGAGTCGTGTCGTTCTGGCTGATGGCGGTCGGCTCGCTGGCGCCCGTCTTGGTCTCCCTGATCGCCCGGGGCTCGGACGAGTCCTCCGAGCAGGCCGGATCGGCGATGATCCACTACGTCGCCGGCGTCGCCCTGTTCGGGCTTCTCGTCTTGACCACGGTTCGCAATCTGTGGGTGCGCGACCCGGAGCTCCACGTCGTCCACGGCCCCTCGGGTTCGGCACACCTGCGCGACCACTGGCGCTGACCCGTCGCCAGTTCGGTTCGACCCGTCGCCAGTTCGGTTCGACCCGTCGCCAGTTCGGGTCGACCCGTCGCCAGTTCGGGCCATCCTCTCGAATTCACGACGGGTCGATCAGCCGAGGACGTCCCGGATCGCGGCTGCGGTGAGTGAGGCGAGCTCCTCGGTCTGAGCGGGCGTGACCACCAGGGGCGGCCCGAGCACCACGAGGTCACCGTCGGTGCCGTTCGCACACCCGGTCGACGGGTAGAGCAGCACACCGCGCTCCTTTCCGGCCACGACGACGCGCTCGATCACGCGCTCGGACCTGGCGAACGGCTGCGCCGTACGGCGGTCGGCGACGAGCTCGATGCCACGCAGCAGGCCGAGTCCACGAATGTCCCCCACCGACGGATGCTCCCCCAGCTTCGTGCGCAGGGCGGTGTCGAGCTGGTCGCCGCGCTCCGCCGACGCTCTCACCAGGTCGTGCTCACGCAGGTGAGCGAGCACGGCGCGTCCGGCGGCCGCCCCGACCACGTGGTGGGAGTAGGTGAATCCGTGCGTGAACCCGCCGCTGATCAGCTCGTCGTGGACGTGACCCGAGGCGACCGCCAGACCCAGCGGCCAGTAGCCCGACGCGGCACCCTTGGCCAGCACCATCAGGTCCGGGCGCAGCCCGAAATGGTCGCTGCCGAACCAGGCGCCGGTGCGGCCGAAGCCGGTCATCACCTCGTCGGCGATCAGCAGCACGCCGTGGCGACGGCACACCTCCGCGATCGCCGGCCAGTAGTCCGACGGCGGCACGCAGCCCCCCAGGGCAGCACCGGAGATCGGCTCGGCGATGAACGCAGCCACCTGGCCGGGGCCGGTCTGCTCGATCAGCGCGTCGAGCGCGTCGGCGTGCCGGGGCCCGCAGGCGTCGGGATGGCTGTCGGGGAACGGGCAGCGGAACTCGTACGGCGTGGTGGTGTGCTCGGCCGCGCCCAGCCACGGGAGGTACGGCGCACGCAGCGCCGGTCGGCCGGAGACGTCGAGGGCTCCGCGAGTGTTGCCGTGATAGGCGCCGGCTCGTCCGATGATGACGTGCCGGTCCTCACCGCGCGCCAGGTGAAAGGCCCGGGCCATCTTCAACGCGGTCTCGACCGCCTCGCTTCCGCCGGAGACCGGGTAGACGTGCGGGTCGTCCATCGGCAGCAGCGGCGCCAGCTCCTCGGCGTACGCCTCCAGGGAGCCGGAGGTGAACGCCGACCCGTGCACGTAGGCGATGGAGCGGGCCTGGTCGGCGATCGCGTCGGCGACCTCGGTCACGCCGTGGCCGATGCCGACCACGATGGCGCCGCCGGAGCCGTCGAGGTAGCGGCGACCGTCGGTGTCGAAGATCTCCGCGCCGCTCCCGCGGGCGGCGACCGGGAGTCGGTCACCGCCGCGCGAGAAGACGTGCTTGCTCACTCCGCGACCGCGGCCACCGAGTCGCCGAAGATCCGCAGCGCGACCTGTGCCTGCTCGGGCGTGACCACCAGTGGGGGCGACATCCGGATCGTGCTCTCACCGCACTCCAGCACCAGCAGGCCCTGTTCGAAGGCACGCTGCTGCACGGCCGCAGCCTGCTCGGGCGTGCGGAACTCGACGCCGAGCATCAGCCCGACCCCGCGCACGTCGGTGATCATCTTCGGGAACCTGGACTGCAGGTCCTTGAGCCCCGGCACGAGCTCCTCGCCGATCTTGGTGGCGTTCTCGACCAGGCCCTCGGTCTGAATCGTCTCGAGGGTGGCCAGGCCGGCGGCGCAGGCCACCGGGCTGCCGCCGTACGTCGACCCGTGTGCCCCGGCGCCCCACTTCTCCATCAGCTCGGCCTTCGCCGCGAACGCGCCGAGCGGCAGACCCGATGCGATGCCCTTGGCGCTGATGATGATGTCCGGCTCGACGTCGGCCAGCTCGATCGCCCACATCTTGCCGGTGCGGCCCATCCCGGACTGCACCTCGTCGGCGACCAGCAGGATGCCGTGGCGGTCGCACAGGTCACGCAGCCGCTGCACCCACGAGGCGGGCGGCACGATGTAGCCGCCCTCGCCCTGCACCGGCTCGAGGAAGATCGCGGCCACCTCGGTCGGCGGCACCTCGTAGCGGAACAGGGTGTTCTCGAGGTAGTCGAAAGTCGCGTCCTCGTCGTGCACCCGGGCGCCGGTCTCGGGGTCGCGCTCGCTGAAGGCGTACGGCGCGTGCAGCACGCCGGGCAGCAACGGCCCGAAGCCCTGGTGGTACTTCGCCTTCGAGGCGGTCAGGCTCACCGCTCCGTAGGTGCGGCCGTGGAACGCGCCGTAGAAGCTGATCACGTAGGGGCGACCCGTGGCGTAGCGGGCGAGCTTGATCGAGCCCTCGACGGCCTCGGCGCCGGAGTTGGTCAGGAAGACCCGCTTCGGACCCGAGATCGGCAGGGTGCGGGCCAGCGCCTCGCACATCTGGGAGTAGATCGGGAGGTAGAAGTCGCTGGCCGAGTAGTGCAGCAGCTCAGCGGCCTGGGCCTGCACCGCCTCCACCACGCGCGGGTGGCAGTGGCCGGTGGAGTTCACCGCGATGCCGGCGTTGAAGTCGAGGAAGAGGTTGCCGTCGGGGTCCTCGATGACCGCCCCGTGGCCCCGCGCCGGCACCAACGGGTAGGCCCGCGGCAGCGACGGACTGGTCACGCCGCCGTCCCGGTCGAGCACCTTCTGACCCTCGGGCCCGGGCAGGGCCGTGCGGATGTCGGGCACCGGCCGGTCGCCCAGCCACGTCGGGTTCGTTGCCACCTGCGTCATCAAGAGACCACCGTTCTGGATTGTTCACGAAGGAATTGCTGCACGTAGTAGTGCCCGCCACCGGCCTTGCCGGCGGTGCCGGAGCCCTTCCAGCCGCCGAACGGCTGGACGCCGGGCCAGGCGCCGGTCGTTGCCCCCGCGGCGCGGTTCACGTAGACGACACCGGCCTCGATCGTGTCGAGGAACTGCTGGACCTCGGAGTCGTCGGTGGAGAAGAACCCGGCCGTCAGGCCCAGGTCGGTGTCGTTGGCCAGGGCCAGGCCCTCGTCGACGGAGTCGACCGGTGCCACCGCCACGAACGGCACGAAGAGCTCCTCGCGGAACAGCCGGTCGTCGGTGGGCAGGTCGGTCACCACGGTCGGCGCGAGGTAGTGACCCACGGCTCCGGCGGGGCTCTTGCCGACCACGTCACCACCGGTCACCACGCGGCCGTTGCTGCGGGCATGCTCGACGGCCTCGGTGAACCGAGCCACTGCGGCCTCGTCGATCACCGGCCCGAGGAACACGTCGCGGTCGGTCGGGTTGCCGAGCGCCAGCGCCGTCGCCTTCTCGGCCAGGGCCGCGATCAACGGCTCGTAAGCCTCGCGTTCGACGTACACCCGGGAGCAGGCGGAGCACTTCTGGCCGGAGAACCCGAAGGCAGAGCGGGCGATGCCGGCAGCAGCCTGCTCGATGTCGGCCTTGCGGGAGACGATGGTCGGGTTCTTGCCGCCCATCTCGCACACGACCGGCTTCGGGTACGCCGTGGCGAACTGCCGGTAGATCGACATGCCGACCTCGTAGGAGCCGGTGAAGGTCAGGCCGGCGACGTCCTGGTGCGCGACGACGGCCTTGCCGATCTCGTCACCACCGGGCACCACGTGCAGCACCCCGGCGGGCAGGCCGGCGTCACGCAGGCACTCGTAGAACTTGATCGCGGAGAAGCTGCCCTGCGGGCTGGGCTTGAGCACGACCGTGTTGCCGGCGACCAGGGCGCCGGCGGTCGGGCCGGCGGCCAGCGCCATGGGGAAGTTGAACGGGCTGATCACGCCCCACACGCCGTAGGGGCGCATGACGCTGCGGTTGCTCTCGGCGTCGACGATGGAGTCCATCGCGACGTCGAAGCCGTCGTGCTTCTCCATCATGTCGGAGTAGTAGCGGAAGAAGACCGCGGACTCCTCGACGTCGCCGAGCGCCTCGAGACGGTTCTTGCCGACCTCCATGCTCATCAGGGCGGCCAGCTCGTTGGAGCGCTCGCTGATCAGGTCGCCGGCGCGACGCAGGATGGCCACGCGCTCGCGCCACGGCGTGTTGGCCCACGAGGGCCCGGCGGCCTTGGCGGCGGCCACCGCGTCGTCCACGTCGGCCGCGGTCGCCGTGTGCACGCGGCAGAGCACGACCGAGGTGTCGACCGGGCTGACCACGTCGAAGAGCTCGCCGGTCGTGCGCGCCTCACCGCCGACGTAGGTCGGCAAGGTCTGGCCGAACCAGGATCGTGCGGTCTCCAGGCCCTGTTCGTAGGCGGCGTGCAGGTCGTCGTTGTCGGCAGAGAGAGTGGCATATGTGACGCGGAAGCGCGACGCCATGGTGGTTCCTCCAGATGGGTGCTGGGTGGTGTCCGTCGCGGCGATGCGTACGCAGCGACGAACAGGCCTCCTGTCGGAGATTCCTTGTTCAATCAGGCTAGCAACGAAAGAATTTACGTGCCAGAGGACACACGAAAGGATTTATTCGTTCGTGACGTGAACTTGACCCGCCCCTCGCCGGTTCCCCCTCGGCCGCCGGTTTCCCGGGTGCACCGGGGAATCCGGCAGGGTCAGACGATGTCCTTGACCTGCACCCGGGCCTCGTCAGCCTCCTGGTCGGTGAGCTTGGCCTGGCTCTGCCGCTCGGCCTCCACCCGTCGCAGGTAGTGGTCGACCTCCTCCGCGATGCGGGCGTCGTCCCAGCCGAGCTCGCCGCCCATCAACGCGGCCACCGTCGGAGCGGTCGCGACGCCCCGGTCGAACATCTCGATGGAGATGCGGGTCCGCCGGGTCAGCACGTCGTCGAGGTGCTGGGCGCCCTCGTGGGTCACTGCGTAGACCACCTCGGCGGCGAGATGGTCCTCGGCGCCCTCGAGCGGCATGCGCAGCTCGGGACGCTCAGCGAGCAGGGCCAGCACCTCGTCGACCAGGTCGCCGTACCTGCCGAGGAGGTGGTCGATGCGCGCCACGTGGAGCCCGCTGCGGCGAGCCAGCAGCACGCGCTGGTTCGAGCGGGTCTCGAACCCGTCGGCCCCGACCAGAGGCACCCGGTCGGTGATCGAGTCGCGCACGGTCAGGTTCACCGTCGTCTTCAGCGAGTGCGCTGCCGCCTCGATCGCGTCGCGGGCCATCACCCGGTACGTCGTGAGCTTGCCGCCGGCAATCATCACCAGCCCCGGCACCGGAGTGACCACGGTGTGCTCGCGAGAGATCCGCGACGTCGGCTCGGACTCGCCCTTCAACAGCGGCCGCAGGCCGGCGTACACGCCCTCGACGTCGTCGTGGTCGAGCGGCTCGCGAAGGATCTTGTTGACGTGGGTCAACAGGTAGTCGATGTCGGCCTTCGACGCCGCCGGGTGCGCCTTGTCGAGGTCCCAGGCGGTGTCGGTGGTGCCGATGATCCAGTGCCGTCCCCACGGGATGACGAACAGCACCGACTTCTCGGTCTTGGTGATGAAGCCGGCCTCGGACCGGATCCGGTCACGCGGCACGACAAGGTGGATCCCCTTGCTGGCCTGGACGTTGAGCGATCCACGGCCGCCGACCATCTCCTGGATCTCGTCGGTCCACACACCCGCTGCGTTGACCACGACCCTGGCACGCACCTCGAACTCGCGCCCGGTCTCGAGGTCGATCGCGCGGACGCCGACCACCCGCTCGCCCTCGCGCACGAAGCCGATCACCTTGGTGCGGGTGGCCACGTGGGCACCGTGCGTGGCCGCGGTGCGGGCGATCGTCATCACCAGCCTGGCGTCGTCGACCTGGCAGTCGTAGTAGCGGATCGCGCCGGTCAGCTCCTCGGTCTTGAGGTCGGGTGCGATGCGGGCGACCTGGCGACGGAACAGGTGCTTGTGCTTCGGCACGCCCATGTCGTACTTGCCGGCCATCGCCATCGCGTCGTAGAGCACCAGCCCGGCGCCGACGTACGGCCGCTCGAGGGTCTTGTGCAGTGGGTAGAGGAACGGCACCGGTCGGACCAGGTGAGGGGCGAGACGGGTGAGCAGGAGCCCGCGCTCCTCGAGCGCCTCGCGGACCAACCCGAAGTCGAACATCTCCAGGTAGCGCAGGCCGCCGTGGATCAGCTTGCTGCTGCGGCTCGACGTGCCTGAGGCGAAGTCGCGCTGCTCGATCAGTCCGGTCGAGAGGCCACGGGTGACCGCGTCGAGCGCGGTGCCGGCACCGACCACTCCCCCACCCACGACGAGCACATCGAGCTCACCACCGTGGTCGGCGGTGGCGACCAGGGCTTGCAGGGCATCGGTCCGGGACTGGGGGCTGAGGGCGCTCGGCTGGCTCATGCGGCCAGTGTGTCAGGGCTGCAGTGGCAGGCCCGCGGGCGGTCACTCGGCGTACGCATGCGCCACGCGCCTGCCCTTGCCAAGTATTGTCTCCCCATGACAGGGGGCAACGGCACGGTCCGGGCACGCGACGCCGATCGCGATCGCGTGGTTGACGTGCTCGGTCAGGCGTACGTCGACGGGCAGCTCTCCGAGACCGACCGTGAGCTGCGTGTCTCCCGGGCACTGAGTGCACGCACCCTCGACGACCTCGACGTGCTGGTGCGCGACCTCCAGGGCCACGACGTGGTCCCCCGCCCGCCGGCACCCAGCTCGAGACTGCCGCTGGTCGCCATGGCAGCAGCCGTGCTCGTGCTGGTCGGCACCGGGGCGTGGATCGTCTTCTCGGGCGGCGACGAACCCGCCAAGGAGCCGGCGGCCGCGGCCCCCTACGTGGCTCCGGTCGAGCCGCCCGAGATCGCCGAGCCAGTCGAGTTCGTCCCCGATGCGCTCTCCAAGGTCTGGTTCCAGGACTTCCTCACCGAGTACCAGGAGAACTTCGATGACACGATCATCCTCGATGCCGGGTTCCGCCAGGGCGGGTTCGTCCACTTCAAGCGCCCGGTCAGCAGCGAGCGCCCCGACGTGCTGCAGAACTGGGACTGGTATCCCGACCGTGGCTTCGAGCAGTCGATCATCTCGGCCTCGCACGACCCGTTCGGCTACGCGCAGGCGGACCTGTCCCTCATCGACCTGGACCGGCTGCTCGCCGAGGTCGCGCACAGCCGGAAGTACCTCGGTGTCGACAATCCCGACATCGACGTCTTCATCGGCCCTCACATCGGGGACTCCCCTCAGCTCATCGAGATCCGCGCAGGAAACTCGTACGGCGACACCGGTTGGCGCACCATCACCTTCGACGGCCGCATGACCGAGAGCCGTCCCTTCGTGATCGGCCGCCAGTGAACCCGGCACATGAGGGCCAG
Source organism: Nocardioides jensenii JCM 1364 = NBRC 14755 (assembly GCF_001552535.1). Classification (GTDB taxonomy): domain Bacteria; phylum Actinomycetota; class Actinomycetes; order Propionibacteriales; family Nocardioidaceae; genus Nocardioides; species Nocardioides jensenii. Next base: position 25,887 of record NZ_BCRJ01000073.1, on the reverse strand, counting down.
CGGGCCAAGGACAGCGATCGCACCGCCATGGTGGAGCTGATCGACACGGCGTACGCCGACGGACAGCTGAGCCCGACCGAGCGGGAGCACCGCACCCACCGAGCACTCACCGCCACCACGCTGGGTGAGCTGCAGGCGCTCACCACCGACCTGCAGGAAGTCGCCGCTCCGGTCGCCGCCGTCGTGCGCCGGCGGCGCTCCGCACTGGTCGCGGCGCTGGTGCTGCTGCTCGGCATCGGCGCGTACGCGATCTTCGGCGGCGACGACGAGAAGCCCGAGCCGCCCCGGCAGGACCGGGCCGCTCCGGCGGTCGAACAGGACCCGGTCGAGGAACCGGTCGAGGTGGCCGACCCTCCCGTCGTGGAGAAGGCACCGTTGGAGTACTCCTTCACCCGCAGGGGAGTACGCAACTTCGTGAAGATCTATCGCAAGCAGTTCGGCACGACCGAGGCCGTTGCCTTCGGGTTCAAGGCCGGTCAGGTGAATGTCGCGCGGCGGAGCCCCGACGGACCCCAGCACTGGCAGTTCGTGGACGGACACTTCGTCGACGCCGGCAGCTACTCCGACGGTGCCGCCGACGGGGTCATCGACCGCGAGTTCCCGCCGGGCTCGGTCGACCTGGCCGACCTCGACATCGACGCGATGTTCGACAACCTCGCGGCCGTGGAGCGAGCCACCTGGCGCACGACCTTCCCGACCCGCGGCACCTCGGTCATCCTCATCGGTGGGAGGCCCGGGGTGGCAGTCGCCGCAGGCGACAAGTTCACGACGTCGTGCCTGATCTGGTGGACCACGATGTCCGGCAAGGTGCTGCAGGACAACCTCCCCTGCACTGAGTGACCGCTGGTGCACCGTCCTGCTCGCAGCGGGTGACTGGGATGCGGTGCACAGCGGTGAGCGCCAGTGTCACGGGAGAACCCGAGTCACTCGACGACGACCTCGACCCGCTGGAACTCCTTGAGCTCCGTGTAGCCGGTGGTGGCCATCGAGCGCTTCAGCGCACCGATCAGGTTCATCGTGCCGTCGGCGACTCGCGACGGACCGAACAGGATCTCCTCGAGCGAGCCGATCGTGCCGAACTCGACGCGTTCGCCCCGCGGCAGCTTGCCGTGCCAGGCCTCGGCACCCCAGTGGAACCCGCGGCCCGGTGCATCGTCGGCGCGGGCGAACGGCGATCCGACCATGACCGCGTCGGCGCCGCAGGCGATCGCCTTGGCGACATCACCCGAACGACCGATCGAGCCGTCGGCGATGACGTGCACGTAGCGGCCACCGGACTCGTCCATGTAGTCACGACGGGCGGCAGCCACGTCGGCGACCGCGGAGGCCATCGGCACCGCCACCCCGAGCACGGTGCGGGTGGTGTGGGCCGCGCCGCCGCCGAAGCCGACGAGTACGCCGGCCGCGCCGGTGCGCATGAGGTGCAGCGCGGCCTGGTAGGTCGCACACCCACCCACGATCACCGGCACGTCGAGCTCGTAGATGAACTCCTTGAGGTTGAGCGGCTCGGCCTGGCTGGAGACGTGCTCGGCCGAGACCGTCGTGCCGCGGATGACGAACATGTCGACGCCCGCGTCGACCACGGTCTTGGCGAACTCCTTGGTCCGCTGCGGTGAGAGCGAGCCCGCGACCGTCACGCCGGACTCACGCATCTGCTTGAGCCGGGCGGTGATCAGCTCGGCCCTGACCGGCTCGGCGTAGATCTCCTGCATGCGCTGGGTGGCCCGAATGCCACGCAGCCCCGCCACCTCGTCGAGCAGCGGCGTCGGGTCGTCGTACCTGGTCCAGAGGCCTTCGAGGTCGAGCACGCCCAGGCCGCCGTGCTTGCCGAACGCGATCGCGGTCTCGGGCGACATCACCGAGTCCATCGGTGCGGCGAGGACCGGCAGCTCGAAGCGGTAGGCGTCGATCTGCCAGGCGACGCTGACCTCTTCGGGGTCGCGCGTGCGCCGCGAGGGCACGATGGCGATGTCATCGAAGGAGTACGCGCGCCGGGCACGCTTGGCCTTGCCGATCTCGATCTCAGTCACGCGGGTCAGCCTATCCGTTGCCGGCGCGGACGAGAATTGCCCACTGCACGCACGACAACGCACGACTCGGCGCGCGAGAACCCACAACTCGAGGCACCACAACGCACGACTCGTGGGTCAGCGGGGCGGCGGGGGGCGGCGCAGGTGACCGCCGACGACCATCGCGACGATCACCACGAAGTAGCCGGCCACGCCGACCCAGGCGCCGATCTCGGGCGAGGCCTCGCCGGCGAAGATCTTCGCGACCGCTGCCGTCTGGTAGAGCGCGGCGAGTCCGGCCAGGGTGGCGCCGACGATCCGCTGCCAACCACCGGACCGACCCGCAAGAGGAACCCCCGCGAGGACGACGCCGACCAGCACGACCGCCAGCGCCAGGTAGGCGCCGAAGGTGAAGAAGCTCCACAGCAGCAGGCCCGCGTCGTCGGCGCTGACGTCGTTGTCCGCCAGGTTGGAGGTGATGTCGATGGCCCGGCCCTCGTCGACATCGGCCCACGCCAGCACGAAGAGGCTCAGCACAGACATGAGCACCCCGATCAGGCCGAGACCGAGCAGCAGGCCGGGAGCTCCGCGCCGCGGCCGTGACCCCGCCGCTGGTGCGTACGACGACTGCGCGTGGTCTGGCGCCGGGTGTGATCCGACGGGCTCAGGCGGCTGGTGTGAATGCGTGGCGAGAGAGGCCTGCGCTGCGGGCTGGTGCGGAGCCGACGGTTCGATCCGCTGCGCCACCGGCGGAGCGAACGGCTCGGTCCCCTCGGGAATGGGGTCGCTCAGCACGGCGCCGTTGGCACCCACCACGCGCTCAGTCCAGGAGTGACCGTCGTACCACCGCTGCCCGAAGCGACCCGACGGGTCGGGGAACCATCCGCCGTTCACCGGTACCCCACCTGGATCATGATGTAGTCAGCCTCGTTCGTGACCTGCTCCTCGAACAGCTCGACCCGGATGTCGCCGATGAGCTCGTCCCCCTTGTGCACCTGGCCGTTCCAGGCGGTCTCGGTCAGCGGCTCGGGCCCGGAGCGCTGCGCCACGTCGTGGTCCCACTCATAGCCGAGATCGGTCAGGTCGCTGACGAGCTTCTCCTTCAGCGCCGCCGCAGAGTCCCGGTTGCCGGCAAGCCGGTAGTAGTCGTGGTCCGGCAGAGGCGAGTCGGGGGTGTAGGACACCGCACCGGCGGGGAGCGGGAACACCAACTTGTAGTCGGCCACCAGCTCGGCACCTTCGGCGTCACCGCTGTCTGAACTCGACGATCCGTCCCCGCCCGTGGGGTCCTTGCTGCCCGAGCCGATGCTGCCCCCGGTGGGTGCGGCCAGGCCCTCAGGTTCCTGACCGTCGAGGACGAACCCCGTGACCAGGCAGGCCACCAGGGCTGCCACCCCGATGCCTGCGGTCGTTGTGCGTGTTCCCGAGCCCATCATCACTCCCCGACGTCAAGAATTCCCGGTTCGGGCATCAAGCATGCCCCGTTGGCGCGACAACAATCCACGGCTCGCGACCGGAACGGGTCAGCTGTTGTAGTTGGGCGACTCGACCGTCATCTGGATGTCGTGCGGGTGGCTCTCCTTGAGCGAGGCCGAGGTGATCCGCACGAACTTGCCGTTCTGCTGAAGCTCGGGGATGGTGCGCGCACCGATGTAGAACATCGACTGGTTGAGCCCACCGACCAGCTGGTGCGCGACCGCGGAGAGGGGGCCGCGGTAGGCGACCTGGCCCTCGACGCCCTCGGGCACGATCTTGTCGTCGCTGGTGACCTCGGCCTGGAAGTAGCGGTCCTTGGAGTAGGACTTCTTGCCGCGGCTGCTCATCGCGCCGAGCGATCCCATGCCGCGGTAGGCCTTGAACTGCTTGCCGTTGACGAAGACCAGCTCGCCCGGGGACTCCTCGCAACCGGCCAGCAGGGAGCCGAGCATCACGGTCTCGGCGCCAGCCACGATCGCCTTGGCGATGTCGCCGGACTGCTGGAGCCCGCCGTCGGCGATCACGGGTACGCCGGCCGGGGCACAGGCCAGGGAGGCCTCGTAGACCGCAGTCACCTGGGGAACGCCACACCCGGTGACCACCCGCGTCGTGCAGATGGAGCCGGGGCCGAAGCCGACCTTGACCGCGTCGGCACCAGCGTCGACGAACGCCTGGGCGCCTGCGCGGGTGGCGACGTTGCCACCGATCACCTGCACGTGCTTGGTGGCCGGGTCGGTCTTGAGCCGGCGGACCATGTCGAGCAGGAGCTGCACGTGACCGTGGGCGGTGTCGGCGACGAGTACGTCGACACCGGCGTCGATCAGCGTGGTGGCCCGCTCCCAGGCGTCACCGAAGTAGCCGATCGCGGCGCCCACCATCAGGCGGCCGTCGGCGTCCTTGGAGGCGTTGGGGAACTGCTCGGACTTCACGAAGTCCTTGACCGTGATCAGCCCGCCCAGGCGGCCGTCCTCGTCGACCAGGGGCAGCCGCTCGCGCTTGTTCTGGCGGAGCAGTGCGGTGGCGTCCTCACGCGAGATGCCGACCGGTCCGGTGAACAGCGGGCTGGTGGTCATCACCTCGTCGACCTTGGTGGTGGCCCACTCCGCGACCGGGGTGAATCGCAGGTCGCGGTTGGTAATGATGCCGAGCAGCTTGTTGTCGGTGTCGACCACGGGCAGCCCGGAGACGCGGTACTCACCGCAGATGCGGTCGAGCTCCTCGAGCGTCGCGTCAGGTCCGATGGTGATCGGGTTGGAGATGATGCCGGTCTGGGTGCGCTTGACCAGGTCGACCTGGTAGGCCTGGTCCTGCAGCGACAGGTTGCGGTGCAGCACGCCGATGCCACCCTCGCGGGCCATCGCAATCGCCATGCGGGACTCGGTGACGGTGTCCATGGCCGCGGAGATCAACGGCACCTTCAGCGAGATCTCGCGAGTGAGTCGCGACGTGGTGTCGATGTCGGAGGGAGCCATGTCGGACTCTCCCGGCAGCAGCAGCACGTCGTCGTAGGTCAGTCCAAGGGCGGCAAACTTGTCTGGGAGCTCCACTCCCCCATCGTATCGACACGTCTGCGGCATCGCCTAAGCCGGGAGCGGCTTGAGCTCGTGCACCGGGATCCGCACCGTCAACGCGTCGCCCGCCATCCTGATCCGACCCTTGAGTCCGGCCGCCAGCACCATCGGGAGCACCGCCTGGTTGTCGACCCTCGTGGTCAGCAGGAGCTCGGTCACACCACGGGAGCTGGCCAACCGCCCGACGTCGATCAACAGCCTCGTGCCGATCCCTCGTCGTTGCCAGGCAGGGTCGACCCTCAGGCTGACCGGGGTGCTCCCATCGGCGTCGGCGTCACCCAGGCTCGCGACGCCGACGACGGTTCCCTCGACGCGCGCCATGACCACCCCCTCCTCGACGACGTACCCAGGGCTGGCGCCCCTGCCCAGTCGGCGGCTCGGCACCGGCCGCAGCGGCGAGGGCTCGAGTCGGCCGCGGTTGAGCACGTCGTTGACCAGGTCGGCCATCGCCGATCCGCGGGCGTGCTCGGTGGCGGTGAAAGGTGCCGTACGACGCACCTGGACCAGCACGTCACCGACCTGCATCTCCATCACGTCCTGGACCACGGACAGGGAATCGACGACCAGGTCCGCCTCGGCGTCGAAGAGCCGGGCCACCACCTCCGGGAACGCCGCGGGCTGGGCCAGGACCGTCCGGGCCGCCTGCACGTAGCGCGCCGGCTGGTCGGCGAGCGCCTGCTCGGTGCACCGCGCACCGGAGACCGACTCTCCACCGGACCTCTCCACGAGCTCGGCGATGTCCCTCAGCCGCCAGTGCTCGGGGCACCGCAGCACCAGCTCGTCGGTGACCGACTCGATGCCGGGAAATATCTGCAGCCCCAGGATGTTCACCCCGGACGTGCCGCAGTTGGCAGCCAGCAGGGCGAGCGCTCCGGGCCGATCGGGCAGGGTCATCCGAACTCGCCACAACATGGGCGTCCCCTTCGGTTCTCGAGATCTGGATCCGGGGCGCCACGTCGTCGGGGCGCCCCGGAGGGTCCAGCATGGATCGCCGGTGTTGCCCGGTTGCTGCGCTCGTGTTTCCGGCAGGAAAACCCTGCCCCGCTTGGGATTCGGCCGGGTCGACCCACTATCTTTGGGCGGGCTTTCTTGGGGGGAATCACGCATGCCGATCATCCGTGTCGCCGTCGCCGGCGCGCTTGCCCTGCTCGTCACCGTGTCCGCACTGGTGACCAGCCGGGCCGACCGCACACACCACGGGTTCGGTGCACCCCTGACCGTGATGACGCGCAACGTCTTTCTGGGCACCAACATCTTCCCGGTCTTCGACGCCGCGACCGCACCGGAGGCCAGGCGGCGGCAGGTGGACGTCACCGCCCACGCCATGCACGAGGCCCGGGACAACGTCGACAAGACCGCCTACCGGGTCCGCGCGCGGCTCATCGCCGGCGAGATCGCCGCCGCCGAGCCCGACCTGGTGGGTTTGCAGGAGGTCGCCCTGTGGCGCAGCGGGCCACTCGAGACCCGGCGGGTCGGCGTACCCAATGCCACCGCAGTCGACCTCGACTTCCTCGAGATCCTCCTCGCCGACCTGACCGCGACCGGGCACCGCTACCGGGTGGTCAACCAGATCTCCGAGATGGACATGGAGTTCGCGAGCTACGGCTCGCGGGGCCGAGCTGGGGCTCGGGACGTGCGCCTGACCCTGCGCGACGTCGTGCTGATGCGCCAGGGCGACGACCTCACCGTCGTGGACCGCGGCCGCGGGCATTTCACCGCCCGGCGCACGATGCATCTTCCGGGTCGCGTCGTCGACTTCACCCGGGGCCATGCGTGGGTGGACGTCGAGCGCGCCGGCCATCGGTTCCGCTTCATCGCCACGCACCTGGAGGTGGGCGACCCCCGGGTCAGCAACAACCAGGTCCGCGAGCTGGTCACCGGCCCGGCCGCCACTCATGGACCGGTCGTGGTGGTCTGCGACTGCAACACCGACCCGGACGCCGGGCGCCGTTCCATGCCCTACCGCGCGATCACCGGCGCGGGATTCGCCGACGCCTGGCATCGGCTTCCGGAGGCCGGCCCCGGCCACACGTGTTGCACGACCAGCGGCCTGCGCGACACCCGACCCGGGGTGATGGATCACCGGCTCGACTTCGTCTTCGTCCGGGCACGCCGGGGCTTCACGATCACACAAGGGGCCGTGCTGGGCGGCACCACGGACGACCGGGACACCGCGACCGGCCTGTGGCCCTCGGACCACGCCGGCCTGGTCGTCACGGTCAGGGATCGATGAGCGACGGATGACACAGCCCACCCCGGCCCGGACCTCGCCCACCCCACCCTCCCCGAATGGCAGGCTGTCCCCCATGACGAGCCCGACGCGCTGGACCGTGCCCGAGATCGGCACCAAACGACTCGTCGGCGGCGTGGCCGTGCTCGCCATGCTGCTCCGGTTCCCCGGGATGCTGTGGCCGATCCGCCCCGACGAAGCCGGTTTCACCCTGGTCGCCCGCGCCTGGCACCCCCAGCCGGACAGCCTCTACGGCACCTACTGGGTCGACCGTCCACCGCCGCTGATCGCGCTGATCAAGCTCTCCGACTGGATCGGCGGGCCGCTGTTCATCCGTGTCATCGCGGCACTCGGCTGCGCCCTGCTCGTGGTGGCGGCCGCACGAACGGCGTACCTCGTCTCGGGCGAGCGGGCGGCGCGGTGGACGGCCGTCGCGACCGCCGCGGTCACCACGAACACGATGATCGACTCGGTCGCGGCCAAGGGAGAGATCCTCGGCATCCCGATCGTGGTGACCAGCTTCTGGCTGGCCCTGGAGGCGCTGCGGGTGCTGGACGCCTCACCCCGCAAGGGGATGCTGCTGGCCGGCGGGGCCGGCCTGCTCGGCATGCTCGCGATCGGGTTGAAGCAGAACATGGCCACCGGCCTCGCCTTCGGCGGTGTCGTGCTGCTGACCTCCGCGGTGCGCAAGGAGATCAGCTGGCCGGCGTTCGGCAGGCTGGCCGGCGCCGCGCTGCTCGGGGCCGCCATCCCTCTCGGACTGACGATCGGCTGGTGCCTCGCGACCGGCGTACACCTCGAGACGCTGTGGTACGCCGTCTACGGGTTCCGCTCGCACGCTCTCGACGTGATCTCCAACGAGGAGGCCGGGGCACCGCTGGGCCGGGCGCGACAGTTGGCGATCATCTTCGTCGCCACCGGCATGGCCTTCGTGGTCGCCTGGTTCCTGATCAACATCAAGCACGCGTGGCGCACGCATCCGGCGGTCACCCTGGCCGCCGTCGCCGTTCTCGTGGTCGACGGAACCGGCGTGATTCTGGGTGGCAGCTACTGGCGGCCCTACCTGTTGGGCATCGTGCCGACCGTCGTGCTGTGCGCCGCCCTGGTTGTCGGGGCCCCTGGGCTGCGCGGCCGGATCACGCGGCTCCTGGTCGCGCTGACCGCTGTGTCGTGCCTGGTCTCGACGGTCGGCTGGGTGGCGAAGAGCACCTCGGGCGCCGAGCCGCCGACCGAGATCTACACCGGGCAGGCGATCAAGCGCGTCTCCGAGCCGGGCGACACGATCGTGGTGTACGGCGGCCGTGCCGACATCGTGTTCGCGTCGGGTCTGAGCTCGCCGTACGAGCACCTGTGGAGCCTGCCGATGCGCGGCAACGACCCCAAGCTCGAGGAGCTGATCGGGCTGCTGGACAGCGACAAGGCTCCGACCTGGTTCGTCGGCTGGGTCGACTTCGACTCGTGGAACGGTGTGGGCCAGCCGGCGCTCGAGGCGATGCTGGCCCAGCACTACGAGCGCCACGGTGAGGCGTGCGGCGACCACCCGATCTGGCTGCACAAGGGCGTCGACCGCGACCTGCCCGTCCCCGACTGCGAGCGTCCCTGGCGCTGGTGACCCGTCGCCAGTTCGGGGTGACCCGTCGCCAGTTCGGGGTGACCCGTCGTGAGTTCGACCGGATTGACGAACTCACGACGGGTCACCCCGAATTCACGACGGGTCAGCAGTAGGGCCCGGCTCCTCGTCGTGAGGAACCGGGCCCAACTGGTCAGAGCTGCGTCAGGTCAGTGACCGTGGCCGTGCCCGTGGCCAGCGGCCGGGGCGTCGTCCTCTTCCTCGGGCTTCTCGACGATCAGCGTCTCGGTCGTGAGCAGCATGCCCGCGATCGAGGTGGCGTTGACCAGCGCGGAGCGGGTCACCTTGACCGGGTCGAGGACGCCCTGGGCGACCAGGTCGCCGTACTCGCCGGTGGCGGCGTTGAAGCCGTTGCCGACACCGAGCTCACGAACCTTGGTGGTGACGACGTAGCCGTTGTCACCGCCGTTCTCGGCGATCCAGCGCAGCGGCTCGTCGGCGGACTTGCGCACGATGCGCACGCCGACGGCCTCGTCACCGGTGAGGCCGAGGTCCTTGTCCAGCACGGCAACCGCGTGGATCAGGGCGGAGCCACCGCCGGGGACGATGCCCTCCTCGATCGCGGCACGCGTCGCGGAGACGGCGTCCTCGATGCGGTGCTTCTTCTCCTTCAGCTCCACCTCGGTGGCGGCGCCGACCTTGATCACGCACACGCCACCGGCCAGCTTCGCGAGACGCTCCTGGAGCTTCTCGGTGTCCCAGTCGGAGTCGGAGTTCTCGATCTCGGCCTTGATCTGGTTGACCCGGCCCTCGACGGCAGCGGTCTCGCCGGCACCGTCGATGATCGTCGTGTTGTCCTTGGTGATCACCACGCGACGAGCCTGACCGAGCACCTCGAGGCCGACCTGGTCGATCTTGAGGCCGATCTCGGGGGCGACGACCTGGCCACCGGTGAGGATCGCGATGTCCTCGAGCATGGCCTTGCGACGGTCACCGAACGCGGGAGCCTTGACGGCGACCGCGTTGAAGGTGCCACGGATCTTGTTCACGACCAGGGTCGAGAGCGCCTCGCCGTCGACGTCCTCGGCGAGGATGAACAGCGGCTTGCCGGCCTGGATGACCTTCTCCAGCAGGGGCAGCAGGTCCGCGATCGCGGAGATCTTGCCCTGGTGCAGGAGGATGTAGGGGTCCTCGAGGACGGCTTCCATGCGCTCGGGGTCGGTCACGAAGTACTGCGAGATGTAGCCCTTGTCGAACTGCATCCCCTCGGTGAACTCGAGCTCGGTGCCCATCGTGTTGGACTCGTCGACGGTGATCACACCGTCCTTGCCGACCTTGTCGAAGGCCTGGGCGAGCAGGTCACCGATGTGGGCGTCACGCGAGGAGATCGTGGCGACGGACGCCATGTCCTCCTTGGACTCCACCTCACGGGCCGCGTCACGCAGCGCATTGCCGACGGCCTCGGCCGCAGCGTCCATGCCGCGCTTGAGGCCCATCGGGTTCGCACCCGCGGCCACGGCGCGCAGACCTTCGTGCACCATCGCCTGGGCCAGCACGGTCGCGGTCGTCGTACCGTCACCGGCGACGTCGTTGGTCTTGGTCGCGACCTCCTTGGTCAGCTGGGCACCAAGGTTTTCGAACGGGTCGTCCAGCTCGATCTCACGAGCGACGGTGACACCGTCGTTCGTGATGGTCGGGGCGCCCCACTTCTTGTCGAGGACGACGTAGCGGCCCTTGGGGCCGAGCGTCACCTTGACGGCGTTGGCGAGCTTGTCGACGCCGCGCTCGAGCGAGCGGCGACCGTCCTCGTCGAACTGAAGAATCTTCGGCATTGCTTCTCCTCTAGGGGGAAATCAGGGGTGAAATGGCGAAGCCCGCCAGGGGCCCGGATGGGTCCTGGCGGGCTGGCGTCCGACTGCCGAGGCGGACGAGGGTCGGCGACCTGTGGAGCGGAGCGGTCGTCGACCGAGGAGACTGCCGGCAGCCGGGATGTCAGGCCGTCAGGAAATGATGGCGAGGACGTCGCGGGCGGAGAGGATCAGGAACTCGTCGCCGCCGTACTTGACCTCGGTGCCGCCGTACTTGCTGTAGATGACCTTGTCGCCGACAGCGATGTCGAGCGGAAGGCGCTCTCCACCGTTCTCGTTGAAGCGACCGGGACCCACGGCCACGACCTCGCCCTCCTGGGGCTTCTCCTTGGCAGTGTCGGGGATGACCAGGCCAGATGCCGTGGTCTGCTCCGCCTCGAGCTGCTTGACGATGATGCGGTCCTCGAGAGGCTTGATGTTGACCGACACGTGTCGACCTCCACTTTCTCCACTTTGATGAAACAGGGGGCGAAGGGACCCCGCACAGCGGGATCACCCGGGAAGTTTGAGCCTGCAGTTGAGTACGCCGTCGCGGGGGTCGCACTCGTTGCAAGCGCTGGCACCCTCATGGTGAGAGTGCCAGAACAGACGCTAGCACTCTCCGCAAGCGAGTGCCAGAGATGGGTCATGCTGAAACCTCGGGGTCGCCTGCCAGACTGCGGGCATGGACTCCGACACCTTCCGCTGGCTGCTCACCGACGACGGCCAGCGACTGCTCGAGTCCGCCACCCATGCGTACGTCGACCATGCCGGCGACCCGATCCGCTCGGCGGCGGCGGTCCGCAAGATCGAGTCCGACCCCGATCGCGCGGCCGCGGCTCTGACCCAGGTCGGTCTGCGGGCCAAGGGGGTGGCGAAGTTCGGCGACGACGCGGTGCGGATGTACTTCACCCCCGACGCTCTCGAGCAGGCCACCCGCACCCGGGTGGCGGCTCATCGGGCCGCCCGCCTGGCTGCGGCGGACCCGGCCAGCGTGATCGACCTCGGCTGCGGCATCGGCGGCGACCTGATCGCCTTCGCCCGGGCCGGGTTGACCGTGGCCGGTGTCGACCTCGACCCCGTCCGCGTGGCGATCGCCGAGGCCAACCTGGCCGCACTCGGCCTGCCCGGCGCCGTGCAGGTGGCCGACGGCACCACCCTGGACCTCTCCGGGTTCGGCGCGGTCTTCGCCGACCCCGCCCGCCGCGGCGCCCGGGGTCGCGTCTTCGACGTCGAGGGCTGGACCCCGCCGTGGTCGTTCGTCACCTCGCTCCTCGCGCGGGCCTCCGTGGTCAAGGTCGCGCCCGGCATCCCCCACGACCTCGTCCCTGCCTCGGTCGAGGCGGAGTGGGTCAGCGAGGCCGGCGAGGTCAAGGAGGCGGCCCTGTGGTCGTCGTACCTCGCCACGGTCCGGCGCCGAGCCACGGTCATCGGCACGGGCGGTTTGGCCTCGATCACCGAGGAGGACGATCCGTACGACGGCCGCGAACGACCGGTCCGTGCCTTGGGTGAGTTCCTCTACGAGCCCGACGGTGCGGTGATCCGGGCCGGCCTGGTCACCGCGGTCGCGGCCGGGGTCGACGGCGGGCTCCTCGACGAGCACATCGCCTACGTGACCTCGGATGCGTCCTTCCGCTCCCCCTTCGCCCGCGGCTACCGCGTGCTCGAGACGCTCCCCTACCGGGAGAAGCCGCTCAAGGCCGCCCTGCGCGAACGCGGCATCGGCCGGCTGACCATCAAGAAGCGGGGCGTCGACGTCGTGCCCGAGCAGCTGCGCAGGCGACTCGACCTGCACGGCGAGCAGGAGGCCACCCTGGTGATGACCCGCGTGGCCGGCGAGGGCACCGCGCTCCTGGTGCAGCCGTTCGGACAGGGCACCGAGTCGCCCGGCATGCCGCTGATCAGGTGAACCGCAGGTCGACCGCCCGCTTGAGGGTGTAGTCGACGGTGGCTGCTCCGGAGTCCGAGTCCTCGGGCACACCCGTGTAGGAGAGCCGGAGCTTCAGGGGAGCCTCGTCCACGCCGTCGGGGAGCCCGAAGAGAAGCCACCGCGTGTCGTGGACAGTCATGTCAGCGGGCCTGGAGTGGATCTGGTTGAAGTCACCGTCGAACATGGCGACGGGCGCCGCGCCGCCGAGGGTGTACGTCGGCTCGCCGTACTCGGTCTCTCGTTGCACGTACTGGCCCCGGTGCTCGCCGGCGAAGTAGGCGTTGGTCTCCACTGTCACCTTGGCCAGCACCCACCTCGTGCCCTCGGACGCCCACCCTGACTGGCCGGCCGCCTGGAACCACGGCACCGGGTCGAGCACCTCGATCTGGCACTCGCCGCCGCTGAACTCCACGCCGTTGCCGAGGTCGATGCCTTGGTAGGGCGCACAGTGGTGGTCGGTTAGGCGCGGCAGGTTGCCGCCGTAGACGTCGCGGTCGGAGGTCGCGGGAGTCTGGTCATAGGGGTCGACCGAGATCTGGCGGCCGTCGAACTCGGCCACCAGGCGGATCGCCGCGTCGTCCGGCACCGCCACCACCCATGCATGGGTCTCCTCGGCCTCGAGCATGGCGCGCTTGCCGTCGTACTCGAGCCAGAAGCGCACCGGCTCGTTGCCCTGCGGTTGGAGCATCCAGACGTCCCCGCCCATCATCGAGCGGCCCAGCCCGACGTCGACGAAGGCCCGACCGTCCGCCGCCTCCGCGGACACGTCCACGTCGGCCAGGGCCGACGTGTGGTCGGTCGTGTCGTGCGGTCTGCTGACCACGAAGTCGTAGTTGCCGGTGGGCAGGGTCAGGTCGACCGGGATGCCCTCGACGTCGCCGTAGCTCGCGAAGACCTCCCCCGTGCTCGCCTCTCGACCGTCGTCGGAGAGGGGTCCACCGGAGCAGCCGGTGACCAGCAAGGCGACGAGCAGAGTCGCGACGTGTGCACGCATGGCCGCCTTCTACCCCGCCCGAGCACTGGCTGAACCCGCTCAGGCCGCCGGGAGTTCCATGGTGCGGCCGCCACGCGAGATGATCCGGCGCTCGGTGGCGGTGACGAGCCGGAAGAGGCCGGTGTTGCGACCGATCCTGACCTGGTCGGGGACCACACGGTGGGAGGCCCGCACCGCCGTTGACACCGTGGCGAACGCTGCCGCATGAGCCGGTGTCCAGGTCAGGCCGAACGCCTTGCGGACGCGCGCGGGCAGCATGCCCCGGACGACCAGGTTGGTGCCGGTGATGCCGGGTCGCAGCTGGATCGGCACCGGCATGTCGAGCGCGATGGCGCGACCGACGACACGGGCCTCGTCGGTGACATGGAAGTCGGGACCGGCGATCTGCGCGCGCATCCACTCCTCGAACTCGCCGGCGCTGCCGGGCGCGACCGAGCGTGGCATGCCGAAGAGCTCGCCGAAGTGGACCCAGTCGGCCCAGAGCTGCTCCTTCTCGTCCGGGTCGAGGGGGCGAACCAGCGTCTCGAACGCGACCCGCGAGGAGTCGGCGAGCATCGCCATGGTCCAGAGCATCAGCTGCGGGTCGAAGGCGTCGTACGGCGTACCGGCGGGAAAGTTGCCCTCGTCGCGATCGAGGGTGCCCTTCACCTTGGTGTGCATGCGGTGCACCATCGCCAGCACGCGGTCGGCCTCGGCCCGGTCGCCGAAGAAGATCGACTCGAACGCCTCCGCGGTGGCGGAGAGCCGCATGAACGGCCGCTCCTTCGCGTTCGTCGACGCGCTGGTGCCCACGTAGGGCACGGGGTGGGTGGCGCCGATGATCAGCGCCCGTTGGCCGTAGGTCTGTCCCACGGCTCGATGCTCCTGCACGTGGCGGAGCATCGAGCCGTGTGGAAAGTAGCCGTCAGTCATGGGACCGACTGTAGTCGGATCAGGCGGGCTGGGCGCCCTGCGAGACCCAGTACTCGTTGAGCGCGCCGTTGGTCTTGACGAACCAGACGATGCCACCGATGAGGGGCAGCAGGAACCACAGGGCGGTGATCGCGGTGACCTTCTCCTCCATGCCGCGCGCCTGACGAGCCTTGCCGACCTCGCTGCCGAGCAGGAACGGGCTGACGATGCCGACGAACAGGGCCAGCACCAGGGCCACGACGCCGCCGATGCCCTGGCCGGTGTTCTGCTTCAGCTCCTCGTGGGCCTTGTAGTAGTAGACGATCGAGTAGATGCCACAGGTGACGATCGTCAACAGGATGCACATGCCCGTGCTCCGCGCCAGGCCGACCGGGCCCGGGCCGCCGTACATCTGCTGACCCTGCTGGTAGGCCGGGGCCGCGCCGTACTGCTGCTGCGGGTCCGGCTGACCGTACTGCTGCTGCGGGTCCGGCTGACCGTACTGCTGCTGCGGGTCCGGCTGACCGTAGGGCTGCTGGCCGTACTGCGGGTCCGGCTGGCCACCCGGGTAGTTCTCGGGGCTCGGGGGGTTCTGGTCAGACATGAGTGATCCTTTGCGGGTCAGGTTGTGTGATCAGGACAGGTTTGCCCTCTCGGCGCCGATGGTGGTGTCGTCGCCGTGGCCAGTGTGCACCACTGTTTCGTCCGGCAAACCGAAAAGCCGGGAACGGATGGATTCCTCCAACAAGGGCCGGTCGCTGAACGAGCGACCGGTGGCTCCCGGACCGCCGTTGAACAGGGTGTCGCCCGAGAACAGGCAGCCCAGCTCCTCGACGTACACACAGACCGCGCCGGGAGCGTGCCCCGGTGTGTGGATGATCCGCAGGGTGGTGCCGCCGACGACGATCTGCTGCTCGTCGGAGAGATCGACGTCCCACAGCTCGTCGGTGTGGGTGAGCTCCCACAGCGGCTTGTCGTCGGGGTGCAGCAGGATCGGGGCAGGTACGGCGGCACGCAGGGCCGGCGCCACGCGCACGTGGTCGTCGTGCGCGTGGGTGCACAGGATCGCCTTGAGCGTGCGGTCGCCGATCACGGCACGGATCGCGTCGACGTCGTGCGGTGCGTCGATGACGATGCACTCGCTGTCGTCGCCGATCACCCAGATGTTGTTGTCGACGTCGAACGTCTCACCGTCGAGGGAGAACGTGCCGGAGACGACGGCGTGATCGACCCGCGCGGTCACAGGATCACCACCGAGCGCAGCACCTCACCGTGATGCATCTTCTCGAACGCCGCCTCGATGTCGCCGAGGCCGACCTCCTCGGACACGAAAGCATCCAGGTCCAGGCGCCCCTGCTGGTAGAGGTCGACCAGCATCGGGAAGTCACGGGAGGGTAGGCAGTCGCCGTACCAGCTCGACTTCAGCGAACCGCCACGACCGAACACGTCGATCAACGGGATCTCGGGGATCTTCATGTCCGGCGTCGGCACCCCCACGAGCACCACGGTGCCGGCCAGGTCCCGGGCATAGAAGGCCTGCTTCCAGGTCTCGGGGCGACCGACCGCCTCGATCACGACGTCGGCACCTTCGGCGCCTGCATAGGTCTCGGCGCAGATTCGCTTGATCTCCTCGACCGCGTCCACGGCCGAGGAGTCGACCGTGTGCGTGGCACCCATCGCCTTGGCGGTCTCGAGCTTCTTCTCGTCGATGTCGACCGCAATGATCGGACTCGCGCCGGCCAACGCGGAACCGGCGATGGCGGCCACCCCGACACCACCGCAACCGATCACCGCCACCGACTTGCCCCGGGTGACCGCACCGGTGTTGATCGCGGCACCGATGCCGGCCATCACACCGCAACCGAGCAGACCCACCGCGGCAGGACGGGCCGACTCATCGACCTTCGTGCACTGCCCCGCCGCGACCAGGGTCTTCTCGGCGAACGCACCGATCCCCAGCGCCGGGGACAGCTCGGTGCCGTCCTCCAAGGTCATCTTCTGCGTCGCATTGTGGGTGTTGAAGCAGTAGTGCAGGTCGCCACGCTTGCAGGCGCGGCACTCACCACACACCGCACGCCAGTTCAGCACCACGAAGTCACCCGGCGCCACCCCGGTGACCTCCGGCCCGACCGACTCGACCACACCGGCGGCCTCGTGGCCGAGCAGGAACGGGAACTCGTCGTTGATGCCGCCCTCGCGGTAGTGCAGGTCGGTGTGGCAGACCCCGCAGGCCTGGATCTTCACCACGGCCTCACCCGGACCCGGGTCGGGCACGTTGATCGTCTCCACCGTGACCGGCTCACCCTTGGCCCTGGCCACCACCGCACGCACCTGCTGCACTGTTCCTCCTCGATTCGAATGACTGCTGTTGACACTAGTGTGTCGGTCATGAGCCTGGGCACGTACAAGGACCTCTGCATCGACGCCACCGACGCCACCTCGCTCGCCGCCTTCTGGGCGGGTGTGCTCGCTCTCGACGTACGCCGACTCGACGACGGCGACACAGTGCTCACCGGGCCGACCGACCAGCACACGATCTGGGTCAACACCGTGCCCGAGCCCAAGACCGTCAAGCACCGGCTGCACATCGACGTCCACACCCTGTCGGTGGCCGAGCTGGTCGACCTCGGCGCGACGATCGTCGACGACACGTCGTTCCGCTGGGTGGTGATGACCGACCCCGAGGGCGGCGAGTTCTGCGCGTTCGTGCGCAAGGAGCTGCCCGAGAACCGCCTCTACGAGCTGGTGCTCGACTGCGCCGACCCCGCGCGGCTCGCGGCCTGGTGGGGTGAGGTGATCGGCGGACGCCTCGGTGGCGAGGACGACGAGTGGTTCCTGGAGGACATCCCCGGAGCACCCTTCGAGTGCCTCGTCTTCGGCACCGTGCCCGAGCCGAAGACGGGCAAGAACCGGCTGCACGTCGACATCGCCGCCCCCGACGTCGATGCGTTGGTGTCTGCGGGCGCCACCGTGCTCGCCGTCCACGAGTCGTGGACCGTGCTCGCCGACCCCGAGGGGAACGAGTTCTGCGCGTTCGTCGTGCAACCTTCCTGACCCCAACCCCGTCTTGGGTGGGAAGGGATGGTGATGAGAGATGAATGTCGCTGCACATGCAGGAGGTGTGATGGCCCAGGACCGAGGCTCCGCCAAGGACGCGGAGTTCAGTGACTGGATGGCGGCACGCCAGGCGGCGCTCCTGCGCACGGCCTATCTGCTCACGGGAGATCACCACGGCGCCGAGGATCTGGTCCAGCAAACGCTTGCGAAGGTCTACCTGACCTGGGGCAAGGTCCGCGACCGGGATGCGATCGACGGCTACGCCCGACGGATCCTGGTGAACGAGAACAACTCGATCTGGCGCAGAGCCTGGAAGAAGCGGGAGACGGTCAGCGACCAGGTGCCCGACTGGGTGCCCGCACACGACGCGTACGACGAGGGCCGGAGCTCGGCCCTCTGGAATCTCGTCCAGACCTTGCCACGCAGGCAACGTGCGGCCGTCGTACTCCGCTACTACGAGGAGCTGAGCGAGGCCGAGACCGCCGACGTGCTCGGGGTCTCCGTCGGCACCGTGAAGTCACAGACCAGCCGGGCCCTCGCGACCCTGCGCACCAACGCACCCGATCACGGCATCAGCCGAGCCCTGGACCTCGGGGAGGAGGAACGATGAACACCGAGAAGGAACTCACCAACGAATTCCACGGCCGGGCCGACCGCATCGACGGCTCCCCGATCAGCTTCGACGACGTGGTCGGCCGGGCCGGCGCGATCCGCCGGCGGCGCCGCATCACCACCGGCGTTGCGGCCCTGGCAGCCGCCGCGGTCATCGTGCCGACCGCGATGTTCGGCGGCGGCCTGTTCGACAACGACGCAGCCCCCGACCCCGCCAAGCCGAACACCCAGCAGGTGCACGACGCGGTGCTCGACCCGTCGCTGCCCGAGGGCGATCCGCCCAGGCTGGCGTACGTCGACGGGCCGACCCTCGTGCAGCCGGACGGCACGACCGTCGATCTGGGCAAGAGCTATGGCGCCCCACGCAAGGCAGGCGACGAACATCTCGGTGCCTCTGGTTTCGAAGGCGGTGAGCCGAGCATCGACGTGCTCGACCAGCAATGGAACGTCATCGACTCGGTGCCCATGATGAACGGCCCGGTCTCGTCGGCCGACGGATCTGTGGCCGCCTGGGTCGCGCTCGACGGCACCGTGGTCACCCGCTCCGGCGGCCGCTCGCTCGAGCTCGGCAAGGTCGACGGTGACTACGTGACGCCGGTCGCGGTCCTGGGCCACGACTCGTGCACGGAGGCCGACGGCGGCTGTCGGGTGTTCGTCACCGTGCAGAACGGCTCTCCCGTGTCGGTCGACTCCCACGGCATCGTCGATGTCGTCCCGGGCCACTTCACCAATGTCGCCGCGGTCTCGGCCGACAACCTGATCGCCGGGGTGGTGACTCCCATCTCGGCTGCACCGACGGATCCCGTGTGCAGTGCGGTCTACGACGAGCAGGCGATGAGGCAGTTGTTCAAGACCTGTGACCTGGCCTTCGGCTACAGCGCGGGGTTCTCACCCGACAACTCGCTGCTGGCCGGCTACCACTCCGACACCGACGGGGCCGGCCCGCGCTCGATGACGATCGTGGACGCCCGCACGGGCGAGAAGGCACTCGGCATCGACCTCGACCGGGCGATCGGGAAGAACACCTCGATCGTGGGTGCCGACTGGGAGGACGACGACCACCTGCTGGTCCGCACCATGGGTCCGGCCGCGAATGCTCCGGGCGCCTACAACCTCTATCGGGTTGGCCTCGACGGCACCGTCGAGCGACTGCTCGAGCGTGACTACGACAACGGCACGATGACCCAGCCGTGGTTGATGATGCAGCCCTGATCGCGACCTGCTCCCGCGGCTCAGACGACGACGGTGCCGACGGGCTGCGAGGAGTCGGCCGGGAAGTCGAGCGCCGACGGCTCCCGGCCCCGGGCCACGACCTCGGAGCCGAGGGCGGCGATCATCGCGCCGTTGTCGGTGCACAGGTTGCGCCTGGGCACCCGGAGTCGTACGCCGGCCGCGGTGGCACGCTCTTCGGCCAGGGCCCGCAACCGTGAGTTCGCGGCGACCCCGCCCGAGATGACCAGGTCGTGGATGCCGTGTGTGAGCGCGGCATCGATCGCCTTGCGGGTCAGCACGTCGACCACGGCCTCCTGGAACGATGCGCACACGTCGGCCACCGGCACCGGCTCGCCGGCGCGGTGCCGGGCCTCGACCCAGCGGGCCACGGCCGTCTTGAGGCCGGAGAAGGAGAAGTCGAAGCGGTGCCGGTCGAGGTCCTTGCGTGAGGTGAGCCCGCGTGGGAAGTCGATCGCCACCGAGGAACCGGAGGCCGCCTCGCGGTCGATGTGCGGGCCGCCCGGGTAGGGCAGGCCGAGCAGCCTGGCCACCTTGTCGTAGGCCTCCCCCGCCGCGTCGTCGATGGTGTTGCCGAGCGAGACGATGTCGCCGGTGATGTCGTTGACCTGCAACAGGTTCGAATGTCCGCCGCTGACCAGCAGGGCCAGGCACGGCTCGGGCAGGGCACCGTGCTCGAGCTGGTCGACGGCCACGTGACCGGCCAGGTGGTTGACGCCGTAGATCGGCTTGCCGAGCGCCAACGCCAGTGCCTTCGCGGCTCCCACGCCGACCATCAGCGCGCCGGCCAGGCCGGGGCCGGCGGTGACGGCGATCGCGTCGACGTCGGCCAGCTTGACCGACGCCTGGGAGCAGGCCGACTCGATCATCGGGACGATCGCCTCGAGGTGCGCACGTGAGGCGATCTCGGGAACGACGCCGCCGAACGGTGCGTGCTGCTCCATGCTGCTGGCGACCGCGTCGGCCAGCAGCGTGTGGCCGCGCACGATGCCGACGCCGGTCTCGTCGCACGACGACTCGATGCCCAGGACGAGAGGCTGGTTCATGAGTCGCTCCCGTTGCACGAGGGTCCGAACGACCGGCGCATCACGATCGCGTCGGAGCCGTCCTTGTAGTAGCGCGGCCGGATGTCGATCTGCTGGAAGTCGGAGGCGGCGTAGAAGGCCAGCGCCTCCGGGTTCACCGCAGAGACCTCGAGCAGCATCCGGTCGGCGCCGTCCTCCTTCGCCGCGGCGAGCACGTGGTCCAGGAGGGTGCTGGCGATGCCCTCCCTCTGGTGCGAGGGGTCCACCCCGATGCGCGCGAGGTCGACGAAGTCGCCGGCCAGGGTGGTGATCGCATAGCCCACCGGAGCACCGTCGTCCTCGTAGACCACGAACAACCGGCCGTCACGCTCGAGGTCGTCGAGCAGCGACTCCTCGTCCCATGCCTCGGCCCCGAACAGGTCCTCCTCGAGCTCGGCGACCACGACGCAGTCGGCCGCCAGTGCGTTCCTGATCATGAGACCGCCTTGGGTCGCGAGGGCGCCACGGCGTCGGGCCGGCGCAGGTAGAGCGGATCGGGGTCGAGCAGCTCGGCCCGCTCCTCGACCACGGCCCGGCCCAGCCAACCGGCCGAGGGACGCAGCGGCTCGACAGCGTGTGGGAAGTGATCGGGAAACAGCTGGGCACCCTCGCCCACGACGGGCCCATCGCTGGCCACGTCGGCCGGCCGGTCCACCGCGGGCTCCGAGACGCGTCGCCCGCGGTCGTCGTACGCCGCCCAGTAGACCTCCTTGCGGCGAGCATCGGTGGCCACCACGAACGGTCCCTCGACCGCTCCGGAGTCCACTGCCTCCAACGCCAGGGCGTCGAGCGAGCACACGCCGTACACCGGGATCTCCAGCACCATCGCGAAGGTCCGGGCGGTGGCCAGGCCGACCCTCAGTCCGGTGAACGGGCCGGGGCCCACACCGACCGCCACGGCGGTCACGTCGAACTGCTGCACCCCGGCGTCGGTCAGCACACCGGCGATCAGCGGCGCGAGCTGTTCGGCGTGCTTCATCAGGTGGTCGGTCCGGCGTTCGGCGACCACGGTTCCGGCGTCGTCGAGGAGCGCGACGGTGACCTGGGGCGAAGCGGTGTCGAGGGCGAGCAGCACGCCACGAGGTTACCGACTATCCGACGGGGTCTCCCAACCGCGACCAGTCCAGCTCGGCCCACCGCGCCCCGATCGGTTGTACGACGACCGTGCGCACGTCGTGGTCCTCGATCACCTCGGCGTCGCCCAGCGTGCGGACCAGGGTGATCTCGAGCCGGTCGTCGGCGAGCCCCTCGGCCATCCCGGCACCCCATTCGACCACCGTGACCGACTCGGCGAGTGTCGCCTCGAGGTCGAGGTCGTCGATGTCGTGCACCGACTCGAGGCGATAGGCGTCGACGTGCACCAGGGCCGGCCCGTCCGCGAGGGAGGGGTGCACCCGGGCGATCACGAACGTGGGCGAGCTGATCCCGCCGCGCACCTGCAGGCCGGCTCCGACGCCGCGGGTGAACGTCGTCTTGCCGGCGCCCAGCTCACCGGTGAGGATCAGCAGGTCGCCGGCACGCAGCAGGCCGGCGAGTCGTTCGCCGAACGCGGTGGCATCGTCGGGGGTGGGCAGCAGGAAGGTCCGGGGGAACACCTTGACCAGGTCGAGCAGCGCCCCGGCGCGGCCACTGCGCACGAAGCCGTTGTGCTCCCAGAACGCGACCGATCCCGGCAGCTCCACGCGCGCCGCCACCCGCATCGACACACAGCCCTGGGAGGCGGCGTACTCCTCGGCGGCGCGCACCAGGTCGCCGGCGACTCCGGTGCCCTGCATGTCAGGCGTCACGCCGAAGCGGCGGAGGGCGAGCGTCGCCCCGGACCGGTCGAAGAGCAGGGCACCCACCGGTCGTCCGTCCTCGGTGGCGAGCAGTCCCCCGCGCTCCGCGAGCGCACGCGCCACGGTCTCCTCGGTCTCCGCCAGGGCCGGGGCCGGCGGGTCGAGCGGTGGGCGGGCGCCGAACGCGGCCCGCACCACGGCAAGCACGTCGGCGGCGGCCGTCTCGTTGACCACCTCGATGCGTCGGTTCATGGGGTCTGCGGCCGATCCTTGTCCAGGGCGGCGGCGAGCAGGTCGTCGAGCGCCGCGTTGACGTCGAGGTGCCGCTCCATGATCACCATGTGGCCGGCGCCGTCGCACTCGACCAGCCGGGAGTGCGGCAGCAACGCATGCATCTTGCGGCTGTGCCCGACCGAGGTGAGCTTGTCGGCGGTGCCGCAGATGATCGTGGTGGGCACGTGCTCGAGGGCGTTGAGCACGGCGAACTTGTCCAGCGCGCCGAAGCCGGGGAAGAACTCGGCCAGCACCTCGAAGGGTGTTCCCGAGAGCATCGAGTCGACGAACGTGACGTAGGCCCCCGGCACGTCGCCGCCGAAGGCGAACCGGTCGGTGGCCACGATCGCGAAGTCCTTGCCGAGTCGACGCACACCGTCGATCACCCGCGCCCCTCGGGCGAGGGCGGTGATCAGGCGCGTGGTCATCAGCCCACCCAGACCGCGCGGCATGATCGGCAGCAGGATGCGGTGCGGGCTCAACCCGCCGGCGGTGGTGGAGATCAGCGCCACCCCGACGATCCGGTCCCCGAACAGCTCGGGGTGCGACTCGGCCAGCGCCACGATCGACATGCCGCCCATCGAGTGACCGACCAGCACCACCCGGCCGTGCGGCACGGCCTGGTCGATCACCTCGAGCAGATCCTCGGCAAGCTGCTCGATGGTGGCGTTGTGGGCGCTGGAGCGGCCCGAACGGCCGTGTGAACGCTGGTCGTAGTAGACCGTGCGCACCAGCCCCCGATAGCCGGCCCGCTGGAAGTGCCAGCAGTCCAGGTTCAGCGCGTAGCCGTGCACGAAGACCACGGTCAGGTCGCCATCGGTCCGCTCCGGGGTGTTCTGCTCAGCCCGACGGTGGCCGCCCTCGGGTGCGGTGTACTCGTCGACCTCGACATGCAGGGGTACGCCGTCCTCGGCGATCACGGTGATCGGCTCGGAGTGCAGCGAGCCGAGCTCGAGGGCGTCGCCGGCACCGCGCCTGGCGATGATGCGACGCCGGTGCACGACGCGTACGGCGGTGCCCGCAACCGTCCCGGCGAAGGCGACGCCGGCCGCGCCCGCGCCGACCTGGAGGATCCTGCGTCGCAGGCTCATGCGCCAGATCCCTCACTGTCGACGTGGATCCGTCGGAGCCGGCCGCCGAGACGGGTGACGATCTCGTAGTTGATGGTGCCGGCCGCCTCCGCCCAGTCCTGGGCCGTCGGGGCGCCGTCGTGGCCGGTGCCGAACACTTCGACGCGGTCGCCGGGCTCGGCGTGGTCGTCGCCGAGGTCGACCATGAACTGGTCCATGCAGATGATGCCGCGCACCGGCCGCCGGTGGTCGTCGTACCAGGCATCGATCTTGTTGGAGGCGAGGCGGGGCAGCCCCTCGGCGTACCCGATCGGCACCAGGCCCATCGTGGTGTCTGCCGACGCCGTCCACGTGTGGCCGTAGGAGACCGAGCTGCCGGCAGTGACCCGCTTGACCATCGAGAAGCGGGCACGGACCGTCATTGCCGGCACCAGGCCGAGGTCGCGGGTCACGCCCGGCGCGGGGTCGAGCCCGTAGCTGGCAATGCCGCAGCGCACCAGGTCGAAGTGGGCACTGGGGCGGAGCACGGCCGCTGCACTGTTGGCCAGGTGTCGCACCTCCGGGCGCAGGCCGGCTCGCTCGGCCACGTCGAGCGCCTCCCGGAAGACCCGCTCCTGAGCGTCGTTGGCGTGGTGTTCCGGCTCGTCGCTGCAGGCCAGGTGCGACCAGAGACCGGTGATCCGCACGTGCCCACGCGACTCCGCGGCACGGGCCTCGGCAGTCAGCGCCGGCCAGTCCTGCGGCAGGCATCCGCCTCGGGAGAGCCCGGTGTCGATCTTGAGCTGGACCCGGGCGGTGGTGGCCAGGTGGCGGGCCGCGGTCTCGATCTCGGCGAGCTCAGCCAGCGAGTAGGCCGACACGTCGATGCCGCGGGTGATCGCGGCGTCCCAGTCCTCACCGGGCACGGTCAGCCAGCAGAGCACGGGCCCGGAGTCACCCCCGTCGCGCACGGCCACCGCCTCGTCGATCGTGGCGACGCCCAGCCAGTCGGCCCCGGCCTCCCGCGCGGCCCGGGCGACCTCGTGCACACCGTGCCCGTAGCCGTCGGCCTTGACCACGGTCATCATCTTGGTGGTCGAACCGTCCTCGGTGGTCGAGCCTGTCGAGACCGCACTCCCGACGATCTCGCGGAGCCGCCGGACGTTGTGCCGGATCGCTGCCAGGTCGACGACGATCTCGGCACGCGCACCAGAAGTCATGGCCGCGATTGTGTCAGGCCGCTCGCCGGGGGCGCTGCACCCGGGGCCACGTGCCCCGGGTCCGAGGTCACTGGTCGACCACCGGCCGGTCGTTGTACTGCCCGGCGAGCTCCTGCCCGCTCAGCGCGGCGATCGCGTCCATGATCTCGTCGGTGGCCTGCCGGCGCGCCCGACCGGAGGGCGCTCCGTCGAAGCGGCCGGCGAAGTCGATCGGCTCCCCCACCGCGACGCGCACCTTGGCCAGGCGCGGCAGGCGCGACCCCACCGGTTGCAGGTCGGCGGTGCCCCGGAGCCCGACCGGCACCACCGGCACACCCGCGGTCAGCGCCAGGTGGGCCACGCCGGTGCGGCCGCGGTAGAGGCGGCCGTCGCGCGAGCGGGTGCCCTCGGGGTAGATCCCGAAGGCCTCTCCCCGACCCAGCACGGTGAGCGCGGTGTCGAGGGAGGTCAGCGCCGCCTGGGCGTCGTCGCGGTCCACCGGCAGCATGCCCAGGCCCTCGAACCAGGCCTTGGACAGCGCACCCTTGATCCCGGTGCCGGTGAAGTAGTCGGACTTGGCCAGGAAGACCACCTTGCGCGGAGCGACGATCGGGATGACCAGGCTGTCGGCGAAGGAGAGGTGGTTGCTGGCCACGATCACGCCACCCGTGGCCGGTATGTTCTCGAGCCCGGTCACCTCGGGCCGCCAGACGGCGCGCGCCACCGGCGGAACGACGGTGTGCAGCACGGCGTAGAGCATGGGGCCCACAGTAGTGCCGTGGGTGTGGGGACCCTGACACCTCGGTGAACCCCGGACAGCTATCGGCAGTCGACCCGGAGTCGGGCGATCTCAGGAACGGCCCGCGCGACGTCCCCTGCGACGATCGGACCGCCGCGCGAGGCGAGCGTCGCCGCGGCACCATGCAGCCACGAGCCGACCGAGGCCGCGTCGAACGCGTCGAGCCCGCCAGCCAGGACGGCACCGATCACCCCCGCGAGCACGTCGCCGGCGCCGGCCGTGGCCAACCAGGCAACCCCCGTGGTGCTCACGCGCACACGGCCGTCCGGAGCCGCGATCAGGGTGTGACGCCCCTTCAGCAGGCACAC
>NZ_BCRJ01000072.1 GCF_001552535.1 Nocardioides jensenii JCM 1364 = NBRC 14755 | reverse complement strand
CGGCTCGACGCTGGTCCTGGTCGTCGTCTCGATGTTCCTCGCGGCCGGCCTCAATCCGCTGGTCGAGTGGTTCATGCGGCGAGGCATGCGCCGGTCCCTGGCCGTGTTGTCGGTGATCGTGATCGTGCTGATCGCGATCGCGCTCTTCCTCTCCGCGATCGTCCCGGTGATCAGCGAACAGGTCGCCGCGCTGACCAGCAACGCACCGCACTGGCTGGACCAGCTTCAGGAGAACAAGCGAGTCCAGAAGTGGAACGAGGACTACGACCTCATCCAGAAGGCCAAGGACTACATCGCGGACGGCAACCTCGCGCAGCGTGCGTTCGGCGGCGTTCTCGGCTTCGGCCTCGCGGTGCTGTCGGCGCTGCTCAACGCCTTCATCGTCATCGTGCTGACGCTCTACTTCCTGGCCTCGCTGCCCAAGACGAAGGCGGCGTTCTACCACCTCGCTCCGGCCTCGCGCCGCGACCGGGTCACGAAGCTCGGCGACCGGGTCCTGGGCGGCATCGGCGGCTATGTCTCTGGGGCCTTCGTGGTGGCGGTGTGCGCGTCGCTGGCCTCCTTGGCGTTCCTGTTCATCGTGGGTCTCGGTGAGTACGCCGTCGCGCTGTCGTTCGTGGTCGGGCTGCTCTCCCTGATCCCGATGGTCGGCGCCACGATAGCGATGATCATCGTGTCGGCGATCGGCTTCACGATCTCCCCCACCGTGGGCATCACCTGTCTGGTCTACTACGCGCTCTACCAGCAGCTCGAGAACTACGTGATCTACCCGCGCGTGATGCAGCGCTCGGTGAGCGTGCCGGGATCGGTCACCGTGATCGCGGCACTGATCGGCGGTGGCCTCCTCGGCGTCGTCGGCGCGCTCATGGCCGTGCCGACGGCCGCGGCGATCCTGCTGCTCACCCAGGAGGTCTTCATCCGTCGCCAGGATGAACGCTGACCCGTCGTGAGTTCGGATCGACCCGTCGCCAGTTCGGATCGACCCGTCGTGAGTTCGCGAACTCACGACGGGTCAGCCCGAACTCACGACGGGTCACTCACGGCAGCTCAATGACCTCGGGCAGTCTCGGCTCGCCCAGCTTCACGATCACCACACCCGCGAGCACGAGCACTCCCCCGGCCAGCTGCAGCCAGCCCGGAAGCTCGTCGAGCAACAACCACGCGAAGAACATCGCGGCGATCACCTCGGTGAGCGCGATGAACGACGCCAGCCGGGAACCGAGCCGGCGCCCGGCAGCGATGCCGGTGGTGTAGGCCAGCGCGGCGGTCACGACCCCGAGCAGGACGAGGGGCACCCACCAGGCGACCTGCGTGCCGTCGTACGACGCATCGGCCGTGGACGCGGTCATCGGCACCACGCCGACCAGACCGGCCAGGCCCAGGCAGATGGCTCCGACCGCGAGCCCGCTGGCGCCCAGCACCAGTGGCGGGAGGCCGTTGTCCTCGTCGGCGGAGAGCACGAAGTAGGTGGCCGCGCCGATCATGGCGCCCAGCGCCCAGAGCACGCCGACCACGCTGAGGGAGGCACCGGAGACCAGGTCGAGCAGAAGCACCAGTCCGATCGCGGCGACCCCGGCGCCGACCAGGGTGAGCGGACCGGGTGCATGCCCGTGGCGCAGCCAGAGCCAGACGACCACCGCGACCGGCGCGGTGTACTCGATCAGGAGGGCGACACCGACCTGCATGTGCGCGACCGCGTAGAAGTAGCACAGCTGGCATCCCGCCACCGCCACGATTCCGTAGGCCACCACCAGGAGACCATTCGTGCGAATCAGGTGCCAGCGCCCGCGCAGGGCCGCCACGGCCGGCACCATCAGGATCAGGGCACCGATCGAGACTCGGACCGTGACTGCGGCCCCGGCGCTCCAGCCGGAGTCGAGCAGCCCCTTGGCCAGAGCCCCCGAGAGTCCGAACGAGGCCGCCGAGGCAACCGCGAAGGCAAGCCCGGAGCCGAGCCGCGAGGAGGCGACCGGCACGGGGACGTCATGAGTCATCGCGGCCATGACAGATGACGCTACGCGCAGACATGTAAGGTGTCAACATGGTTTTTGCTCATGACACCGAGATGTCGATGCAAGCCGCCGTGGCCCTGGTGAACACCGCCTCGGCCCCCGACACCCTGGTGTCCGTGGCGCAGGCGGACGCGTTCTGGACGAGCTGGGAGTACACCGGACGGCACGAGCGCACCCGCGCCGAGCTGGACGCCGTCCGCGAGCTGAGGCCGGTGCTGCGCAACCTGCTCACCAGCGACCGCGACCGCGCCGCGGTGCTGGTCAACGAGCTGCTGGCCGACGCCTCCGCACTCCCCCAGCTGGTGCGCCACGACGAGTGGGACTGGCACCTTCATGCCGTCTCCCCCGACCGACCGTGGCCGCAACGCATCACGGTGGAGACCGCGATGGCGATGATCGACGTGGTCCGCAGCGACGAGATGTCGCGTCTGGGTGTCTGCGCCGACGACGACTGCGACGGGCTGGTGCTCGACCTCTCCCGCAACCGCTCGCGCCGGTTCTGCTCGACCGCCTGCACCAACCGGGCCGCCGTGGCCGCCTATCGCGCTCGCCAGGCCGACACCCCCTGACCCTCCGCACCCCCGGGACACTCCCTGACGTCTCCGTCCCGCCCGGAGCGCTTCAGGAACCGGCGGCCAGGAACCTGCGCAGGACCTGCTGGAAGATCTCCGGCTGCTCGGAGTGCACCCAGTGGCCCGCGTCCTTGACGGTGATCCGCGCGGCCCGCGGGAACCAGCGCAGCATCGCGGGCGCGTAGTCGTCGGTGACGTAGGGCGACCTCGCACCAGCAATCCACAGCACCCTGCCGTCGTACGGCGACACGTCCCCCAGCCGCTCCTCGGGCCAGCTGCCCAGCACGTCGAGCTCACGGGCGAGCAGGTCGAGGTTGGGCTGCCAGCGCCAGCCGTCGCCGTCCCGACGCAGGTTCTGCAGGAGGAAGCTGCGGACGGTCGTGTTCGGCGCCGCCTGGGCCAGGGCCGCGTCCGCGTCCGTCCGTCGTTCGAGCCGGTCGAGATCCATCGACTGCATCCCGGCGATGAAGCCGCCGAACTCGCTGCCGTTGGCGTAGACCACCGGCGACATGTCGACCACGACCAGTCGCTCGACCAGCTCGGGATGGCGCAACGCCAGCACCATCGCGATCTTGCCGCCCATGGAGTGCCCGACCAGGGCCACCGGGTCCTCGGCCGAGAAGAGCTCCGCCAGTCGGTCGGCGAACGCGACGTAGTCGAGGTGCTCAGTCCAGCCCGAACGCCCGTGGTTGGGCATGTCGACCAGTGTCACCCGGTGGTCGGGGGCCAGCGACTTCGCGATCTGGGTCCAGTTCTTGCCCTGGCCGAAGAGCCCGTGGAAGAACACCACACGTGGACCGACCTCACCAAGGTTGGTGGTGTAGATGTCATCGGTGGTCACAGCTGACATTGTGCCGGGTCGCCAGCCATGGCGGGCCGCGGGGTTGTCGTCGCCCCCAGTGGGCAGAATGCCTGCATGAGATCGATCAACACCCTGACCCTTGCCGTCGCCTGCGCTGCCCTGCTCACCGGCTGCAACGCCGACGACGACTCCGCTCCCGCCGACGATGCCTGGAAGCCCGACTCGAGCGTGCCCACCGAGCCCGGCGATGACGGTTTCACGCGACCCGGGGCCGTCCTCGCCCCGGCCGCCAGTGCTCGTGTGCCGTTCCTCGACGACGGCTTCGGCGATGAGCCGGACCTGACCGGGTCACTGGAGATCTCCGACGTCCAGGTGCCCGTCGAGGGTGAGCGCGATGCGATCCCGTCCGACCAGGCCTTCAGTGACGAGCTCGACGGCACGCCCTACTACGTGACCTTCACCGCGAAGAACACCGGCGAGACCGATCTTTCCGGCACCGTCATCCGCCTCACCGCCGTCGACGTCGAGGGCGACACGATGGCGACGTGGGCCTCGTCCTCCCTCGAGCCCTGCCCCGGCGCGTTCCCCGCCGACTTCGGACCGGGCGCCACGGCAACGATCTGCTCGGTGGTCTTCGTCGACGACGATGACCTCGCGGCGGTCGGCTATGACCGAGCACCCGACTACGAGGACGATCCCGTGCTCTGGGACCTCACCTGAGCACGTGCCTGACAAAGGGCTTGGCACCGGGTTCGACAGTCGGGCACGCTGACCACATGCCCGAGTCCGCAGCAGAGTGGTTCGACAGGGTCTCCGAGTCGCTGTCCAGCGATGGCCCACGTCACCCGCCGTGGACCCAGTGGTCGACGTGGCCGTTCGACAACGACGAGCTGTCGGCACGAGCCCTCGAGCCACCGCAGCCCGAGGCACCGCGTCGGGGCGCTGGCGGCGTCGACTGCGAGCAGTGTGACCGACGCAGCGAGCCGTCGTACATCTTCTGGCGCGACGACCTGGTCATGCTCGGCGCCCCGTTCCAGGTCACCTCCCTCCCGTTCGTCGCGTTCCTGATGCCGTGGCGTCACGCTGACCTCAGCGACCTGACCGACGACGAGGCCGCCCGCATGGGGCAGATCTTGATGCTCGCCGAGCGCGCCGCCTGCGACGTGCTCGACATCCCGCGGCTGCAGGTCTTTCGATGGGGTGACGGCGCCGAACACCTGCACTGGTGGTTGATGGCCAGGCCTCGTGGCATGGCCCAGCTGCGCGGCACGTTCCTGCCGATGTGGGACGACGTACTCCCGGCCCGTGATCCCCGAGACCTGCGCAGCGACCTCGATGCCGTGGCCGCGCGGCTGGTCGAGGTCGCGGGCGGTACGACGACCGCGGGACCGAATTCTGCATCGACCCAATAGCGGTCAGGAACTGGCCGGAAAGAGCGACAGACTGGTGCTCCACCGAACGAGAGGACATCCCATGCCAGCCCAGGCTCCGCCCGTCACCGACGAGCGCGACGGTCTCCGCGCCTACGCCATCCAGCAGCAGGACGCATATCGCGCAGTCATCTTCGGGCTCACCGACGAAGAAGCCGGTCGCACGCCGACCACCAGCGCGTTGAGCGTCGGCGCACTGGTCAGGCACGCGACCCACAACCAGCTCACCTGGGCGGCCACGGTCATGGCGTCACCCGGGCCGGTCATCGACGACCGGCCCCAGGAGGAGCAGTACGCCGAGCGCGAGCGGATGATCACCTGGTTGGAGGGCGACACGGTCGACGGGGCGCTGAAGGCCTTCGACGACGCGAGTGCGGCGGTCCTCGAGGCGATGGCCACCGCCGACCTGGACACCCCCGTGCCGGTTCCGGACGCACCGTGGAACCCGAAGGACGTCGACAGCTGGTCGGTACGCTGGGTGTGGCTCCACCTGCTCGAGGAGCTGGCCCGGCACGCCGGTCATGCCGACATCATTCGCGAGGCGATCGACGGCGCCACGATGTACGAGCTGGTCGCAGCGCGTGAGGGCTGGCCGGAGACGCCGTGGCTCAAGCCCTGGCGACGGAGCGAGTGAGAGGTCCACGATGAGCGTCGTACGAGCCGTCCAGATCACCTTCGACTGTGCCGATCCCCAGTCTCTCAGCCGGTTCTGGGCTTCGGCGCTGGGCTACGTCAACCCCGGACCACCTGGGCGCACCCTGACTCACGACGACGACGTCTTCGAAGCCTGGCACGCGTTCCTCGCCGAATCCGGGGTGCCCGAGAGCCAGTGGAACTCCGCGTCCGCGGCCGAGGACCCCGACGGCAACGGACCTCGCCTGTTCTTCCAGCGGGTGCCGGAGGGCAAGCTCGCCAAGAACCGCGTGCACCTCGACGTACGTGCCGCCCCGGGCCTGGGGGCGGAGGAGCGCATGGCCGCACTGGAGGCGGAATGCGATCGGCTCGTCGCCCTGGGCGCCACTCGCACGCAGCGCTTCGAGCCTGCCCCGCCGATGACCAACGGCTTCATCGTGATGGCCGATCCCGAGGGAAATGAGTTCTGTCTCGACTGAATACCTCACCCGATAGTCCCTGACGTTCGGCCCCTCGGACAGGGTCCGAACGTCAGGGACTATCGGGTGATCAGCGGGCGGAGTAGTCGCGGAATCCGCGCTTGGTCTTGCGGCCGAGGTAGCCGGCGGTGACCAGGTGCTCCAACAACGGTGCCGGTGCGAACCCGGGCTCGCGGAACTCGAGGTAGAGCTCCTTCTGGATCGCCAGCGACACGTCGTTGCCGACCACGTCGAGCAGCTCGAACGGTCCCATCGGCAGCGCGCAGCCCTGCTTCATCGCGGTGTCGATGTCGTCGGCGGTCGCGTAGTGCGCCTCGAGCATCTTCACCGCGTCGTTGAGGTAGGGGAACAGCAACGCGTTGACGATGAACCCGGCCCGGTCGCCGCACGAGACGGCCACCTTGCCGACCTTGTCGCACAGCGCCCGCGTCGACTCGGCCACGTCGTCGGAGGTGGCGACCGTCGTGACCACCTCGACCAGCTTCATGATCGCGGCCGGGTTGAAGAAGTGCATGCCGATGACGTCCTGCGGCCGAGAGGTCACCTTGGCCATCGCAATGATCGGCAGTGACGAGGTGGTCGTCGCGAGGATGGCTCCGTCCTTGCAGATCTCGTCGAGGTTCTCGAACAGCGTGGTCTTGATCGCGAGGTCCTCCGCGATCGCCTCGACCACGAGGTCGACGTCGCGCAGGTCGTCGAGCGACGTGGTGCCCCCGATGCGGGCAAGCGCCGCCGCCTTGTCCTCCTCGGTGGCCCGGCCACGTTGGATCTGCTTGTCGAAGTTGCGGGTGATCCCGGCCGCGACGCCGTCCACCTTCTCCTGTGAGCGGCCGACGTAGAGGACGTCGTACCCGCTCTTGGCGAAGACCTCGACGATGCCGGAGGCCATCGTGCCGGTGCCGACCACACCGACCTTCGTGATGTCATGGCGCAGCTGCGGCGCACTGTCGGCCGCGGGCGTCCGCTCGTCCGCGACGACCTTCGAGCTGTCCGGCCCTTCGTAGGTGTAGAAGCCACGGCCGGTCTTTCGACCGAGCATGCCGGCGGTGACCATCTGCTTGAGGATCGGCGCGGGGGCGTGCAGACGGTCCCGACCCTGCTTGTACATCGTGTCCAGGATCTCGTACGCCGTGTCGAGGCCGATCAGGTCGAGCAGCGCCAGCGGCCCCATGGGATAGCCGCAGCCGAATCGCATGGCAGCGTCGATGTCCTCGCGGGTGGCGTACCTGCCCTCGTAGAACGACACCGCGTGGTTGAGGTAGCCGAAGAGCAGGGTGTTGGCGATGAAGCCGGCCTTGTCGCCGCAGACGACCGGGTTCTTGCCGACCTGCTCGACCAGCGACTTCGCCCGCTCGAGTACGTCGGCCTCGGTGACCACAGTGCGCACGATCTCGACCAGGTTCTGCACCGGCGCCGGGTTGAAGAAGTGAATGCCGACCACGCGGCCGGGACGGGAATTGGCAGTGGAGATCTCGGTCACCGACAGCGACGAGGTGTTCGTGGCCAGGATCGCGTCGGCTGCCACGATCGTGTCGAGTCGCGCGAAGATCGACTTCTTCACCTCAAGGGACTCGACGACCGCCTCGACCACGAAGTCGGCCGGGGCCAGATCGTCCATCGAGGTGGTCAGAGTGATCCGGCCCAGGAGCGCGCTGGCGTCGTCGTCTGAGAGCTTCCCGCGCGTGACGGCGCGCGCCGTCGAGTGCTCGAGGTGCTGGCGACCTCGGTTGACGCCCTCGTCGTCCTGGTCGACACCGATCACGGTGAAGCCGTTGCGGGCGAAGACCTCGGCTATGCCGGCCCCCATGGTGCCGAGGCCGATCACGCCGACGGTGGAGATCTCGCGAGGGGCAGTGGGCTCAGGCGCTGCGGTCGTCATGCATCGAATGATGGCATGACGACCGCAGCACCCGATCCGCTCCCACGGATCGGGACAAACCGCCTCTCGGGCGGCCTGACCCGTTGGTTCTCGGAATCAGCTGTAGTCGTGGAAGCCCCGGCCGGTCTTGCGACCGAGGTGACCGTCCGCGACGACCTTCTCCAGTCCGGCGGCCGGCGTGAAGCCCGGCTCCTTGAACTCGGCGTAGAGCTCCTGCTGGATCGCGAGCGACACGTCGTTGCCGACCACGTCGAGCAACGCGAACGGGCCCATCGGGAATCCGGCCCGCTCCTTGACCGCGGCATCGACCGTGTCGATGTCGCCGCGCCCCTCGTCGACGACCTTGACCGCGTCGTTGAGGTAGGGGAACAGCAGTGCGTTGACGATGAACCCTGCGCGGTCGCCACACGAGACCGCCACCTTGCCGATGCCGGCGCTCAGGGCGCGGACGGTCTCGTCGACCTCGGGGCTGGTCAGATCGGTGGTGACCACCTCGACCAGCTTCATGATCGCGGCCGGGTTGAAGAAGTGCATGCCGATGACCGCTTCGGGGCGCGAGGTGACCCCGGCCAGCTCGGTGATCGGCAGCGAGGAGGTCGTGGTGCTCAGGATCGCGCCCTGCTTGGCGATGCGGTCCAGGTCGCGGAAGAGCTCGGTCTTGACCGCGAGGTCCTCGGCAA
Organism: Nocardioides jensenii JCM 1364 = NBRC 14755; assembly: GCF_001552535.1. GTDB lineage: Bacteria > Actinomycetota > Actinomycetes > Propionibacteriales > Nocardioidaceae > Nocardioides > Nocardioides jensenii. The sequence continues at coordinate 64,326 of NZ_BCRJ01000072.1, read as the reverse complement.
TCGCTTCGACCACGAGGTCGACGTCGGCCAGCGCCTCACGCTCGGTGGCGCTGCTCAGTCGGGCGAGCACCTCTGCCTTGCCGCTCTCGTCGAGCTTGCCGCGGGAGATCGCCTTGTCCAGGGACGTGGTGATCGCCCTGACGACGCCGTCGGTCTTCTCGGTCGAGCGGCCGACGATGACCACGTCGTAGCCGGCCTTCGCGAAGACCTCGACGATGCCCGAGGCCATCGTCCCGGTGCCCACCACGCCGATCTTCGTGATGTCGTGGCGCAGTTGCGGCGCGTCGTCGGCAGAGGGCGTCTCGTCGTCCGCGACCACGGCACCATCGGCCCACGTGTAGAAGCCGCGACCGGACTGCTTGCCGAGACGACCGTCGGCGACGAGCTTCTCGAGCAGGTCGGCCGGCTGGTGCAGGTTGTCACCGGACACGGCGAACCGGGCAGCGAGCACGTCGCGCACGACGTCGAGACCGAGTTCGTCGAGCACGGTCAGCGGGCCGGTCGGGTAGCCGCAGCCGAAGCGCATGGCGGCATCGATGTCCGCACGGGTGGCGTACGACGTCTCGTACATGCGGACGGCGTGATTGAGGTACGGGAAGACCAGTTCGTCGGCGATCTCGTTCGTGGCTGCGATGTCAGTCATGCGGGAATGCTGACACGCGCCCTACTGGTGGGTAACCGACTGTTCATCCCTTGATACGGCGCACCATGCCGACGCGTCGCCCGTGCCGCTCGAGCTCGACCTCCTCCGACAGGTGGCGGCCCAGGTTTCCGGTCGGGCGAGCCACCTCAACGAAGCCGAGCCGGGCGTAGTACGGCGCGTTCCACGGCACGTCGGCGTAGGTCGTGAGGGTGAGCTCGGTGTGACCCCGAGCCGCTGCCTCGGCGCAGCATGCCTCGATCAGCGCCGACCCGATCCCCCGGCGAGTCAGCGCCGTGCGCACCGCGATCTGCTCGAGGTGGGCACCGCCCTGCTCCTCGACGACGTGCGCGAAGCCCGCCACCGGAACGCCTGCGACCATCAGGAATCCCGGGTCGCGCGCTCGGTCCCGGCCGGTTCGGGGCAGGTCCCATCCGGTCTCACCGAAGAGGTCGTCGAAGCGTCGGTCGCCCTCGGCCTCGATCTCCGGCAGTGCGGCGAGATCGGCTTCCTCGGCGACCCTGATGGCCGGCAGATCCAACGTCATGTTCACCAGCCTGCCACGGGCCGGTAGCCTCACCTCCCGTGAGACTCGTCGTTGCGCGCTGCCAGGTCGACTACGCCGGCCGGCTGACCGCCCACCTGCCGATGGCCACCCGTGTCCTGATGATCAAGGCCGACGGTTCGGTCCTGGTGCACAGTGACGGTGGCTCCTACAAGCCGCTCAACTGGATGTCGCCACCCTGCACCGTCAAGGAGGCCGTGAACGACGAGGGCCACCTCGAGTGGAACGTCACCAGTCGCAGCACCGCCAAGGGCCCCGAGGACACTCTGCGAATCGTGCTGGAGGAGATCCACCACGACTCCGAGCACGACCTCGGCATCGACCCCGGGCTCCAGAAGGACGGCGTCGAGAAGCACCTCCAGGAGCTGCTCGCCGATCACCCGGCCACGCTCGCGCCCGGCCTCACCCTGGTACGTCGCGAGTACCCGACCGCCATCGGCCCGGTCGACCTGATGTGTCGCGACACGAACGGCGAGTCGGTCGCCGTCGAGATCAAGCGCCGCGGCGACATCGACGGGGTGGAGCAGCTCACCCGCTATCTCGAGCTGCTCAACCGTGACCCGCTGCTCAAGCCGGTCCGCGGCATCTACGCCGCCCAGGAGATCCGGCCCCAGGCCAAGGTCCTGGCCGGCGACCGCGGCATCCAGTGCATCACAGTCGACTACAACGCCCTGCGCGGCCTCGACGACCCCAGTGACCGCCTCTTCTGATCCGGTTGCGTGCCGAGGTGGTCGTTGCGACCGGCACGTGGGCCCCCGAACCGACCTGACATGATGCGCGCCATGCAGATCTTCCACATCGCCGAGAAGTCGCGCTGGGACGCCGCCAAGCTTGCCGGCTCCTATGCGCAGTCGACGTACGGCCGTTCGCTCGAGGACGAGGGCTTCATCCACGCCTCGCGCGCGGACCAGTGGGAGAGCGTGCGTGAGCGCCACTACGCCGACGCGCCCGGCCAGCTGGTGCTGCTCACGATCGAGACCGACAAGCTGACGTCCGAGTGGCGCGAGGACACCGTGGGTGACACGACGTACCCGCACATCTACGGGCCACTCAACCCGGCGGCCGTCGTGAGCGAGCGGTTGCTGCCGCGCCTCCAGCGGGACGGCACGCCGCGGCCGCAGGAGTCCTTCGCAAAGCTGTTCTTCGCCGAGATCATCACCCGGATGAGCGCCGCGGTCCTCGTCATGGTGCTGGCCATCGCCGGGCACTACGCAGCCGTCGGCATCCTCGGCGAGGACCGCTGGCTCCTCGGTGTGATCGCGGGTGCCGTCGTCGGCCTCGTGATCGTGGTGCCTCTGTTGCGCCGCCGCAACGACCGCCTGAAGCCCTAGAGGTCAGGCGTTGACCAGGTCGGCGACCTCGTCGGCGCAGCCCCAGGACATGGTGACGCCCGCTCCCCCGTGCCCGTAGCAGTGCACGACCCGATCGACTCGTTCCACGCGCACCGCCGGCCGCACCGGCCGAAGTCCCACCTTGTGCCGCAGCACCTTGGCGCCCTCCAACTCCGGCACAATCCTGGTCGCCCGCGCCAGGATGTCGCGCGCGGTCTCGGGTGACGGCGTACGACTCCAGTCCCCCTCGTCCGCGGTGCCACCCACGACCACGTCGCGCGAGCGCGGGACGACGTACGTCGGACCCTCGTCATCGATGGCCCACCGGTCGATGCCGCACTGTTCCACCACGAGCACCTGTCCGCGCACCGGCACGACCGACTTGTCCGCAGCCAGGTGGCGCGACCCGAGCCCGGCGCAGTTGACCACGACGTCGGCACCGGTGGGCAGCGCCTGAAGGTTGAGCCGCGTGATGGTGCCGTCGAGGTCTGCGACCCGACCGGCCAGCCAACGCAGGTAGAGCGGCATCTCGATCACCGGCGTGGTGAAGGTCCAGCCGTCGACGTACCCGACCGGCAACGACGTCTCGCGATCCAGGGAAGGCACCGCGGAGCGCCACCACGGGTCGGCCTTGCGTGCGGTGAAGACCTCGGTGCCGGTGACCATGCGCACTCCGGTCGCGCGATCGCCGGCAAGACCGACGAACTCGGCGTACGACGCCCCTGACCAGGCCGTCACCCGTTCCTGGGGCAGCGCCCGGTAGGGATACCAGATGGCCGCGGCCACCGAGCTGGTCGTCTCCAACGGCAGGTCCCGGGCGAGTACGTCGACCCGGTGCCCGGCCTCGAGCAGCCTGATCGCGCAGGTGAGCCCGACGACTCCTGCTCCGACCACGTTCACGCGTGCCATGGGGAGAGTCTGCCGTAGTCATCCCACGGTTGTCGGCGAACTCTCCCGGTCGCGCAATGCGGTCCCCTGCTCGTCAGGCCGCCGGCCAGCGCGGGAGCCCACGCACGTGCCAGCCCCACACCCGGCCGGCCTGCGTCGTGGTGAGGCGGACGTGCTTGCGCGCCGAGACCACCCACGTGCCCGAGCGGTAGGCATAGGTCTCGGCCTGACCGTCCCAACGGCCCCGGTTCCCACGGAAGACTGCGGTGTGAACCAGACGGATCTGACCGCTGGCGTTGCGGGTGCGGCGCAGGCCCTCCGACAGCATCGCCGTGCCGTCGACGGTCCAGCGTGCACGGGACGGCGCCCTCTCGAGGACGATGCGGCCGGCGCGCCAGGTCAGCACCGAGTGCCAGGCGGTGTGTGCGCCCCACCCGGTCACCACGCTGATCTCCGCGCCACTCACCGGATCGAGCGGGGCCGAACCGTGCCACACGCAGGGGTTGCCCATCGAGCTGTACAGACTCTTGGTGGCCACGCGGCCCGAGTCGGTGGCGACCTTGACCGCGCAGATGGTGGCCGAGACCTTGCGCAGCGAGATGTAGTCGACCTGTCCGTTGCCGTCGACGTCGCTCGCCGTCGAGACGAGCTGCCACGGAGCGGCCGTCTGAGCCGCCGTCGCGACCTTCGTGGGAGCGCCGGACGCGGTGGCCGGGGCCGAGGTTGCGGGCGACTGGATCAGGACTGCGGCGGTCGCCGCCACGGCCAGTGCGATCAGAGTCTTCTTCACGAGATTCCCCCATCATGTCGGGTCCGCTGATCGGACCGTCACTGGGAGAGACGCAGGAAACGTCGGTCTGGTTGCCGGAAGCTTCTCGACGGAGCTGTTCGGACAGGTCCGGCACGCCTGGACGCACGAGTCCCCGAGCAGCGCGGCGCCCAGCAGAAGGCGAGCCTGCCGATGCCCCCGGAGGTCCATCGGCTGGCCCCCTCGTGCCTGGCTCCGCTCAGCGCTCGAAGCGGGGCAGGAACTTCACGTGCCAGCCGCTGATCGCCGAGGCCTGCGCCTGGGTCATGGCCACACTCTTCTTCGCGGTGACCACCCACGTGCCGCCCTTGTAGGCGTAGACCGAGCGCACTCCGGACCAGCGGGACGTGGCGCCGCGAGTGACGGCCGTGTGCGCCAGGCGAATCTCGCCGGCGGCGTTCCGGGTCCGCCGGATCCCCTCCTGCATCATCACCGTGGAGTCGACCGTCCAGCGCGGGTTGCGCGGCGCCCGCTCGAGCACCAACCGACCGTCGCGCCAGGTGACGATCGAGTGCCACTGGGTGTGCGCCCCCAGGCCGGTGAGCACGCTGATCTCGGAGCCCCTGACCGTGTCGAACGGCGCGTCGCCGTGGAAGACGCACGGGTTGCCGAACGAGCTGTAGAGATCCTTGGTGGCACCTTGTCCCGGGCCGCGGGTCACGCGCACCGAGCACACGTTGGCCGACTTCCTGCGGATCCAGATGCCGTCGATCGTGCCGTCACCGTCGACGTCACTGGCGGTCGACATCAGGCGCCACTTCGCGGTCCCGGCGTACGGGTTGACCGCCTGGGCATTGACACCGAGGTTGGTCGGCGCGGCCGTGGGCACTGAGGCCGGCACCGCCGAGGCGAGAGCCGGCGACTGGGCAAGCACGGCGCCCATCGTCGCGGTCAGGGCCAGGGTGATCAGAGACTTCTTCACGAGGTTCCCCCATCGCTGTGGGTCCGCTGTTCGGACCGTCACAGGAGGAGACGCCCGCTGGCCCGGAATGGTTCGCGACAATCTCGGGCAGCAAGCGAGACGGGTCAGGCCGCCTTGGCGAGCTTCTTGGCCGTCTTCTTGTCCACCTTGACCAGCTTGCGCTTCTTCACGGTGAAGCCGGAGGGAAGGGTGCCTTCCTTGAGCATGCGAATCGGGCAGCGCTTGCAGCGGTCCTTGGACACGCAGCACTTGCTCTTCGGCTTCCCCTTCTTTCCCATGGCCACGATCATACGCCGTCAAAGAAGGCTTGCCTTACCTTGTGTGACCCGCGTCGCACCGTTGAAGCCATCGACCTGTGGGGTCTGGTCACCGGCGCGCGCATCGGAGGCTTCCGCCCTGCCTCGACCCGGTCAGGTCAGGTCAGGTCGTTGGCCTTGCGGATCACGTCGACGATCCCGCCCATGATCTCGGTCAGGCCGAAGTCCTTGGGCGTGTAGACCGCCGCGACACCGGACGCAATCAGCGCCTTGCCGTCGGACTCGGGGATGATCCCGCCGACGATCACCGGCACCTCGCCCATCCCGGCCTCCTCGAGGCCCTGGAGGACAGCGGGCACCAACTCCATGTGCGAGCCGGAGAGGATCGAGAGACCGACGCAGTGCACGTCCTCGGCGACCGCCGCCGCGACGATCTGCTCGGGGGTCAGACGGATCCCCTGGTAGATCACCTCGAAACCGGCGTCGCGGGCGCGTACGGCGACCTGCTCGGCTCCGTTGGAGTGCCCGTCGAGGCCGGGCTTGCCCACGAGCAGGCGCAGACGCCCACCGAGCTCGTCACCGGTGCTCTTGACCTGGTCGCGCACGGCTGCGAGGTCGGCGCCGGCGTTGGCCACACCGACCGCGCCGGAGACGCCGGTCGGTGCCCGGAACTCACCGAACACCTCGCGCAGCGTGCCGGCCCACTCGCCGGTCGTGGCACCTGCACGGGCCGCTGCGAGGGTGGCCTCCATCAGGTTCTCGGTGCCCTTGGCGGTCGCGGCGAGGTCCTTCAGGGCCTGCGCCACGGCATCCTCGTCGCGTTCGGCCTTCCAGGCCTCGACCGACGCCTTCGCGGCTTGCTCGGCCTGGGGGTCGGCGGTCATGATCGCGTCGTCCAGGTTGGCGGTCAGCGGCGAGGGCTCGGTGGTCTCGAAGCTGTTGACCCCGATGATCTTCTCCTCGCCCGACTCGATGCGTGCCCGGCGAGCGGCATGGGCGGAGACCAGCTCGGACTTCATGTAGCCCGACTCGACCGCGGCGATCGCGCCGCCCAGGGCCTGGACCCGGTCCATCTCGGCCTTCGCACCCTCGACCAGCGAGGCGACCTTCGCCTCGATGACGTGGGAGCCCTCGAAGATGTCGTCGTACTCGAGCAGGTCGGACTCGAACGCGAGCACCTGCTGCAAGCGCAGCGACCACTGCTGGTCCCAGGGCCGCGGCAGGCCCAGGGCCTCGTTCCACGCCGGCAGCTGTACCGCGCGGGCGCGGGCGTTCTTCGACAGGGTGACGCCCAGCATCTCCAACACGATGCGCTGCACGTTGTTCTCGGGCTGGGCCTCGGTCAGGCCGAGCGAGTTGACCTGGACCCCGTAGCGGAAGCGACGCATCTTCGGGTCCTGGACGCCGTAGCGCTCATGGGTGATCTCGTCCCACAGCTGCACGAAGGCGCGCATCTTGCAGGTCTCTTCGACGAAGCGGACGCCCGCGTTGACGAAGAACGAGATTCGGCCGACGACCTTCTCGAAGTCGTCGTCGCTGACCTGCTTGGCGTCCTTGACCGTATCGAGCACCGCGATCGCGGTGCCGAGGGCGTAGGCCAGCTCCTGGGTCGGCGTGGCACCGGCCTCCTGCAGGTGATAGCTGCAGATGTTGATCGGGTTCCACTTCGGGATGTAGTTGACCGTGTAGGCGATCATGTCGCTGATCAGCCGCAGGGAGTGCTCGGGCGGGAACACGTAGGTGCCCCGGGAGAGGTACTCCTTGATGATGTCGTTCTGCGTGGTGCCTGCCAGCTGCCCCGCGACCTCGGCCGGGTCGAGCGTGGGGTTCTGCTCCTCGGCGGCGACCTGATACATCGCGAGCAGCCACATGGCGGTCGCGTTGATCGTCATCGAGGTGTTCATCTCGGTGAGGGGGATGTCCTTGAAGAGCTTGCGCATCTCACCCAGGTGCGGCACGGGTACGCCGACCTTGCCGACCTCGCCCCTGGCCAGTGGCGAATCGGGGTCATAGCCGGTCTGCGTCGGCAGGTCGAAGGCCACCGAGAGCCCGGTCTGGCCCTTCGACAGGTTGTTGCGGTAGAGCGCGTTGGACGCCTCGGCGGTCGAGTGGCCGGCGTACGTGCGCATCACCCACGGACGGTCCTTGACCACCGGGTTCTCTGCAGATTCGCTCATGGGGTCGAGCCTAGAGTGTGCGTTGACTTCCGGTAACCGGTCTCACGTGTGGCGATGACTACACCGGGAGATGATGTCCCGCATGTCCCACGAACCGCCCCCCAGCTGGAGCCGACCACCCGCACGGCAGCCCGGTCCCGGCGCACCGCACCCGTTGGCCCATCGCTGGCCCGCTTACGCGCCGCCGCCGCCGAAACCCGAGAGCACGGTGGCAGCGCCGTTGGTGTGGACGGGCGTCTTCAGCTTCGTGGGCGTGCTCGCGTTCGTGGCGATCGTGGCCGTGATGGTCTTTCTCGTCTACCTGATGATCTTCCTGCTGGTCGCCTCGCTCTCCGGCGACACCTGGGACTTCTGGGGCGAGATCGGCTCCTGGGAGCTGGTCGGCGCACTGGCCGGGCCGGTCGGCCTGTTCGTGCTGGCCGGGACCGTCGTGGCCTTCGCCGTGTGCGCCGTCGTGCTGCTGCTGATGCGCCGTTCCCGGGCGGTGCGCACCTGGGCGCCCGTGCTCCAGGGGTTGGCCGCCTGCGGCATCACCTACGTCGGCGGCACGACGCTGCTCACCGTGGTGGGTCAGATCGCCTCGGTCTTCAGCGGCTAGGTACCCGGGTCGGATCCGTGGTGCTAGGCGGAGATCGCCTCGCGTTCGACGTCGACGAGTCGGAACAGGTGCGACATGTGGAGCAGGCGGCGTACGGCCGGTCCGCACCCGCGCAGCCGAAGGTGACGTCCTTGGCGCTCGGTCGAGCGCGTGGCGACCGCCAGCACCTTCAGTGCCGTGACGTCGACCGTGGTGACCTCGGTGAGATCGACGACGACGTCGTCGGCCGTGGTCTCGATGTGGTCGTAGAGCGCGGCCCTGACCTCCATGGTGCTGCGGACGTCGAACTGACCAGCCAGCACGAGCGTGGCTCCGTCCCGGATGATGTCCATCTCGCCTCCTCCGTGGTGGCACCCGAATGCCACCCTTCGAAACTGCTGTTCACAGACTATGACGCGTCACACACCCATAGCGTTGCCTTCGAAGCGGGGAATTTCCACCGAATTGTCTGGGGACCCCCTGTGCGAACGTACGCCGCGCGGAACGTCCGCTATGTGACGGGTGTGACGGATGTGGTTTCGGTCTTCAACCACCCCGCGACCCCGGGGGCGACCCGGGCGGTCGCCCACTAGGCTCGGCTGCATGGTCAACCTCACCCGCATCTACACGCGCACCGGCGACGCCGGACAGACCCGGCTCGGCGACATGAGCCTCACCACGAAGAACGATCTGCGACTCGAGGCCTACGCAAGCGTCGACGAGGCGAACGCGGTGATCGGGGTGGCCCTGGCCCAGGGTGGTCTCGATGACGACGTCGTGCAGGTTCTCACCACGATCCAGAACGACCTCTTCGACGTGGGCGCGGACTTCTGCACGCCGGTCGTGGCGAACCCCGAGTTCCCGCCGTTGCGCATCGAGCAGGACTACATCGACCGGCTGGAGTCGTGGTGCGACTCCTTCAACGAGCCGCTGGAGAAGCTGCGCTCGTTCATCCTCAACGGCGGCACGGCCGGCGCCGCCCACCTCCACGTCGCGCGCACCGTCGTACGCCGGGCGGAGCGGGCAGGCTGGTCGGCCTTCGCCGAGCACGAGGACACCATGAACGTCTTGGCGATCAAGTACCTCAACCGGCTCTCGGACCTGTTGTTCATCCTGGCCCGGCACGCGAACCGGGAGAACGGCGACGTCCTCTGGGTGCCCGGCGGGGAGCGCTCGTAGCGAGGGACGAGCGGAGAGCGTGAGCCGCCCATCGGAGCAGCGGGGAGCGCTCGTAGCGAGGGACGAGGGGTTGGGCCGTCAGCCGAGACCACGCGACAGTCCGCGCACGGGGTGCTCCCGTGCAGCCGGGACGACGAACGCGGACGGCACGAGGAGTACGACGACCACGAGCAGGGCGTGCAGCGTTCCGACCTCCTCGGCCAGGAAACCGAGCAGCGGCGGGCCGGCAAGGAACGCCGTGTAGCCGATCGTGGAGACCACGCTGACCCGGGCCGCGGCCCGGAGTGGATCGTCGGCGGCGGCGCTCATGCCGACCGGGAAACCGAGCGAGGCACCGAGGCCCCAGAGCACGATGCCGACCACGACGACGGCCGGGTGCCCGCCGAAGACGATGAGCAGCAGTCCGGCGCTGGCCACGAACATCGTCGACCAGAGCACGCTCACCCGACCGTGGCGGTCGATGAGGCGACTCCCCCAGAACCTGCCGACGGTCATCGCCGCGACGAAGACCGCGAACCCGGTGACACCCACCCAGTGCTCGACGTCGTAGCCGTCGACGAGAGCCACCGCCAGCCAGTCGTTCGCCGTGCCTTCGGTGAGGGCGAGCGCGAGCACCATGAGGCCGATGAGCAGGGTGCGCGGCTCGGTCCAGGCGGTGAAGGCCGAGACCCGGCCGGCGGTCTGCCCCACGACCTCGAGGGCCCGCGGGAGGAAGCCGCGCACAGCACCGAGGACCGCCGTCACCGCAACCAGCGCGACCACGCCGAGGTGCCAGGCCATCGGGACGTGGAGCCCGGCCGCCAGTGCCCCGAGCAGGGCACCGAAGACCGTGCCGATGCTGAAGCCGGCGTGGAACCGCGGCATGATCGTGCGCGTGAGCTCGTGCTCGACCGCGGCGCCCTCGACGTTCATCGCCACGTCCCAGGTGCCGGTGCCGACGCCGTAGAGGAACAGCCCCAGGGCCGCCAGCGCGGTCACGCCCAGGGCGTCTGCTCCGACGGAGACCAGCAGCAGCCCCAGCCCGTCGAGCACGGCTCCGAAGAGCACCACCCCGGCGGCGCCGAACCTCTCGATCAGCGCACCGGTGAGTGGGAGCGCAAGGACCGAGCCGGCCGACATCGCCAGCAACAGCAGGCCGAGCTGGCCGTTCGACAGATCCAGTCGCTCCCGGACGTCGGGGATGCGGGAGACCCAGGAGGCGAAGCAGAAGCCGTTCAGCGCGAAGACCGCCGCGACCGCGTTCCGCGCGGCCAGCGTCCGCGCCGGGGCCGCGCCCGTGGCGGCTCTCATGTCAGGTGACGTCTCGGCGCAGGGTGGTGAACCGGCCGACGAGCGCGAAGACCACGGCATAGGCGAGCAGCACCGCCGCCCCTTCCCATCGTCCGAGGAGGTCGAGCATGCCCGTCGTGCTGTAGAGCGACGAACCGACCAGCGCCTCCGCGGCTGCACCGGGGAAGAACCGGGCCAGTCCCGAGAGGGCGTCGACGGCGGCGAACCCGATCCGCAGGATGGGCTCGACGAACTGGGTGAAGGCCAGGATCACCACGATCGCGGCCACCTGGTTGGGCAGCAGTGTGCCCAGGCCCACCCCGATCACGGCCCAGATCGCCAGGGCCAACACCGAGAACGCGACGTTGCCGAGGACCTCCCCGTCACCGAGGTGCATGCCGTCGCCGAGGCCCGCCAGCACCGGTGCTCCACCGGCGATCGCGCCGAGCGTGCCGATCACGCCGTACACGAGACCCAGGGCCAGGTTCACGACCAGCTTGGCGGCCAGGACCACGCTGCGGCGCGGCTCGAAGAGGAGTGTCGGGGTGATGGTCTGGTGCCGGAACTCGGAGGTCATCGCCAGCGCGCCGGCCACGAGCGGGAACACGTAGCCGAGGGACGCGCCGAGCGTGTAGACCGACTGCGCGACCTCGCGGCCGCTCAACGCCGAGTCGCCCATGCCCCCGGTGGCGGCCTCGGGCTGCTGGGCCAGGCTGAACCCCATCACCGCACCCAGGAAGGCCGTGTAGGCGAACATCACCAGCGCCAGCACCCACCACAGGTTCGTCGTGGTGACCTTGCGCCACTCGGACCTCACCGCGGGGGTCATGCCGGCACCTGGGCACGTGCCGGGTCGGTCAGCTTCAGGAACACGTCTTCCAGGGCCATCCCCTCGCCGGCCAGGCCGTGCAGCTCCAGGTGCGCCGCGTGCGCGGCCGCACCGACCTGCGCGGGGCTGGCTCCTGAGATCAGCAGGCCTCCACTGATCTCGGAGAAGTCCCAGCCCTGTTCGGTGACCAGGCGCACGAAGCCATCGGTGTCCGGCGTACTCACCCTGACCTGGGCGGCCGCCATGGCCACCAGGTCCGAGAGAGGCGACTCGTGGACGAGTCGACCTCGGGCGATGACCACGACGTCGTCGACGGTGGCCTGGACCTCGCCGAGGACGTGACTCGAGACCAGCACGGTTCGTCCCTGCTCGTGGGCCAGGTGTCGCAGGAACCCGCGCAGCCACACGATGCCCTCCGGGTCCAGCCCGTTGGCGGGCTCGTCGAGCACCAGGACGCCGGGATCGCCCAGAAGCGTCGTTGCCAGGCCGAGGCGTTGCCTCATGCCCAGCGAGAACCCGCCCACCTTCCGTCGGGCGGCGTCGGCGAGCCCCACCTGTGCGAGCACTCGCGAGCAGGCCGCATCGGGTACGCCGACCATCGGCGCATGCACGCGCAGATGGTCCAGGGCGGTGCGCCCGGGATGGAAGCTGGCTGCCTCGAGCGCGGCCCCGACCACCGCTGCCGGCGAGGCGAGCTCGGCGTAGGGACGACCGTCGATGGTGGCGCTGCCGCTGTCGGCGGCGACCAACCCGAGCAGCATCCGCAAGGTGGTGGTCTTGCCGGCACCGTTGGGACCCAGGAACCCGGTGACCACGCCCGGTCGGATGGTCAAGCTGAGGTCGTCGACGGCGCGCACGGCACCGAAGCTCTTCGACAGCCCATTGATCTCGATCGTGGATCCGACCACGGTCGTCCTCTCCCTCGTCATGACTGGACTCTCCGAGACAGCCTAGGAGTCCGCTGGTCAACGGCGGCGCCCGAACCGGGACCCTGCCTCACAGACGCGGGCGCCGCTGGTTCCAATCGGCTCCGGGAGGCGCGGCCTCGAGCCAGGACTGAAAGCCCATCAGCGAGCTGGGGCTCATCGCGAACTCGATGGCTCCGGGCTCGGACTCGACGACGACGATGACGTGCTCGGCGTAGAGCGACATCTGCTCCGACCCGTGAGGCTCGCGCCGACCGGCGTAGGCAAGACCGCTGCGCGACCAGGTGCACCGGGGACGCGGCGAGAGCGAGAAGATGCGGAACCATTCGAGGTTCTCACCCGAGTAGCGGCCGAGGCCGAGAACCCAACCGCGCCCGGTCTTGGCAGACCGGGCGCGGTGACTGAGTTCAAACGTGCCGCCATTGCGCGAGAGCACGCGACGACGTACGACGAGGGCGACCCCGTAGACGACAACGAGCAGGAGAATGACGCCGAGCGAGTCGACCAACCACTGCCACAGCGGCATCGAACCCTCCTGTCAAAGCGACGCGTGGCGTCACTCTAGCGGGAGGGTCCGAGCCAGCGTCAGTTGGCCTTCTCGACCGCCCGAATGCGTGCCTCGGCGCGACGCACTGCTTCCTCGGGATCGTTGAGAAGCTCCCCCGCGGACTTGGCGCGCTCCAAGTCGGCGCGCGCCTTCTCGAGGTCGATCTCGTGGGACATCTCCGCACGCTCGGCCAGGATCGAGACCCGGTTCTCGGCGATCGAGATGAACCCGGCGTCGACTGCGGCGATCCAGGTCTCGCCCTCGACCGTGGTCACGTCGACGATTCCTTCGACGAGCAGCGAGAGCATCGGAGCGTGGTCGGGCAGGATGCCGACGTCGCCCTCGGTGGTGCGGGCGATGACCATGGAGGCATCACCCGACCACACGAGACGATCGGCGGCAACGAGCTCGACGCGGAGAGTGTTCTCCGACATCAGAGGCTCTTCTGGATCTCGGCCCACTTGGCTTCGACGTCCTCGAGGCCACCACACATGAAGAAGGCCTGCTCGGCGACGTGGTCGTAGTCGCCGTCGGCAATCTTGGTGAACGCCTCGACGGTGTCACCGATGGAGACCGTGGAGCCCTCGATGCCGGTGAACTGCTTGGCGACGTAGGTGTTCTGCGAGAGGAACCGCTGGATGCGGCGGGCCCTCGACACGATGACCTTGTCCTCTTCGCCGAGCTCGTCGACACCGAGGATGGCGATGATGTCCTGGAGCTCCTTGTTGCGCTGCAGGATCGACTTGATGCGCACCGCGGTGTTGTAGTGGTCCGCGCCGATGTACTGCGGGTCGAGGATCCGCGAGGTCGAGGTCAGCGGGTCCACGGCCGGGTAGATACCGAGCGAGGCGATCTCACGCGAGAGCTCGGTGGTCGCGTCCAGGTGGGCGAAGGTGGTCGCCGGAGCCGGGTCGGTGTAGTCGTCGGCCGGCACGTAGATCGCCTGCATCGAGGTGATCGAGTGACCACGCGTCGAGGTGATCCGCTCCTGGAGCTGACCCATCTCGTCGGCGAGGTTGGGCTGGTAGCCCACGGCGGACGGCATGCGACCGAGCAGCGTAGAGACCTCGGAACCGGCCTGGGTGAACCGGAAGATGTTGTCGATGAAGAGCAACACGTCCTGGTTCTTCACGTCGCGGAAGTACTCCGCCATCGTCAACGCCGACAGGGCGACACGGAGACGCGTGCCCGGCGGCTCGTCCATCTGGCCGAAGACGAGGGCGGTCTGGCCGATGACGCCGGCCTCTTCCATCTCGACGATGAGGTCGTTGCCCTCACGGGTGCGCTCGCCCACACCGGCGAACACCGACACACCACCGTGGTTCTTGGCCACACGGGCGATCATTTCCTGGATCAGCACGGTCTTGCCGACACCGGCACCACCGAACAGGCCGATCTTTCCGCCCGTCACGTAGGGCGTGAGCAGGTCGATGACCTTGATGCCGGTCTCGAACATCTGGGTCTTCGACTCGAGCTGGTCGAAGGCCGGAGCCTTGCGGTGGATGCCCCAGCGCTCGCTGACCTCGAGGGTCTCGCCCTCTTCGAGGTTCAGGCAGTCACCGGTGGTGTTGAACACCCGACCCAGCGTGGCGTCGCCCACCGGCACGGTGATGGACTCACCGGTGTCGATGATCTGGCCGCCACGGACCAGACCGTCGGTCGGCTTCATCGAGATGGCACGAACCATGCCGTCACCGATGTGCTGGGCGACCTCGAGGATGATCGTCTTGGTCTCGCCGTTCAGCTCGAACTCGCACGTGAGCGCGTTGTAGATGCCGGGCATCGAGTCGGTCGGGAACTCGATGTCCACGACCGGGCCGATGACCCGGGCGATTCGGCCGACACCACCAGCAGTGGTCTCGGTGGACTCAGTAGTCGTCGCAGTCATTTCTCTCACTTCTCCGCTTCAGTCTTGGCCGGCGTTGGCGTCGGCGAGGGCGTTCACGCCACCGACGATCTCGCTGATTTCCTGGGTGATGCCGGCCTGACGGGCCTGGTTGGCAATACGGGTGTACTTCTTGATGAGCTCGTCCGCGTTGTCGGTTGCGGCCTTCATCGCCTTCTGTCGGGCGGCCAGCTCGGAAGCGGCGGCCTGGAGGTGAGCGAAGAAGATCCGACTCTGGACGTAACGCGGGAGCAGGGAGTCGAGCACGTCGGCAGGCGACGGCTCGAACTCGTAGAGCGGCAGCAGCTCGTCGTCCTCGGGAGCCTCTTCGCCCTCGACGACCTCCAGCGGAAGCAGTCGAACCGCGATCGGCTCCTGGACCAGCATCGAGCGGAACCGGGTGTAGACCACGTGCACCTCGTCGGCACCGGGCGCCACGCCTTCGGCGGCCGGGGTCTCGTCATCGTTGAGGAACGCCTGGATCAGCGTCTCCCCGATGTCATGGGCCACGTCGTACGTCGGCTGGTCGGAGAAGCCGGTCCAGCTCTGGACCACCGGGCGCTGGCGGAACTTGAAGTACGCCTCGCCCTTGCGACCGGAGATGTAGACGTCGACCGTCTTGCCCTCACCGCGAAGCTTCTCGAGAAGGCGCTCGGCCTCCTTGAGCACGCTCGAGGAGTAGGCCCCGGCGAGTCCACGGTCACTCGTGACGATGAGGACCGCGGCCTTCTTCGGGTTCTCCGGCTCCGTGGTCAGGGCGTGGTCGACGTTGGAGTACGTCGCCACGGCCGAGACCGCCCGGGTCAGCTCACGGGCGTACGGCGCTGCCGCCTGTGCCCGCTGCTGTGCCTTGATGATGCGGGACGCAGCGATGAGCTCCATGGCGCGCGTGATCTTCTTCATCGACTCCGTCGACTTGATCCGCGCGCGGTACTCGCGCACCGAGAGTGCCATCAGAGATCACCTCCGGTCGTCTGAGGATCGATGTTCACGTGCGGTCAGCCCCGCTTCTGCTTGACGATCTGCTCCTGCTCGACGTCCTCGTCCTCAAGGGCCTCGTGCGTCTCGGTGCCGGCCTTGATGGACTGGCCGTCCGAGGTCTCGAACTGGTCGAGGAAGGAGTCGTACGCAGCGGTCAGCTGGTCCTCGGTGGAGTCCTCGAACTTCTGCGTCTCGCGGATTCCGGCAAGGATGCCCTCGTGCGAGCGGCGCAGGTAGTCGAGGAACTCGTTCTCGAACCGGAGGACGTCGTCCGTGGGCACCTTGTCGAGGCGGCCCGAGGTGCCGGTCCACAGCGACACGGTCATCTCCTCGACCGGGTACGGCGAGTACTGAGGCTGCTTGAGCAGGGCCATCAGTCGCTGTCCGCGGTCGAGCTGCTGACGCGATGCGGCGTCCAGGTCGGAGGCGAACATGGCGAACGCCTCCATGGCCCGGAACTGGGCCAGGTCGACCTTGAGCGAACCGGTGACGGCCTTCATCGCCTTGGTCATCGCCGATCCACCCACGCGGGAGACCGAGACACCGACGTCGATGGCCGGGCGCTGGTTGGCCGCGAACAGGTCGGACTGCAGGAAGATCTGACCGTCGGTGATCGAGATGACGTTGGTCGGGATGAACGCCGAGACGTCGTTGGCCTTGGTCTCGATGATCGGAAGACCGGTCATCGAGCCCTTGCCCATCTCGTCGGACAGCTTCGCGCAACGCTCGAGCAGCCGGCTGTGCAGGTAGAACACGTCGCCGGGGTAGGCCTCGCGGCCCGGCGGGCGACGCAGCAGCAGCGACACGGCGCGGTAGGCCTCGGCCTGCTTGGTCAGGTCGTCGAACACGATGAGGACGTGCTTGCCCTCGTACATCCAGTGCTGGCCGATGGCCGAGCCGGTGTAGGGGGCGAGGTACTTGAAGCCGGCCGAGTCGGAGGCCGGGGACGCCACGATGGTGGTGTACTCCAGCGCGCCGGCCTCTTCGAGGGCGCCACGCACGGAGGCGATGGTCGAGCCCTTCTGACCGATGGCGACGTAGATGCAGCGCACCTGCTTGTCCGGGTCGCCGGACTCCCAGTTCTTCTTCTGGTTGATGATCGTGTCGATGGCGATCGTGGTCTTGCCGGTCGCGCGGTCACCGATGATCAGCTGGCGCTGGCCGCGGCCGACCGGGGTCAGGGCGTCGATCGCCTTGATGCCGGTGGCCAGGGGCTCGTGCACCGACTTGCGCTCCATGACGCCGGGCGCCTGGAGCTCGAGGGCACGACGGCCGGTGGTCTCGATGTCGCCAAGACCGTCGATGGCGGTGCCGAGCGGGTCGACGACCCGGCCGAGGTAGCCGTCGCCGACGGGCACGGAGAGCACCTCGCCGGTTCGGCGGACAACCTGGCCCTCTTCGATGCCGTCGAAGTCACCGAGGATGACGACGCCGATCTCGCGGGTGTCGAGGTTGAGGGCCAGGCCACGGGTGCCGTCCTCGAACTCGAGCAGCTCGTTGGCCATCACCGATGGGAGACCACTGACACGGGCGATGCCGTCGCCGGCCTCCGCCACGGTGCCGACCTCTTCACGGCTCGCGGTGTCGGGCTTGTAGTCCGACACGAAGCGCTGCAGCGCGTCCCGGATCTCGTCCGGACGGATCGAAAGCTCCGTCATCACACTTCCTTATCTTGAGTCTGCTCGGTTCGAATCTGGTGCCGCACTGGGATCAGCCGGCGAGCTTGCGGCCGGCGTCGCTGAGCCGGCTGGAGACGGTGCCATCGATCACGTCGTCGCCGATCTCCACACGGAGACCGCCGATCACGTCGGGGTCGATGACCTCGTTCAGGTGAATCGCCCGGCCGTACTGGCTGGCCAGCGCGGCGCTCAGGCGGGTGCGGTCGGCCTCGGACAGCGCTCGTGCCACGCGGACCTCGGCCACGCTCTGGCTGTGCACGGAGGCGGCGACCTGCTCGTACTCGCGCAGCGCCGCCGAGACCGTGCGGTAGGTGCCGGCCAGCGACTGCTTGGCCAGCGTGGCCGTGGCCGGGAGCACCTTGCCGCCGAGGAGGTTGTCGATCAGCGCCGACTTGTCCTCGATGGAGCGAGCCGGGTCGGACAGTCCGTCGCGGAGCTCGGGGTTGTCCTTGACCAGCTGGCCGACGGCGAAGAGCTCGTCGCTGAGGCGACCGGCCTGGTCACCGGCGGAACGCACGACCGCGGTCTCACCGAGACGCTCGAGGGCGTCGGCGAGGTCACGGTTGACGGTCCAACGACGACCCACGGCGCTCTTGACGAGCTGCACCGCGGCGTCGCTCGCCTTGCCACCGAAGAGGTCCTGGGCGAGCCCCTGCTTGGCCTCGGCGGGCAGCGACGGGTCAGTGGCGACCCGGCGCAGCGCACCGTCCTGACGGATCAGGAGAGCCACCGTGAACAGGTCGTCGCCGACCCGGACGGCGTCGGCGCCGCCGGAGAGCAGGCTCTCCAGCTCCGTCGACAGTGCGGCCAGTGCTTCGGCCGAGGCTCCGCGCAGTGACATCAGCTGGCTCCCTCGAGCTCGGCGAGGAAGCGGTCGACGACGCGGCTCTGACGAGCGTCGTCGTCCAGGCTCTCCCCGACGATGCGTCCGGCCAGGCCGGTTGCCAGGGTGCCGACCTCGGCCCGGAGCGAGGTGACCGCCTGCTGGCGCTCGGCCTCGATCTGCGCCTTGCCGTGCTCGACGATGCGGTTGGACTCGGCCTGGGCCTGCTCCCGCATCTCGGCCACGATCGTGGCGCCCTGCTCGCGCGCCTCCTCACGGATGCGCGCCGCTTCGTG
Organism: Nocardioides jensenii JCM 1364 = NBRC 14755; assembly: GCF_001552535.1. GTDB lineage: Bacteria > Actinomycetota > Actinomycetes > Propionibacteriales > Nocardioidaceae > Nocardioides > Nocardioides jensenii. The sequence continues at coordinate 45,747 of NZ_BCRJ01000072.1, read as the reverse complement.
GCGTGCCTCCGAGAGCTGACGGTCGAGCTCGGCGAGCTTGGCGTCGGCCTCGGCCTGCTTGGTCTCGGCAGCCGCGAGGCCGCCCTCGATCGCCGAGGTGCGCTCGGAGAACGTCGCCTCGAAGTTCGGCACGACCCACTTCTTCACGGCGAAGAAGAGGATGGCGAAGACGACGAGCGACAGCACCATCTCGATCGGGTGAGGAATGAGCGGGTTCAGCTCGTGCCCCTCCTCGGCGAGGATGATCAGACTCTGCATGTGCGGTCCTTCTTCCGGTGTCCTGTATCAGGCTGGTTGCCGACGCGTCGACTAAAGGACGAACGCGAGGGCGATACCGATGATCGCGAGCGCCTCGGCGAGCGCGAAGCCCAGGATGGCGATCGTCTGCAGGCGGCTCTGGGCCTCCGGCTGACGGGCGACACCGTTGATGTAGGCGGCGAAGATCAGACCGATACCGATACCGGGGCCGATCGCGGCGAGGCCGTAGCCGATCATGTTCGCGGAGCCTTCGATAGCCATAGCAAGCACGGCTTGTTCCTTTCGGTTATTTCCTTGTTGGAAAACAGTGGGGCTTGGGGGTGAGTCTGCGGTGGTGCGGGTGTGCGTCAGTGCTCGTCGGCGAGCGATCCCTGGATGTACATCGCGTTCAGCAGGACGAAGACGTAGGCCTGCAGGAACTGGATCAGCAGCTCGAGGAACGAGATCACGATGAAGAGCAGCCAGGCCAGGATGCCGACGGGGGCGTACTGGACGGACATCTCGGTGACGAGGTACTGCCCACCGAGTGCGAAGAGGATCAGCAGCATGTGGCCGGCGAACATGTTGCAGAACAGACGGAGGGCCAGCGTGACCGGCCGGACCAGGATGTTCGACATGAACTCGAGCGGGATCAGCAGCGGGTACATCGCGGGGCTCACACCCGAGGGCACGCAGGTCAGCTTCAACCAGCCGCCGAGACCGTGCTTCTTCACACCGGCGCCGATGTAGACGAACCAGCTGACCAGGGCCAGCGTGTAGACCAGTCCGGCACGCGAGAACGTCGGGAACTGGAAGAACGGGACGCTCGCGAGGAGGTTGTTGATCAACAGGAAGAAGAACAACGCGAACAGGTAGGGCACGTAGGGCAGGAAGTCCTTGGTCCCGATGATGTCGCGGCCCATCGAGTTGCGGACGAAGCCGTAGCCCTCCTCACCGATGTACTGCAGCTTGCCGGGGACCATGGCCCGCTTGCGCGAGGCAGCCCAGAAGAAGACGAACACCAGGCCGGCCACGAGGACCAGCTGAATCATCGGCTTGGTCACGCCGAGGTACATGTGCTCGCCGAGGAACTCGAAGGTCTTGTCCGGACCGATCGGCGGGAGGTTGAAGTCTCCCGGGCCCGGCGGCGTGAAGCCGTCGGCGCGTGTCACGGACGTCGCGATTGAACTCACGGTGTCTCCTGTGTCGGCAGCTCTGCTACTACTGGTCGGTGGACGGTGGTCTGAATCTGGCCCAGGTCATGTAGATCCCGAACCCTGCTCCGAGCAGGATCCCGATCGCCACGATGAAGGTGGTGCCCAGCCAGCGATCCAGGCCCCAGCCGAGCGCTCCATAGACGAACACGCCGGCAACGATGTATCCGAAGGCGTGCCACGGGTCGCCCTGTGGTCGATCGGAAATGTTGTCGGAGTGCGCGGTCGGAGGTTTCTGCTGAGCCATCGCGAACCGGACAATAGCAGTCGTGGAACTTCATCGCGCACCCGCGTCCGTCAGGTCGTACGCCGGCAGGCGCAGACGGGCGCTCAGGACGATCTGGCACACCATCCAGCCGAGCGTGCCGATGATCACGGCGCCGGCCAGCCAGCCCGCGGACAGCACGTCTCCGACCAGCCCCGAACGCTCGATCGCGTAGAGGATCCCTCCGACCATCACGACCTGGAGGGCGTAGGTGAGCAGCGCGATCATCAGGGAGGCCTGCGGGCTGATGCCGGCCACGAGATTGACCAGGGACGCTCCCCCGGCGAAGACCAGGACCACGATCAGGGTCCCGGTCAGGGCGCCGTACGCGGCTGCCGAGCCGGAGACCAAGGCACCGAGGAGGCTGGCGGCCACGCCGACCACGAGGGCCCCCACGGCCGCACCGAGGAGCACGGAGCCGCCACTGCCGGCGGTGCTGCGCTTCGACTCGGTCGTCATGATGGCGGCCGTTTCTCTTCGGGAATCACTGCATTTCGAGCGCTCTTCGAACGCTTGTGAAAAGTAGCACAAGGTCCGGGGACGATGCCAATCGGTCCCGGTGCGCTCGTTGCCGCCCGCCGCACGACCACGGAGAGGTGAGCGACTTCAGGCCTCGACCGGATCCAGGCCGCTCACCCGGGGCAGCACGAACGTGAGGGCCACCGTGGCCAGCAGCCACGCGGCCAGAGCGATCCACGTGACCGGGCTGGCGTAGAGGCTGGCGATCACGGTGCCGAAGCCGATCAGGCCGGCCCACAGCCAGATGATCAGCACCGCACGTCGGTGCGAGTGGCCGATCTCGAGCATCCGGTGGTGCAGGTGCTGTTTGTCCGGCTGGTAGAACATCTGGCCGCGACGGGTCCGCCGGATCACCGCGAGCAGCAGGTCCACGAACGGCACGATCAGGATCGACAGCGGCACGATGATGGGCAGGAACGTCGGCAGCAGGCTGGCCTGCGAACCGCCTCCCCCGCGGGTCACGTCGGTGGCGGAGAACTGGCCCGAGAGGGTCAGGGCCGACGCCGAGAGCACGAGCCCGAGAAGCATCGAGCCACTGTCACCCATGAACAGGCGCGCCGGATAGAAGTTGTGCGGGAGGAACCCCACACACGCACCGCCCAGAGCCGCGCTCAACAGGGCTCCGGTGACCGCGAGCGACTGGTCGTTGAGGTTCGCGATCTGGTAGGAGAACACGAAGAACCCGATCGCGCCGATGCCGACCACCCCGGCCGCGAGGCCGTCCAACCCGTCGACGAAGTTCACCGCGTTCACCGTCGCGACCACGGTGAGCACCGTGAGCAGGGCGGCCTGGGACTGGTCCAGCACGAACTGACCACCCCCGGGCACCGGGAAGAAGAGGTACTGCACGCCGAAGGCGATCAGGAACCCGGCCGCCAGCACCTGGCCCCCGAGCTTGGTCAGGGCGTCGAGCTCGAGCAGGTCGTCGAGCACACCGACGGCACAGATCAGGGCTCCCGCGATCAGCACCACGCCGGCGTCGCGGAAGACGTTGGGTGCGCTGAGCGAGAGGAAGGGCAGCTGCCGGGCCACGAAGTAGGCCGCGGCCAGACCACCCAGGAGCGCCAGCCCGCCGAAGTACGGGATCGGCACGGCGTGCATGTCACGGTCGCGCACCTTGGCCACGGCGCCGGTGCGCAGGGCGATCTCACGGGCGATGACGGTGAGCAGGTAGGTCACCGAGGCGGCGACCAGGAAGACGAGGAGGTACTCGCGCATCAGGCGGTTTCCGTGAGGGCAACCCCGAGCGGCTCCAGCACCTCGGCGATGGCGTCGATGCTGATCGCCCCCGCGCGGAGCAGTCGGGGTGCCTCACCGGTGCAGTCGACGATGGTCGACGGCACGGCACCGCGCGAGGGGCCGCCGTCGACGATCACCTCGACACGGTCACCCAGCATCTCCTCGGCCGTGTCGGCGTCGAGCGCCGCCGGTCGTCCGGTCAGGTTGGCCGAGCTGACCGCGAGTGGTCCGCTGCGCTCCAGGACGGCCAGGGCCAGCGGGTCGTCGGGCATCCGCACCGCAACGGTGCCCCGGGTGTCACCGAGGTCCCAGCGCAGGGACGCCTGCTCCGTGCAGACCACGGTCAGCGGGCCGGGCCAGAAGGCGTCGACGAGGGCGCGGGCCCAGACCGGCACGTCGTTGGTCAGGGCGTCGAGCGTGGTCGCGGCGCTGACCAGCACCGGTGGCGGCATCTCCCGGCCGCGGCCCTTGGCGGCCAACAGCGCCCGGACCGCGTCCGCGTCGAACGCGTCGGCGGCGATGCCGTAGACGGTGTCAGTGGGAAAGACGACCAGCTCGCCGTTGCGGACGGCCTTGGTGGCGGCCGCGACGGCTACCTCGCGCTCGGAGTCGTCGGTGGTCGGGTACTTCACGGGCCTATCGTGCCAGCCGCGCCGTGACGAAGCGCGCCCGACCTGCCAGGTCCACGTGATCGCGAATCTCGTGCCACCGACCGGTGGCGGCGAAGACCGCGGGTGCGGACTCCCCCTGCACGTCGGCGTGCTCGGCACCGACCACTCCCCCCTCACGCAGGAGGAGTGCGGCCCGTTGCTCGAGGACCCGCATCGCCACGAGGCCGTCGTCTCCGGAGAAGAGAGCGAGGTGCGGGTCGTGGTCTCGTGCCTCGGGCGCGACGGACTCCCAGGCCTCCAGCGGAATGTACGGCGGGTTGCACACCACCACGTCGACCGTTCCGGCGAGGTCGTCGTACGCCGTGGCCATGTCGCCGTGCCGCAGCTCGACACCGGTGCCGGCCAGGTTTCGCTCGGCCCAGCCGTGAGCCGACTCGTCGAGCTCGACGGCGTGGACCCGGGCCTCCGGCACCTCGTCGGCCACTGCGCGCGCGATCGCCCCGGAGCCGGTGCACAGATCGACCACGACCACTCCGTCGGTCGAGCCTGTCGAGATCACCTGCTGTGCCTGCTCGATCGCCCACCCGGCCAGCAGCTCGGTCTCAGGGCGCGGAACGAAGACCCCCGGCCCGACGGCCAGCTCCACGTGGCGGAAGGCCGCCACACCGGTCAGGTGCTGCAGCGGCTCGCGTTCGGCACGGCGCCGCACGAGGTCGTCGTACGCCGCCAGTCGGTCACCGTCGAGCTCGGGGGGACTGACGATCAGCATCGAGCGCGTCGTGCCGAGCACGAAGGCCAGGAGCTCGGCGGCGTCGAAGTCCGGGCTGGCGACGCCGGCCTCGGTCAGGGTGGCGGCGGCTCGGGTGAGCACCTCACGCACGGCGCTCACTGGTCGAGTGCCTCCAGACGCGAGGCCAGGTCGGCCTGCACGCAGCTGTCGATGACCGGCCCGAGCTCACCGTCGAGCACGGTGTCGAGGTTGTAGGACTTGTAGCCGGTGCGGTGGTCGGAGATGCGGTTCTCCGGGAAGTTGTAGGTGCGGATGCGCTCGGAGCGGTCGACGGTGCGCACCTGCGACTTGCGGGCGACGCTGGCCTCGGCGTTCGCCTCCTCCTCGGCGGCGGCGAGCATGCGCGCCCGGAGGATCCGCATCGCCGACTCCTTGTTCTGCAGCTGCGACTTCTCGTTCTGACAGCTGACCACGATGCCGGTCGGCAGGTGTGTGATGCGCACCGCCGAGTCCGTGGTGTTGACGCTCTGTCCCCCGGGGCCGCTGGAGCGGAAGACGTCGATGCGCAGGTCGTTGTCGTCGATCGTGACGTCGACCTGCTCGGCCTCCGGCATCACCAGGACGCCGGCGGCAGAGGTGTGCACGCGGCCCTGGGACTCGGTCACCGGCACGCGCTGGACACGGTGCACGCCACCCTCGAACTTGAGCAGGGCGTACGGCGCCTCACCGGGCTCGGGTGTGCCCTTCGCCTTGACGGCAACAGTCACCGACTTGTAGCCGCCGAGGTCGGACGGGGTCGCATCGAGCACCTCGGTCTTCCAGCCGCGTTGCTCGGCGTAGCGGGTGTACATGCGCAGCAGGTCGCCGGCGAACAGCGCCGACTCCTCGCCGCCCTCCCCGGACTTCACCTCGAGGATCGCGTCCTTGGCGTCGCTGGGGTCACGTGGAACCAGCAGGTGGCGCAGGTGCTCCTCGGCGCGACCACGACGTTCACTGAGCTCGACCGCCTCGTCGGCGAAGGCGGGGTCCTCCCCCGCCAGCTCTCGAGCGGCCTCGATGTCGTCACCGAGCTCGAGCCACTCGCCGTAGGTCCGGGCGATCGCCGACAGCTCGGCGTAGCGCTGGTTCAACGTCTTGGCCAGCCGTTGGTCGGCGTGGGTCTCCGGCTCGGCCAGCCGCTCCTCGATCTCGCGGTGCTCGGCGAGCATTCCCTCGACGGCCTCGAACACGGCGGACTCCTCAGCGGCAACGGGTGGGCAGGTGCGGGGACAAATGCAAGACGCCGGTCACCCGCATGACCTGCGGGGACCGGCGCCTTGGAGAAGCTACTTCTTGGCGGCAGCAGCCTTGGCGTAGCGGGCCTCGAAGCGGGCGACGCGACCGCCGGTGTCGAGGATCTTCTGCTTGCCGGTGTAGAACGGGTGGCAGGCCGAGCACACGTCGGAGTGGATGGAGCCGCTCGTGACGGTGCTGCGAGTCGTGAACGAGTTGCCACAGGTGCAGGTCACCTGGGTGTCGACGTACTCGGGGTGGATGTCCTTCTGCATGGTGTCCTCGCTAACAGGGTCGCCGGGTCGCCACCACCGGATGTGGGAGCGTGAACCGGAACCAGCGCACAATTGTGCCACCGCCTACAACCATCGCACCAATCGGGCTATTCCCTCCCACCGCGAACGTTCCGGCGCACCGGGAGCGACTCAACCCTGGGCGGGCCCGGCCTCGTCCCATCCGCCGTCGTGGCGCACGGGAAGGGTCATCGTGACGAGGGTGTACTCGTTCTCCACGGAGTCGAAGGAGACGCGTCCGCCGTGCCGGTTCAAGATGGTCTGCACCATGCGAACCCCCAGGCCGGTGCCGCCGATCTCGAGCCTGACCGCGTTGGATCCCCGGAAGAACCGGCCACCGAGCTGGCTGAGGTCGGCCGCCGGGATCCCGATGCCGGTGTCACGCACCGTGAGCTTCGCGCTCTCGCCGTCGGTGGTCAGGACGACGTCGACGCGACCGTCGTCGCGACAGAACTTCACCGCGTTCGACACGACGTTGAGCACCGCACGGAGAAGTTGCGTCTTGTCGGCGAGGACCCGCACCGAACGCGGCGGCAGATCGACGACCATGGTGATCCCCCGGTTCGCCGCCGCGATCCTGAGGTCGGCGGCGACGTCGTCGACGACATCGCGCAGGTCGATCTCGGTGAGGGTGGTGTGGTGCGACTCCACGTTGGCCAGGGTCAACAGGTCCTCCACCAGGACGCCGAGCCTGCCGACGTTGCGCTCCACGATCTCCCACATGCGCTCGGTGCCCGGCTCACCATCGCCGCACTCGTCGCGCAGCAGCTCCAGGTAGCCCTTGATGCTGGTCAACGGTGTGCGCAGCTCGTGGGAGACGTTCGAGACGAAGTCGGTCTTGGCCTGGTCCAGGTCGAGCAGGCGGTCGCGTGTCTGCACCTCGACGCGCTGGGCACGCTCGCTCTCGGCCGCCAGCTCGTTGAACGCGGTCGCGACGGCCGCGATCTCCCTGGGCCCGGTGACCGGTGCTCTGGCCGATGTCTCCCCAGCCGCGAGTCGGTTGACGGTCGCTTCGAGATCGTCGAGCGGACCCTGCACCTTGATTCGGAACCGTCGGCCCAGGAACCAGGCGCTCAAGGCAGCACCCAGGGTCAGCACGATCATCGCGATGATCGCCCGCCGATAGGCGAGCCGGGCGGTGTCCCGTGCCTTCTCGGCCTCGTCGTCGAAGACGGAGTCGATGTGCGCGTTGACCGCCCGGAGCTCGTCGAAGATCCGGCGACCCTCGGCGAACCGGCGCGCGTCGTATCCCCGGGGGCCGGGCCCGCTGGCGAGTCGCGGCCGGGCGTAGGTGGCGAGCCACTCCTCGGACCGCGCCCGTTGCTCGGCCACCAGGTCCTCAAGCTCGGGTCGCACGCCCTGGTAGTCGCGGAGCTCGTCGCTGACCGCGGGCAGCCTCTTGAGAGCCGCCCGGTAGGGCTGCAGGGCTGCCGGTCGCCCCTGGATGACCCACCCGCGGACGCCGGTCTCGGCATCGGTCATCAGCTGCATGAACTCACCGTTGACGGCCATCCCGGGCGCGACGTCGTCGAGGACGCGGTTCACCGCCCGGTTGGTCCGATAGACCCCGATCACTCCGAGGATCCCCAGCACCAGCATCAGCGCCAGGACCGGGGTGATGGTGCGGGCGACCAGCGAGGTCACCGACGTGGGTCGGGCCGTCATCAGGTGGAGTCCCCGAACCCGCGGCGCTTCATCTCTCCCCATTCCGGAGTGGACTTCCGGGCGGCCTCGAGGGCACCGCCGGCTCGCCACCAGGCAGTCAACTGGCGGTAGCCGAAGTTCTCCTCGACCGCTCCCCGGACCGACCGCAGCAGGTCGCGGGTCCCACGATAGCGGCGGTAGGACATCTCCTCAGCGAGCAACGCCACCAGGGTCAGCAAGAAGGAATACAGGATCGAGGCCACCAGCAGGAGCACGACCAGCCACAGGTCGACCAGGTCGTGCCCGCCGAGCCAACCGAGATGCTCGAGCCCCAACAGACCCATCACCACGACGAAGTAGGCGAGACCGAAGAGCTCCAGGAACGGCGCCAGCAGCTCGAAGACCACGAACCACGGCATGGTGACCATGCCGATCACGCCGTACTTCGGTCGCAACAGCATGCCGCGGTGACGGCTCAGGATCTCGGCCAGTCCGCGGTGCCAACGCCGGCGCTGCTTGGCCAGCACCCGGCGGTCCTCCGGCGCCTCCGTCCAGGCGACCGGCTCGGAGACGAAGACGACCCTGCCGTCGAAGTCGACGTCGCCCATCCACCTGTAGATGCGCACGACCAGCTCGGCGTCCTCTCCGATGCAGTCGGTGGCCAGGCCACCGACCTCGGCGAGGATGTCCTTGCGGAAGATGCCGAACGCGCCCGAGATGATCAGCAGACCACCGGTTGCCGACCAGCCGGCCCGACCGATCATGAACGCCCGGAGGTACTCCACGACCTGCACCCGGGCCAGCCAGGTCCGTGGCATGCGTACGTCGGTGACGCGGCCGCGGTGCACGGTCGAACCATTCGCGATCCGCACCACTCCACCCGCCGCGACCACCTTGTCGGGATGGTCCGCGAACGGGCGCGAGACGTGCAGCAGTGAGTCCGGGTCGAGGAGCGAGTCGGCGTCGACCATGCAGACCAGCTCCTTGCGGGCGAGGTTGATGCCGACGTTGAGTGCATCGGCCTTGCCCCCGTTGGTCTTGGTCACCAGCACCAGGTTGTTGCTGCCCTGACGGGAGAGGTGGGTGGACAGGACCCGGCTCTCGCTCGGCACGATGTCTCCCACCACCAGGGGCACCTCCGCGAGGTCGAAGGCCTCGATCAGGCGGGCCACCGTCTCGTCCTTGGAGCCGTCGTCGATGACCACGATCTCGAAGTCCGGGTAGCGCATGGCCAGCATGGCCCGCACCGACTCGACGATGGTCGCCTCCTCGTTGTAGGCGGGCATCAGCACCGAGACGCCACGAGCCAACGGCTCGCCGAAGGTCTCGTCGTACGCCGCGAAGTCGGAACGCCGGCGGTACCCGACGAAGTCCGCGACCGCGAGCACCGTCAGGAGCAGGAAGCTGGAGTTGATCAGCAGCGAGTAGCCGATGAAGAGCCAGCCGGTCGCCTGCACCGAGGTGCTGAACAGGTCGACCCAGCTCATCGCGAAGCCGCCCTCAGCTCGTCGACGGCGAGGGCCTCGCGTGCATAGGGAGACCGGTGCCGGTGCAACACCTCGCGTCCCGGAGCCCCGAGCCGGAGCAACGCCGAGGCCAGCGCTCGCGAGGTCAGCCGCGGCGAGGTCTCCAGTGCCTGCGACAGACCTGGCACCGCCCCGGCGTCGCCGATCTCGCCGAGCGCTCGAGCCGCGGCGCGGCGTACCCGGTCGTGACCGCTCCCGAGTCGGTCGAGCAGCGCGGGGATCGCCTGGGGTGCGCCGACCAGCCCCAACGCCGTGGCCGCCTCGGCCCGGACCGGCTCGGACCCGGTCTCGAGCGCGCGGAGCAGGAGCCCGACAGCGCCCGCGTCACCGATGAGGCCCAGGGCGATGATCGCGATCTCGGCGGTGCGGTCTTCGGCGTCGCCGGTCGCCAGGGCGCTCTCGAGTTCGGTGCGAAGGGCAGGCGCTGCCCTGACCCCCATGCGCTGGAGAGCCGAGACCACGTCGCGGGTCAGCGCCGGGTCACCGCAGGTTGCCAGCACAGCGGGTACGGCGCCCGGATCAGCGATGCTTCCGAGGCCCCGCAGGGCCACTCTCCTGACCAGGAAGCGACGGTCGTGGAGGAGGTCGACCAGGACCGGCACGTCGGCCGGCTCCCGCAAGGCGCCCAGTCGATGAGCGCCGCGGCAACGCACCACGGCCGAGGGGCTCCGGACCAGGCGACGCGCCCGCTGCGCTGCTCCCCGGTCCCTGACCAGCTCGACCAGACGTGCACGGGTCTCCCCTGCCACCTTGGGCAGGAGCCTGAAGATCTGTTGCTCGGTGCGGCTCCACTCGCCACCGGCCATGGCGGCGAGCCGGGACCGGGCCAGGTCCACCTCGTCATCCTCGCCGAGGACGAACGTCAGCAGCGTGTCACGGGTGACCGCATGCTCGCGCGCGTGCCTTGCCTCGCGCCAGCCGGAGGTCACCCGCACGAGCACCAGGAGCACGATCATCGCAACCGCGAGCCCGAGCAGCGCCGCGACCAGTCCGAGAAGAACGGTCACGCACCGCTCCGGGCCAGCACCGCGGCCACGCGGGAGGCGAGCTCCCTCGGTGAGAACGGCTTGGTGATGTAGTCGTCGGCGCCGACGGCGAACCCTTGCTCCACGTCTGACTCCTGGGCCCGCGCAGTCAGCAGGATGATCGGCAGTCGAGCCGTGGCCGGATCCTGACGCAGGGCGCGCGCTGCGTCGAGACCACTCATGCCGGGCATCATGATGTCGAGCAGGGCGAGGGCCGGGCGCTCCTCGAGGCACGCGGCAACGGCGGCTGCTCCGTCTCCCACCGCGGACACCTCGTGTCCGCCCTGCCTCAGCTTGAAGACGACGAGCTCGCGGATGTCCACGTCGTCATCAGCCACCACTATCTTCGCCATGTCCGCAGCCTATGCGGCTTCAGTCGGTCGCACTCGGAGTTGGCGTCGTCTTCTGCACCTGCATCAGGAACTCGATGTTGGTCTGGGCCTTCTTCAGGCGCTCCAGGAGCAGCTCCAGCGCCTGCTGGCTGTCCAGTCCCGAGAGCACGCGCCGCAGCTTCCACACGATGGCCAGCTCTTCCTCGCTCATCAGCATCTCCTCGCGGCGGGTGCCGGACTGGACCGCGTCAATGGCCGGGAAGATGCGCTTGTCCGCCAGTTCGCGGCGCAGCCGCAGCTCCATGTTCCCGGTGCCCTTGAACTCCTCGAAGATCACCTCGTCCATCTTGGAGCCGCTCTCGATGAGGGCGGTCGCCAGGATGGTCAGGGAGCCGCCGTCCTCGATGTTGCGTGCGGCGCCGAAGAACTTCTTGGGCGGGTAGAGCGCTGCCGAGTCGACCCCGCCGGAGAGAATCCGGCCGCTTGCCGGAGCGGACAGGTTGTAGGCCCGCCCGAGACGCGTGATGCCGTCGAGCAGCAGGACGACGTCGTGGCCGAGCTCGACCAACCGCTTGGCGCGCTCGATGGCCAGTTCCGCGACTGTCGTGTGGTCCGCCGCCGGGCGGTCGAACGTCGAGGAGATGACCTCGCCCTTGACCGACCGCTCGAAGTCGGTGACCTCCTCGGGGCGCTCGTCGACCAGCACCACCATCAGGTGGCACTCGGGGTTGTTGGTGGTGATCGAGTTGGCGATCGACTTCATGATCATCGTCTTGCCGGCCTTCGCCGGCGACACGATCAGGCCCCGCTGGCCCTTGCCGATGGGCGCGGCGATGTCGATGACGCGGCCGATCAGGTTGCCCGGCACGGTCTCCATCCGCAGACGGTCCGTCGGGTAGAGCGGGGTCAGCTTGGAGAACTCCACCCGGCTGCGCGCCGACTCGGGGTCGGCACCGTTGACCGCGTCGATGCGGACCATCGGGTTGAACTTCTCCTTGCGCTCACCCTCGCGCGGCTGACGCACCTGACCGACGATCGCGTCGCCTCGCCGCAGGCCGAACTTGCGCACCATCGACAGCGAGACGTAGACGTCGTCGACGCCGGGCAGGTAGCCACTGGTGCGCACGAACGCATAGTTGTCGAGCACGTCCAGGATGCCCGCGGCCGGCACGAGCACGTCGTCCTCGAGAATCGTGGTGTCCGGCTCGTTCCGGTTGCGGCCACCACGCTCCGGGCGATCGGTGCGCTCGGTGCGATCACGTCCGCGACGGCGACGGTTGCGGCCCGTGCCCTGGTCGTCGCGGTTGTCGGACTGGTTGTCCTGCTGCCGATCGTGTTGGCCGCCCTGCTGCTGCTTGTCGGACTGACCGCCGTCCTGGCCCGACTGCTTGTCCTGCTGGCCGCCCTGCCGGTTGCCCTGCGCCTTGTTGTCCTGCGCCTTGTTGTCCTGCTGCTTGTCCTGCTGCTTGTTGTCCTGCTGGCCGGACTGACGGCTGCCTTGCTGCCGGTCCTGCTGACCTGACTGCTTGTCCTGACGGTCTGGGCGATCCTGGTCACCGGACTGCTTGTCCTGCTGGCCAGACTGGCGATTGCCTTGCGGTCGGTCCTGCTGCCGCCCCTGCTGCCTGTCCTGTCGTCCCTGCTGCCTCTCGGCTTCCCTGTCAGCGGCGTCCTCCTCCGGCTCCCGGGACTGCCGGCCCTGGTCGGCGTCGGAGGTGCGCTCGGCCTCATCGGATGCGGCGCCGGCCTTCGCCGTCGCATCGCCGGAGCCGCCCCGGTTGCGGGTGCGGGTTCGGGGTTGCTCCGGCGTCGGGTCGGCCGCCCCATCGATCGGCGCCCCCGATTCGGGAGTCGACGTGGCAGGCGACGTGGCGGCCGACTTCCCACGCGTGGTAGCGCCGGACTGGGCGCCCGACTGGGCCGCCTTGATCGCCTCGACCAGCTGCGCCTTCTTCATCGAGGAGGCGCCGCTGATGCCCATCCCGCCGGCCATCGACTTCAGGTCCGCGATCAACATCGCGTTGAGTCCGCCTCCGCGCTTCTTGGGCGCAGTGCCGGCGGCCTCCGACTGCGTCGCAGCGGTGGTCTCGTTGGTTTCCGTCACGTGAGGTCCTTCCCACGTATCTGTGCCGATCCGGCTCGAGTGCCGGCGGCTGCTCGTATGTGTGACTCGCCGCATCCGTCGCGCAGTCACACCGAGGTGACGGTCGCGGACTGAGACGAGACGAGGAGAGATGTGCACCGCACCGGGCGGACCCAGGTCGAGTGCGAGCGCCTGACGATCGTGACGCTCGGCCAGACTAACACCCGGTGAGCGCGCTCACGTCCCCGTGGTGGTCAGGGTCGTCGTCGTGCCCCGGCGCCGCCCGTGGGTCAGCGCGAGACCCCGGCCCCCGAGGCGTCGATCTCCAGGTGCAGCGCCTCCCACCCGGCTGGGCACTGTGCCAGCAGGGCGTCCGGACCGGTCGACCAGCCGGCAATGGGATGCACCGGACCATCGGTGAAGGCCAGCACGGTCGGGCCGGCACCGGAGACGATGGCCGGGTGGTCGTGGGAACGCAACGCGTCGACCAGTGCCAGGGACTCGGGCATCGCCGGTGTCCGGTACTGCTGGTGCAGGTAGTCGCGCGTCGCGAGACGCAACAGCTCGGGCCGACTGGCCAGACTGGCCACCAGCAGGGCGGCGCGACCTGCGTTCGCCGCAGCATCGGCATGCGGGACCACCTCCGGCAGCAGCCCCCTGGCCGCCTCGGTCGAGACCGGTGTCGGTGGGATGAACACCACCGCCGAGATGCGTGGGTCAACCGTCGATCGGGCAGCGAAGTGCTCGTTGCCGTCGCGCCCCGAGATCACGAACCCGCCGTACAGGGCCGGCGCCACGTTGTCGGGGTGGCCTTCCATCTCGGCCGCCAGCCGGAAGATCGCGTCGTCATCGAGCAGCAGCTCGCCCCCGGCGACCAGAGCGCGTGCCAGGACCATGCCCCCGACGATGGCCGCCGAGGACGAGCCGAGGCCGCGCGCGTGCGGGATGCGATTGACGCAGCGCAACGACAGCCCCGCCGGGTCGGCGTGCATCAACGCGAACGCGGCGCGCATGGCGCGCACGACCAGGTGCGACTCGTCACGGGGTACGTCGTCCGCACCCGACCCGTCGACGTCGACCACGAGTCCGGCATCGAGAACCTCACCGGTCAGCTCGTCGCGCAGGGACAGGGCCAGCCCGAGGCAGTCGAAGCCGGGCCCGAGATTGGCCGAGGTGGCCGGCACCGTCACGGTGACCGGCCCGTCGACGAACCGTGCCACGTCAGACCAGCCCGGCAGCGGCCGCGGCCGACTCCACGTCAGGGTCGACGATGTTGTCCACCAGGTCACCGAGACCCTCGAGGGCGGTGGCGGTGTCCTTGAGTCCGTGGCCGGTCACCGTGATCACGATCGAGGTGCCGGTGAAGGACTCGCCGTCCTCGAGTGCCTTCAGCAGGCCCGCCACCCCGGCCGCCGAGGCCGGCTCGACGAACACGCCGTCGCTGGAGGCGAGCTTGTGCTGGGCGGCGAGGATCTCGTTGTCGGTGAGCGCAGTGAAGCTGCCGCCGGACTCGCCCGCGGCGGCCTCGGCCAGCTTCCACGAGGCCGGGTTGCCGACGCGGATGGCGGTGGCCTTGGTCTCCGGGTTCGGGAACGGCTCGCCGGTGACCAGGGGCGCTGCCCCCTCTGCCTGGAAGCCCCGCATCACCGGCAGGCGCGTGGCGTTGCCGGAGGCGACGTACTCGTTGTAGCCCATCCAGTAGGCGGAGATGTTGCCCGCGTTGCCCACCGGCAGGAAGTGGAAGTCGGGGGCCTCGCCGAGGAAGTCGACGATCTCGAACGAGGCCGTCTTCTGGCCCTGCAACCGCACCGGGTTGACCGAGTTCACCAGGGCGACCGGGTAGTTCTCCGAGAGTCCACGGGCGATCCGCAGGCAGTCGTCGAAGTTGCCCCGGACCATGATCACCTGGGCGCCGTGCACGATGGCCTGGGCCATCTTGCCGGCCGCGATCTTGCCCTCCGGAACCAGCACCAGCGGCTTGAGTCCGGCCTTCACCGCGTAGGCGGCCATGGAGGCGGAGGTGTTGCCGGTCGAAGCGCACACGACGGCCTTGGCCCCCTGGAACGCGGCCACGGAGATGGCCGCGGTCATGCCGCGGTCCTTGAAGGAGCCGGTCGGGTTGTCGCCCTCGACCTTGAGCCACACCTGCGCACCGGTGAGCCCCGAGAGCCACTCGGAGGACACCAGGGGCGTGCCCCCCTCACGCAACGTGATGGCGGGGGTTCCCTCGGGGATGTCGAGCCGATCGCGGTATTCCTCGATCACGCCCCTCCACTGGTGGGGGCCGGGCTTCGCGGTCATTCTTGCTCCCCTTCCACGCGCATCACAGAGGTGACGTCGCGAACCATGTCCATGTCGCGCAGGTGCGCCACGGTGGCGCTGAGCTGGGCATCGGTGGCTCGGTGCGAGACGACGACCAACTGGGCGTCCTCGCCGCGACCCTCCTGACGCACGGTCTGGATGGAGACACCGTGCTCCGCGAACGCCGTCGCCACCGCGGCCAGCACGCCGGCGCGGTCCTGCACGTCGATGCCAACGTGATAGCGGGTGACGGTCTCGCCCATGGCCAGCACGACGCGATCCGCGTACGCCGACTCGCCGGCGCCACGGGTCTCGTTGAGGCGGTTGCGCGCCGCTGTGACCAGGTCACCGAGCACCGCCGACGCCGTCGGCGAACCGCCCGCACCGGGGCCGTAGAACATCAGCTGGCCAGCGGCCTCGGACTCGACGAACACCGCGTTGTAGGCCTCGCGGACCGAAGCCAACGGATGGGCGACCGGGATCATCGCCGGGTGCACGCGCGCGGAGACCGCACCGTCCTTCAACTCGCAGATCGCCAGCAGCTTGACCACGCACTTCATCTCGCGCGCCGACTGCACGTCGGCGGCGGTGACCTCGGAGATGCCTTCGCGGTAGACGTCGTCGGCGGTCACGCGTGTGTGGAAGGCGATGCTGGCCAGGATCGCGGCCTTCGCGGCGGCGTCGAAACCTTCGACATCGGCAGTCGGGTCGGCCTCGGCGTAGCCGAGCTCCTGGGCCTCCTCGAGGGCCTCTGCGAAGCCTGCGCCGGAGGTGTCCATCTTGTCGAGGATGAAGTTGGTCGTGCCGTTGACGATGCCCAGGACCCGGGTCACCTTGTCTCCGGCCAGCGACTCACGCAGTGGCCGGAGGATCGGGATCGCGCCGGCGACGGCCGCTTCGTAGTAGAGGTCGCGTCCGGCCTTGGCCGCTGCCTCGAACAGGGTCGGACCGTCCTCGGCGAGCAGCGCCTTGTTGGCGGTGATCACCGAGGCGCCGTTCTCCAGTGCGGTGAGGATCAGGCCGCGAGCGGGCTCGATCCCACCGATCACCTCGACCACCAGGTCGAGGTCGCCGCGCGCGAGCAGCCCCTGCGCGTCGGTGGTCAACAGCCCCTCCGGCACCTCGACCTCGCGCACCGCGTCCAGGCGGCGTACCGCGACGCCGACGAGGTCGACGGGCGCACCGATGCGAGCGGCCAGATCGTCGGCCTGCTCTGTGAGCAGGCGCACCACCTGGGAACCGACTGATCCGCATCCGAGAACAGCGACCTTCAGTCGCTTGTCTCCGTCACTCAACTGCTTGCTCCGTCCGTGTGGCGTGCGTCGTCCGTGCCGGCCACGTCGGTGGCCAGCAGGTCGTCCTCAGTCTCGCGTCGTACGACGACCCGCGTGACACCGTCCCGCACAGCGATCACCGGCGGGCGCAGCGCGTGGTTGTAGTTGCTGGCCATCGAACGGCAGTAGGCGCCGGTCCCGGGCACCGCAACAAGGTCGCCGGGGGCCACGTCGCCGGGGAGGAACTCGTCCTTGACCACGATGTCGCCGGCTTCACAGTGCTTGCCGACCACTCGGGCCAGAACCGCCGGCGCATCAGATCGGCGCGAGGCCAGGGTGCAGGAGTAGTCGGCGTCATAGAGAGCGGTGCGGATGTTGTCGCTCATGCCCCCGTCGACCGAGACATACGTACGCCGCGGCTTGGTCTCCTTCGGGCCGTCGAGGACGACCTCCTTGACCGTGCCGACCTCATAGACCGTGCACATGCTCGGCCCGACGATCGCGCGGCCGGGCTCGATGGACAGCCGCGGCTCGTCGATGCCGAGCGCCTTGCACTCGTGTTCGACGATCTTGCTCATCTCGGTGGCCAGCTGCGCCGGGTCGGACGGGTCGTCCTGGGTGGTGTAGGCGATGCCGAAGCCACCACCCAGATCCATCTCGGGCAGGTCGACCGAGAGCTCGTCGGAGACCCGGGCATGCAGGGCCAGCACGCGTCGGGCCGCCACCTCGAAGCCGGAGGAGTCGAAGATCTGGCTGCCGATGTGACTGTGCAGGCCCAGCAGCTCGAGACCCGGAGCGGCGAGCACCCGGCGTACGGCCTCGAAGGCGTCACCTGAGGTGATCGAGAAGCCGAACTTCTGGTCCTCGTGCGCGGTGGCGATGTATTCGTGGGTGTGCGCCTCCACGCCGGCGGTCACCCGCAGCATCACCCTGGCCGCGCCAGCGATCTCGACCAGCCGCTCGATCTCGTGGAAGGAGTCGACCACGATGCGGCCCACCCCGGCCTCGACGGCACGTCGCAGCTCAGCGGTGGTCTTGTTGTTGCCGTGATAGCCGATGCGTGCCGGGTCGACGCCACCGCGCAGCGCAACGGTCAGCTCACTGTTGGAGCAGACGTCGAGGCACAGGCCCTCCTCGGCTATCCAGGAGGCGATCGTCGTGCACAGGAACGCCTTGCCGGCGTAGTAGACGTCGAAGGCCGAGAACGCGTCACGGAAGGCGCGGGCCCGGCCGCGGAAGTCGTCCTCGTCGAGGACGTAGGCCGGGGAGCCGTGCTCGGCCACGAGGTCGCGCAGGTCGACTCCCCCGACGACCAGGGCACCGTCATCGTTCTTGTGCGCGGTCGAGGACCAGAGCTGGGCGACGAGCTCGTTCGGGTCGGCAGGCTCACGCAGCCAGTGCGGTCCCCGGAGGGCACCGTCGGCGTGGGCCCAGCCGGAAGGGTGGGCGGTAGGCACGCCTGATCACATCCTCTCGGGGGCGGAGACGCCCAGGAGACCGAGGCCGTTGGCCAGCACGGTCCGGGTCGCATCGACCAGGAGCAGCCGCGCCCGGTGCAGGTCAGTGGTCTCCTCGTCGCCACGGGGCAGCACCCGGCAGCTGTCGTAGAACCGGTGGTAGACACCGGCGAGGTCCTCGAGGTAGCGGGCGACCCGGTGGGGTTCGCGCAGCTCGGCGGCCGCCTTGACCACACGCGGGAACTCCGCGAGGGAACGCAGCAGCGCACCCTCCTTCTCGTGGACCAGGAGCTCGGGGTGCGACGCCGCCACCACGTCGAGGTCGGCCGCGTTGCGCAGCAGGCTGGCCACGCGTGCGTGGGCGTACTGCACGGTGAAGACCGGGTTGTCGTTGGTTGCCTTCGCCCACAGGTCGAGGTCGATGTCGATGGGCGAGTCCGAGTGGTAGCGGGCCAGGGCGTAGCGGCTGGCGTCGACACCGATCGCGCCGACCAGGTCGTCGATGGTGACGACCGTCCCGGCGCGCTTGGACATTCGCAGCGGCTGGCCGTCGCGGAGCAGGTTGACCATCTGGCCGATCAGGATCTCGAGGTTCTTGCCCGGCTCGTCGCCGAACGCGGCGCACATGGCGTTCATCCGGCCCACGTAGCCGTGGTGGTCGGCGCCGAGCATGATGAAGCAGCGGTCGAAGCCCCGCTCCCTCTTGTCGAGGTAGTAGGCCAGGTCGCCGGACAGGTAGGCGCCGGTGCCGTCGGATTTGATGATCACGCGGTCCTTGTCGTCACCGAACTTCTCGGTGGCGAGCCAGAGTGCGTTGTCCTTCTCGTAGGTGTTGCCGAGCTCGGTGAGCCGCTCGACCGCCTTCGCGACGGCACCGCTCTTGTGCAGGTTGTCCTCGTGGAAGTAGACGTCGAAGTCCACACCGAAGTCGTGCAACGACTGCTTGATCTCGGTGAACATCAGCTCGACGCCCTCGGCGCGGAAGACCTCCTGCGCCTCGTCGTCGGGCAACTCGAGGACGTCGGGGCGCTTGGCCATGACGTCCTTGGCGATCTCCTCGATGTATGCGCCGCCGTAGCCGTCCTCCGGCACCGGCCGGCCCGTCGCCCACGCCATCAGTGAGGAGCTGAACCGGTCGAGCTGGGCTCCGTGGTCGTTGAAGTAGTACTCGCGGGTGACCTCGGCGCCGGTCATCGTGAAGATCCGACCGAGTGCGTCGCCGACCGCCGCCCAGCGCACGCCGCCGAGGTGCAGCGGTCCCGTGGGGTTGGCCGAGACGAACTCGAGGTTGATCTTCTCGCCGGCGAACGCATCCGAGGCGCCGTACGACGACCCGGCGGCCACGACCTCGGCGGCGAGCCGGCCCTGGGCGCCCGCGTCGACCGTGATGTTGAGGAAGCCGGGGCCGGCGATCTCGACGTCGGCGACGCCGTCGGCGGCGGACAGCTTCGCCGCGACGAGCTCGGCGAGGGCCCGCGGATTCGTGCCGGCCTTCTTGGCCAGCTGGAGCGCGACGTTGGTGGCGTAGTCACCGTGACCCTTCTGCCGCGGTCGCTCGATCGTCACCTCGGAGGGAACACCGTCGGGCAGGGCGAGCGCGCCCTCGTCGACCAACGAGGTGAGAGAGGCGACGACAGCAGCGGAGAGTTGATCGGGAGTCACCGGGCAAGCCTATCGGCGGACCTCGGTTTCCCTCACTCGAGTATCGACCGGTAGTCTTCGGCAGCGCGCTGAATTGGCGCATGCCTCCGTAGCTCAGGGGATAGAGCACTGGTTTCCGGTACCAGGTGCCGCAGGTTCGAATCCTGCCGGAGGCGCCCTGTGATGTCTCAGCACATCGCGGACGACGGACCTACGCAAACGTGGGTCCGTTGTTCGTCTCGGGGCTGGTCCTGGGACACGGACCGTTCGACAGGTAAGTCCCTGCGTTGGCACCGATCACCCCGCCTGAGCGGTCCCTCTCCCGTCCCAGTCACCAGTCGCACGGTCCGCTCCATGCCCCTCTCTTCGTGTCCGACGACCCCGCCATCAGTGCGGGGTCGTTCGTTCCTTCGTGACCCGTGGGACGCGTGTGACGAATCCACGGAGCGGACGATCTGCTCATTCGCCAGCGGGCCTCCCCAAATTCGGGGATGATTTCCACGTAACGAAGTGGACCGCCTGTCGTTGCAATCGACGAGACCTTCATCGGGAGCTGAAAACAGGCGGTCTCGGACCACTCATTTTCGTTCTGGGGAGAAACCTTGAAGACTTCACTGCGGCGATTCCTCGCTGCTTCCACCGCATCGGCCGTGGCCGTGGTCGGTGCCATGTCGATGGCGCCCACCGGCGCAAGCGCTGCACCAGCGGCAGCCACCACCGTGACGAACTACGCGTTCCAGGGCTGGGCCTACGGAACCTACGCCAACGTGGGTGTGGCCGGCGTCAAGTCGTCCCCCACCGCGTACTCGTGGCTCGGCTGCACGCGACGCACCGGCATCGTCCGCGACCGCAGCGTGGCCGGCGCCAACGTGCCCAACCCGAGCCCCGTGCTCAAGGTCGGTGCCGTGGCCAGCCGCAGCCGCACCTACAAGGCCGGCAAGACCGTGGGCATGCGCAGCACGAACCGGGTCGCCTCGGTGCGGCTCGGCGCGGCCGACGGCCTCAACCTGAGCATCACCGGGCTGTCCACCACGGCCGACGCGCGTGCGGTCAGCGGTCGCTTCCGGACCGGCGCTTCGTTCAGCTCGGTCGACATCGCGGCCAACACGGGCACCCCCCTCGACGACATCCTGAACCAGGTCGGCGCCGGCGTGGGCGACCTGATCAAGCAGCTCCAGAAGGCCACCGGCAACGAGCTCACGCTTCCCGGACTTGGCGTGATCCGTCTCGGCAAGACCCGCCAGGCTCGGTACGCCCACCACGCGTTCGCCAACGCGGTGGCATTGAACGTGACGCTCTTCGGGCTCGACGGCAAGGCCGGCGGCAGTGATGACGTCAACGTGACCATCGGCCGTTCGTTCGCCTCGATCAGCGACGACGTCCCGTCCGGCGTGATGGCCGGCAACGCCCGCGTCCTCGAGGCCAGGGTGCTCAACGGCGTCGTGACCGCGGGTCCGATCTCCGAGCGGTCCATGCCCTGCGAGGGCACCCGCGGAGTCGTCCGCAAGAGCGCCACGGTCGGTGCCAACCTGCTCAACCTGAACGCCATCGTGGCCGGCGTCGCCCAGGCCCGCGTCTACGGCAAGCAGCTCAGCCGCGGCCGTGCCAAGGCGTGGACTGAGGCCAGCCTGGCCGACATCAAGCTCGGTCTCGGCAACTCCACCCTGCAGATCAAGGGTGTCGTGGCCCGAGCCAACGTGGCCCGCTCGCTCAAGGGCAAGATCGCCAAGAGCACGGCTGGCAGCTCGGTCGCCTCGATCACCTTCGGTGGCAAGGCCTACAAGGTCCCGGCCCCCAGTCAGACGCTCGACATCGCCGGCCTGGCCAAGATCCAGACCATGGTGAAGTCCACCACCAAGAGCGGCATCACAGTCACGGCCCTGCGTCTCACCGTCCTCGGCGAGAAGACCGTCGTGGTCAACATCGGTACGGCGAAGGCCAGCCTGCGTCGCACCTGATCCACCGCATCACCTGACAGACGCTGAAGGGGCGGCTCCGATCCGGAGCCGCCCCTTCACGCATCTCCGCATGCCTGAGCAGTCGGCTCAGCAGTGTGAGATCACAGCGTCCTTCCGCGCGTCGTTGCCGTAGCGGCGGGCCTGGTCGACGTACGGCAGGACCACGCTGGCACCCCCCACGTTGCCGATGGCGCCGTTGACCACGCAGTGCGTGATCCGGTCGTGGCGCACCGCCGCCACGGCTCGGGCGATCCGGAAGAGGTCCTTCGGCGGCACCTGCGCGTCCATGTGCTTCATCACCGCCAGGGTGCCGAGGTCCAGGAACCCGGGCTGGTCCTCACGCTCGTTGATCCGCCGATGGATCGCCTGCAGCGTCTCCTGCTGGTTCGCGGAGCGGTCGAAGTCGCCGCGGGGCAGCGACTTGCGCACCCGGGAGAACGCCAGCGCCCCCAGGCCCCCGAGGTGCTGCTTGCCGACCTTGAAGCCCTGCGGTCGCAGGTAGGGATCGCTGAAGGCGTGGCGCGAGTTCACGGTGATGCCGCCGATCGCGGTGACCATGTTGCGCAGTCCCATGAAGCTGGCCACCATCACGTAGTCCGCCTCGACCCCGGTCAGGCCCTTGACGGCCTCCGCCATCAGCTGGGGGCCACCGAAGTAGAGCGCGGCATTGATGCGGTTCGATCCGTGCCCCGGGATCGAGACCCAGGAGTCGCGCGGCACCCCGATCGCGGTGGCGGCGCCCGTGTCGGTGTTGATGCCGACCAACTGGATCGCGTCGGCTCGGCTGCGCAGCACGTTCTGGCCGGGTCGGGCGTCGGAGCCGAGCGCCAGGATCCAGATGACGTCCGGCGAGAGGTCGACCGCCTGCGCGCGCTGCACCTTGACCAGGGTCGCGTCGGTCGGACTGACGCCGCTGTCGGGAACCAGCAGCAGGGTCAGGGACAGACAGGCGGCCACCGCCACCTTGCGGATGGTGCGTCGCATCACGAGTCCTTCCTCGGGGTGGGGACGGCGCGGGCCTGCCGCGCCACGTCGTAGGCGAAGATCCGCCAGGTGCCCTTGACCGGGCTCATCGTCAGGCGACCGGTGACCACCACCCTCCGGGTCACGTCTCCCTCGGTGTCGAAGACGAGCCGGAAGCGGGCCGTCGCGCCCACGGGCCGTCTGGCCGCACCGAGCAGGTCGACCTTCACCACGCGGCGTACGACGTGCACCCCCTCGATGCGTGGCGCCAAGCGGGCGTTGGTGGTCAGCACCTTGTCGGTGCGGGCGCGGCGCATCAGGTCCCGGGTGAACCCGGGCCACGCGCCCTTCATGCTGCGTCGCGGGAACCGGCCACCGACCCAGGCCGCCTCGAACCAGCGATCCACCGTGCGGCCGACCGAGCCGACCGCCGACCGAGCCCGCTTCGGGGCCACCTTGCCGGTGACCTTGCCGCGCCTCGCCACGAGCTGCGCGTCCTGGTCCGGCGGAGCAGTCTGACTGCTCTTCGAGGCTCCCGCCCCGGGGTCGTCGCCGTCATCGTCATCGCCGCTGCAGGCCCCGGCGAACAGCACCAGGACCAGGGCCACCGCGGCCCCCGTCGTACGTCGTGATCGGGTGATCGTCATGCGTCGTCCACCTCCTGCATCGTGTTACTCACAACACCTTGCCCGAGAAGGGCCACCTCCTTCTGCATTTGTTGCCGTGTGGGTCTAGCCTTGACGCTTGTATCGATACCCCGCAAATGCCGCACCGGAAGAGGCGAACCAAGCCGTGGCTGAGTCTTCTCAGAACAACCCACAGATCGACTTCGGAGCCAATGAATGGCTCGTTGACGAGATGTTCGAGCAGTACCAGAAGGACCCCGCCAGCGTGGGTCCGGAATGGACTGCCTATTTCAAGGAGAAGGGCGGCTCCAACGGCGTCGCCACGGCCTCCACGACCGCGCCCGCGACCAGCACTCCGGCGGCTCGGACGAGCGCCGGTCCGGCGGCCCAGAACAGTGCGTCGACCAGTGCCCCGGCGCAGGCCGAGCCGGCCGCACAGAGCCCAGCGCAGACGACTGCCACGACCCCGTCCTCCCCGACGCCCACCCCGGTGGCCAAGCCGCGGCCTGTCGCCAAGCCGGTCGAGCCCGCCAAGGGCACCGCCAACCCGGAGCCGCGCGACCCCAAGCCCAGCGAGCCCAGCGAGCCGACCGACGAGCCGAAGCACACCGTGCTCCGCGGCATCGCCGCCGCCACGGCGAAGAACATGGACATCTCCCTCGCGGTGCCCACCGCCACCTCGGTGCGCAACGTGCCGGTGAAGCTGTTGTGGGACAACCGCGTCGTCATCAACAACCACCTCAAGCGAGCCCGCGGCGGCAAGGTCTCGTTCACCCACCTCATCGGCTACGCGATCGTCAAGGCGATCAAGTCGATGCCGGAGATGAACAACTCCTACACCGAGACCAACGGCAAGCCGACCATGGTCACGCCTGCCCACATCAACCTCGGCCTGGCCATCGACCAGCAGAAGCCCGACGGCACCCGCCAGCTGGTCGCCCCGTCGATCAAGGCCACCGAGTCCATGGACTTCGCCGGCTTCTGGACGGCGTACGAGGCGATCATCCGCAAGGCCCGCGACAACAAGCTGGCGATGGATGACTACTCGGGCACCACGGTCAGCCTGACCAATGTCGGCGGCCTCGGCACCAACAACTCCGTGCCGCGTCTGATGGCCGGGCAGGCCGCGATCATCGGTGTCGGCTCGATGGACTACCCGCCGGAGTTCCAGGGTGCCTCCGAAGAGATCCTGACCCGCAACGCGGTGAGCCGCATCCTCACCATCACCTCGACCTACGACCACCGGGTGATCCAGGGCGCCCAGTCGGGTGAGTTCCTGCGACGCATACACCAGCTGCTGCTCGGCGACGAGGGCTTCTACGACGAGATCTTCCAGTCGCTGCGCATCCCCTACGAGCCGATCCGTTGGGGCAATGACATCGCCACCAACCACGACGACGAGATCAGCAAGCAGGCCCGCATCCTCGAGCTGATCCACGCCTACCGCGTGCGCGGCCACATGATGGCCGACACCGACCCGCTGGAATACCGCCAGCGCAGCCACCCCGACCTCGAGATCGAGTCGCACGGGCTCACCCTGTGGGACCTCGACCGCGAGTTCGCCACCGGTTCGTTCGGTGGTGAGGGGCGCCGGTTCATGAAGCTGCGCCAGATCCTGGGCATCCTGCGTGACTCCTACTGCCGCACCATCGGCATCGAGTACATGCACATCCAGGACCCCGAGCAGCGCCGCTGGATCCAGCAGCGCGTCGAGCAGCCGCACGTCAAGACGCCCCGCGAGGAACAGCTCCGGATCCTGCTCAAGCTCAACCAGGCCGAGGCGTTCGAGACCTTCCTGCAGACGAAGTTCGTCGGGCAGAAGCGGTTCAGCCTCGAGGGCGCCGAGACCACCGTCCCGGTGATCGACGAGGTCTGCGAGGCCGCGGCCGAGTCCGCACTCGATGAGGTCTGCATCGGCATGGCCCACCGCGGCCGACTCAACGTGCTGGCCAACATCGTCGGCAAGAAGTACTCCCAGATCTTCCGTGAGTTCGAAGGCAACATCGACCCGCGCACGGTTCAGGGCTCGGGCGACGTGAAGTACCACCTCGGCGCCGAGGGCGAGTTCACCTCGGGCAAGGGCGACCAGATCAAGGTGTCGGTGGCCGCGAACCCGTCGCACCTCGAGGCCGTCGACCCGGTTCTCGAGGGCATCGCCCGCGCCAAGCAGGACGTGCTCGACAAGGGTGCCGAATACCCCGTGCTGCCGTTGCTGGTCCACGGTGACGCCGCGTTCGCCGGCCAGGGTGTGGTCGCCGAGACGCTCAACCTGTCGCAGCTGCGCGGCTACCGCACCGGCGGCACGATCCACCTGGTCGTCAACAACCAGGTCGGGTTCACCACCTCCCCCGGCTCCTCGCGGTCGTCGCTCTACTGCACCGACGTCGCCCGCATGGTGCAGGCACCGATCTTCCACGTGAACGGCGACGACCCCGAGGCCTGCATCCGCGTCGCGCGCCTGGCGTTCGAATACCGCCAGGCGTTCCGCAAGGACGTCGTCATCGACCTGGTGTGCTACCGCCGTCGCGGTCACAACGAGGGCGACGACCCGTCCTACACCCAGCCGTTGATGTACGACCTGATCGAGCAGAAGCGGTCGATCCGCAAGCTCTACACCGAGTCCCTCATCGGTCGTGGCGACATCACGATCGAGGAGGCCGAGACGGTGCTGCGCGACTACCAGCAGCAGCTGGAGCGGGTCTTCACCGAGGTGCGCGAGGCCAAGAGCGCCCCCGAGGAATGGACCACGGTCCCCGACTATCCGGAGAAGCCGGCCGGCGAGGCGATCACGAAGATCAGCCCCGACGTCCTCAAGCGCATCTCCGACGCCTACGTCACTCCGCCGGAGGGCTTCACCGTCCACCCGAAGGTGATGCCGCAGCTGCAGCGCCGGGCCACCGCGATCACCGACGGCCCCATCGACTGGGGCACCGGCGAGATCCTCGCGTTCGGCTCGTTGCTCATGGAGGGCCGCCCGGTCCGCCTGGCCGGCCAGGACTCGCGACGCGGCACGTTCGTGCAGCGGTTCGCGACCATCATCGACCGCACCAACGCCGACGAGTGGACCCCGCTGAGCACGCTCACCGAGGACCAGGCGCGCTTCCACGTCTACGACTCGCTGCTCTCCGAGTACGCCGCGCTCGGCTTCGAGTACGGCTACTCCGTGGCCCGCCCCGATGCCCTGGTGCTGTGGGAGGCCCAGTTCGGTGACTTCGTCAACGGCGCCCAGACCGTCATCGACGAGTTCATCAGCGCTGGTGCCGCCAAGTGGCGCCAGCAGTCGGGCGTCGTACTCCTCCTGCCGCACGGCTATGAGGGGCAGGGCCCCGACCACTCCTCGGCCCGCATCGAGCGGTTCCTGACGATGTGCGCCGAGGACGCCATGGTCGTCGCGCAGCCGTCGACGCCCGCGTCGTACTTCCACCTGCTGCGTCGCCACTCACTCGGGGAGGAGCACCGCCCGCTGGTGGTCTTCACGCCGAAGTCGATGCTCAAGCGCAAGGAAGCCGCCTCGCAGCCCGCTGACTTCACCGAGGGCTCCTTCAGGCCGCTCATCGGAGACGACCAGGCGGACCCGTCGAAGGTCGACACGTTGCTGCTCTGCTCGGGGCGGGTCACCTGGGACCTCATGGTCGACCGCGGCAAGCGCGAGAACGGCGAGCGCTTCGCGATCGCCCGGGTCGAGCGTCTCTACCCGACGCCCGACGAGCAGATCGCCGCCGAGGTGAAGAAGTTCCCGAACCTCAAGACGATCCGCTGGGTCCAGGACGAGCCCGCCAACATGGGTCCGTGGCCGCACTACAAGCTCAACGTGTGGGAGGCCCTCGGCCTCGACGTGCAGCCCGTCATGCGCCGGGCGTCGTCCGCGCCCTCCGTCGGTGTCGCCAAGCGCCACCAGGAAGAGCAGCGCAACCTGATGGACGCTGCGTTCGAGTGAGCTGAGCGGCATGTACTTCACCGATCGCGGCATCGAAGAGCTGGAGAAGCGCCGGGGTGACGAGGAGGTCACCCTGGCGTGGGTCGCTGACCGACTCCAGGAGTTCACCGACACGTTCCCCGAGTTCGAGATCCCCGTCGAGCGGTTCGCCACCTGGCTTGCCCGCCTCGACGATCCGGAGGACTGAGCCGGAGACCAGCAACGACGAACGGCCGGCCACGTCCCGCGAGGGAGGTGGCCGGCCGTTTCGTCTGCCGGAGAAGAAGTGGTGTGTCGAGCCTCGGCGCTCAGCCCTGTCGTGGGGCCGGGCGAATCGTCACCTCGGGGATCGTGGCGTCCTCGGGCAGGTCCAGCACGTGGAGGATCGTCCGGGCCGCCGTGCGT
Source organism: Nocardioides jensenii JCM 1364 = NBRC 14755 (assembly GCF_001552535.1). Lineage (GTDB taxonomy): Bacteria > Actinomycetota > Actinomycetes > Propionibacteriales > Nocardioidaceae > Nocardioides > Nocardioides jensenii. The sequence goes on along the minus strand of NZ_BCRJ01000072.1, from coordinate 18,216 downwards.
GGGTCGATCCAGCGGTCGGCGTCGTAGGGCGCACCTTCCTGCTCGTGCACCTTCTCCTGCATCGCTGTCGCCGTGCGGGAGGGATAGACGGTGGTCACGCGGACGCCGTTCGCCTGCTCCTCGGACCGCAGGGCATCGGCGAAGGCACGCACCCCGAACTTCGACGCGGCGTACGCCGACCAGTGTGCGTTCGCCGTGAGGCCCGCGGAGGAGTTCACGACGAGCGTCAGTCCACGCGCAGCACGCAACGCTGGGAGGCATGCCTTGGTCAGCAGCATCGGGGCCACCAGGTTCACGTCGAGCTGCGCGCGCACGTCGGCGAGGTCGAGCCCGGCCACGGGTCCGAGCTCGACGACTCCGGCGATGTGCAGCACCGAGTCCAGGGAGTCGGGCAGCTCGACCAACGCGGATGCGAGGGTCTCGGGATCGGCCAGATCGGCCACCATGACGTGCGCCCGTGGGAAGTCGCGGGCCAGGTCGCCGGCCCGCTCCGCCGTGCGAGCGAGGAGCCACAGGTCGTCGCCGCGTTCGGCGAGCGCTGACGCCACTGCGGCTCCGATGCCGGAGCCGGCGCCGGTGATCAGGTGTCGGCGCCGCACCGTCATCGGGTGAGGACGATCTTGCCGAAGACGTCTCCTTGGGCCATCGCGGCGAACCCTTCGCGGGCCTCGGTCATCGGGATCTCGCGGTCGATCAGGGGGCGGGTTCCGGTGGCATCGAGCATCTGGGTCAGCGCTGCCAGCTCGCCGCGGGTGCCCATCGTCGAGCCGATCACGCTCAGCTGCAGGAAGAAGATGCGGGTCAGCTCGGCGTCATCGAGCTGGGGGCCCGACGTCGTGCCGCTGATCACGATCTTGCCGCCGGGACGCAGTGACCGGATCGAGTGCGACCAGGTGGCGCGGCCGACGGTCTCCATGACCGCGTCGACCTTCATCGGAAGTCGGGCGTTGGACTCGAAGACCTCGTGGGCGCCGATCTCGAGCGCACGGGCCCGCTTGACCTCGTCGCGACTGGTGGCCAACACCTTGAGGCCACCGGCGCGGGCCAGGGTGATCAGCGCGGTGGCCACCCCGCCACCGGCGCCCTGCACCAGGACGCTGTCACCGGCCTTGAGGCCGCCCTGGCTGAAGAGCATGCGGTACGCCGTGAGCCAGGCGGTCGGCAGACAGGCTGCCTCGGCGAACGACATCGAGGCGGGCTTGGCGATCACGTTGCGACTCGGCACGATCACCTTGTCGGCGAACGTGCCCTGGTGGCGCTCGGAGAGCAGCGACCGCTTGGGGTCGAAGGTCTCGTCCCCGGTCCAGTCGGGGTCGCTGACGACCGCGTGGACGAGCACCTCGTTGCCGTCCTCGTCGAGCCCGGCCGCGTCGCAGCCGAGGATCATCGGCAGGGACTCCTCGCGCAGGCCCACCCCACGCAGCGACCACAGGTCGTGGTGGTTGAGCGAGGCAGCCTTGACGGTGACCGTGGTCCACCCCTCAGGGGCTGTCGGGTCGGGGCGCTCCCCCACCACCAGGCCGCTCAGCGGATCGTCCGACGAGAACTTCTCTGCATAGACCGCAAACATGATGCGAGCCTACCGACCTGCGAAGTCCTGCCGGCCGGGTGGTCGGTTGCCGGTCAGTCGCTGGTGAGCCGGGCGACGCCGTCGCGGCGGGCCGCCTCGGCGACCGCTGTGGCGACGGCCGGGCCGACCCGGGGGTCGAACGGCGAGGGGATGATGCAGTCCTCGGTGAGGTCGTCGCCGACGAGATCGGCCAGCGCCTCGGCAGCGGCCAGCTTCATGCCCTCAGTGATCGCCCGGGCATGCACGTCGAACGCGCCCCGGAAGATGCCGGGGAAGGCCAGCACGTTGTTGATCTGGTTGGGGTAGTCCGACCGGCCGGTGGCCACCACGCGCGCATGCCGGTGGGCGACGTCGGGGTGCACCTCGGGCGTGGGGTTCGCCAGGCCGAAGATGATCGCGTCGGGCGCCATCTTCGCCACGATCTCCTCGGGCACGTTGCCGCCGGAGACACCGATGTAGACGTCTGCGCCCTCCATCACGTCGGCCAGGCTGCCCTTGCGGCCGAAGTTGTCGGCGGTGTCGCGGGCGAGGTCCTGCTTGACCTGGGTGAGGTCGGAGCGCTCGGAGTTGAGCACGCCCCGACGGTCGATGACTGCGATGTCCTTGATGCCGGCCTCGAGCATGATGCGGGTGACCGCGACGCCTGCGGCGCCGGCACCGGAGATCACGACGCGCGTTGTCTCGGCCAGGCGCCCGGTGAGCTTGAGCGCGTTCTTCAGTGCGGCCAGTGCGACGACGGCGGTGCCGTGCTGGTCGTCGTGGAAGACAGGGATGTCGAGGCGGTCCTTGAGTCGCTGCTCGATCTCGAAGCAGCGCGGAGCCGAGATGTCCTCGAGATTGATGCCGCCGAACGAGGGCGCCATCCGGACCACGGTCTCGACGATCTCGTCGACGTCGGTGGTGGCCAGGCAGATCGGAATGGCGTCGACGTTGCCGAACTGCTTGAACAGCACCGCCTTGCCCTCCATGACGGGCATCGCGGCAGCCGGGCCGATGTCTCCCAGCCCCAGGACCGCGGTGCCGTCGGTGACCACGGCCACCGTGTTCGGCACCCAGGTGAAGTGGCGGGTCAGCTCGGGGTTCTCGGCGATCGCCTCACAGACACGGGCCACACCGGGCGTGTAGGCGAGCGACAGCTCCTCGGCCCCGGCCAGCTCGACCTGGGAGCGGATCTCCATCTTCCCGCCGACGTGCAGGTCGAAGACGGGGTCGCCCGCGAACGGGTGCTCCGTGTTGTCGTTCGCAGAGGAAGGCATGACGGACTTTCGTGAGAGAGTGCGGTGTGGGCGGGCCCAGCTCGACGCGTCAGAGGTGGTTCGCGGAACTTGTCGGACCAGGGGGTCTCCCTGCTCGTCATCTTGTCACAACGCGTGCGTGCGAAGAATGCTCGTTCCGTCGGGATCTCGGAATTGAGACGCGCATCACCATCGAACCGGGGGCCACACCCGGCAGCGCACGACCGCGAGCACGGCCTCTTCCGGGACGACCCCGCGGTGTCGGGAGTCGACTCCCTGCTCGGCGTTGTCGCTGAGCAACCACCACCCCGGGGCGCCGGTGCGTGTGGATCGCCTCTCGTGCGCGCGCTTGACGGCAAGCGTGCCGTCGACGAAGCGGGCCACCACCACGTCGCCGGATCGCACGCGGGCGTCGTACCGCACCAGCAGACGGTCGCCGTCCCGCAGGCCGGGTTCCATCGACCGGCCACGGACGACGGCGATGCCGATGCGACCGCGTGCTCCGCGGGCGACGAGGCGACTGCGGACACCCGGCTGACGACGACTCCTCATGCGGAGTAGTGTCGCAGTGAGTCATACCGACCACGTTCCCTGTCGAAGGAGAGGACGCCAAGCATGCTTGAGCGACTGTTCGCCCCCACCGTTGAGGTCCACGCCCACTGCGACCTGCCCTGCGGCGTCTATGACCCCGCCCAGGCCCGCATCGAGGCCGAGTCGATCAAGGCCGTCATCGGCAAGCTCGCCGACAACGACGACCCCGACTTCCGGACCCGCGCCGTTCTGATCAAGGAGCAGCGCAGCGAGCTGGTCAAGCACCACCTGTGGGTGCTGTGGACCGACTACTTCAAGCCCCCGCACTTCGAGAAGTACCCGCAGCTGCACACCCTGGTCAACGAGGCGACCAAGCTCGCCGGCGCGACCGGCACCAAGGGCTCCATGGACGCCGAGGTGGCCGACCAGCTGCTCGCCAAGATCGACGAGATCGCCGAGATCTTCTGGGAGACCAAGAAGGCCTGACGTCTCGACGGGGTCGAGCCACCAGGCCTTCGCCGTCCCAAGGAAGGGTGTCGCGCGCCAGCGCGGCACCCTTCCCTGATTTCGCCACCACGGGCGGGCTTGACGAGTCCTGGGTCCGTGTTCGCCCTGCCAGGACATCGAGGTTCCGGACCGTGCGACAGGTAAGTGGGACAGGCACCGCACATCCCAGGCGGGGCGATCGGTCCCACCGCAGGGACTTACCTGTCGCACGGTCCGCAAGCTCGGACCAACACCGGAGAAGGACGACGGACCTACGTTTCCGTAGGTGCGTCGTCCTCGATGTCCTGAGACATCACATCCGAGCTCCGCGTTCACGTGAACAGGCAGTTCAGACCCGGGAGCCACGGTTCGAGCGTGCGTCGCCCCGTACGACGAACTGGCTGATGAGATGAACGCAGCGTCCCGGCCGACCATGGCGACGAGGGACTGCTCATCGGTCACCCGAGGGCCGGCTGGCCACGACGTCCAGCCGGGATCCGCGCGTGCGGGCGGGGCAGACGATATGTTGTCCGCATGCGACCCGACGTCGAGCTCCGACTTCCCGTAGACAGCGCCTACGTGTCCGTGCTGCGCGCCACGACCGTCAGTCTGGCCGCTCGGCTCGACTTCACCATCGACGACATCGAGGACCTCCGGATGGCGGTCGGCGAGGCCTGCGCGATGGTGCTCCCCTCCGCGACCGAGGGGTCCGACCTGACCTGCGCGTTCTTCATGAAGACCGGTGAGGTCACGATCACCGTCACGGTGCCGAGCGCCACGACCGAGCTCCCCGAGGAGGACGGGTTCGCGTGGCAGGTGCTCAGCGCCCTCACCACGCACGCCGAGCTGATCTCCGGCGACGGCACACTCGCCGTGACCATGACGATGAACTCGACAGTCGACGCCTGACATGAGCGCCGAGATCGGGGGATCGCCTCCACGCATGCAACTGACCGAGATCAAGGCGGCCAGCGCCGCACTGTTCGACCGCGTCGCCGACGAGGGCCTGACCGAGGCTTCGCGGTCGATGGCTCGCGATGACCTGGTGCGCCTGCACCTCCCCCTCGTCGAGCACTGCGCCCGTCGGTTCCGCAACCGTGGCGAACCGTTCGAGGACCTCGTCCAGGTGGGCACGATCGGTCTGATCAAGGCCGTCGATCGGTTCGACACCGAGCGCGGGGTCGAGTTCTCGACGTACGCGACACCCACCATCATCGGCGAGATCAAGCGCCACTTCCGCGACAAGGGCTGGGCGATCCGGGTGCCTCGGCGCCTCCAGGAACTCCGCATGCAGATCAGCGCCGCCACCGCCGAGCTGAACCAGTCGTTGGGTCGCTCCCCCACACCCTCCGAGATCGCCCAGGCGATCGACTGCTCCGTCGAAGAGGTCATCGAGGGGATCGAGTCGAGCAACGCCTACTCGACGCTCTCCCTGGACGCCGGCAGCGACAGCAGCGAGGACGGCGCGCTGAGCATGCTCGACACCATGGGCGTCGACGACGAGGGCCTCGAGCACGTCGAGCTGCGCGAGTCACTCAAGCCGTTGCTCGAGCAGCTGCCACCGCGCGAGAAGAACATCCTGATGCTGCGGTTCTTCAAGAACATGACGCAGTCCCAGATCGCGGCAGAGGTCGGTGTGAGTCAGATGCACGTGTCGCGCCTGCTGACCAAGACCTTGGATCACCTGCGCGATGCGTTGGCGGACCCGCACTGACCGTTCAGGGCTCCTCCGGGGCGTCGCCCGGCCCCTGGTCGGCGGCCTCGCCCGGCTCGTCGGAGAGGTAGTCGAGGCTGGCCGGGTGCAGGGTGCCTGCCAGCACCAGCAGCGCCACGACCGTCAGGGCGATGGCCACGCCCGTGGTCTCGCCACCTCGGAAGCTCCAGGCGAGACCGAGTGCCATCAGCTGGGAGAAGACGATCGCGCCCCGGGCCCACGAGGCTCCCCGCCACAACGACCAGGCAGCCCAGACCAGCACGCCGCCGTACGCCGCGAAGAACAACGACGTGCTGAGCCCCATGGTCAGCCGACCGGTCGAGACGTTGAAGAGCTCGAGGACGGCGAACGCGATCAGGGCCAGCCCTTCGAGCGCGGTCAGGCTGGCCGCGACCGTTGTCGGCGGCGGAATCACTCGCTCAGTAGGGCTGCTCACGAGGAAAAACCATACTTGTGACGAAAGCGACGCCGGTAAGGGGTTGTCACGGGGTCCAGTTCTTGCGAATCTGTTCCGTGCGCCCTGAACAGGGTCTGCATGGCCCTGCGCGCACAAGAACTTTTACGCAACGACCCACAGGCCGTTGACGACGCTAGATGAAGAGGGAGTCCCCCGCCATGGATTGGCGCCATCGCTCCGCGTGCCTCGACGAGGACCCGGAGTTGTTCTTCCCGATCGGCAACACCGGTCCGGCCATCCTCCAGATCGAGGAAGCCAAGCAGGTGTGCCGACGCTGCGAGGTGCGCGAACAATGTCTCGCGTGGGCCCTCGAGGCGGGGCAGGACCACGGCGTCTGGGGTGGACTCGGTGAGGACGAGCGTCGCGCCCTCAAGCGCCGCAACGCCCGCGCCCGCGTCCGCACTGCCTAGCGGAGCCGCCCCGGCGGATCCGCTGATGGTGGTCGAACCAGCCGACCGTCGTGTCGGGACCTGCTGACCCGAGAGCAAACCTCAGTCGACAGGCACGTCGATCTGGACCCGCGTTCCGTGCTCCAGCGGCGCGTGCGCGGATCCCATCTCGAGGACGCCGGCCATCTCTGACTCCACCAGGGTGCGCACGATCGACAAGCCGAGGTTGACCGCCCCGTCGAGGTCGAAGCCCGCGGGCAGCCCGCGACCGTCGTCCTCGACCGTCACGTGCAACCGGCCCACCAGCCGTTGCGCGTCGAGGGTGATCCGCCCGGTGTCACCCGTGACGTAGGCGTGCTCGACCGCGTTCTGCAGCAGCTCGGTCACGACCATCGCCAGTGCGGTGGCCATCTCCGAGGTGAGCACTCCGAACCTTCCGGTGCGCACCACGTGGACGGTCTCCCCCACGGCGCTGACGTCGGTGACCATGCGCCCCAGCCGGTCGGCGATCTCGTCGAAGTCGACGTGCTCCTCAACGGCCTGGCTGAGGGTCTCGTGCACGATGGCGATCGTGCCGACCCGGCGTACCGCCTCCTCGAGCGCGGCCTTCGCGTCGGGGGTGTCCATGCGCCGGGCCTGGAGCCGGAGCAGGGCGGCCACCGTCTGCAGGTTGTTCTTCACCCGGTGGTGGATCTCGCGGATCGTCGCGTCCTTGGTGACCAGCTCACGGTCACGGCGACGCAGCTCCGTGACGTCGCGCAGCAGGATCAGCGCACCGATGTGCTCACCTTGCGGGCGCAGCGGGATGCTGCGCGCGATCACGGCGACTCCGTCACCGGTGATCTCCGCGTCCTTGTGGAGATGGCCACCGAGCACTGAGCTGAGGGTCTCCTCGTCGAGCCGCTTGCGCGGTGGGACCAGCTCACGCGTCAGGTCGGTGAGCAGGTGACCGGCCAGGTCACCGGTGTGCCCGAGTCGCCGATAGACACTGAGCGCATTGGGCGAGGCATAGGTGACGATGCCGGTCTGCCCGACCCGGATGAAGCCGTCGCCCACCCGAGCGGTGTCGGCATGGTCGCTGCGCTCGCCCGCCGACGGGAACAGGCCCTTGCTGATCATCTGGGTCAGGTCCGCCGCGGTCTGCAGGTAGGACAGCTCGAGACGGCTCGGCGTACGCACGCCCAGCAGGTTGGTGTTGCGCGCGACCACCGCGATCACGTGCTCCCCACGGCGCACCGGGATCGTCTCCACCCGCACCGGCACGTCATCGCGCCACTCGGGGTCTCCCTCACGGATCACGCGGCCCTGGGCCAGCGCCTGGTCCAGCATGGGGCGCCGGTTCACCGGGACGAAGGTGCCCATCACGTCGTCGAGCAGTGCGGTCGGCCCGGTCGTCGGCCGCATCTGCCCCCCGGCCCAGAAACCCTTGCCCTCGTGGTCGGGCAGCCACAGCACCAGGTCCGCGAAGGACAGGTCGGCGATGATCTGCCAGTCGGCCATCAACCGCTGCAGCCAGGCCAGGTCGTCGGAATCGAGGTCCGTGTGCGCCTTGGCCAGTTCGTCGAGAGTGGGCACCGCGCCAGACTAGTGCGCATCACCGGAAGTTCGTCGACGCACCTCCGCCGGTGGCTGCCCGGGCAGGTCTCCCGCCCGGCCGTGGCGCCCGCTCGGCTGGCAGACTGGCCGCATGGCATCAACGATCTGGGACCACGTGCTCACCAACGATCTCGAGGTTCCCACCGATCGTCCCCTGGCCGACCTCACCGCCGAGCTGACCGAGATGCTGGGCAGCACCGACCCCGTCGAACGCGACCAGATCGCCGTCGAGGTGCTGACCACCTGGATCGACCGCGGCGTGTACGACGACCTGTTGGTCGGGCTCGGCGACGGGATGGCCGCGGGCCTCGACGTCGGCATCGGTGAGTCCGGCACCGACACGGTGTTCCGTCGGAGCTTCTCGACCCGGGTCCTGGCCGCCTGCCTGGAGCGCGGAACCGCCGTTGGCCTGCCCGCCACGAAGGTCTTTCAGTGGGGCGATCGCGTGGCCAGCTGGTACGTCCGCGAGCAGGACCACCGCGGCTTCGTCGAAGGCAAGGGCTGGGCCCACGCGATCGCTCACGGAGCCGACGCCATCGGCGTCCTCGCGAGGTCGCCGCACTTCGGGGTCAACGAGCTGACCGTGTTGCTGGACCTGATCGCCGACCGGCTGCTGCTTCCCTCCGACGAGCCGATGGTGTGCGGTGAGCCCGATCGCATGGCCGACGCCACGGCCGCCTGCCTACGACGCAACCTCGTGCCGCTCACCGTGTTGGGGCCGTGGGTGCGCCGGCTGGTCAACGCGGCGGCGGCCACCAGCGAGGGCAGTCCCCATCTGTCCTCGCACAATCCCCAGGCGTTCCTGCGCGCGCTCTACCTCAAGCTCGCGTTCGCGCCCGATCCACCCGAGGTGCGCTCGGACCTGCTGCTCGTGCTGATCGACGGCCTGCGCGAGTCGAACCCCCGACACCTGGGTGATGGCTAACCTCTGGGTATGACTGACGAGAACGGATCGCTGACCGGGCACGGCGGAGAGCTCGCCGTCCACGTCGCCCGCGCCCACGGGGTCGAGACCATGTTCACCCTCTCCGGGGCGCACGTGTTTCCCATGTACGACGGGGCCGTGAAGGCGAACCCGCCGATGCGCATCGTCGACGTACGCCACGAGCAGACCGCCGCGTTCGCCGCCGAGGCCACCGGCAAGCTGACGCGGGTTCCGGGGCTGGCGGTGCTGACCGCCGGACCCGGAGTCACCAACGGCGTGAGTGCGATCGCGCAGGCCCAGTTCGCCGGGTCCCCGATGGTCGTCGTCGGCGGTCGCGCCCCCGCGAACCGGTGGGGCACCGGCAGTCTGCAGGAGCTGGACCAGCCGCCGATCCTCGCACCGGTCTCCAAGCAGGCCCGCACCCTGCACACCGCGGCCGACATCGCCGCGGGCATCGATGACGCCTTTGCGGTGGCGCGATCCCCCCACCGAGGTCCGACCTTCGTCGACGTCCCGATGGACGAGTTCTTCAACTCCGCGACCTCCGACTTCACCGACGCCACCCTTCCCGAGCCCGTGGCCCCGGACCCGGAGGCGATCAGCGCCATCGCAGAACTGCTGGGCCGCGCCCAGCGCCCGGTGCTGGTCCTCGGCACCGACGTCTGGGCCGACGGCGCCGAGGTCGCGGCCCGCGAGTTCGTCGAGGCCATCGGCATACCCACGATCACGAACGGCATGGGCCGTGGCGTGGTGCCGGGCGGTCACCCGCTGCTGGCCACCAAGGCTCGCGGTCAGGCGCTCGGCACCAGTGACCTGGTCGTGGTGGTCGGGACGCCCCTCGACTTCCGCCTGGGCTACGGAGTCTTCGGGGGCAAGGACGGCGCTCCGGTCGCCGACGTGGTGCACATCGCCGACTCCCGGGCGCAGGTCTCCGGGCACGCCGCGCTGGCCGGATCGGCTGCCGGCGACCTGACCCTGGTCTTCGAAGCCCTGGCCAACGCGGTCGACCAAGTCGTCCGCAAGCCGGACTGGTCGTCGTGGGTCTCCACCCTCCAGCAGGGCGTGGCCGCAGCGGTGGAACGCGACAGCGCCCTGCTCACCGCGGAGGCCGACCCGATCCACCCGGCCCGCATCTACGGAGAGCTGGTCCCCCGGCTGGCCGACGACGCCGTGGTGATCGGTGACGGCGGAGACTTCGTCAGCTTCGCGGGCAAGTTCGTCGAGCCGAGACAGGCCGGGTGCTGGCTGGATCCCGGCCCCTACGGCTGTCTCGGCGCCGGTCTCGGTTCCGCGATGGCGGCCCGGATCGCTCGGCCCTCCTCGCAAGTCGTGCTGCTCCTGGGCGATGGCGCGGCCGGGTTCTCGCTGATGGACGTCGACTCACTCGTCCGCCAGAACCTGCCGGTCGTGATGATCTGCGGCAACAACTCTGCCTGGGGTCTCGAGAAGGGCCCGATGCAGATGCTCTACGGCTACGACGTCGCGGCCGACCTTGCCCCGCGGACGCCGTACGACGAGGTGGTCAAGGCCCTCGGCGGCGCCGGGGAGACGGTCAGCGACCCGCGTCAGATCGGGACCGCGATCGACCGGGCCTTCGCCTCGGGCGTGCCCTACCTGGTCAACGTGATCACCGACGTGAACGCGGCCTACCCGCGCAACACCTTCGGCATCTGATGCTGCTCCGCCGGGCCACGCCGGCCGACCTGCCGACGATCGGCGAGATCACCGTGACGGCGTACGCCGACTTCACGCTGGGGCCTGAGGATCCCTACGTCGCGCGACTCCGTGACGCCGCCGCCCGCCATGCGGAGGCCGAGCTGTGGGTCGCCGAGGACGACCGAACCCTGCTCGGCAGCGTCACCTGGTGCCCCGCCGGGTCTGTCTGGCGCGAGATCAGCGAGCCCGACGAGGGCGAGTTCCGCATGCTGTCGGTCGCCCCCGAAGCGCGGGGCCGCGGAGTCGGCGAGGCGCTCGCCCGCCACTGTGTCGACCTCTCCCGGGCCGCCGGCGACCGGGCGATGGTGCTCTCGTCGCTGGCGGAGATGGCCAACGCCCACCGCCTCTACGCGCGCCTCGGGTTCACCCGACTGCCGGAGCGCGACTGGTCGCCGATGCCGGGCGTGGAGCTGATCGCGTTCGGCCTGCGCTTCACCTGACGTAGGTCACGGTGACGACGTCCCCCGGATCCAGGATCGTGCCCGGCGCGGGGTTGATGTGGAGGATGTGTCCGAACTGGATGCGTGGGCGCCGTTCGGTGACGACCACTGCCGCCAGGCCTGCTTCACGCAGTCGCTCGACGTACAGCGGGCCGGCGCCCTCTGACACGGTGGTGCTGATCGCCTCGTGGCCGGGAACGGCGACCTTGTCGTCGAGCACCCTCACGTGCGCAAGCATCTCCTCGACCTGCTCGCGCGCGAGAGCTTCGGGCTGGCTCGACGACTCTGCCCGGAACGAGACACCCAGGTCCGGGAAGCGCGTGGTCCTCGAGCACAGCAGCCGCGGGGTGTCATCGCCTCCCAAGGACTGGTTCTCACAACGCGTCGTCTGCAGCTGGGCGGTCTCGCCGTCGACCTCGGTGGTCTCGTCGGGAGCGAAGTCGAACCGTGGTTTCCCTTCGGTGATCTCGACGCTCTGGACGTCCTGAGGCCGCGTCGTGCCGCACGCCGGGATGCTGATCTGGTCGACAACGACCGTGTTGCGCTTCGGTACGCCGCACTGCGTGCGGTTGGTGCCCCACTCCTCCGGCACCGCGATCGCGGCCGTGCCGGCACCGACCAGCCGGTAGCCGTCAGGGACGATCGAGGCGGGAGTCGGCGCGCCAGTTCCGGGCGTGGGCCTGGCACCCTCCCCCACGCCGTTGAACACCAGCGCACTGCCTCCGACCACGACGGCCATCACCGCCGCCGCGGCGAGCACAGTCGTCGTACGCCGGCGTCGCGTGTGTCGCGCACCTGCCAGCATCGCGTCCAGCGGGGGCGGCCCCGGTGCCACCCGGTCAGCGACCCGGTCGAGCAGGTCGGGAAGGTCGTGTTCGCTCATGAGGTGCCTCGCAGTTCACTCAGGTCGGGGTCGTCGGCCAGGACCTTCAACGCCCGGGACAGCCGGCTCTTCACGGTGCCCGGCGCCACGCCGAGCACGGTCGCCATCTGCTGCTCGTCGAGGTGGGCGTAGTAGCGCAGCACGACCGCGATCCGCTGGTCCTGGCTCAGGCGATCCAGGCTGCGTTGCACGGCGTCGGCCACGTCGACGGCAACCGTCTCGTCGGCGCCACCGAGTTCCGGCAGGTCTTCGACAGGGCGCTCGCCGGTCCACCGGCGCCGCCTCGCCGAGGTGAACGTGTTGACCAGCACCCGGTGCACGTAGGCGTCGCGGTCGTCGGCTCGTCGAACCTTCGACCAGTGCACCAGGCACCGCGTCAGTGCTGTCTGTACGACGTCCTCGGCCTCGTGTGCTGGGCAGCCGAGCAGCACCGCCGAACGCACGAGTCGCGGCCAGCGTGAACCGACGTACTCGGAGAACTCCTCCTGAGCGCCCACGTCACCGTCCCGTTCTCGTCGTGTCCTCAATCTGACAGACGCGGTGGGAGGGCGTCGGGGTTCCGTGCTGCCTCGAGCAATCTCAGAGGCGGGAGAGGAACTTCTCCGTGTCGACCACGACCCGGGTCACCTCACCGTTGCCGACCAGCTTGCCGCCCTCGCGTGCGGAGACCGTGAAACGCACCAGGCGTCCGTCGACGTACGAGGAGGACGCGGCCACCTCGACCTGCGCTCCGACCTTGCTGGCCGCCAGGTGCTCGAGCGAGACCCGGGTGCCGACCGAGGTCCTGCCCTCGGTCAGCGTGGGCTCGATCGCGGCGCAGGTGACCGCCTCGCACCACGCCAACAGCCGCGGTGTGCCGAGCACCGGCAGCGAGCCGGAGCCGACCGCGAGGGCGGTGTCGTCCTCGGTGATGGTGAAGGAGAGAGTCGCGGTGAGGTCAGAGTTCGGCATGGACCGATTCTCGCGTGCCGGTCGAGAACCCACGACTCGACGTACCAGAATCAACAACTCGCGACACAAGAACCCACGAGTCGGCGCACGAGAACCAACGACTCGTGGGAACACAGAACCCCCTCGCCGATCTGAATCGGCTCGGGGGTTCAGCAGGCCTGACGAGTCAGGCGTTGGGGCGCTTGCCGTGGTTCGCGCCCTTCTTCTTGCGCGAGCGGCGCTTGCGTCCGGTCTTGCCCATGGTTTCCTCCTGGAGATCTGCGGCGGCCATTGTCGCAGGAAAACCGCCCGGCCCGCGAATCGGGCCGGCAACCTGCGGCTACTCCTCGGTGATGCGCACCTGAACCTGGCGCAGCTGCACCAGCACCCGGTCGCGCAGACCCTTCGGCGCGGACTCCGAGCACGAACGGGCCACGACCGCCTTGACGGTGCGCTCGAGGTCGTACTTCTCCAGGCAGGGGCCGCACTCGTCGAGGTGCTGGCGTACGACGGAGCAGTCGGCTTCGTCGAGCTCGTTGTCGATGAGGTAGACGATGCGTTCGAGGAAGTCTGAGCAGTCCTCTGCGTTGTTCTGCCCGGCCATCACTCGTCACCTTCCGGGGCGGACTTGATCAGGTAGTTGTCGCGGACGTAGCCCGAGAGCATGTCGCGCAGCTGACGACGGCCGCGGTGCAGCCTCGACATGACGGTGCCGATCGGAGTTTCCATGATCTCGGCGATCTCCTTGTAGGGGAACCCCTCGACATCGGCGAGGTAGACCGCCAGGCGGAACTCCTCGGGCAGACGCTGGAGAGCGTCCTTGACCTGCGAGTCGGGGAGGTGTTCGAGGGCTTCCATCTCCGCCGACTTCAGACCGGTCGAGGAGTGCGACTCGGCCCTGGCGAGCTGCCAGTCCTCGACGTCCTCGGCCATCGACTGCTGCGGCTGGCGCTGCTTCTTGCGATAGGTGTTGATGAACGTGTTCGTCAGGATGCGGTAGAGCCACGCCTTGAGATTGGTGCCCGGTTTGTACTGGTGGAAGGCGGAGAACGCCTTCGCGAAGGTCTCCTGGACCAGGTCTTCGGCGTCGGCCGGGTTGCGGGTCATCCGCATCGCGGCCGAGTAGAGCTGGTCGAGGAAGGGCATGGCGTCGCGTTCGAAGCGCATCGAGCGTTCGACGTCGGTCTCGTTCGCAATGTCGACCTCGGTCATGTCGACATCCGTTGTCAGGGATTCAGTCATCGCCTCCCAGACTAGCGGGGAGGTGGGACGGTCGAGTTCGGCGAGCACGTTCTTCTCAACAGCCCCCACCGTCCGATCATTCCCGGGCCGGGTCGTTCAGCGGCCGGAGACCTCGCGCACGATCCACTCCAGCGTGGCCTCGACGATCATCGCGGTGACCTCCTTGTCGCTCAACGGCGCCGACTTCGGCACCCGCAACGAGTGGTCGGCGTACGGCACCTCGAGCACGTTGGTGCCGCTCGGGAACTCCTCCGGTCTGCCCATCGGGTCCCGGGCGCCCTGGATCACCAGCGTGGGAACGCCGGTGCCCTGCAGCTCGTGGACGCGGGTCTTCTCGGGGCGCCCCGGCGGGTGCAGCGGGAACGACAGTGCCAGGACCGCGGAGGCACCGAGGTCGCGGGCCGAGCGGGCCGCCGAGCGCGCCCCGGCCGAACGCCCACCCAGCACCAACGGGGTTCGCAGCCGCAGGTGGTCGGCGGCGACCCGAAGGGCCACGTCGAGGGTGGACGGGGCGGTGGCCACCTTCTTGCCTGCCACCTTCCACGGCTGCTCGAGCCGATGGACGGTGATGCCCTGGCCCGGCAGGGACTTCGCGAGGGCCTCGAGGTCGGGAGTGTCGATGCCGGCTCCGGCACCATGGCTGAGCAGCAGTGTGGCGACCGGATGGCGAGAGCGCGAGGACACCAGCCGTGCGTCGCCGTACGGCGTGGTCAGGATCTTCTCGACGTTGACCATCAGTGGCCCTCCTCGGTGGACTGGCCCTCGACGGGCAGTGGCGTGATCAGCTCGGGTCCGTTGTTGGCGACGTTGCCGACCAGGGTCGAGACCGGGTAGGCCTCGAGCCGACCGGGCGCCGCAGGCTCGAGCAGGGTGAGCAGGTCGTCGGTCGAGCGGCTGGTCGGGTCGAGCCAGTCGGTCCAGCGGTCGGCGGGCACCATCAGGGGCATGCGGTCGTGGATGCGGCCCAGAGAGTCCTCGGCGTCGGTGGTGATCACCGTGCAGGTCCAGCGGAACGGGGACGGGTCGTCGTCCGCCTTGGTCGGGTCCCGCCAGATCTCGTAGAGGCCCGCCATGGCCAGGACCCCGCCGTCCTGCGGGCGGATGAAGAAGGGCTGCTTCTTCGGCTTGCCCGCCTTCGTCATCTGCTCCGTGGGGTACCACTCGAAGTAGCCGTCGGCGGGGAGCAGGCAGCGGCGCGCGGCGAAGGCACGACGGTACGCCGGCTTCTCGGCGACGGTCTCCATGCGGGCGTTGATCATCCGGTTGCCGATCGACGGCTCCTTGGCCCACGAGGGGATCAGCCCCCAGGTGAGCACCCGGAGCTGGCGCTGCTGGGGCCGCTCCTGCTTGGCGGGGCGCTCGAGGACGGCGTACACCTCTTTGGTGGGCGCGACGTTGTAGTCGGCCTCCAGCGGCTCGGGCACCAGCGACTCCTCGACCTCGAACTCCTCGATGAGGTCTTCGGGCTTTCTGGAGGAGGCATATCGACCGCACATGGGGACCAGCCTAGACACCCGCGGGAGCCCGCTCGCCGCTCGTCAACAGGACGGCGTGCGAGCCTCAGGTGCGGCAGAGCTCGTCGAGCAGCGACGCCGCCGCATCATCGGTGGACGGCAGCCCTTCGATCCAGATCCGGGTCGGGTGGTCGGCGGTCCCCAGCAACGTGCGCACCAGTGCCACCCGTCGGCCCAGCCGCGCGTCCCGTTCGACGATCACCACGACCCGGTTGGTGCCGGAGCGGCCGATCGTCTCGGTGCCGTTGAACACAGTCCGCGCGGTCTCCCCGAGGCGGGAGAGCCTCATCGCCCCGGTGAACTGGTCGGCATCGGAGCCCGATCCGCCCTCCGGCAGCTGCATCACGACGAGTGCGTGTGTCTCGTCGAGGCCCGCCGCCCCCCGTCCGAGCTGTCCCCTGTACAGCTCGGACAAGCGGCTGCGGATGTGCGCCAGACTGGCCAGACCCGTGAGCGGGTCCTCGCACGACAGTTGGTGCAGATAGGCGAGGGTCGACTCGCTCCACGCCATCGACAACGCGCGAACATCGTCGAAGCACGGTTCTTCGCCGGTGACGGCAATGCTGGTGCGACCCAGTCGGTCGAGCGCCTCGTCGAGCGACGCCCCGTCGCGGGCCAGCATGCGCCCCGCCACCTCGCAGGCCTGGGCGGAGCCTGATCCCGAGGCAAGGGCCTCCCCCACTGCTTCGAACTGCGGCGGCAACCCCAGCCGCACGCCGTCGTCCAGTGGACCCTTCGCCTCGGGACCGGCCGTGCTGCTTCGTCGCACCAAGGTGTCGAAGAAACCCACGGCCCAGCTCCCCTCGGTTCGTCATGCTCGACGTTCTCTGACTGGGAAACGGGCCGGAGATCGCTCCATGACGCGAATTGCGGGAACTTTTCCCAGAACTTTCTCCGCCGGCCCATTTTTCCGCGCACATGGCACCGGGCGCACATGGCACTAGGCTGAATGGCGTCATCAATCGCCGACTGGATCGTTGGAACACTGTGAGCACCACACTTTCCGAACTCGAGGAGCTGGGCGACGCCGAGCTGATCTCGGCCGTCCGGGGTGGTGACGTGTCCGCCTACGGGCACCTGTTCGAGCGTCACGTGGGGGCGGCCCGCCGTCTGGCCCGCCAACTGACCAGTCACGGCGACGCCGACGACCTCGTCTCCGACGCGTTCACCAAGGTGCTCAAGGTGCTCCAGGGTGGAGGCGGTCCCGACGTCGCCTTCCGGGCCTACCTGCTCACTGCCGTACGACGACTGCACGTCGACCGGATTCGCGCCGGGTCACGACTGCACACGACCGACGACCTCGAGGCGTTCGACCCGGGGGTGCCGTTCCGCGACACCGCCGTCGAGGGCTTCGAGAACGCCGCTGCGGCGAAGGCCTTCGCGTCTCTGCCGGAGCGTTGGCAGCTGGTGCTGTGGCACACCGAGGTCGAGGGTCAGAAGCCGGCCGACGTCGCGGCGCTGCTCGGGATGAGCCCCAACTCCGTCTCGGCACTCGCCTACCGTGCCCGCGAGGGACTGCGCCAGGCGTTCTTGAACTCGCACGCCGAAGAGCTCGACGCCCCGGAGTGCCGCTGGACCCACGACCACCTCGGTGCCTATGTCCGGCAGGGTGTGTCCAAGCGCGACGCCACCAAGATCGAGAAGCATCTCGACGAGTGTCGCGGCTGCATGGCGATCTACCTCGAGCTGACCGAGGTCAACTCCAACCTCGGGGCACTGCTCGCGCCACTCCTCCTCGGCACCACCGCCGGCGCGGCCTACCTCGCCGGCGCCGGCTCGCTGGCGGCCAAGGGCTTCCTGCTGCTGTTCCTCGACCGGACCAAGGACTTCGTCGCGGCCAACACCCAGGTCGCCGCGGTGAGCGGGGTGGCCGCGGTCGCCGCCGTTGCCGGTGTCTCCATCGCGGTCGCGGTCAACCAGGGCGGGCCGGCCACGGATCCGGCCGATAGGCCGCCGAACATCGCCGCACCGGCCACCACGGACGCCCCGGCACCCTCCTCGCCCGCTCCCCGTCGCAGCGCCCCACCGAAGCAACGCACGGTTGCTCCGCCCGTGGTCACTCCGCCGGCGCCCACGACGGCACCCACGACCCCACCGACCGACCCGGTCCCCTCGACGACTCCACCGGTCCCCACCACTGCCCCGCCCAGCACGAGCCCCGCTCCCGAGCCGAGCGGCCCGCCCAAGCCACAGCCCGAGCCGACGAAGCCGGCACCAGAACCCACCGAACCGCCCACCACGCCGCCCGTCGACCCGCCGCCGGTCGCAGACCTCACCGTTTCGGTCACCCCCACACGCGTGGCCATGTCGACGATCTGGAAGGTCACCACGACGGTCAGTCACGGACCGTCCACGCTGAAGATCACCAGTGACAACCCGGTCGTCGTACTCGACCTGTTGGAGCGGCGTTGCAGCCGGCTCGCGCTGGGAGTCCTCACCTGCCGCATCGAGGACGCGAACGCGGCGACGTTCGACCTGACCGCGATGAAGGTGCTGGCCGACACCCACCTCACGTTCACGGTGACACCCGACGAGGGCACCGAGGACGAGAACCCCGGCAACAACAGCCAGACCGTGCTCCTCGCCCC
>NZ_BCRJ01000071.1 GCF_001552535.1 Nocardioides jensenii JCM 1364 = NBRC 14755 | reverse complement strand
CACCGGCGAGGCGGGTGCGTCGGCGGCGGCGTACGGCGTTCGTCCACGCAGCGTCGGCCAGCGGCACCGACGACAGGTCGTCGACGCTCTCGTGGAGCAGATCCTTGAGTCGGTCTTCGGTCATCACGAGTCCTCCGTCAGCAGCTCGGCCAGCTCGGGCGCGGCCTCGCGCAGGCGTCGCAGCGCAAGGTGGGTCTGGCTCTTCACCGTGCCCACCGCCACGCCGAGCACGTCGGCAGCCTGGGGCTCGGTGAGGTCGTCGTAGAAGCGCAACACGATCACCGCGCGTTGCTTGGCAGTGAGGGCGGCCAGGGCATCGCGCAGCATCAGCTGACGTTCGCTGCTGGCGCCCGACCGCGGCGCCTCCCGGTCGCCGTGCTCGGGCAGACCCACCAGCTCGCGCCGATGCCTGCGCCACCACGAGATGTTGTCGCGGGCGATGATCGTGCGGGCGTAGGCGTCGGGGTGGCCGTCGCGCAGCTTGCCCCACCGCAGGGCCACCTTGGTCAGCGCCTCCTGGACGAGGTCCTCGGCGCGCTGGTGGTCGCCGGAGATGAGCACGGCCGTGCGCAGCAGTGCGCCCTGCCGCTCGGTCGCCCACTGCGTGAACGACTCCTTGTCACCGGCCGCCATCTGGTCTCCCCGTTCGTCCCATGACAGTCAAACGCGGAAGCGACAGGAATGGTTGGAGGCTCCTTCGGGATTTCGAGCTCCGTCTGATCCGGGCTCAGCGCAGACGGCGGGACACCAGATCGGCGAAGGGTCGCGCGTTGTCGGGCAGCACGTCCAGATAGAGACCGGGTTCGATCAGCTCGAGCTCGCTGACCGCAAGGGTCCCGTCGCCCAGACGCATCATGTCGACCCTGGCGTAGTCGAGCCGGTTGCCGGTGACCGTCTCGGCGGCCAGCGTGGCCCGGCGGGCCAGGTCGGCGTACTCCTCCTGGACGTCGACCGGTCCGCTGCTGCCGCCGTACTGCTCATGCACCCGGATCTCGTCGCCGGCGGGCAGCTTGTGCACCTGGGAGACGACCTCGCCGCCGATCACGAAGACACTCGTCTCGCCTTCGGTGCGCACGGACTCGACCAGGGGCTGCACGATCCACGGGCCCGCCGTCAGCCCGGAGAGCCGCTGGTCGTCGGTGCTCTCGGCGACGACCACCCCGAGGCCGGCGGCGCCGATGCGCGCCTTGACCACCGCCGCGCCGTACCGGTCGATCGCCGCCTGCAGGCCGGTGACGAGGTCGTGGTCGCCGAGGAGCTCGGTCGGTACGACGGCCACGTGCTCACCGAGCTCGATCAGGTAGGCCTTGTCGGCGTTCCACGCGAACACCTCGGCACCGTTGAGCAGGCGGGTCTGCTTGTCGACGCTGCGCGCCCAGGCGATGAACTCGTCGCGGCGGCGGTGGTAGTCCCACGTGGCGCGCACGGAGACCAGGTCGGCGGCCGCCCAGTCGACGTCCGGGTCGTCCCAGCAGACCCAGCGCGCGTCGATGTCGCGTTCGGCCAGGGCGCTCACGAGTGTCTCACCTCCGGGCTCGCCGTCGGGCAGAAGAGCAAAGGTGGCGAGCAGTACGTCGGTCATGTCCGCGAGCCTAGGGTGTGTCGGTGGCGGTGCCGAATGGGTTTTGCCGGCCGTGGCGCATGGAACGGTGTCACCGGCTGACACCGATCGACGCGCCAACGGTGGCCGTTCTCGAGGGCGCGGCGACCGTCAACTGCTGACCGGCTCCGGTGCGTGGTGGCCGAACGGCACGTCGGCGGCGACGCCGAGGGCCGCCAGCACCGAGGGCAGCACCGCCTTGGCCGTGCGCTTGTAGCCCAGCGAGGACGGGTGGAACCGGTCCAGGCTGAACATCTCGTCGGGGTTGGTGATGAAGAACGGCCCGACGACGTGGGCCAGGTCGACCGCGCGGGCGCCGAGGGCCAGGGCTGCGGCACGCTGAGCAGCGGCGAGCTGGCGCGAGGCGCGAGAGCCCAGTGCCCGCAGGGGTTGTGGCACCGGGCGCAGCATGCCGAGGTCGGGGCAGGTGCCCACGACCACCGAGGTGCCACGCTCCTGGAGCGCGCGGATGCACTCCTCCAGGTGGGCCGTCGACTCGGCCACCGGCACGCGATGGGTGACGTCGTTGCCGCCGACGATGACGACCGCCACGTCGGGACGGTAGGTCGGCTTCAGGGTCGACAGCTGGTCGAGCAGCATCGAGCTCTCCGCGCCGACCCGTGCGGCCGTGTGCAGCTTGACCGCGCGTCGGGTGTCCCGGGCGACGTACTTGGCCAGTCTCGCGCCCGGGGTGTGGTTGGGCACGTCCGCACCGAGACCGGCCGCGATCGAGTCACCCAACATCACCAGGTGGATCGGGTCGCCGTACCTCTTCTTGAACGTGCGGTCGGCATCGAGCGCCTCCTCCCCCAGTGGCTTGCCGATCACCGCGCGTGCCTGGGCCGCCTGGCGACGCAGCAGCTGGCGCGAGCCGAGCAGGAAGCCGGCCGTGCCGATGCCCAGCGCGCCGACGCCGAGGGCGAACGGTCGAAGTCTCATCGCCCCAGTTGAACCACCCCGTCACTGCCCCCTCCCCAACTCCCGGTAGTTCGCGACGAACTTGTCGTGAACGCGTCGGTTCACCCGACAGCTGCGTCGCGAACCACCGGGTTGGTGCGCTCAACCCGCGGCAGAGGTGACGGTGGGCTCGTGGGTCACCGGGAAGTTCATCGAGGCCGCGATGAAGCAGTTCTCACTGGCCTCGCGATGGATCCGCAGGGCGGTCTCGACCTGGTCCTGCGTGGCGACCACGACGCGCGGCCGCAGCAGGACCGACGTGAACTGCCCGCCCTGGCCGACCTGCGTCATGGTCCCGACCGGGGAGTCCTCGTACGCCGTGACGACGACACCGTGGTTGACCGCGGAGTGCAGGTAGGACAACAGGTGGCACTGGGCGAGCGCGGCCACCAGCAGCTCCTCGGGGTTCCACCTCGTGGCGTCTCCACGGAAGGTCGGGTCTGCCGAGCCCGCGAGGTCGGGCTTGCCTCCGGCGCGCAGCACGACGTCGCGGGCGTAGTCGCGGTAGCCGCTGGTCCCGGTGCCGCGATTTCCCTGCCAGGTCAGGTCGAGTGAGTAGGTGTGGTCCATGGGGTCATCCTCGCGCAGCTCTCCTGCCAGCGCGGCCGTCGTACGCCGTGGCCGTCGTACGCCGTGGCCGTCGTACGCCGTGACGCCGTGACGCCGTCCGGTCGGAGTGAAGGAATAGGGTGCACGCCATGAAGCGCCTCCTCTTGACTCTCGGACTGGTCGCGGCCCTCGCCCTCGGTGGATGCGGCTCCGACGACGAGCCTCCGACACAGGCGGGCCCACCCGCGGAGCGCTCGACGACCTCCGACCCGAGCGCGTCGACGGATCCCAGCCAGAGCACCGGGGAGTCGCCGTCGGCGCCCACGCAGCCGACCGGGGCACCCGACGGCATGCGGTTCGTGAACGCCAAGAAGAGCGGGCTCCGACTGGCGGCTCCGGAGGACTGGACCCTCCTGAACCGCGAGAGTCTCACCAAGAATGCCGACCAGCTCGCCCCGGCACTCGAGGCGATGAACATGGACCTCGAGACGTTCAAGCAGGTCACCAGTCAGGTCGAGGTGATCCTCGTCGACGGCACACCGGGCCCGGGCAAGTCGGCGGCCAACGTCAACGTGGCACCGCTGCCGATGATCGCCGAGGTGCCGCCGGCGTCAGCGCTGCGGGCGCAGTTCGCCCAGCTGAACGCGACCCACATGCAGGTCACCGAGATCGACACCCCGGTCGGCCCGGGTCGCCTGCTCACCTACCAGCTCGAGGCCTTGGGCGTGCACGGGAAGGCGCTCTTCGTGCCGACCAGCACCGGCGTCGCCAGTGTCACCGTCTCCGCGAGCAGCGCCAGCGAGTCCGCCTCGATCATGGACCGCATTCTGCCGACCCTGCAGACGGGGTGACCCAGTCCTCAGCCTGGCCGCTCAGCAGCCGCCGGCCACCGCGGGGATGATCGAGACCTGGACACCGTCGGCGGTCGCGGTCTCGAGGTTGTCGAGGAAGCGGACGTCCTCGTTGCCGACGTAGACGTTGACGAAGCGGCGCAGGGCCCCGTTGTCGTCGAGCACCCGTGCCTTGATGCCCTCGTAGTTGGCCTCGAGGTTGTCGAGCACCTCGGCCAGCGTGGCGCCCTCGGCGGCGACTTCGGACTCGCCACCGGTGTAGGTGCGAAGAATGGTCGGGATGCGGACGGACACACTCATTTTTTTCTCCTCGGGTAGTGATCGCGGGCCGGTGGGTGCGGCCGCAAGGCGGAGCCGCGCAGGCGACCGTCGAGCGGAGCGGGTCGTCAAGCGGCGGGGTCCCCGCGGGAAGGCAAGCGAAGCGCGTTCCCGTGGGGTGTGTCGACAACGCCGCAGACGTTCCGGCGGACGGCGGTCAGATGATGTTGGCGGCGACGAAGGCGTCATAGGACGGGGCGATGGTGGCACGGGCGCTGACCCGGCCGGAGACCGCGTCGAGCGTCTTGAGGCCGTGGCCGGTGTTGATCACGACGGTCTCGAGCGAGGTGTCGAGCTGGCCGGTCTCGACGAGCTTCTTCAGTACGCCGACCGTCGTACCGCCGGCGGTCTCGGTGAAGATGCCCTCGGTGCGGGCCAGCAGCACGATCGCGTCGCGGATCTGGTCGTCGGTGATGTCCTCGACGGCGCCGCCGGTGCGCTTGCACACGTCGAGCACGTAGATGCCGTCGGCGGGGTTGCCGATCGCCAGGGACTTGGCGATCGTGTCCGGCTTGACCGGGCGGATCGCGTCGACGCCGGCCTTGTAGGCCACTGACACCGGCGAGCAGCCCTCGGCCTGGGCCCCGAAGACGCGGTAGGGCTTGTCCTCGACGAGGCCGAGCTTGATCAGCTCCTGGAACGCCTTGTCGACCTTGGTCAGCTGCGAGCCGGAGGCCACCGGGATGACGATCTGGTCGGGCAGACGCCAGCCGAGCTGTTCGGCGATCTCGTAGCCGAGCGTCTTGGAGCCCTCGGCGTAGTACGGACGCACGTTGACGTTGACGAACGCCCAGCCGTCCTCCTCACCGGCGATCTCGGAGGCCAGCTTGTTGACGTCGTCGTAGTTGCCGTCGACGGCGATCAGGTTCTCGGTGAAGATCGCCGAGTTGACCTGCTTGGGCTGCTCGAGGTTGCTCGGGATGAACACGACGGTCTTGATGCCGGCCCGGGCACCCGCGGCGGCGACGGCGTTGGCCAGGTTGCCGGTGCTGGGGCAGGCGAAGACCTTCGCGTCGAACTCGCGGGCGGCACTCAGTGCGCAGGCGACCACGCGGTCCTTGAACGAGTTGGTGGGGTTGGTCGAGTCGTCCTTGACCCACAGGTTGTCGATGCCGAGCTCGCGGCCCAGGTTGTGCGCCTTGAGCAGCCTGGTGAACCCGGGCTCGGTGTTGGGGCTCTGCTCGATGTCGTCGGGCACCGGCAGCAGCGCCTTGTAGCGCCAGATGTTCGCGGGGCCGGCCTCGATCTGCTCGCGGGTCACGGCCGGGAAGTCGTAGGCGATCTCGAGAGGACCGAAACACTCCGGACACGCATAGTTCGGGCCGAGCTCGATCTGGTGGCCGCACTCGCGGCACGAGAGGCCGGTGGCGTTGCCGAAGGCGCCCTCTCGCAGGGTCTTCTTCTCGATGGTGCTCGCGCTCATGAGTCCTCCTTCTCATCTTCCCCGTCGGCGTATCTCGTCGCGGGCCGGAATTAGCACCGTTTCCACGACTGTTCCGGCGGGGCCGGATCAGGGGGCTCGTGGCGGTTGCCGGGACTTCACTGGGCCGTTCCCTCAGTCCCTCTCGATGAGCTGTTGCTCAGCCTACGCAGGCCGTCTCACGATGTGCACATCGGGTCCGGGATGCGGACAACGTTCCCGAGGCCGTCCGGCGCGGCGAGCGAGGTCATCTGATTGGGTGGAGCCATGGAGTTCATCTCCGCTGCGGGCGAGGAGCGGTACGCCGCCCTGGTCCGGGCCGCCCACGAGAGCGTCATCGGGCTCGACTTCGACGGCACGCTCTCGCCGATCGTCGACGACCCGAGCCAGGCCCACATCCACCCCGAGGCCGGCGAGGTGCTGGTCGACCTGGCCGACCAGGTGGCCGCCGTCGCGATCATCACCGGCCGGCCGGCCCGCCAGGCGCTCGCCCTCGGCGGCCTCGACGAGGTGGGCGACGCGATCGCCGCGCGCGGCTCGCAGCTGCACGTCTTCGGGCAGTACGGCAACGAGCGCTGGTCGTCGGCCCATCGCCGGGTGAACTCGCCCCGCCCACCCCACGGACTGGGCAGCTTTCTGCTCGGGCTCCCCTCGCTGCTGCGCCGCGCCGACGCGTTCGACGCGTTCGTCGAGGAGAAGGGCCTCGCCGTCGCCGTGCACACGCGGCGGTTGGCGGATCCGAAGGCCGCCTTCGACCGGTTGCTCGCGCCGATCACGGAGCTGGCCCGCAAGAACGACCTTACGGTCGAGCCGGGCCGCAGCGTCATCGAGGTGCGTGCCCCGGGCACCCACAAGGGCGACGCGGTGCACACCCTCGCCGACGAGCTGGGCACTCGCGGGTTCCTCTTCGCCGGCGACGACCTGGGCGACCTCGAGGCGTTCACCGCCGTCGACGAGCTGCGCCGCGACGGGCAGGCGACGCTGCTGGTCTGCTCCTCCTCCGACGAGCACGACGCACTGTTGAGCCGGGCCGACGTGACCGTCGAGGGGCCGGCCGGGGTACTCGACCTGCTGCGTCAGCTCACGCTCGACGCCGCCGCCACCCGCCTCTGACCACGCTTGGCATCCTGCGTCGGGGTCGCGGGGGCTCGCGATCGGCAGGACGGCGTACGGCGGCACTGGTGCGGGGTCATGACGCGCGTGGAGCGACCACAACCCCGCGTGAGCCTCGGCGGGTCAGGGTCAGGAGGCGTAGTCGGGGGTGAGGATCACCGTCAGGCGGTCGCCGCCCATGGGGTCGACCGCGGGAATCACGCGAGCGATGCCGAGGTCCTTGGCCAGCATCTTGCCGGCTGCCTTGAGCCGCTCCGGGTAGTAGACCGTGGAGGCCGGGATCGTGCCGTGCCAGTTGTCGGAGGCCACGACCTGCCAGCCGAACGACTGCGCCGTGCCCGCGGCGGAGCCGGCCAGGCCGGAGATGTTGGTGTTGTTGTAGACCTCGACGTAGACCTTCGACCGGACGACCTTGGGCGCCTTCTTCTTCACCGGCGGCGGCACGGGGGCGACCTCGGTGGACGGGGACGCCGAGGAGGTCGTGGCCGGCTTGGAGACCGACTCCATGCCGCCGTCGTCGCGGTCCATGGTGGTCACGTAGGCGATGCCGGCCATGGCCACCGCGAGGATGCTCAGGATGACGAGCGGAGAGGGGAAGGCGACGCCACGGTCGTCTCTCGCGCGCACGGGCTCAGACCTCGAAGCCGAGTCGGCGAGCCGAGCGCTGACGCTGCCGGGCGGCACGGAGCCGACGCAGGCGACGGACCAGCAGCGGGTCGGAGGCCAGCGCCTCCGGCTTGTCGATGAGCGCGTTGAGGACCTGGTAGTAGCGGGTGGAGGACATGTCGAACTTCTCGCGCACGGCCTGTTCCTTGGCCCCGGCGTACTTCCACCACTGGCGTTCGAACTCGAGGATCTCGCTGTCGCGCGCCGACAGGGTGGACCCGCCCGCGGATTGCTCGTGATTGACGGACTCTGCAGCGTCCATGCGTCTCGACCCCTTTGCCTTGCTTGACTGCCCGAAGGCTCGGCCCCCATCGTAGACGTTGAATCACACGCATGTCATTCGATCCCCGGCGAGTCCCCACGGCGCGCCGACAAATCCCGCGATCTCTGGACAGGCGCGCGACTCGCGGCGAAGATCTACCCGGGACGGAGCCCGGCGCCTGACGCCGACCCTCGAGAGGATCAGCACGTGACCGATTCACCTGAACGGGCGGAACTCACCCGCCTCGACCGATTCGCCAACCTCAGCGACACCGAGATCCGCGCCCTCATCGACCACGGAACCGCCGTCACCATTCCGGCCAACTGGTCGCTGATCTGGGAGAAGACCCCGGCCGACAAGGCCTACATCATCCTCGACGGCCAGGTCTCCGTGCGCCGCAACGGCCAGGAGATCGCCCGCCTCGGGCCCGGCGACACCGTGGGCGAGGCCGCGATCGTGAGTCACAAGCTGCGCAACGCCAGCGTGGTCTCGTTGACGCCCCTGTCGGTGCTGCACTTCACCAGCGAGGCCGTCCAGGAGCTCATCGACACGGTGCCGACCTTCCGGACCGCTCTCGAGCAGACCACCCAGGACCGCCTGCCCGAAGGGCCCGCCTGAGGTGAGCCCGCCCGAGGCCAGCCCGCAGCCCCCGGGCTTCGACCCTGAGCTGTTCGCCGCACTCGAGGCCACCCTGCTCGGGCAGGCGCCGCACCTGAACCGGCTCGACGTGATCGAGCAGAGCGGGGTCACCTCCGAGCGCGCCACCAACCTGTGGCTGGCCCTGGGCTTCCCGTCCCCCGCCTCGGACGACGAGCTCCTCTTCACCGACGCCGACGTCGAGGCGGTCCGAACGCTGGAGCGCCTGGTCAGCAGCGGGGTCGTCGACCCACGCACCGAGAACGCGCTGACCCGCAGCATGGGCCGCAGCTTCTCCCGACTCGCCGAGTGGGAGATCGCCGAGGTGGCAACGATGATGCTCGGCTCACGCCGGAACCTGGTGTTCTCCGAGATCGAGCCCGTGGTGGCCACCGCACTGCCCGCCCTGTCCGGGCTGCAGGAGTACGTCTGGCGTCGCCACCTGGCCAACGCGGCCGGTCGGCTGCTGCTGCAGGCCGCTGAGGAGGACGTCGTACAGGCCGTGGGGTTCGCCGACATCGTCGGCTACACCCGCCGCACCCGCAGCCTCAGTGCCGACGAGCTCGCCGACATGGTCGAGCGCTTCGAGTCGACGGTGAACTCGGTGATCTCCGAGAACGGCGCCCGGATCATCAAGACCATCGGCGACGAGGTGCTCTTCGTCGCCGACGATCCGGTCGCGGCCGGCCGGATCGCGCTCACCCTCGCCCAGTCGCACGAGACCGACGAGGAGTTCCCCCAGGTTCGGGTCGGGCTGGCCCACGGGCCGGTGCTCGCCCGCCTGGGCGACGTCTACGGCGAGGTGGTCAACATCGCCTCGCGCCTCACCTCCATCGCCCGCCCGGGCAAGGTGCTGGTCAACCGTGACCTGGCCGACCAGCTGCGGGCCCACGACGAGGAGTCCGAGCACCCTGAGTTCCGGGTACGACGAGCGCGCACCACACCGGTCAAGGGCTATTCGCGGCTCGAGACCTGGGCACTGAAGAGGCCGAAGCCACCTCGCCATGACCGCGCCCGCGACTAGGAACTCCGTCGCCGGGTACGAGCAGTCCATGGTCTCGCCGTTCCAGCCCGGTGCGCGAAAGCGCATTGGGCGACATGCCCTAGGGTCTGCAGCGTGACGTCCGGATCAGCAGACCTCGTGATCGTTGCCAACCGCCTGCCCGTCGACCGGGTCACCCTGCCCGACGGATCCAAGCAGTGGCGCCGCTCCCCCGGCGGGCTGGTCAGCGCCATGGAGCCGGTGATGCGCAGCAACGACGGCGCCTGGATCGGGTGGACCGGGGTGGCCGGCGACGAGACCGAGCCGTTCGTCGACGACGGGCTGTCACTGGTGCCGGTGCCCCTGAGCGAGCAGGAGATCCAGGAGTTCTACGAGGGCTTCTCCAACGGCACCCTGTGGCCGCTCTACCACGACGTGGTCGCCAAGCCGGAGTTCCACCGTGAGTGGTGGGACTCCTACGTCACCGTCAACCAGCGTTTCGCCGACCGCGCCGCCGAGATCGCCGCCGAGGGGGCCACGGTCTGGATCCACGACTACCAGCTGCAGCTGGTGCCGCAGATGCTGCGCGAGCTGCGACCCGACCTGCGCATCGGCTTCTTCCTGCACATCCCCTTCCCGCCCGGCGAGCTCTTCCAGCAGCTGCCGTGGCGTCGCCAGATCCTCGAGGGGCTGCTCGGTGCCGACCTGGTCGGCTTCCAGCTCTCCGGCGCGGCCCAGAACTTCGTGCGCCTCGTGCGCCAGCGGGTCGGCCACAAGACCCACCGCGACCTGGTCTACCTGCCCGACGGCCGGACCGTGCTGGCCGCCGCGTTCCCGATCTCGATCGACACCGCCGGCTTCGAGGAGCTGGCCCGGTCCGAGTCGGTGACCGAGCGTGCGGCGCAGATCCGGGCCGCGCTGGGCAGTCCGAAGAAGGTGCTGCTCGGCATCGACCGGCTCGACTACACCAAGGGCATCTACCCGCGGCTGCGCGCCTACTCGGAGTTGGTCAAGGACGGCCACTTCGACGTCACCGACAGTGTCTTCGTGCAGGTCGCCACCCCCAGCCGCGAACGCGTCGAGCAGTACCGCGTGCTGCGCGACGACATCGACCGCCTGGTCGGGCGGATCAACGGTGACCTCGGGCGGATCGGGCAGCCGGTGATCGCCTACCTGCACTCGGCCTACCCGCGCCACGAGATGGCCGCGCTCTATCGTGCCGCCGACATCATGGTGATCACGCCCTACCGCGACGGGATGAACCTGGTGGCCAAGGAGTACGTCGCCTGTCGCTACGACAACGACGGGGCGTTGGTGCTCTCGGAGTTCGCCGGGGCCGCCAACGAGCTGCGCCAGGCCTGGCAGATCAACCCCTATGACATCAACGGCATGAAGGCGACGATCCTCGAGGCGGCGCACTCCGACGAGAAGGACCGCGCCCGCCGGATGAAGGCGATGCGCAAGACCGTCACGGAGCACGACGTCGCCAGTTGGGCCAACGACTTCCTGGCCGAGCTGGCCGCCGTACGCCCCACGCACGGCAAGCCGGTGCGCCCCGCCCGCCTCTCCTGACCCTGCTGCGCGCACAGGTCAGTGCGCGGGCTGCCGCCCGGACATCAGCGCGGTGATCTCGGCTCGTGCCTGCTCCGGCGGGAGCCCCCAACCGGGGCGATAGCCGTAGACCTCACCCAACGGCCGCGTCGACTGGACCCCGTCGACGATGTCGACGTCGTCGATCCCGATCAGACCCGGGTGCGGCACGCCGCACGCCTCGGCGATCTTGAGCAGGTCGCGTCGCATCGTCTTGATGTAGTTGGCCACCCGCACTGACTTGAGCTCCGGGTCCAGACCGTGCGCGAGCCAGTTGTTCTGGGTGGCCACGCCGGTCGGACAGGTGTCGGTGTGGCACTTCTGGGCCTGGATGCAGCCCAGCGCGAGCATCGCGCCGCGTGCGGTGTTGACCATGTCGGCGCCGAGCGCCATCGCCACGATCGCGTTCTCCGGGAGGCCCAGCTTGGCCGAGCCGATCCAGGTGATGTCACCCTCCTTGCCGGCCTCGGCGAAGAGCTTGAAGACACTGCTGAAGCCGAGCCGCCACGGCAGAGCGACCGAGTCGCTGAACACCAGGGGCGCCGCCCCGGTGCCACCCTCGCCGCCGTCGATGGTGATGAAGTCGACCGAACGTTGGGAGCCGACCTGCTCGAGCAGATCGTGCCAGAAGTCCATGTTGCCGACCGCGGACTTGATGCCGACCGGCAGGCCGGTGGCGTCCGCGATCGTCTCGACGAAGTCGAGCATGCTGTCGACGTCGTTGAACTCCGTGTGCCGCGACGGGCTGGAGCAGTCCTGGCCCATCGGGATGCCACGGATCTCGGAGATCTCCCGGCTGATCTTGGCCGCCGGCAACATGCCGCCCAGTCCGGGCTTGGCGCCCTGGCTGAGCTTGATCTCGATTGCCTTCACCGGCGCGGAGGCCACGACGTCCTTGAGCCGGGCCAGGTCGAAGCGCCCCAGCTCGTCACGGCAGCCGAAGTAGGCGGTGCCGATCTGGAAGATCAGGTCGCCACCCTGCCTGTGATGTGGCGAGAGGGCACCCTCGCCGGTGTTGTGCAGGGTGCCGGCCAACGCGGCGCCCTTGTTGAGCGCCTCGATCGCGGCACCCGACAACGAGCCGAAGCTCATCGCCGAGACGTTGACCACCGAGTTGGGCCGGAAGGCGTGGGTGCGACCGCGCGGCCCGCCCATCACCTTGGCCGAGGGCAACGCGAGCTCCTCGCCGCTGTGCACGTCGGTGTGCGGCGCCACGTCGGAGAACGTGCGGTGCCGGATGATCGGGTAGCCGACGTTGTTCTCGATGTTGTTGTCGGTGCCGAAGCCGAAGTAGTTGTTCTCGAGCTTGGACGACGCGTAGACCCAGCGCCGCTGATCGCGACTGAACGGCCGCTCCTGGTCGTTGTCGGTGATGATGTACTGCCGCAGCTCGGGTCCGATCGTCTCCAGCAGGTAGCGCAGGTTGGCCACCACCGGGAAGTTCCGCTTGAGCGCATGCCGCTTCTGGGTGAGGTCGTGCGCCGCCACTGCCCCCAGGGCCGCGACGCCGGCGGCCCCCACTGTCCTGATCGCGTTCCACTTCATGGTCAGTGTCTAGTCGCCCCACCCACGAATGTCGAGGTTCGGGTACTTTGCGAACATGGATCTGATCCCGAAACCCGATCAGGTCGTCTCCGCAGCCAGCAACGTCGCCCACAAGATGTTGTACGGCGGCGTGGCGGACCTCAGGAAGATGCCTCGCACCCTCATCGACGAGGGCCTCCTGCGACAGGTCTACCACTACCGTCCCGCGGGCAAGGTGAAGGAGCAGGGCGACCCGGTGCTGCTGGTCACCCCCCTGGCAGCGCCGTCCATCTGCTTCGACCTGCGCCGCGGCTGCTCCCTCGTGGAGCACCTGGTCACCGGCGGCCGGCCGACGTACCTGGTGGAGTACGGCGAGGTGTCGTTCCGCGATCGCAACCTCGGCATGGAGCACTGGATCGACGAGGTCGTCCCCGAGGCGATCCGGGCAACCTCGGCGCATGCCGGCGGCCGCCCCGTGCACGTGGTCGGCTGGAGTCTGGGCGGGATCTTCATGACGCTGGCCGCCGCCGACGATCCGAGTCTCCCGATCGCGTCGATGACGGTCGTCGGGTCGCCCTTCGACGTCGCGAAGGTGCCGCTGATGGCGCCGCTGCGGCCCTTGGTCAAGATCGCCGACCGGCCATGGCTCGGCGGGCTGACCGACGGCCGCGGCCCGGTCACGCGGGTCTACCAGGCGATGGGCGGTGCCCCGAAACCCTTGGTGCGGTGGGCCTTTCAGCTCTCGGCGGCCCAAAAACTGGTCTCCAAGCCGCTGGTGAAGCTGCAGAACCTCGACGACACCGACTTTCTCGCGCAGCTCGAGGCGGTCGACAATTTCACCGCCAACATGATCGCCTACCCGGGCCGCACGTTCGGGCAGCTCTATCATCGGTTCTTCAAGACCAACGACCTGAAGTACGGCTACTTCGCGTTCGGCGATCGTCGCATCGAGATCAAGGACGTCGACAAGCCGGTTCTGGTCTTCGGCGGCGCCACCGACGGGATCGCTCCGGTCGCGTGCGTGAAGGCAGTTGTTCCCCTACTCACCGGGTCACCCGAAGTACGCTTCGAGGTCGTCCCAGGAGGTCACCTAGGCATGCTCACCGGACGCTCGGCCCGCGAGACCACGTGGAAGTTCATCGACGGCTGGATCACCAAGTGGTCCAGCGACAAGTCCCCCGACGAGGCTGCCGAGGCGGACGCCGAGATCGCCGACGCCGAGGCGGCCACCGCTGCCTCGCGGCCCGCGAAGCCTGCGACCTCGTCGAAGCCCTCGAAGTCTTCCAAGCCGGGCGCCACCGACGCCGCCGGCATCGGCGCCAGTCCCACCCGCCGCTACGGATCGGGCAGCTCGCGCTCCTTGGCGAAGTAGCCGCCTCGGTGGAGCCGGCTTCGGTGGTCGAGCCTGTCGAGACCACGTCCGGACCACGGGTGCAAGAATGCTCAGCGCACGACCGGACATCCATTCTCGGAGGTAACGATGACCGACGACGCACCCGTCAGCGGCAACGACCAGGACCAGCGCCCGCGCTGGCAGGTCCAGCCCACCCCCGTGGGCTCTCCCGACCAGCCGCTGATCACGGAGGTGCCCGACCCTCCGAACGGACCACCGACCACTCCGGGAAAGCGCGCCTACCGGCCTGAGGGGTCCGCGGCTCCGCCGACCACGCAGGCGCCGCCGAGTCACCAGGCACCGCCGAACGGTGTGCCGCCGATGCGGCAGCAGGGCAACCCCTACGGTCCTCCTCCGGGCACCAGTCCCTACGCACCGCCCGGGCAGTACCAGACTCGCCCGCAGTCGGGCCCGCCGCAGTCGGGTCCCCCGCAGTCGGGTCCCCCGCAGTCGGGTCCGCCGCAGGGTCGTCCCGCACAGGCTCCCCCGCAGACCGGACCGCAGCACGCTGCACCGTCCCAGCCAGCACCGCCCCGGGCAGCACAACAATCCGGGTCGTACTCCGGTCCGCCGGCGACGGGCCAGTACGCCGCCACGAGTCCCGGCCACCAGCCGGCCAACCCGCCCCAGCAGGAACCCGACCACGTTCCGACCGCGCAGGACTTCCTCCGGGCCCGGCACCAGAGCATCGACATCGGCCCGGCCACCTGGGGCTGGCGCGGCGTCCTCCGCAAGATCAGCTTCGGACTGGTCAAGCCCAAGATGGGCAAGAAGGAACGCGCCCACCGGGAGGCGCGGGCCGCCGTACAACGCTCGTTCTCGGGCCCCCGCACCGTCGTCTTCGCCAACCCCAAGGGTGGCGCCGCCAAGACCACGTCGGTGCTCGCGGCCGGCTACACGTTCGGCACCGTGCGCGGTGGCGGCGTGGTCGCGTGGGACAACAACGAGACCCGCGGCACCCTCGGCATGCGTGGCGAGCAGGCCCGCCACCACAACACGACCCGCGAGCTGCTCGACGACCTCGAGCGCTTCCAGGACGTCTACGAGTCACGCATCGGGGACCTCGGGGCGTTCGTCCGCAGCCAGGGCGACGCCCACTTCGACGTGCTCGCCTCCGACGAGCGGGCCGACGTCACCGGCACGATCAAGGCCAGCGACTTCGGTGCCGTGCACCGGCTCCTCGAGCGGTTCTACCACCTGATCCTGGTCGACACCGGCAACAACCTGCGCGCGGAGAACTGGCTCGCCGCCGCCCAGACCGCCGACCTGGTCGTGGTCACCTGCACGGTGCGCGAGGACACCGGCTACTCCGGCCTGTGGATGCTCGACGCGCTCGCCGACGCCGGCCACACCGAGATCAAGCAGAAGACGATCACCGTGCTCGCCGACCCGTCACCGAACGTCGACGCGCAGCTGGCCAAGGACCTCACCGACGTCTACACGCAGCGCACCCGCGCGGTCTTCCGCATCCCCTACGACCCGGCGCTGGTGGCCGGATCCGTCGTGCAGTACGACCGGCTCTCCGAGGACACCAAGGCCGCCTGGCTCAAGGCCTGCGCGGCGATGGCCGAGTCGCTCTGACCGTCAGGGTTGGTTGAGGAGCGAGGAACGAGCGTCTCGAAACCACCCGCGAGCGCGACGACGTGACTAGGGTTCGGACATGTCCGAGCCCTTGACCCGCGGCGTACGCGTCGGCTATGCCACCGGCTCCGTCGCGACGGGCGCGTTCGGCACCGTGCCGGGGCTGATGCTCCTGCCGTTCCTGACCGACAGCCTGGGCATCGGCGCGCTCTACGCCGGGATGATCGTGTTCCTGCCCAAGGCGTGGGACGTGATCCTGAACCCGATCGCGGGCCGCATCAGCGACCGCACCTCGGACCCGCGCGGCCCGCGCCGGCCGTGGCTTCTGCGCGGCGGGCTCTCGCTCGCGGTGGCCTTCGCGCTGCTCTTCGCCGGACCCGCCTTCGGTTCGCAGTCGCTCGATGCTCTGTGGGTGCTGGCCTGCTTCCTCGGCTGCGCGACGGCGTACGCCTTCTTCCAGGTGCCCTACGTCGCGATGCCGGCCGAGATCACCGACTCGTACGACGAACGCACGCGGCTGATGTCGTGGCGGGTGGCGGTGCTGGCGTTCACGATCATGCTGGCCGGGGCGACCGCTCCCCTGATCCGTGACGCGGTCGGTGGCCGCGACGGCTATCGGCTGATGGGCCTGATGATGGCGGTGCTGATCGCTGTCGGTGTCGTCGGCACCTATTTCGGAACCGCCCGGGCACCGCACCTGGAGGTCACTGCCGGCACCGGCTCGTTGCGAGAACAGCTGAGAATCGTCAGCCAGGCAAGGGATTTCCGTCTCCTGCTGATCACCTTCGTGCTCCAGGCGCTGGCCACCGGCTGCATGCTCGCCGGCGTCGACTACCTCGCCGGTGACGTGCTCGACAGTCAGGGCGCCTCGACGATCCTGTTCGTCTGCTTCGTCGGCCCGGCCTTGCTGTTGACGCCGTTGTGGGCACGCATCGGCACCCGGGTGGGCAAGAAGGCCGGCTACGTCGCCGCCTCGCTGGTGCTGGCCGCCGGGGCTCTGCTGGCGGTCGTCTCCCGCGATGCCCCGGCCGGTGTCGTGTTCGCGGCGGTGGCGCTCGTTGGCTGCGGCTACGCCGGCGCCCAGGTGTTCCCGCTGGCGATGCTGCCCGACGCGGCGGCGGCTGATGCGGTGCGCACCGGATCCAGTCGTGTCGGCGTCTTCACCGGTGTCTGGACCGCCGCCGAGACGTTGGGGTTGGCGCTCGGCCCCGGGCTCTTCGCCCTGATGCTGACCCTGGGCGACTACCGCTCCTCGACGTCGGGCGACGTGGCCCAGCCCGACTCGGCGGTCACCGCGATCGTGCTCGGCTTCTCGCTGCTGCCGGCCCTGCTGATCCTGCTCTCGCTGGTCTGGTTGTCGCGCTACTCGCTCGGCGATCCGAGCCTGGTCACCCCCGCGATCGGCGGCGCGCCAGGCAGCGCACCCGACACCGCACCTGACACCGCACTCGACACCGCACTCGACACCGAGGAGACCTCATGAGCGACGTCCTGGCCCGGCTCCGCGCGCTGCAGGCCGGCGACCTGCCGGTGCACGGCGGCCGCACGCTGGCCTACGTCTACGACTCCGGGCTGGCCGACGTCGACGAGGTCGGGCGAGCCGCGGTGGCGGCGTACGCCGGCTCGAACGGGCTCGACCCGACCGCCTTCCCCTCGCTGCTGACGATGGAGAACGAGCTGGTCGGCTTCGCCTGTCGGCTGCTGGGTGCCCCCTCGAGCACGGTGGGCTCGGTGACCTCGGGTGGCACGGAGTCGGTGCTGCTCGCGGTGCAAGGTGCCCGGGACTCGCGGCCCGACATCAGACGACCCCGCATGGTGCTGCCCGCGACGGCACATGCCGCATTCCACAAGGCCTCTCACTACTTCGGGGTCGAGACCGCGGTGGTGCCGGTCGGCCCCGACTTCCGTGCCGACGCCGCTGCGATGGCCGCCGCGATCGACGACGACACCGTGCTCGTGGTGGCCAGCGCACCGTCCTACGCGCACGGGGTCGTGGACCCGGTGACCGACATCGCGACCGCGGCCGCCGCACGCGGGGTCCGCTGCCACGTCGACGCCTGCATCGGCGGGTGGGTGCTGCCCTACGCGGCCCGACTGGGCCGCGACGTGCCGCCGTGGACCTTCGACGTCGAGGGCGTCACCAGCATCTCGGTCGACCTGCACAAGTACGCCTACACACCCAAGGGCACCTCGATCCTGCTGCACCGCACCCCTGCCCTGCGGAAGCCGCAGTACTTCGCGTCCGCGGACTGGCCCGGCTACACGATGCTGAACTCGACCATGCAGTCCACGAAGTCCGGCGGCCCACTCGCCGCTGCCTGGGCCGTGGTGCAGTCGATCGGCGACGAGGGCTACCTCGCGTTGTCACAGGAGGTGTTCGAGGCCGTCGACCGGATCGTGACCGGGGTCGGGTCGATCGGTTCGCTGCGGGTCGTCGTACGACCGGACTCGACACTGGTCGCCCTGGCCTGCGACGAGACCTGCGACCCGTTCACGATCTGCGACGAGATGGCCGCGGCCGGGTGGTACGTCCAGCCGCAGATGTCGTACGCCGACGCGCCGGCCACGGTCCACCTGTCGGTCTCGGCGGCGACCCTGCCGCACGTCGACGACTTCCTCGCGGCGTTGGCCGCCGCAGTGAAGGCTGCTGTCGCCGCCGGACCTGTCACCGTCGACCCCGAGGTGGTGGCGTTCATCGCCGCGCTCGACCCGGCCGCGCTGTCCGACGAGGACTTCGACGGGCTGCTCGCCGCGTCCGGGCTGATCGGCGACGCCAGCGCGGCCGGCGACGGCGACAGCAGCGCCGGCAACGAAGCTGGCGGCGAAGGGCTGGCGCTGCCCGAGCGGATGGCCGAGGTCAACGCCATGCTCGACGTGGCCTCCCCCGCCATGCGCGAGGCCCTGCTGATCGCCTTCCTCGACCGCCTGCAACGGCCCTGCTGACCGACGAGAACTGCGATCTCGACGAGCAGAAACCAACAACTCGCGACACCAAACTCAACGACTCGTGGGTCAGCCGCGGTCGATGGCCTCGATGATCTTCGGGCGCAGCTGCGCGGCGGAGATGACCTCGTCGACCGAGCCCACGCGCACGGCGCGGTGGATGTCGTGGACGCCGTCGAACTCGGCGGCGACCTCACCGATCTTCTCGGCCCGCAGCTCGGTGCGCAGGGTCGCCAGCTCGAGCACCAGCCCGGCACGGTCGGTGCCGGCGGCCTCGGCGATCCGCTCCTCGAGGGCGGCCACCCGCGGGTCGGCCGCGGCGCGCTTGTCGACCTCACCGGCGAAGACCACGGCCGCGGCCGGGGCACCGCCCAGCACCGAGGCGTAGGAGCCCTCGATCGCCAGCACGGTCATCCGCGGGTTGAGCCGCTTGGAGAAGACCACGAACGCACCACCGTGGTAGCGCGAGATCACGCAGAAGACGATCGGCCCGTCGAAGTTGACGATCGCCCGACCGATCTCGGCGCCGTACTCGAGCTGCAGGTTGCGCATCGAGTCGGGTGAGCCGTCGAAACCGGAGAGGTTCGCCAGCACCACCAGCGGCCGGTTGCCGCTGGCGGCGTTGATCGCCCGGGCCGCCTTCTTCGACGACCGCGGGAACAGGGTGCCTGCGGTGTAGGTGTCGGGGCCGTCGGTGGGCGGGAAGCCCCGCCGCGCCACCGGCCGGGACTCGATGCCCAGCAGGCACACCGGATGACCGCCGAGGTGGACGTCCTGCACGACCGCGGTGTCGGCGTCGGCCATCCCCGCCCAACGCTCGAGGGTCGGGTGGTCCTGGTCGGCCAGGGCCCGCATCACGGTGCGGATGTCGAACGCCTTCTTGCGGTCGGGGTTGGTCTCTGCGGAGAAGATCTCGCCCACCGTCGTGAAGTCGCTCCCGGGGGCCGCATGCGGGTAGGACGTGATGTCCCGGTCGACCGGGTCGTCGCTCGGCGCCCGTCGCGGACCAGCGTCACCGGGGACGACGTACGTGTGGTCGTAGTGGGCCATCAGCACACCGAACGCGCTGGCCAGGTCGGGCGCCCAGTACTGCGCCTGACCGTTGGGACCCATCACCCGGTCGTAGCCGCCGATGCCGAAGTTGTCCTCGGCAGAGACACCGCCGGAGAAGTCGAGCGACTGCTTGCCGGTCAGCACCATGGCACTGTCGGGCGTCATCACGAGGATGCCCTTGGTGTGCATGAGCATCGTGGCCTCGGCGTTCCAGTAGGGCTGGGCGCCGACGTTGATGCCGGCCACCACGATGTTGATCTCGCCGCCGGCCTGGGTGAACTCGATGATCCGCTTGAGGCCGGCGGCCACCCAGTCCATGTTCTCGGTGCCGGACTCCATCGAGATGCGTGCGCCCGCCGAGATCGCGAACCACTCGACCGGCACCTGCATCCGCTCGGCCAGGTCGATCGCGGCGATCAGGCGCGAGCACTCGGCCTCGGAGACCGCTCCCAGGGCCTTCGTCGGGTCACCGCACAGCACCACGCGGGTGACGCCCTCGGGGTGCAGCGTCGTCGGGGTGGTGACCACGGCGACCAGGATCCCGGCCTTGTTCAGCCCCGGTGCCCGGTCGACAGGCACCAGCACGCCGGTGTCGTCGAGGTCGTGCTCGACCAGGGTGCCGCCGTTGCCGGCCAGCACTCCGGTCAGCTCGTAGGGGTAGACCATTCCGCGGCGACGCGACCGGAGCACCTTGCCGGCGTACTCGTCGAGCGGCTTGAGTGGCTCGGTGGGCGGCGGCTCGATCGCCGCGGTGACTCCCGAGCCGGGTCGGGCGTGGAAGCGGATGGCGACCGGGGTCGCCTGCCCGTCGGGCCCGGCGATGCGGCCCTGGGCCACGACCTCCTCGATGCCCGCGCCGTCGGTGAGCGGGGTGATCTTGCCCTGCAGGGTGGTGAGCTGGTCGACGTCGGCGTCGACCACCGGCCACACCTGCACCCACACGTGGTTGACGTCGAGCTTGCTGCCCGCGGCGCCGCGGGAGGTGCGCACCCGCCGGATCGCCTCGAGGCAGTTCTCGACCGCGCGCTCGGCGTGGGGTACGGCGATCACCCGGCCCTCGTCGTCGCGGATGATGGCGAGCTGGCGCACCTGGGCCAGCGCGACGAGGCGCCGGTCCTGGGCGTTCTCCCGCGCCACGCACTCATAGAGCAGGACGTCCTCGGGAGCGTCGAGACGGGTGACGTGGAAGTTGCGCAGCCGCCACAGGTCGAGGCGACGCGCGACCATGGGGTGCAGGCCGCGGACCAGGTCGTCCTCGACGGCCCCGCCGCCCTCGGCGGGCCGGAAGGTGAAGTACTCCACCGGACGGCCGGACCCGGGGCAGACCGCGATCGCCACCCGTCGTACGGCGACCGAGAACGAGAGCGCGTTGACCAGCCGGCCCAGCTCGGCCGACATCGCGTCGGCCGTGGCCGGCGCGTCGGACCAGCCGAGGTAGAGGTCGGCGACGACGTCCATCCCGTCCGTGGCCTCGCCGACCAGCCGGTCGACGGCGTCACCGAGACTGCTGCCGGGCACGAGCTCGGAGACGTGGCCGACCGTGGAGACCAGGTGGGTGGGCCGACGATCGAGCGTGTAGTCGGCGACCGCGCAGGGACGGCCGTCGATGTGGACCGGCCGGGCGTCGTGCAGGTCGTACTCGCGGTAGTGCCTGCGGAAGAGCACCTCCAGCATCGGCTCGTGAGCAGGGATGCCGTTCTCGAGCCG
>NZ_BCRJ01000070.1 GCF_001552535.1 Nocardioides jensenii JCM 1364 = NBRC 14755 | reverse complement strand
AGCAGGGATGCCGTTCTCGAGCCGCTCCGCGAGGAACCCGACGATCTGCTCGGGGATGTCGGCCAGGGCGTCGAGGCGGGCATTGCGATCGGGGAGGTCGGGGTTCTCGGCCAGGGCCGCGGCCTCGTTGCGCCCCGCGGCCAGTACGCCGGCGCGCTCGGCGTCGACGGCAGGCTGGTCGAACCAGCGGAACCGCACGCTGCGGGCCAGGTCACCGACGACGGGGAACCGGAGCTGGGTGGCGCGGACGAGACGGTCGAGGAGCTCGCGCACGCCGGCACCGATCTCGGCGGCCGGCGGCGGCTCGGCCATCCAGCGCTCGAGCAGCGACGTGGCCAGCGCGAGGTCGGTGGCGAACCGCTGCTGGGAGAGGAAGACCCGGAAGACCGCCTCGTCCAGCTGCGGCGTCCGGTCGAGATCGGTCACCCCGTAGTGGGCCAGCACCCGGGCCAGACGCTGCCGGAACTCGTCGGGCAGACCGCCGCGCTCCACGTCGAGACTCTGCAGGTAGGTGTGGAAGTGCTCGCGCGAGCTGTGCACCCGCAGCTCGGTGTGCAGCTGCTCCCCCGCCGGCCGGTTGCGGCTGAGCTCGGCGAAGTCGGCGAACATGGCGAGCAGGGCGAGCTCGTCGGTCAGCACGTCTCCACCCTCGGCACGAAATGCCTCACGTGCGCTCAGGTAGTCCTCGAGCACGCCGCGGTCGGCCCTCTGGTCGAGGTCGAAGCCCATCAGGATCGCGCTGAGGTCCGCGCGCCCCCGGCGTACCCGCTCCTCGAGACTCACCTCGCCGCGGCTGACCGGCAGGTCGAGACCCGGGGCCTCACCCACGGCTGCGGTGGCCGGCGTCGCGTCGGCGTCCGCGTCGGGCTCGAGCCGGAGCAGCGGGGCGCCGGTCTCGACCTGCGATCCGGTGGTGACCAACAGCTCCTTCACGGTCCCGGCCACGGGGGCGTGGAGGACGGTCTCCATCTTCATCGACTCGAGCACCAGCACGGGCGCGCCCGCCTCGACCACGTCGCCCGCGCGCACGGGCGTGGCCACGACCAGCGCCGGCGCCGGGGAGCGTACGACGCCACCCTCGTCACGGCTGACCCGATGGGCGACACCGTCGACCTCCACGAGGTGCATCGGCCCGTGGGTGGCGCTGACCAGCCGGAACCGCTGGTCCTCGATCGTGAGCCGGGCGTGGAACTCGTCGAGCCGGTCGAGGGAGGCCGTCAACGTCTCGGACTGGTCCCCGAGGGCCACGGTGACCCGATAGGTCTCGGGACCGGTCTGCACCACCGTGACTCGATAGACGGTGCCGCGCAGCTTGAGCTCGACCGGCCGTCCCACGGTGTGCTGCACCTGGGGTCGACCGCCGCGAGCGGTCTCGAGGAGGCGGGCGATCTCGACGGCCTCCTCGTCCTCGTAGGCCTCGATCGCCGCAGCCACCAGGGCCACCCCGGAGTGCCGGTGGGCGACCAGCCGGCCCTCGGCGCGGACCCGGTCGATCCACCCGGTGTCGGCCCAGCCGACAGCGCTGCCGTCGACGACTGCATTGCCGTCGACGACCTCGGGCTGGTCGAGCAGGTCGAGGATGAAGCTCTTGTTGGTCGCGCCGCCCTCGATCACGACGGTGGTGTCGGCCATGGCGCGGCGCAGCCGGGCGAGTGCCTCGGCACGGGTGCGGCCGTAGGCGATCACCTTGGCGATCATCGAGTCGAAGTCGGCGGGGATCGTGTCGCCCTCCGCGACGCCCGAGTCGACCCGGATTCCGGGACCGGCGGGCAGCTCCAGCAGGGCGATGCGTCCGGGTGAGGGCGCAAAGTCGCGGTCGGGGTCCTCGGCGTTGAGCCGGGCCTCGACGGCGTGGCCGACCTCGGCCGGGCGCTCGCCCTCCAGGCGGCCTCCGGCCGCGACGAGGAGCTGGGCCTTGACCAGGTCGACGTCCGTGGTGACCTCGGTGATCGGGTGCTCCACCTGCAGCCGGGTGTTCACCTCGAGGAACGCGAACGTGCGCGTCTCGGGGTGGTAGAGGAACTCGACGGTGCCGGCGCCGCGGTAGTCGACCGCGAGTGCCAGGCGTTCGGCCGACTCCTTGACCTCGGCGACCTGGGCCTCGTCGAGGAGCGGGGAGGCCGACTCCTCGATCACCTTCTGGTTGCGTCGCTGCACCGAGCAGTCGCGTACGCCGAGCGCCCACGCCGTACCCTGCCCGTCGGCGATCAGCTGCACCTCGACGTGACGCGCGCCGGTGACGAGCCGCTCGAGGAAGACCACGCCGCTGCCGAACGCGCGCTCGGCCTCGTCGCGGGTGCGCTGGTAGGCGTCCTCGAGGTCCGCGGCGTTCTCAACCTTGCGGATGCCGCGGCCGCCGCCGCCCGCAGTGGCCTTGAGCATCAGGGGGTAGCCGACCTCCTCGGCGGAGGCCAGCGCCTCCTCGAGCGTGTCGACGCCACCACGGCTCCAGGGGGCGACGGGCACCCCGACCTCCTCGGCGATCAGCTTCGAGCCGATCTTGTCGCCGAGCTTGCGCATGGACTCACCGGAGGGGCCGATGAACGTGACGCCCAATCGGTCGCAGAGGTCGGCGAAGGCCGGGTCCTCGGCGACGAAGCCCCAGCCGACCCAGA
Organism: Nocardioides jensenii JCM 1364 = NBRC 14755; assembly: GCF_001552535.1. Lineage (GTDB taxonomy): Bacteria > Actinomycetota > Actinomycetes > Propionibacteriales > Nocardioidaceae > Nocardioides > Nocardioides jensenii. Next base: position 49,203 of record NZ_BCRJ01000070.1, on the reverse strand, counting down.
CCGCGTCGGCGCGGGTCTCGACCAGGGCGCGCTCGAGGACCGCGTGGTCGAGGTAGGGGCGCGCGGAGGCGGGACCGATGCCGTAGGCCTCGTCGGCCTCGCGGGCGAACATCGCCGACCGTTCGTCGTCGGTGAACAGAGCGATCGTGGTGAGCTGGCCACCGCCCTCGGCGTTGAGGTCTCGCACGGCACGGATCAGCCGGATCGCGGCCTCTCCACGGTTCACGACAGCGATTCGAGTCAGCAACGCAGACCTCCCTGGTGACGGTGGCGCACAGTGTGCACGTCCGCAGGCTGCCACGGGTTGGACGTTACGAACGAGTCACATCGCCGCAGCGGCCTGCGGCAACCTCCAGTCCACCGCCCGGCCACCTTGCTCCTCGAGCATCCGGTTGACCCGGCTGAACGGCCGGGATCCGAAGAAGCCGCGCCGTGCCGACAAGGGTGAAGGGTGCGCCGACTCCACCCACGGGACGGCACCGAGCATGGGCTTCAGCGACTGCGCGTCACGGCCCCAGAGGATCGCGGCCAGCGGCCCTCCCCGGCGTACCACCGCCTGGATCGCGCACTCGGTGACCGCCTCCCACCCGCGCCCGCGGTGCGACGCGGCCTCCCCGGGGCGCACGGTCAGCACTCGGTTCAGCAGCATGACGCCCTGGTCGGACCACGCGGTGAGGTCGCCGTGCGCGGCGGGCTCGTGGCCCAGGTCGGTCTGCAGCTCCTGGTAGATGTTGGCCAGGCTGCGCGGGATCGGCCGTACGTCGGGAGCGACCGCGAAGCTCAGCCCGATCGGGTGACCCGGCGTGGGATAGGGGTCCTGGCCGACGATCAGCACGCGTACGTCGGCGAGCGGGCGCTGGAACGCGCGGAGCACGTGGTCGCCGTGCGGCAGGTAGGGGCGACCGGCGGCCAGCTCCTCGCGCAGAAACCTCCCCATCGCGCCGATCTGGTCATCGACCGGGGAGAGTGCCGTGGCCCAGTCCTCGGCCACGAGCCCCTTCTCGACCAGTCCCTGCAGCGCACTCATGCTCGCGACCCTACCGAGATACTCCCTGACGTTCGGACCCCAGAGGCGCGATACTCCCTGACGTTCGGACCCTCCCGGGGGGTCCGAACGTCAGGGAGTATCCAAGAAAGGGTGGAATAAAGTTGAAGGTTAAACTATTGTAGGAGACATGGACACCACGACGACGATGCCGGCTCTCTACATCGGGCACGGCGCTCCCCCACTCCTGGACGACCCCGTCTGGTCGGGCCAGCTCGCGGCCTGGGCGAAGGAGCTGCCACGACCCAAGGCGATCCTGATCGTCAGCGCGCACTGGGAGTCCGCGCCGGTCAGCCTGAGCGCCTCCAACGTGCCGTTGGTCTACGACTTCGGCGGATTCGCGCCGAAGTACTACCAAATGACCTACCAGACGCCGGATGCCAGCGCGCTCGCCCAGCGGGTCGCCGCGATGATGCCGGACGGCGAGCCGGTGCACCAGCACCGCAGCCGCGGACTCGACCACGGGGCCTGGGTGCCACTGAAGATCATGTACCCCGACGCCGACATCCCGGTCCTGCAGATGTCACTGCCCACCGAGGACCCCTACAAGCTGATCAAGCTCGGCGAGCGCCTGCGCCCGCTGAGGGACGAGGGCGTGATGATCATCGGATCCGGCTTCCTGACCCACGGCCTGCCGTTCCTCAAGGACTGGTCGATCGAGGCCGCCGCACCCGGATGGTCCAAGGACTTCGACCTCTGGGCGGCCGAGGCCCTCTCACGTGGCGACATCGACGAGCTGGCGGCGTACAAGTCGAAGGCGCCGGGCATGCCCTACGCGCACCCGACCGTCGAGCACTACATCCCGCTGTTCATCTCGCTGGGCGCCAGCCGCAGGGCCGACGACCCGCGGGACAAGAAGATCGACGGCTACTGGATGGGCTTGTCGAAGCGCTCGTTCGAGATGGCCTGACCGGCGCGAGAACCAACAACTCGACGGGCGAAAACCAACAACTCGCGGCACCAGAACGCACCACTCGTGGCTAGCGGATGCCGAGCCTGCGCATGATGGCCAGGCCCTTGATCTGCTGCTCGACGTTCTTCTCGAACGGGATGCCCTCGGGCGCGCCCATCACCTGCTTGCGCAGGATGCCGACGTTCTGCACGTCGGTGTACTTCAGCAGCCCCTGGTCGCCGTGACGGGCACCGACGCCCGACTGCTTGACGCCGCCTGAGGGCGTGCCCTTCGAGGCGTACGCCGTCGCGAGGATGTCGTTGATGTTGACGTTGCCGGAGTGGATCCGGCGACCGACACTGATCGCGTGGTCGAGATCACCGCCCCACACCGACGCGTTCAGGCCGTAGTCGGTGTCGTTGGCCAGCGCGACCGCCTCGTTCTCCGAGGTGTAGCGGTGCAGCGCCACGACCGGGCCGAAGGTCTCCCCGACCCCGGCCAGCATGTCCTTGGTGACGCCCTCGAGGATCGTCGGTGCGTAGAACGCCGGCCCCACCTCCGGCAGCTCGCGCCCACCGGTCAGCACGACAGCGCCCTTGGCGACCGCGTCCTCCACGTGGGAGGCGACCCGGTTCTTGTGGTCCACCGAGACCAGCGAGCCCACCTCCGCCTCGAAGTCGTACGACGCCCGCACCCGCAGCTTCTCCGTGGCGGCCACGAACCGGGCCCGGAAGTCGTCATAGATCGAGTCGTGCACATACATCCGCTCGATGTGCATGCAGATCTGGCCGGTGTTTCCGAATGCACCGAACAGTGCACCCTTGACCACATCGTCGAGGTTGGCGTCGGGCAGCACGATCATCGGGTTCTTGCCACCGAGCTCGAGGCAGCAGCCGATCAGGTTGCGGCCGGCCCGCTCGCCGATCGTGCGGCCGGTGGCCGTGGAGCCGGTGAACATCACGTAGTTGGCGTTGTCGATCAGCGTCGGCCCGACGTCGGGACCTTCACCGCACACCACCTGGAAGAGACCGCGCGGCAGCCCGGCCTCCTCGAGCAGCTGCACGCCGTACAGCGGCGAGAGCGCGGTCTTGTTGTCGGGCTTGACCACCACGCCGTTGCCGGCGATCAGCGCCGGGATGGCGTCGGAGATGCCGGTGGCGAACGGGAAGTTCCACGGCGCGATGATGCCGACAACGCCCTTGGGCTGGCGCACCTCGAGGGAGGACGACACGACCGGCACCGGGCCCGCGTGCTTCTTCGGCGCCAACAGCTTCGCGGCGCGCTTGAGGTAGTAGCCGGCCACCATCGGGATGTCGAGGGTCTCCTCGAAGGCCATCCGGCGGGCCTTGCCGCTCTCGACCTGGATCAGGTCGACGATGGCCTCGTTGCGCGAGAGCACGAGTGAGTGGAACCTGCGGAAGACGCGCAGCCGCTTCTTCAGCGGCCACTGCGACCACTCGACCTGGGCCCTGCGGGAGGCCTCGAAGGCCGCCGCGATGTCGGCCGGCGTGGACTGCGGCAGCTCGACCAGCACCTCGCCGGAGTAGACCTCGGTCAGCTTCCACGACCCGCCGGAGGTCGAGGGCACGCGCGCGACGAGCTCGTTCAGGAACGCGTCGGTGATGGACGCCGGGCGGGCAAGCGACATGGTCAGGCTCCCTGGAGGATGAGTTCGGCGGCCTTCTCACCGATCATGATCGACGGTGCGTTCGTGTTGCCACGGATGATGGTCGGCATGATCGAGGCGTCGGCAACGCGCAGTCCGTCGATGCCGACGACCTTCAGCTCGGGGTCGACCACGGCCCGGTCGTCGACACCCATCCGGCACGAGCCGACCGGGTGATAGACGGTCGTGGCCCGGTTCAACACCTCGTCGACCAGCCGCTGCCCGTCGTACGCCGGCCCGGGCTCGTACTCGCCCTTCACCGTGGAGGCGATCGAGCCGTGGCCCATGATCTCGCGGATCATCCCCAGCCCCTCGACCAGCACCTTGAGGTCGTCGGGCTCGGCCAGGAACTGCGGGTCGATGATCGGTGCCGCCAGCGGGTCGGTGCTGGCCAGGCGCACCGTGCCGCGCGACTTGGGCTGGATCAGTGTGGAGAAGACACTCCACGAGGTGCGCTGGTCGGGCTTCATCCGCACCGGCGCGTCCTGGTTGGGCGCGGGGTAGGACCACGGCAGCGCCAGCAGCTGCATGTCGGGGCCACCCTCGGCCAGCGAGGTGCTCACGAACGCACCGGACTCGAAGACCGAGTGGGCCATGAACGTCCTGCCGGGCTTGAGCCTGTCCTTGACGATGCCCTTGCCGAAGTAGAAGGCGTTGCCCTTGTGCGGCGAGTTGGTGACATGCCAGGTGGTCGGCACGAAGAGGTGGTCGTGCAGGTTGTCGCCCACGGGGAGGTCGGCGTGCACCTGGATGCCGAGGCCGGCGAGGTGCGCGGCCGGGCCGATGCCGGAGAGCTGGAGGATCTGCGGCGAGCCGAACGCGCCGGCGCTGACGATGACCTCCTTCGTGGCCCGGACCGTGCGCCGGGTCGCCGTCCCCCGGGTGTGGCCCTCGATCACCTCGACCCCGATCGCCCGACCGGCCTCGATGACCACCCGGGCAACCGTCACCCCGGTCTGCACCGAGAGGCCCGGCGAGGTGTTGCTGGTGATGTAGGCGCGCGACGCGGAGAACCGGACGCCGTCGCGGGTCGACTCCTGGATCACGTGCATGCCCGACTGCTCGGCCCCGTTGTAGTCGGGAGTGCTGGCCACGCCGAGGGCGGCCTCGCCGGCCTGCACGAACGTCTTCGCGGCATCGGTGATGTCATGGTTCTCGATCACCCGGACCGGCCCGCCGGCGCCGCGGTAGTCGTCGGCGCCGCCCTCCCAGTCCTCCAGCTTCTTGTAGGTCTCGAGCACGTCGTCGTACGACCAGCCCTTGTTCCCCTCGTCGGCCCAGGAGTCGAAGTCGGCGCGGTTGCCGCGCACGAAGATCATCCCGTTGACCGAGCTCGAGCCGCCCATCAGCTTGCCGCGGGTGGCCGGGATCGTGCGGTTGTTCAGGTGCGGCTGCGGGGCGTTGTAGTAGCCCCAGTCGAACTTCGCCTTCAGCTTCGGCTCGGCGTGGATCATCGTGATCATGCCGGGCTTCTTGAACATCATCGACGTGTCTGAGCCGCCGGCCTCCAGGAGCACGACACTGTGCCCGGCGTCCGCGAGCCGGCCGGCCACCGCGCACCCGGCGCTGCCCGCACCGACCACGACGTACTCGGCTTCGTTGACTGTGATCGGCTTGGCCATCGTTGTCCACCCTCATGTGTTCGATCTCGCCCGACAGCCGACTGTAACAAGTTCTAGTTTCGCCCGGAAGGGCTTTCCGTACCTTGAGTACGCCGACCCTGGCCGGCCGCCGATTCCGGGATCCGGGTGGGTGGGAGAATGCCGGGGTGAACATCCTCTCCATCCAGTCCTCGGTCGCCTACGGCCACGTCGGCAACTCCGCCGCCGTCTTCCCGCTCCAGCGCCTGGGCCACGAGGTCTGGCCGGTGTTCACGGTGCACTTCTCCAACCACACCGGGTACGGCGCCTGGCGCGGACCGATGCTCGCCGCCGAGGACGTAGGCGAGGTGATCACCGGCATCGAGGAGCGCGGGGTGCTCGACCAGGTCGACGTGGTGCTCTCGGGCTACCAGGGCGGCGAGGAGATCGGCGACGTGATCCTGGACGCCGTGGCTCGGGTGAAGAAGGCGAACCCGGCCGCGATCTATGCCTGCGACCCGGTGATGGGCAACGCGAAGAGCGGCTGCTTCGTCAACCCGGCGATCCCCCCATTGCTGCGCGACCGGGTCGTGCCCGCCGCCGACCTGATCACGCCGAACCAGTTCGAGCTGGGCTTCCTCACCGACACCTCGCCACGTTCCCTCGAGGAGACGTTGGCCTCGGTCGACCTCGCCCGCGCGATGGGCCCCTCGACCGTGCTGGTCACCAGCGTCGAGCAGCCGGACGCACCCGAGGACACCATCGAGATGCTCGCCGCCACCGAGGACGGCGCGTGGCTGGTGCAGACCCCGCGGCTCCCGCTGAAGGCCAACGGCTCCGGCGACCTCACTGCCGCACTGTTCACCGCGCACCTGCGCAGCACCGGCGACCCGGCGTACGCCCTGGGCACGACCGCGACGTCGGTGCTCGGCGTACTGCAGGCGACCATCGACTCGGGTGAGCGCGAGCTGCAGATCGTGGCCGGGCAGGACTCGATCGCGCAGGCCGAGTCACGCTTCGACGTCATCCGGGTCCGTTGAGCCGCGCACTCGGGGCGCTGGTCGCCGGCTTGGTGCTCCTCGCCCTCGGCGCCTGTTCGTCCTCCGACACCGAACCTGAACCGGTCGACGACGCCGCCTTCGTGACCGAGCTGATGCACCGTGACGCGGCCCTGCTGAACCTGCTCGACGTCTCCCTCGGCAAGCCGCTCCCCGGCCCCCTCTCCGCGACCGTCGACACGGCGCGCGCCGACGCCGGGGCACGCATCGAGACCGCCGCCGACCTGCTGGAGGAGTCGGGCGAGGAGATCCCGGTGACCGTGCGCGACCACGGGATCGACCACGGCATCGAGGCCGACGCACCCGAGCTCGAGGGAGCGCCGACCGAAGCCGACATCCACGGGCTCGAGGAGCTCGACGGCGACGCGTTCGTCACTGCCTTCACCGACCTGCTGCGCACCACCTCGAGGACGACGAAGGACGCCGCGTCCTACGACGGCACCGACCAGCCGACCGCAGAGCTGGCCGAGGCCGCCGAACGCCAGTCGCAGGACGTGCTCGACGCCCTGGGCTGACCTGTCCTCAGGGCTGCCGCCCGGTCGTACGCCGTCCGCCCGTCAGGGCTGCCAGCGCGGGTTCCGCCCGCTGAGCGCCACCAATCGTTCCAGCTCACTGGCATCCGACGGCGGCGCGACCTCGGGTCCGAACGCGTCGCCGCGCATCTCCTCGGTTCCGGGGCCGGAGAAGAAGCCGACGAAGGCGAGCGCGGGGGCAACCGTCTCCGCGTCAACGACGAGCCGCTGCCCGGTGGCCACGGCCAGGTCCCAGCCGTGCACGACCACCTCGTTGGTGGCCACCAGGGCACAGGTCGCGCCGTCCATCGGCACGCCGCCTGCGGCGGTGTCACCGGTCCACGCGTCGGGTGCCCGCCAGGCCCGAGCCAGGGCGTCGAGCTGTTCCGGGATGCGAGTGCGCCACCCGCCGGCCAACCGCGTCGCGTCGCCGGGCGGCGGGGGCCCGTCGCTTGCCGGCAGCTCCTTGCGGGCGGCCATCGCGAAGGCCAAGGTGAGCCCGTCGACGTGTTCCAGCAGGTCGCCGAGCGTGTACGCCGGGCAGGGGGTCGGTGCGCCGAGCTGGTCGTCACGAATGCCCGTGATGACCTCGGCCATGGCGCGGGTGGCGGTTCCGAGATCGTGCATGAGTCCTCCTGAGGGGTGGTGTCAGGTCAGACCGGCAACGACTCCGGAACTCATCGGCCCTCCCCGGGTCGCGCCTAGTCCTCCGGCTCGGGCCTCGGCCGGACCCGGGTGAAGTTCTCCTCGTCGGGGAAGTTCACCTGCTGCCACGGCTTGGGCTGAGCTTGCTGCCCGGGCTGGCCCGGGTGCTGAGCTGGCTGCCCCGGCTGCTGGCCGGGCTGCCACTGCTGGCCCTCGATCGGTGGCTGCCACTGCTGGGGAGCCGGCTGCTGCCACTGCTGGTCGGCGTACTGCTGGCCGCCCGGCTGCTGCCCCGGGTCGGCGTACTGCTGGTTCTGGGGAGCCGGCTGCTGCCACTGCTGCTCGCCGTAGCTCTGCCCGGGCGCTGCGTACTGCTGGCCGGACTGCTGGCCCTGTTGCTGCCACTGCTGGCCGCCGTACTGCTGGGGCGGCACCGCGAACTGCTGCTGGCTCTGCTGGCCCTGCTGGGGCTGATGACCGCCGAGCGGGATGCGCACGGGCGCCATCCCCGACTGGGCGAGCAGGGTGTCCGCGGCGAGCACGTCCTTGTGGAACCGCTTGTGCACGAACAGCTTCTCGCCGAGCGTCTCGCACTTCCACCACAGGCCAGCGGCCGGGCCGATGATGATGTTGCGCGGCAGCTCGGCGACGACGCCCTTCGGCTTGGTGGCCGACCACACGCCGGTGTTGAGCACGAGGATCCGCTGGTCGGTGACGATGACGACCCGATACCGCAGCCAGAAGATCATCAGATAGGTCAGCAGGAACCACCAGCCACTGATGCTCTGCCCGCAGAACGCGCCCTGCACCTGCTCGCCGGGGCGCAGGTAGGGCGCGGCATTGTTGACGATCTTCTCGCGGATCGGGGTCATGGGGCCATGGTAGGACGCCGAGCAACGGGGAAGCTCAGTCGAGGCTGCGCACCACCCGGGCGGGGTTGCCGACCGCGACCACGTTGGCGGGAAGGTCCTTGGGCACAACCGACCCGGCGCCCACCACGGTGTTCTCGCCGATCGTCACTCCGGGGCACACGATCACGCCGCCGCCGAGCCACACGTTGTCACCGATCGTGATGGGTTGGGCCGACTCCCACTTCTCGCGCCGGGGCTCCGGCTCGACCGGGTGGGTCGGGGTGAGGAGTTGGACGTTCGGCCCGATCTGCACGTCGTTGCCGATGGTGATCGTCGCGACGTCGAGCGCGACCAGGCCGTAGTTCGCGAACGTCCGGGCGCCGATCGAGATGTTGCTCCCGTAGTCGACGTACAGCGGTGAGCGGAGCTCCGTGTCCTCCCCGATCGAGGCGAGCAGCTCCTCCAGCAGGTGGCGCCGCAACGGCCGCTGCCGGGAGGTGGTCGCGTTGTACGCCGCCATCAGGTCACGGCCGCGGTGGTTCTCCTCCTCGAGCCGTGGGTCGTCGGCGATGTAGGGGTCGCCGGCCTTCATCCGCTCCCACATGGTCCGGTCGTCGTTGGTCGTCATGGTCTCAGCGTAGGGACCGGTCCCGGGCGGGACCACGTGGCGCAACCACGAGAGGCGGCCGGTTAGACTTTCTTCTGCGTTGCCCCGGGCAATGCATGCCGGTGTAGCTCAGTTGGTAGAGCGTCGCTCTTGTAAAGCGAATGTCGCAGGTTCGACTCCTGTCTCCGGCTCCGATCACACGCTCCTTGCCAGGTTTGCTCTTCGTGGCACACTGGACCTCAAGTTCAAGGTCACTTGAGGTTCCCATGAAACAACTGACGATCGGCCACCTCTCCGAGCGCGCCGGCGTCGCCACCTCGGCGATCAGGTTCTACGAGTCGCGTGGGCTCGTGCAGTCGGTGCGCACCACGGGCAACCAGCGCCGCTACACGGCCTCGACGCTGCGCCGCCTCGCCTTCATCCGAAGTGCACAGACGGTGGGGCTCACTCTCGAGGAGATCGGCGAGGCGCTGGCCACGCTCCCGGAGAACCGCACGCCGACGAAGGCCGACTGGACCCGCCTCAGTCGCCTGTGGCGCGAGCGCCTCGACGAGCAGATCGAACGCATCGAGCGACTTCGCGACAAGCTCGACAGCTGCATCGGCTGCGGCTGCCTGAGCCTGAAGACGTGTGCGTTGAGCAATCCCCACGACGAGGTCGCCCCGCGCGGGCCCGGCGCGGTGTTCCTGGAGCCGACCCCGCACCAGTGAGCCCGACCCGCCACACTGGTGGGCATGGATCTCCTGCGCGAGCCCCACCACGACGGGTCACCTCTCTACGTCGACGACGAGTCCCCCGCGCCGGGTGACCTGGTCGGCATCCGCTGCAGCACTCCCGGCGGTGACGGCACCGCCGAGATCTGGGTGCGTACGACGACCGACGCCGAGCCGGTCTTCCTGCGCGCAGCGGAGACCACGACCGACACCGAAGCTGGACCCGACTCCGCGGATCGCGTGTGGTGGCAGGCGAAACTCCCCCTGCACAACCCGGTCATGCACTACCGGTTCCTGCTCGTCGGCGCGGACCGCTCCCAACGCTGGCTGACCGGGGCCGGCGTCTTCGACCATGACGTGCCGGACGCCTTCGACTTCACGCTCAGCTCGCACCAGCCGGCTCCGGGCTGGTCCCGCGACGGCGTCGTCTACCAGATCTTCCCCGACCGGTTCGCCCGGTCCGCGGCCGCCGATGAACGAGAGACCCCGACATGGGCCACCCCCGCGGCCTGGGACGACGAGGTGGTCTTCGAGGGCAGCGACCCCCGCACTCCCCTGCAGTTCTTCGGCGGCGACCTCGACGGCATCACCGAGCACCTCGACCACGTGGCGCAGGTCGGCGCCGACATCGTCTACACGACCCCGGTCTTCCCCGGAGAGTCCAACCACCGCTACAACGCCTCGACCTTCGACCGGGTCGACCCACTGCTCGGCGGCGACGAGGCCTACGCCCGGCTCACCGCGGCCGTCCACGAGCGCGGGTGGCGGATCCTCGGCGACCTCACCACCAACCACACCGGCGACACCCACGAGTGGTTCCGCGCTGCGGCCGCCGACGAGCAGGACCCTCACCGCAGCTGGTACTGCTTCGAGGCCGACGGCAGCTACGCCACCTGGATGGGCCACCAGACGCTGCCCAAGCTCAACCACGCCGCTCCCGCACTGCGCAACGCGTTCACCGACGGCCCCGACTCGGTCGTGGGGCGGTGGCTGCGGCCGCCGTACGGCCTCGACGGCTGGCGCATCGACGTCGCCAACATGACCGGGCGGCTCCGCGAGATCGACCTCAACCACGAGGTCGCCCGGGCCGTCCGCCGAACCGCGACCGTCGTGCGCGAGGACGCGTTGGTGCTCGGCGAGCACAACCACGACGGATCGAACGACGTGCCCGGCGACGGCTGGCACGGCATCATGAACTACTCCGGCTTCTCCTGGCCGGTCTGGGAATGGCTGCGCGCCGACGAGACCGAGGCACGTTCGTTCGGCACCCCGGTCCCGGTCGCGCAACGCACCGGGCAACAGGTCGTCGCGTCGATGCGCATGTGGCTGGCCCGCTACGGCTGGCGCACGTCCGGCGCGTCGTGGAACATCCTCGGCTCGCACGACAGCGCCCGCATCCGCACCCTCACCGGCTCGGCCGCCCGGCACCAGGTCGCGGCCGCCCTGCAGTTCACGCTGCCCGGCGTGCCGATGGTCTTCGCCGGCGACGAGATCGGCCTCGAGGGGGTGCTCGGTGAAGACTCACGCCGGACGATGCCCTGGGGCCGCCGCGACGAGTGGGACCACGAGACCTTCACCGTCTACTCCGACCTGGCCCGGCTCCGGCGAGAGCACACGGCCCTACGTCGCGGCGGCCTGCGCTGGGCCCATGTCGCCGACGATGCGCTGGTCTTCCTGCGCGAGCACGCCGACGGCGACGTGCTGGTCGTCGTACGCCGTGCTGCCGGGCCGGCGGTCATGCTCGACGGACTGGTGGTCCGCGAGACGTTGATGTCCACGGGTGGCGCATCCGTCGCCGACGGTGCGCTGGTCTCCGGTGACGGCCCGTCCCTGCAGGTGCTGGCAGTCTGATCGTCCTCGCGCAGCGGCGAGTCGACCAGCGGCGGGCGGCGGGCGCCGCGCACGAGTTGACCAGCGGCGGGCGGCGAGCGCCGCGCACGAGTCGACCACCGGCGGGCGGCGAGCTAACGAGCGCCCGGCGTACCAACATTCACACGCCCACGCGTTGAGTGCACGATCCGTGCTCGATTCCGCGCCGAGATGAACACGGATCGTGCACTCAAGGACGCCTTGGTCTCGAGACGGTCGCCGGAGCGACCTCGTCAACCAGCGGCGCGCGGCAACCGCTCGACAGCGATGGACTCAAGGGCCACGATGTGACCATGCCCCTGCGCGTCGTGGCGAGCCGGCCAGATCCGGCCCTGCTCCCCCTGCCGTGGTCCCAACCACTGGCCGAGTGGGACGAGGTGCACCTGGTCCCGCTGCCGCAGGGACTCTCGCGGCACGTGGTTCGCATCATCACCACCGGAGTCGGCGGCAGCACCTACGTCGCCAAGGAGACCGAGGAGCAGCTGGCCCACCGCGAATACCGCATGCTGCGCGAGCTCGGCTCCCGCAACCTGCCCAGTGTGGAACCGCTCGGGGTCGTCACCGGGCGCACCGGCCCCGCCGGCAACCCGTTGCCGTCGGTGCTGATCACCCGCCACCTGCGCTTCTCCCTTCCCTACCGCTGGCTGTTCTCCCACGGGCTGGGGGCCAAGGAGCTCCCGGCGATCATCGACGCGATGGTGGTGCTGCTCGTGCGGCTCCACCTGGCCAACTTCTACTGGGGCGACGTGTCGCTGTCGAACGTGCTGTTCCGACGCAACGCCGGCGAGTTCGCGGCCTACCTGGTCGACGCCGAGACCGGCGAGCTGAAGTCCACCCTGTCCGACGCGATGCGTGAGCACGACGTCTCGGTGGGCTGCGAGAACGTGTACGCCGAGCTGCTCGACCTCACCGCCAGCGGAGACCTGAAGGAGTCGGTCGACCCGAGCGTGGTGATCACCCTCCTGCAGGAGCGGTACGACGCCCTGTGGGGCGAGCTCACCGGTGCCGAGGAGTTCGGCGCAGAAGAGATGTGGCACGTCGAGCAACGCATCGAGCGGCTCAACGAGCTGGGCTTCGACGTCGACGAGATCGAGATGGTGGCCACACCCGAGGGCGACCGCTACCTGCTGCAACCCAAGGTGGTCGAGCTCGGTCACCACACCCGGGAGCTGGCCGGGCTCACCGGGTTGCACGTCGAGGAGAACCAGGCTCGGCGGCTGCTCAACGACCTGGCCGCCTACACCGCCCACCTCGGACTCGGTGACGAAGACCCCGAGGTGGTGGCCAACCAGTGGCTGGTCAAGGTCTACGAGCCGATCAGGGCGATGGTGCCCTCCGACCTCCGCGGGCGCCTCGAGCCGGCCGAGCTGTTCCACGAGGTGCTCGTGCACCGCTGGTTCCTCTCCGAGGCGGCCGGGCACGAGGTCGACATCTTCGACACCGCGCGCGACTTCATCGCCACCCAGCTCCCCCAGCGTCCGCCCATGCCGAGCAGCTGAGCCTGACCTGCTGAGGCGGCCATCACGAATCCGTCGAAACCACCGCCGAAACCACCGCCGGGAGCTAGCGGCGTCTGCCGCCCGCCGTGCGCGTTCCCGGGCCCGGCTTCGTGCTGCTGCGCCGCCCTGCGTCGGCGACGTCCTTCGAGCCGTAGGCCAGCGGGATGTAGTCGTCGACCTGGAACACGCCGTTGGTCTGCAACGTGACCGGCTGCAGCCCGACCGGTCGGCCGTCGCGATAGGTGACCAGAGTGACCTCCGCCGGGCGCCGCAGCTTGCTGCCGACCGCCACCGCGTAGGCCGCCCCACCGGTCGTGCCGTTGGTGTAGTTGTAGCCCACCTCGCCGTTGCTGCCCTTGACCGCGTCGGGGCCGACCTGCACGTGCACGTGGCCCGAGATCACCAGGTCGACGCAGCCGCGCTCGAGGGACGGCGTACCCATGTCGATGTCGTGCACCAGCAGGGTGTTCACTCGTTCGTCGGCCGCGCACACGTCATCGGCGATGCGCACCGCCAGCTCGTTGACGGTCAGCCCGGGGGTGTCGCGCCAGTTGCCCAGGCCGCTGGAGCGTGGGTCGTTGAAGGCCATCAGCCGGCCGCCGCCGGGGCCCTCGAGCACCTGGGTGCTGGCGGTCTGCCAGCCGCGGTCCTCGAGATAGCCCTGCACGAACGACCCGTGGTCGTGGTTGCCCTGCACGGCGAACCGGGCGTAGTCCCCGAACGCGTCGTCCAGGGAGTCGAGGGAGAACGCCTCCCACCGCGAGCCGGTCGAGGTGTCGTCGCCGGCGTTGAGCACCGCCGTCGCGTCAGCACGATCGGCGATCGCTCGGGCCACCGGGTCCATCCCGATGTTGTCGTGGCGGTCGGAGACGATCAGCGCCACGGTCTCGCCCTCCTCGGGCCGGCGCAGGTCGAGCTGCTCGGCCTTCTCGCGTGCCCCCTGGTAGAACTCCTTGCTCACCCGATAGGTGTCGACCGCGCTGAGCACCAGGCGCTTCGTGCCACCGGCGGCCAGGGTGCCCTGCACCTCGATGCCACGGGCCTCGGCCGGGACGTCGAACTCGGGCAGGTAGGAGGCGAGGCTCTGCCAGTCGGACTGGTCCACGATCAGGGCATCGTCGGACTGCCACGGCTTGACCACGAGCACCACGGTCGCCGCGATCGTCGTACCGGTCGCGATTGCCGCCACGGCCCGCCGTCTCGGGGTCCTGCCGAAGACCTCGCGGCGACGCTGCTTGCCGATCAGTGCCCACAGCAGCAGCGGGAAGACGGCGAGTACGGCGCCCCGCGCGGCCGCGTCCCAGGCCAGCTCCTTGACCGCATCCTCGACGATCACGATCTGGGAGTCCGGCTGCGAGGCGATGAACGCGTAGCGCTCAACCAGGGCCTCGGTCGAGTCGGCCTCGGTCTTGCCGAGCCGGACGTCGACCCCGATCAGCCCGTCGGTGCGGCGGCGTACGTCGGGCAGGAACGGCCCCGTGCGGATCGTGACGTAGCGGTGCAGGGTCGGCTGCACCTCGGCGTCATGACTGGCCACGGTGACCGTGGTGCTGGAGTTCAGGAAGATCGCGATTGCCGACGGGACGGCCAGCAGCAGCCACGCCAGGGCATAGCCCCCGACGCGCGCCCAGGTCCGTCTCCCCACAGCCATGCCTCGACCCTAACGACCGAGACCCACCTCACGGGCCAGAACCCGCCTGATGGTCGACCCCTGGACGGTCGAGCCCTGGATGGTCGAGCCCGGCGAGACCACCTTCGCCGTACGACGAACGCTCAGGCGCGCGCCTGGGCGATCGCGTAGAGGGTGACCGACGCGGCCACGCCGGCATTGAGCGACTCCAGGCCGCTCGACATCGGGATCGAGACCAGGTGGTCGCAGGTCTCGCTGACCAACCGGCCCAGGCCCTTGCCCTCGGAGCCGACCACGACGACCAGTGGTCCCTTGGCGAGATCCACCTCGGGCGTGTCGAGCTCGGTCAGCGACAGGTCACCGTCGGCGGCCAGGCCGATCACCATGCAGCCGGCGGCCTGGTAGGCCTTGAGCTGGCGGACCAGGTTGACCGCCTGGGCGACGGGGATCCGGGCCGCGGCGCCGGCCGAGGTCTTCCAGGCGCTGGCCGTCATGCCGGCGGCACGCCGCTCGGGGATCAGCACGCCGTGCGCACCGAACCCGGAGGCCGAGCGCACGATCGCGCCCAGGTTGCGCGGGTCGGTCACGGAGTCGAGCGCCACGATCAGCGGCTTCTCGAGATTGGCCGCAGCGGCCTCGAGCAGGTCGTCGGGGTCGGCGTACTCGTAGGCGGGCACGCGCGCGGCCAGGCCCTGGTGCACGGCACCGGCGGTCAGGCGGTCCATCTCCCCGCGGGAGACCTCCAGCAGCGAGACGCCGCCGTCGGCCGCGAGCGCGAACGCCTCACGCAGCCGCCCGTCACGCTCGGTGCCCTCCACGACGTACAGCGCGGTGACCGGCATGTTCGCCCGCAGCGCCTCGACGACGGAGTTGCGGCCGGCGACCCACTCGGAGTCACCGCCCTTGGTGACCCGGCGCGGGCGCTTGGCCGCCGACTTCTCGGCCTTCACCTTCTTCTTGTGCGCCTGGTGGTAGGGACGGTCCACGGCGCGTGGGGTGGGGCCCTTGCCCTCGAGACCGCGCTTGACCCGGCCACCGGATCCGGCCGTGGGGTTGCCCTTGCCGGTCTTCTTGATCGCACCCTTGCGCTGTGAGTTCCCGGGCATGTCAGCTCTGCTCCACTTCGGTTGTCTCGAGAGACCACTGCGGACCGCTGGGCGTGTCCTCGATCTCGATGCCGGCCGCCTTGATGCGATCGCGGATCGCGTCGGCGGTGGCGTAGTCCTTGGCTGCCCGCGCCTCGTTGCGCTGCTCGAGCAGGGTGGTGATGAGTACGTCGACCGCGGCGCTCAGCTTGTCGGTCTGGCCGGTCGAGCCGCTCACGAACGCGGGGTCGGCGGGGTCGAGGCCGAGCACGTCGAGCATGGCCCGCACTGATGCGGCGTTCCCGCGCAGCGCGTCGGTCGAGCCCGTGCCCAGCAGCTTGTTGCCCTCACGCACCACGTCGTGGATCGCCGCGACCGCGGCCGGCGTACCGAGGTCGTCGTCCATGGCGTTGACGAAGTCGGCGCAGAGCAGCCCACCGGTCGGCACCTCGCCGAGCTCGGCGGCGGCACGGGCCAGGAAGTTCTCGATGCGACGGAAGCCCACCGCGGCCTCGTCGAGCGCCTCGAAGCTGAACTCGACGTGCGAGCGGTAGTGGGCGGAGACCATGTAGAACCGGAGCTCGATGGCCCGCACCCGCTCGAGCACGTTGGGCACCAGCAGCGAGTTGCCGAGCGACTTGCTCATCTTCTCGCCGGAGGTGGTGATCCAGGCGTTGTGCAGCCAGTACGACGCGAACGGGTGGCCGGCCGCGCGCGACTGCGCCTGCTCGTTCTCGTGGTGGGGGAAGCGCAGGTCCAGGCCGCCGCCGTGGATGTCGAAGGCGGTGCCGAGGTACTTGCCGGCCATCGCCGAGCACTCGATGTGCCAACCCGGACGTCCCTTGCCCCACGGGCTCGGCCACGCGGCGGTGTCCGGCTCCGTCCCCAACTTCTGGCCCTTCCACAGGGCGAAGTCACGGGGGTCGCGCTTGCCGCGCGGGTCGGCGTCGGCGGCCGCCTCCATGTCGTCGATCCGCTGCCCCGACAGCTCGCCGTACGCCGGCCAGGACCGGACGTCGAAGTAGACGTCACCCGAGCCGTCCTCGGCCGCGTAGGCGTGGCCACGCTCGATCAGCTCGGAGATCAGCTCGACCATCTCCGGGATGTGGCCGGTGGCCGCCGGTTCGTAGGTCGGCGGAGCGACGTTGAGGGCGGCGTACGCCTTGGTCAGCTCGCGCGACATGTCGTAGGCGAGGTTGTACCAGGGGCGGCCCTGCTCGGCGGCCTTGATCAGGATCTTGTCGTCGATGTCGGTGGTGTTGCGGATGAACGTCACCTGGTAACCGGAGGCCCGCAGCCACCGTTGCAGCACGTCGAAGTTCACGCCCGAACGGATGTGCCCGACGTGCGGCTCCGACTGCACCGTGAGCCCGCACAGGTAGATGCCGGCCTTCCCCTCCTCGAGGGGCACGAAGTCACGCACTTCGCGGGTCGCGGTGTCATAGAACTGGAGGCTCACCCGCCCAATCCTAGGGGTCGCCCCACCCCCCTGACGATTCGATACTCCCTGACGTTTGGCCCCTTCGAACGGGATACTCCCTGACGTTCGGACCCTCCCGCGGCATTTCCCGAGGTCCGAACGTCAGGGAGTATCCCGAAGGGGGCTCAGGTGGAGTAGCCGCCGTCGACGTCCAGCTTCTGGCCGGAGATGAAGCCGGCCGCGTCGGAGGCCAGGAAGCAGACCGCCTCGGCGATGTCGCGGGCGTTGCCGAACCGGCGCAGCGGAATGTTGTCGCGGGTCACCTCGAGGGCCGCCTCCGAGAGCTCGCCCGAGTCGATCAGGCGGGCGGCCATGCCGTCGGTGAGCATGCCGGGCCCTACCGCGTTGACGCGTACGCCGAACCGTCCCTCCTCGGCCGCGAGCCCGCGGACCAGTGCCTCGACCGCCCCCTTGGGCCCGGCGGAGAGCCCGTCGCGGACCGGGAAGCGGGCAGTTGCCGCGGTGGTGACCGCCACGATCGAGCCGCCGCTGGCACGCAGGTGCGGCAGTGCGGGGTGGACCACGTTGAAGAATCCGGCCGGGTCGGCGGCCAGCTGCCGGGCCATGTCGCCAGGGTCGACCCGCGAGAGATGGGTCATCGGCACGTGGGGTCCGGCCGCGTGCACCAAGGTGTGCAGCCCGCCGAACTCCTCGACGACCCGGGCGACCACCTCGACACAGTCAGCCGGTGAGCCCACGTCGAGACGGTACGCCGCGGCGCGGACGCCCCACTCGCGGCAGGAGGCTGCGGTCGTCGTACCGGCGTCGACGTTGGCGTGGAAGGTGAGCGCGACGTGGCTGCCCCGGGAGGCCAGCAAGCGGGCCGTGGCGGCGCCCAGGCCGCCGCTGCCGCCGACCACGAGGGCCGCACCGTGCGTGGGGAAGGTCATTTCGCGGTCACCTCGATCTGGTGCCAGCCGGTGGCACCGTCGGGAGCGGTGTCGCGCTCGACACCGGTCTGGGTCTCGCCGTCGGCGCCGACCGCACGCACCAGCACGGTGTGATCGCCCTCTTCCAGCTCCACGTCGGCCTTCCACTGCACCCAGGTGTCGGTGTTGGGCACGAATCCGAGCTCGACCGGCGCCCAGTCGCCACCGTCGATGGCCACCTCGACGCTGCTGATCCCGGTGTGCTGGGCCCACGCGTGGCCGCCGATCGAGACCACGCCGACCTCGACGTCGTCGCCGTTCTGCGGCGCGTCGATGCGCGAGGCGATCTTGACCGGACCTTTCTCGGACCAGCCCTTGCCGGTCCAGTAGGCCTCGAAGTCCTCGAACTTCGTCACCTCGATGTCGACCACCCACTTGCAGGCCGAGACGTAGCCGTAGAGCCCCGGCACCACGGTGCGCACGGGGAAGCCGTGATCGATGGGCAGCGCGTCGCCGTTCATCCCGATCGCCAGCATGGCGTGGCGTTCGGGATCGGTGACCGCCTCGATCGGCGTACCGCAGGTCCATCCGTCCTGCGAGGTCTGCAGGATCGCGTCGGCCTCGGCGGAGACGCCGGCCTCCTCGAGCAGGTCGGACAGCCGGACGCCGGACCACCAGGCGTTGCCGATCAGTGGACCGCCGACCGGGTTGGAGACGCAGTTCAGGGTGATCCAGCGTTGGATGATCGGGCGGTCGATCAGCTCCTGGTAGGTCAGGGTGATCTCCTGGTCGACCAGGCCGTGGATGCGCAGCGACCAGTCCTGCGGCTCGATCGTGGGTACGACGACCGCGGTGTGGATCTTGTAGAAGACCCCGTTCGGCGTCTGCCACGGGGGAAGGTCGTCGAGCTCGACGTGCACCCCCATCGGCGGCATGCGGTCGGTGATCGGGAGGTTCAGCAGCCGCCGGGTCTGTTCGACGTGGCGGCGCTTGGCCCCGAAGTTCTGGCCGAAGATGCCGACACCGATGCCGGCCACGCCGAGCACCGTGCTGCGGATGATGAAGCTGCGTCGGGACCTGCCGTCCGCGGGGGTGTCGCTCTCGGCATCGATCGAGTGCAGCGGCTCGGTGACGAAGGAGAGGACGACGATCCAGGTGACCACACCGGCAGTGACCGGCAGGTAGTCGAGCGCGGTCGCGTCGAAGCGGGTCAGGACCGCGAGCAGCGCGAATCCGCCCATGCCGAGCCAGACCAGGATCGGCTTCCACCAGGAGCGTTCTGCGAGCCGACCGGCCCACATCGCGAACAGCATCATCAGGATGAAGATGACGACGACCAGGAACGGCTTGTCCTTGGTGCCGAGGAACTCGATCACGCGTTCGGCCACCACACCCGGCACGTGCTGGATGACCAGCTCGGCGACGGCGACCAGCGGCGATGAGCGCAGCGTCAGGACCATGGTCGCGGCATGGCTCACGGCCAGTCCTGCCACACCGGCCACGGCACCGGCGGCCGACCAGGCTCCTCGGGGGGTCGTCACGACGTCCATGTTCTCAGGCATCATTGTCTCGTGACTCCGACCCCCCGCACAGGCATCGGCACCGACGTCCACAAATTCGCCGTCGACCGGCCGATGATGCTGGCCGGCCTGGCCTGGCCCGACGAGCCGGCCGGACTCGAGGGCCACTCCGACGCCGACGTCGCCGCCCACGCCGCCTGCGACGCGTTGTTCTCCGCGGCCGGGCTGGGTGACCTCGGCACGAACTACGGCACGGCCGAGCCGGAGTGGGCGGGTGCGTCGGGCACCGCGCTGCTGGCCGAGACCGTACGACGCGTGCGGGCGGAGGGCTTCACGATCGGCAACGTGGCGATCCAGGTGATCGGCAACCGACCCCGGCTGGGCTCACGGCGTGACGAGGCGCAGCGCGTGCTCTCCGAGGTCGTCGGCGCCCCGGTGTCGATCTCGGCGACCACCACCGACGGCCTGGGCCTGACCGGGCGAGGCGAAGGTGTCGCCGCCATCGCCACCGCCCTGATCGTCTGAGGGTCAGGCGGCGCGGGACTGGTCGCGCAGGGCGGCGGCGAATCGGCGTACGACGAGCTCGGCGACCAACGGGTCGGCACCGATCACGTCGGCCACCAGGGACGCTCCTGCCGAGGCGGCGCGCCGGCGGACCTGCCCGAGGAAGTGCCCCGGCGCGAGCAGGTAGGGCACCACGGCAACCCGGCCCCCGGTGCGCGCGGCCGCGACCGTGTCGAACAACCTCGGCCCGCAGCCGGTGACCGTGGCCAGGTGCACCGGGGCGTCCCAACGCCGCTGCAGCAGCCTGGTCATCTCGGCGAGGTCGACCAGCGCCGCCGGGTCGTTCGACCCCGCGGCGGCCATCACCACAGGGTCGTCGGGGCGGGCGCAGGCGCCCAGCAGACGTCGGAGCATCACCTCGGCAAGCAGCGGGTGCGGGCCGAGCGGACCGGCCAGCCGCACCGGGTACGGCGAGCGGGCCACGGCCGCGGGCAGGTCGACCCGGGTGTGGAAGCCCGACGAGAGCAGCAGTGGCACCGCCACCGACGGTCCGTGGCTGCCAGCCATCACGTCCGTGAAGCGAGGCCGACACAGCTCGACGTACGACGTGGTGCCGGGCACCTCCAGGCGGCGCCGGGCCTGGGCCGTGATCGCCACCGCGACCCGGTTGCCGGCCGACAACCTGGTGCCGTGCGCGACGGTGACCAACGAAGGCAACGTCGCGGACCCGCGCCCGGGCGCCTGGCCGAAACCGACCGTCATGGAGTCGCCAATCGATAACCCCGCTTGACGACTGTCTGCACGACACGGGTGCCGAGGGCCGCACGCAACCGAGCCACTGCCATCTCCACCGCGTGCTCGGAGGCGGCCTGTCCGGTCGGCAGAGCGGCCAGCAGCTCGCGCCGCGGGACGACGTGTCCGGGGTTGACCGCCAGCGCCTGCAGCACCGCCATCGGCGACGGTGACAGGTGCACGGGCACGCCGTCGAGCAGCACCTGGTCGCCGTGCAGCAACAGCACGTGACCGGCGACGTCGAATGCCTGACCGGCACGGCGCACCGGCAGCTCGGTCTCCAGCAGCTTGACCAGGGCCGCGGTGCGGGAACGCTCCGGCTGCACCGTCGGCACGCCCCACATCTCGAACGCAGCGGCGGTCACCGGGCCCACGCAGGCGGCGACCACGTCGGCCTGGAAGGCGGCCACGACCTCGTCGCGCAGGCCGACCGCCCCGGCCAGGTCCATCAGGGCGGCCACCGCCGGGGCGGCGGTGAACGTCACCGCGTCCAGCTTGCGCTCCGCGATCAGGTCGACCATGCGAAAGGCGGGCGCCGGGTCCTCGGGCCCCTCGACCCGATAGACGGTGACCACGTCGACGTCCGCTCCCTGCCGCCGCAGCGCGTGCGCCACGGCGGAGAGAGACTGGCCGTGCTCCTGCACGACGATGCGCAGGCCGGAGAGATCACGACCGCGCAGGTGGGCGAGCACGTCCTCGAAGCGTTCGGACTCCGGAGCCCACAGCTCGCGCAACCCGGCCCGGCGCAGGGCACCGACCGACTTGGGGCCACGGGCCAGGATCTCCGCCTGCGCCAACGAGGCCAGGAGCCGTTCGCGCAGACCCCAATCCTCGACCGCGGCGAACCAGGACGTCAGGCCGATGCCGGTGGTGGCCACGAACAGGTCGACCGGCTCGGCCAGCACCCGCTCGGTGGCCTCCCGCAGCCCGGCGTCGATCTTGTTCGGCTCCACCGACAGCATCGGCGACCACTCGACCTGGGCGCCGCGCCGCTCCAACAGGGCACGTTGCTCCTCGGCCTTGCGGGCCGCAGTGACCCCGACCCGGAAACCCTCGAGAGGCCGATCGCCGGTCATGCCGCCTCCACGCGCTGCCCGACCTGGACGACGCCCTCCACCACGCGGACGACGTACGACGGCACGTGGACGTGGTCGTCGTCGAGACACTGGCCGGTGCGCAGGTCGAACGCGTGCTTGTGCATCGGCGAGGCCACGAACGGGATCTCACCGCGGGTGCCAACGATGCCGCGGGCCAGCACGCTGGCCTTGGCGAAGGGGTCGTAGTTGCCGAGCGCGAAGACCTCGTCGTCGTGGGTGCGGAAGATCGCGACCGCCTGCCCGTGCACCAGTGCCGTCACACCGCGCTCGACCTCGAGAGCGGTCAGCGGGCAGATCGGCTCCCACTCCCGTCCGGTCATCGCAGGACCGCCGCGGTCGGCATCCCGACGGGGATGCTGGCCCCGAGCGAGACCGGCTCGTCGCCCTGGGTGGGCCGGATCTGGCCGCGCGTGGTGTCGAAGCTGATGTTCGGGTCGGGCACACCGGGGGCGTTGACGAACGAGACGAAGCGGGAGAGCTTCTCCTCGTCCTCGATGGTGGCCTTCCACTCGTCGAAGTAGGAGTCCACGTGGCGTGCCATCTCCGCCTCCAGTTCGGCGCCGAGACCCAGGGCGTCGTCCACCACGATCTCACGGACCCGCTCGAGCCCACCGTCGATCGTGCCGAGCCAGGTCGACGTACGTTGCAGGCGGTCTGCGGTGCGGATGTAGTACATCAGGAACCGGTCGAGGAAGCGGACCAGGTCCGCACCCGACAGGTCGCTGGCCAGCAGCTGCGCGTGCGCCGGGATCGCTCCCCCGTTGCCGCAGACGTAGAGGTTCCAGCCCTTCTCGGTGGCGATGATGCCGAAGTCCTTGCCGCGGGCCTCGGCGCACTCGCGGGCGCACCCGCTGACGCCGCCCTTGAGCTTGTGCGGGGAACGGAGCCCGCGGTAGCGCAGCTCGAGGTCGATCGCCATCTGCACCGAGTCCTGCACGCCGAAGCGGCACCACGTCGAGCCCACGCACGACTTCACCGTGCGCAGCGACTTGCCGTAGGCGTGGCCGGACTCGAAGCCCGCGTCCACCAGTCGCTTCCAGATCTGTGGCAGCTGCTCCATGCGGGCACCGAACAGGTCGATCCGCTGGCCCCCGGTGATCTTCGTGTAGAGGTCGAAGTCGCGGGCCACCTCGCCGATCACGATCAGCTTGTCGGCGGTGATCTCGCCGCCCGGGATCCGCGGCACGACCGAGTAGGTGCCGTTGCGCTGGATGTTGGCCAGGTAGGCGTCGTTGGTGTCCTGCAGGTTCGCGGTGGTGCTGTCGAGCACGTGGCCGTTGAACTGGCTGGCCAGGATCGAGGCGACGGCCGGCTTGCAGATGTCGCACCCGCGGCCGCGGCCGTGCGCGGTGACGATGTCGTCGAAGCGCTGGAAGCCGTGGACTGCGATGACGTCGAAGAGCTCCTGACGGGTCAGGTCGAAGTGCTCGCAGATCCCCTTGCTCACCGTCTGGCCCGCGGCCTCGAGGCGCTCGGCGAGCAGGTTCTTCACGATCGGCACGCACGAGCCGCAGACCGTGCCGGCCTTCGTGCACGCCTTCACGCACGGCAGGTCGGTGCAACCCTCGGCGTCGATGGTGCCGCAGATGGAGCCCTTGGTGATGTTGTTGCAGGAGCAGACCACGGCCTCGTCGGGCATGCCGAGCTTCACCGGCTCGCCGCCGCGCGCGGCCGGCAGGATCAGCTCTTCGGGGTTGTCGGGCAGTGCCATGCCGCTGGAGACCATCGGTCGCAGCACGCCGTACGCCGACGCGTCCCCGACCAGGATGCCGCCCAGCAGCCGGTCGCCCTCGGATGAGACGACGAGCTTCTTGTAGACCCCCGCGACTGCGTCGGCGAAGACCAGCTCGAGTGCGCCCTCCGTGGTGGCGAAGGCGTCGCCGAAGCTGGCCACGTCGACGCCGAGGAGCTTGAGCTTGGTGGACATGTCGGCTCCCTCGAAGGCCGCCGAGCTCTCGTCGTTGACCAGCGCGTCGACGGCCACCTCCGCCATCTGGTAGCCGGGGGCGACCAGGCCGTACATCGTGCCTGCGGGGGCCGCGCACTCACCGATCGCGTAGATCGCGGGGTCGCTGGTGCGCATCTGCGGGTCGACCAGGATGCCGCCGCGCTCGGCGACGTCGAGCCCGCAGTCGCGGGCCAGCCGGTCGCGGGGCCGGATGCCGGCGGAGAAGATCACCAGGTCGACGTCCAGCGGCTCGTCACTGTCCTTGAACCGCAGCCCGCTGACCAGCCCGTCGGTGCCCTCGATGCACTCGGTCATCACCGACGTGTGCACGGTGAGGCCCAGCTGCTCGATGTGCCGCTTCAACGTGGCACCACCGGCGTCGTCGATCTGCACCGCCATCAGTCGCGGCGCCATCTCGACGACGTGGGCCTCGATCCCCAACTGGTGCAGGGCATTGGCCGCTTCGAGGCCGAGCAGGCCACCGCCGATGACGACCCCGGCCTGCGCGGTCGTCGACGCCTCGCGGATCGCCTCGAGGTCCTCGATCGTGCGGTAGACGAAGACGTTGCCGAGGTCGTTGCCGGGCACCGGCGGCACGAACGGTGCGGCGCCGGTGGCCAGCACGGCCACGTCGAACCCGATCACCTCGCCGTCGGCCAGGCTCACGGTGCGGGCGTCACGGTCGATCGCGGTGACCGGGGTGTCGAGCACCAGCCGCACCCGCGGGTCGTCGTACGCCCCGGAGGGCAGGTAGGACAGCTGCTCGGCGCCGACCTCGAAGAACGAGGTGAGTGCCACCCGGTCGTACGCCGGCCGCGGCTCCTCGCCGACCACCACGACGTCGAACCGCTCGGTGAGGCCGCGTTCGATGGCGGCCTGGACGAAGCGGTGACCGACCATGCCGTTCCCGATGACGACAAGTCTCTTGCGTGTGCTCATGAGGAGTCCTTCCTGACAACCTGTGACTAGGAAGTTAGGCGGCCCATGTTGACTGGAGGGTTTCGCTTTGTTTCGGGGATGAAAACCCTTCTTCACCGACCCGTCGCCGGCCCGTGGCTACTCTGGGTTGACCGACGAGAGGATTCCGTGATGGCTGACGAGCCGGAGATGCCGACGAATCGCTTCGCGAGGCTGCCCGAGCCGTTGCGCCTCGAAGACACCGTCGAGGTCAATGACACCGAGCCGCCGCGGGACCCCGAGGGTGGCAGGAACACCGACCACGACTTCCTCATGCGGTACCCGGGCTGAGCACGCCGATCGGACCGTCAACTCGTGGCGATTCGGCGGTTCTCCCCGTCAACTCGAGCCGACGGGGAAGAGGAGTTGTTCGACCACCGACGTGCACCCGCCGCAGCCGGTGGTGGCGCGGGTCGAGCCGCGCACCTCGTCGAGCGTGCGGCAGCCGCGGATCCGTCCGGCGCTGACCCCGGCGCAGGCACAGACCTCCGCGTCATCGGGCAGCGCGAGCGACTCGGCGGCCGTGGCGCGCTCGGCGGAGAGCAGCTCCCCCGGCTCGTGCGCGCCCAGGATCGTGCGCCGGTCGTAGAGCTGGGTGATCAGCCCGACCCGGGCCAGGTCTCCGACCAGGGCCGCGGCGACGATCACCCCACCCCGGACCACCAGTTTGCGGTGGGTGCCGGCGATCGGGTTGGTCACCTCGACCACCTCCCCGTCGGTGCGCTCCGGGTCGCCGAGCACCGCCACCTCGAGGTCACTGGCCCGCAGCCGGGCCACCGAACGCGACCCGTCGTACACCGTGTCGCCGCCGCACAGGTGCTCGGCGAGGACGACGGCCTGCTCCCAGGCGGGCGGCACGAACCCGGTGACCTTGCCGGCGTACTCCGCGCAGTCCCCGATCGCGTGCACCCGCGGGTCGGTGATCGAGGCGAGGTGCCCGTCGACCACGACACCGCGCCGCACGTAGAGCTCGGCCTGCCGGGCCAGCGCCGTCGAGGGGCGTCCACCGGCGGTGAGAATGACGAGGTCGGTCTCCAACGTGTAGCCGTTGTCGAGCCTCAGGCCCTCGTCGGTGAGGCGGACGGCGCGAGCACCGGCGTAGACCTCGGTGCCGAGTTTCTTCAACCCACGCTTGAGAATCGAGGCACCACGCTCGTCGAGCTGAGCAGAGAGCAGGTGCTCGCTGCCCTCGACGATCTCGGTGGCGACGCCGCGAACACTGAGGGCACGGGCGACCTGGAGGCCGAGCAGGCCACCGCCGACGACGACCGCGCGTTGACCGGGCCGCTCGTCGAGCGCGGTCAGGAGGCCGTTGCAGTCAGCCAGGCTGCGGAACGCGTGCACCTTCGGGTGCAGCTGGCCGTCCAGCTGCACCAGCCCGCGGATCGGCGGCAGCGTCGGGATCGCGCCGGTGGCCAGCACCAGCCGGTCCCACGGGATCGTGGTCCCGTCGACCAGCATCGCGTCGGACTCCTTGCGCGAGACCTGCAGCACCCGGCTGCCCAGGCGCAGGTCCACGCCGACCGAGGCGAACCACTCCGGGTCGCGCATGGTCAGCGCCTCGGCGCGGTGCGTGCCCTCGAGCACGGCCGAGAGCAGGATCCGGTTGTACGCCGGCACCGGCTCCTCGCCGATCACCGTGATGTGGCCGTCGTACCGCCGGGCGACGAGCATCTCGACCAACCGGGTGGCGGCCATCCCGTTGCCGACGATGACCAGGCGTTCGCCCCTCACGGTGCAGCCCCCAGTTCCGGCGCAGCCGCCAGTGCGGGCGCAGCCCGGTCCGCACGTGACAGGGCCACCGCGCAGGCCTTGAACTCCGGCATCCGGGAGGCCGGGTCGAGCGCATCGTTGGTGAGCAGGTTGGCGCCGACCCAGTGGAACGGCACGAACACGGCGTCGGGGCGGATCGTGTCGACCACCCGGGCGGGTGCGGTCATCTCGCCGCGGCGAGTGGCCAACCGGACCGGCTGGCCGTCCTCCACCGAGAGACGCCGGGCCAGCATCGGGTGCAGCTCCACGAAGGGCCCGTCGTCAGGCAGGTCGCGCACCCGCCGGGTCTGGGCTCCGGACTGGTACTGGGCAAGCACCCGCCCGGTGGTGAGGTGCAGCGGATACTCCGCGTCGGGCTGCTCCACGGCACCCCGGTGCTCGACGACGTGGAAGCGGGCCCGGCCGTCCTCGTGGCCGAACGCTGAGAGGAACATCCGCGGCGTGCCCGCGTGCTCGGGCGAGGGGCAGGGCCAGAACACGCCCCGCTCGTCGCGGATCCGGTCGTAGGTGATGCCGGCGTAGTCGGCCTTGCCGCCTGCGGAGGCGCGGCCGAGCTCGGCGAAGATCGTCTCCGGGTCGGTGGCGAAGTCGACCGGCGAGTCCAGCCGTTCCGCGAGGCCCTGCAGGATGGCCAGGTCGCTGACCACGCCGACTGGTGGCGTGATCGCCTGCTGGCGCAGGATCACGCGGCCCTCGAGGTTGGTCATCGTGCCGGTCTCCTCTGCCCACTGCGTGACAGGCAGTACGACGTCCGCGCGGGCAGCGGTCTCCGAGAGAACGATGTCGGCCACCACCAGCAGATCGAGGGCATCGAGCCGCGTGGAGACGAAGGAGGCGTTCGGGGCGGAGACCACGATGTTGGAGCCGAAGACCAGCAGGGCCTTCACTCCGTCCGGCTCACCGAGGGAGGAGAGCAGCTCGTAGGCTGATTTTCCCTTGCCTGGCAGGGATTCGGGCGGCACACCCCACACCGAGGCAACGTGCGAGCGGGCCTCAGGATCGTCGATCATCCGGTAGCCGGGAAGCTGGTCGGCCTTCTGCCCGTGCTCGCGTCCACCCTGCCCGTTGCCCTGCCCGGTCAGGCAGCCGTAGCCGGCGTGCTCCCGGCCGCACATGCCCAGAGTCAGCGCGACGTTGATCCACGCCAGCACGGTGTCCGACCCGGATGCATGCTGCTCGGCGCCGCGCGCGGTCAGCACCATCACCTTCTCCGCGGTGCCCAGCAACCCAGCCAGGGCACGGATCTCGGAGGCCGGCACGCCCGTGACGCGCTCCGCTCGCTCCGGCCACCACGACGCCACCGAGTCGCGCACGGACGAGAAGCCCGTCGTACGCGACTCGACATAGTCCGAGTCGACGTTGCCGTCGGCCACGAGCTGGTGCAGGACGGCCTGCGCCAGCGCCAGGTCGGTGCCGGGCACCGGCTGCACGAAGACGTCGGCCTGAGCAGCGGTCGAGGTCTGCCGCGGGTCGATCACCACGACCGTGCCGCCGCGCTCGCGCAGGGCAGCGAGGTGACGCGCCGCCGGCGGCATCGTCTCGGCCAGGTTCGACCCGGCCAGCACGACGACGTCGGTGTGCTCGATGTCGGCAAGGGGAAACGGCAGACCGCGATCCAAGCCCAGCGCGCGGGTCCCCGCGGAGGCGGCCGACGACATGCACCACCGACCGTTGTAGTCGATCTGGCTGGTGCCGATCGCCACCCGGGCGAACTTGCCGAGCTGGTAGGCCTTCTCGTTGGTCAGGCCACCCCCGCCGAAGACCCCGATCGCGTCGGCGCCGTGCTCGCGGCGCAAGGCAAGGAGACGGTCGCCGATCAGGTCGAGCGCCTCCTCCCAGGATGCCGGCGCCAGCTCGCCCGTCTCGGTGGAGCGGACCAGCGGCTGGGTCAGCCGCTCGCGGTGCCGGTGCAGCCCCGTCGACGTCCACCCCTTCCGGCACAGGGCGCCCCGGTTGACCGGGAACTCCGGCCACTCGGTGACCTCGAGCGCGGTCCGGGCCGGGAGCGGCCCGGACCCCGAGGACAGCCCGGAGGCCGGGGCCAGCCGCATCCCGCACTGCAGCGAGCAGTAGGGGCAGTGGGTCTCGGTGGTCATGCGGGGCCTAGATCCCTGCGCCGGCCAGGCTGGGCACCCGGCCGACCAGGAAGGCGCGGCGGGTGTAGAAGAACCAGGTGACGCCCAGGCACACCGCGTAGAACCCGGTGAAGACCAGGAACGCGCTCTTCACCGCGGCCACCGGGTCCTCGATCCACGGGGCGCCGAACGTCATCGGGATCAGGAAGCCGCCGATCGCACCGGTCGCACCCGCGATGCCGATCACCGCCGACGACTCCTTGGTCGCCCGGGCCAGGGCGGCGGCCCGCTCCGGCGTGCCGTCCGCGGTGGTGGTGCGCGCCTGGCGGGCCCAGATCAGCGGGATCATCCGGTACGTCGACCCGTTGCCGATGCCGCTGGCCGCGAAGACGAAGAGGAAGAAGCCGAGGAACCACGGGAACCACTGCTGGTTCTGCTCCGCGATCGCCACGCTGGCCGTCGGGTTCGGGGTGAGCTGCGAGAGGGTCCAGAGCACGG
Organism: Nocardioides jensenii JCM 1364 = NBRC 14755; assembly: GCF_001552535.1. Classification (GTDB taxonomy): domain Bacteria; phylum Actinomycetota; class Actinomycetes; order Propionibacteriales; family Nocardioidaceae; genus Nocardioides; species Nocardioides jensenii. The sequence goes on along the minus strand of NZ_BCRJ01000070.1, from coordinate 20,038 downwards.
CCAGGGTGCCGACGATCATCGCCACGAACGTCCAGAGTGTGACCCGCGCGCCGCCGTACTTGTCGGCCAGCCAGCCACCGAACGGGCGGGCCACGGAGCCGACCAGGGCACCGAGGAACGCGTAGTAGGCGAAGTTGATGCCGGCGCCGGCGCCGTCGGCGGTGGGCACCCAGAAGTTGAGCTTGATCAGCAGCGGCATCGCGGCGGAGTAGCCGATGAACGAGCCGAACGTGCCGATGTAGAGGAACGACATCACCCAGGTGTGCTTGTACTTCACGACGGCCAGCTGCTCGCGCGGCTTCGAGCGCGCGGCGGCCAGGTTGTTCATGAAGAACCACGCGCAGACCGCGCCCAGCACGGCCAGGGCGGCGTACAGGTAGCCGGCGCGTTGCAGCGCCAGGCCGCTCTCACTCGCCTTGACCAGCCCGAACGCGCCGGCCCCGCCCACCACGATCGGCAGGAAGAACTGGATCACCGCGACGCCGAGGTTGCCGCCGGCCGCGTTGAGCCCGAGCGCCGTGCCCTTGCGCTTGGCCGGGTAGAAGAAGTTGATGTTCGCCATCGAGGAGGCGAAGTTGCCGCCGCCGAAGCCGGCCGTCGCCGCGACCACCAGGAACACCCAGTACGGCGTCTCGGGGCGCTGCACGAAGTGCGCGAACAGCAGGGTCGGGATCAGCAGCAGGGTTGCGCTCACGACCGTCCAGTTGCGCCCGCCGAACTTCGGCACCGCGAAGGTGTAGGGCAGCCGGATCAGGGAGCCGACCAGGTTCGGTACGGCGACCAGCAGGAACAGCTGCGACGTGGTGAAGTCGAAGCCGACCTTGAGCAGCATGGCGGCGCTGACGCTCCACAGCAGCCACACCGAGAAGCCGAGGTGCTCGGAGAAGATCGACCAGACCAGGTTGCGCCGGGCGACCTGCGCGCCGCCGTTCTCCCAGAACTCGGGCTCCTCGGGGCGCCAGTCCTCGATCCAGGTGCCGCCCTTCATGGCGGCCGGCGCGGGCCGGGAGGGCGGGGGTGCGGTGGTGGTCACGATCGACTCCTCGTGGGTTCGGATGCCGAGGAACCTAGGCAGCGCAGATTTCGCGCCGGGAACGGTTTGTTTCACGCAGGTGTCAACTTGTGCTCACCACCTCACGGACAGGTGTGGGCTGCGCGGCCACCGGGTAGAGGGGCACCGACCGCGTGGAACACCGCGCGGTCGTCGTACGCACGAGGAGAGGACCCGGACATGTGGTCGTATCTGGCAGGAGCCACGCTGGCGTTGGTCGTGGGTGCGGGCGCGTTCTGGATGTCGCGGGAGACACGCGGGAAGTACCGCGCGATGCTGCTCACCGAGACCAGCACCACCGCCACCCTGCACGAGCTGCACCAGGCGGCCACCGACGCCGCCGGTGCCGGGTCGTACGCCGAGGTGGTCGAGCTCGACGGCACGGCGAAGGCCGGGCCCCGGGGCCTGCTGGTCTCGGAGATCTCGAAGACCGAGTGCGTGTGGCACAAGCACCGCGTGACCCGGCGCTACAAGGACGTCTACCGCGACAAGGACGGCCATCGACGCACCCGCACGAAGGAGGAGGTCGTCACCGACAGCTTCACCCGCGACGCGTTCACCCTCGACGACGGGGAGGGCACGATCCTCGTGGTCCCGAACGCGCACGGGGTCACGAGCGCTCGCAAGAGCGTCAGCGAGTTCCGGGAGGCCGAGGCGGAGGGTCGCTCGATCTCGTTCGGTGGGTTCCAGATCGGTCTGGGCGCGAGCGACGGCGACACGATCGGCTTCGAGTACGAGGAGTGGGTGCTGCTGCCCGAGACCCGCGTCTTCGTGCGCGGTGAAGCGCGCGACCGCAACGGCACGCTCGAGGTCCGCGACCCGAAGGGCAGGGAAGGGCTGACCATCTCCACCGAGTCGGAGGACGAGCTGCTAGCGGACCACAAGAAGCAGGCGCTGCTCTACCTGCTCGGCTCAGTGACGCTCGTCGTGCTCGCGATCGGCCTGGCGGTCTGGGCGTTCGTGCGCTGACCTCCGGGAGCGCCCGGCTGGCGCGCAGCCGGTGTGCGGACCTCGTGGTTCCCGGCCGGGGCTTACGGCAATTGGGTGGTCAGGCAACGTTGCGCCACGGCACCCAACATGGAGGTCAGCTCGTCGGTGTCGAGACCGCTGTCATGGGTGACGATGCTCTGGATGGCACCGATGGTCACGTGGACCAGGGCTCGGGCCTTGGCGGCGGTCAGCTCTGGACGCATCTCGCCCAGGGTGCCCACCCACTCCTCGATGTAGCGCCGCTGCTGACGCCGAAGCCTACGGGCGTCGTCCGGGGTCAAGGCGGTGAACTCGGTGCGGTACAGCTGCACCGACAGCCTGTGCCGGATGCAGAAGTCCACCTGGTGCTGCACCAGGAGGCCCATCGCCTCCTCCGGCGGGAGGTCGACGGCCTGGAGCTCGTCAGTCCGCTCCATCAACTCGGCCAGGGATTGGTCGAGCAGTGCGACGAGCACTGCCAACTTGTTGTCGAAGTGCCGGTAGATCCCCGATCCGACGATGCCGGCCTCGCGACCGATGTCGGCCAGGCTCACTGCATGAAACCCTTGTACGGCGAACAGCCTCGCCGCTGCTGCGAGGATCTTTTCCGCCCGATCAGGGTCACGAACACGCGTGGACCGTTCGGCGCCGTTCTCGTCGTTCATCACGTCCACCCCTCTCAGGTGCCGACCACCTCACGCGCCGATGCGACGAAGCGGCGGCGCACGTCCACTGAGGTGGCATAGGGCGCATAGTAGGTGAAGCGGTCGACCAGCCCGGAGTACCGGCGTCCGGCCTCGGCACCGGCCTGCTCAGGAGTACCCACCACGGCGAACGTGGACAGCACCTCGTCATCGATGAGCCCGGCCATCGTCTGCCACTCGCCCCGGAGCGACAGTCGGTGCAGTTCCTCGTGCAGGTCTCCCCAGCCGTGGCAGTCGAGCACGTCCCGGTACGCCGGAGTGGCGCCGTAGAACGCGATCTGACCGCGGACGGCGGCGGCAGCCGTCTCGAGCTCGCGGTCCGATCCTCCGGTGACCACGAGTCCCGGGTAGGACAACGTGAACCCGGAACGGGGCCGCCCGGCCTCGGCCAGCTCGGCCTCGAGCCGTGGCAGGGTCGCCTCGGTGAGGTACTTCGCGGTCGTGAACGAGTGCGCGATCAGACCGTCCGCGACCCTGGCCGCGGTCCGGGTCATCCCCGGGCCGACCGCCGCCAACAGGACCGGCGGCGGCCCCCACTGGTGGGGCTCCGGGGTGAACATCGGCGTCATCAACGTGTGCCGGTAGAACTCGCCCTCGAACCGGAGCCGCTCCCCGCTCTCCCAGGCGCTCCAGATCGCCCGGAGAGCGGAGATGAACTCCTCCATCCGTGCGGCTGGCTTCGACCAGGGCATGCTGTAACGGCGCTCGATGTGCGCCTTGATCTGGGACCCGAGGCCCAGAACGAAGCGCCCACAGCTGAACGACTGGAGATCGTTGGCCGTGGTGGCCAGCGTCATCGGGCTGCGGGCGAAGGCGACCGCGATCGAGGAGCCGATGGTGACGTCGCCGAGGTGCTCAGCAGCGAGCAGCAACGGCAGGAACGGGTCGCGTCCGACCTCGGTCGTCCAGACCCCGTCGTACCCGATCTCGCCGACCTCGCCGAACTGCTCCTTCAACTCGACAACGGAGCCGCCCGCGGTGCCGTCGAGCGGGCCTCCTACATTGGCATCGATCAGCACGCGCGCCTCCCGAACGTCCGCATCTTCCTTCTCCTCTGCTGCGTAGGCCACCGGGCCCGAACGGGCCCGGTGGCCACAAGATGTATCACTTCCGGCAGACCACCGGGACCCGAGGAGGGCTCAGTCGTCGAAGTTGAAGGCCTCCGCCGACGTGCCCGTGTAGTTCTCGACGACCGGGGTCAGGCCGATCGGGGAGCCGGCAATGTCCACTCCGTACACCGTGCTGGTCCGCGGCGGGTTGCGTGTCTCGGCATCACCCCACGCGTAGTCCCCGAACAGCCCGTCGGCGGTGATCACGTCCAGGTTGTTCATCGCGTCCAGCATGCCTTCGCGAGTCATGTCTCCGGACTTGACGGCTTCCTCCAGCACCTGGTGCGCGGCCATCGCCTGGACCCAGCCGACGGTGATGTACCAGTCGGGCTTGGCGTCCGGCGCATACGTCTTCATCGCCGCGATCAGGTTCTTCATTCCCGGTGATGCCGCCGGATCCCATGCGCCACCCTCGGCCAGGATCAGCAGGTTCTTCTCGGCGTACTTGCGCAGGTCGCCCTCGAAGAGCGCTTTCAACCACGACGGCGACTGACCCAGCCACTTGGGCTCGAACCCGACCTGGGCTGCCTTGGCCAAGGTCGCAGCAGCATCCGCCGGCGTTGCCGTCAGCAGCACTGTCTCGCAGCCGCGCCCCTGGAGCTGGTTGATCTGGGTCGTGTAGTCGGTGGTGCCGAGGCTGAACTCCACTTCAGCTGCGACGTCGAGGTCGAGCTGGCCGGCCACAAAGTCCAGTCCCTGCTTGCCGGTCGCGCCGTACGCGTCGTCCTGGACCATGGAGCAGACGGTGCTGCCTTTGCCGCCGCCCTCGGTGAGGTACCACTCGACGCCGTTGATCACCTGAATCTGGTACGGCCCGCCCCACGGCAGCAGGTTCGGCTCGCGCACCCAGAACGAGTCGAGGGAGGCCGGTGAGGCGATGACGCCGTCGGCGGTCAGGTCCGGAAGGAGTGAGCTGACCACCTGGGTGCCGAGCACCTGCACGTACATGGCGACGTCGTCCTTGGTCGCCTGGTACTCCTGGGCCGCGGTCGGTGCTTCGTACTTGGTATCGCGGATGATGAGCTCGACCGGATACTTGCCCGCCACGCCTCCGGCCTCGTTGAGTTGCTTGAAGTAGATCTCGTTGCCGAGCGTCACCGGGTTGCCGATCACCGCGACTCGACCACTCGTGGGAGTGAGCGCCCCGAGCGTGAACTTCTCCCCGTCGAAGCCGGGGGTACCCCCGGCGTCGTCGGAGTCACTCCGGCCGCCGCAGGCAGCGACCAGGATGAGTGCGGTCAGGGCTCCGATCGCCGCCAGGCGTCGAGTCGCGCGTTGGCTCTTCATGGATGGTTCCTCTCTCAGGGGTTTGTCGTGCCGGGTCGTGCGCCGTGCGGGATCAGTAGGAGAACGGCCACTTCTCGAACCACCGTCGAACCCGCAGCCACAGGGCGGCCAGGCCACGTGGTTCGAGCAGGAGGAAGCCGATCACCAGCAGGCCGAACAGCACGCCGTTCAACTCGCCGGTGGACAGCCAGCCCTTCTCGACGGGGATGCCGAGGATCGGCGCGTCGGCACCGTTGTCAGCGATGAACCGCTGGCCGTAGATGACCAGGAAGGCACCGAGAATCGAGCCGTAGATGGTGCCGAGTCCGCCGAGGATGATGATCGCGAGGAAGGTGATCGACATGAACAGCCCGCGACCACCCGAGAGCTCGTGGTAGTCAACCGCGCCGAGCGTGAAGGAGTAGACGACACCTCCGGCCGCCGCCATCGCCCCCGAGACAGCGAAGACGCCGACCTTCGTGCGTGCCGGGTTCACGCCGATGACTTCGGCGGAGAGGTCGTGGTCGCGGACCGCCTGCATGGCCCTACCCGAACGGGTGCGGGTGATGTTGTGAGCCACCAACGCGGTGAGCGCGACCAGCGCCCACGCGAGCCAGAAGAGGGACTGCTCCCGGGTGTAGACGACGTCGCCGAACTGCAGGCCCTTGCCGAAGTCGAGCGGCCCCAGCTCGATGGCGGCATTCCTGGTCGGAGCAGTGCCACGCACAGGGACCGACAACGACTCCCAGTTCCGGTAGATGTGCTCGGCGACGAAGACCAGTCCGATGGTCACGATGGCGAGGTAGTTGCCTCGCAGCCGCAACGCGAAGGGTCCGACGATCGCGCCGACCAGCAGCCCCACCAACACCGCGACCGCCAGGTACGCCGGCAGTGGCCACCCGCGCTGGTCCCCGAGTGCCGAGGTTGCGAAGGCCCCGATGGACACGAACGCCGCATGCCCCAAGCTCACCTGACCGGTGTAGCCGACCAGCAGATTGAGGCCGATGGATCCGATGGCGAATGCCGCAACCAGGGTGAGCACACTCAGAGACGCGTCCGAGTACCAGTGCGGCAAGGACAGGTAGCAGACCACGAGCAGGACGGCGAAGGCCTTGCGCCACGGACCGCGGGTCAACCGCAGATCGTCGGCACGGGTCAGGACCATGTTGCGGTGCGGCCTGCCGCGTGCCGCCGACCGGGAGGTGAAGGGGAGAACACTCATCAGATCCGTCGGACCTCTCGCTCGCCGAACAGGCCATAGGGTCGGACCAGAAGAATCGCGACCATGATCGCGTACGGCGCGACCCTCTCGAAGCCCGAACCCAGCCACGGAGCGAACTCCGGCTGGAGCAATGCCGTCAGTTGCTGGGCCATGCCGATCACCAGCCCACCGACCACTGCTCCCAGTGGTGACTCGAGTCCGCCCAGGATCATCGCCGGGAACGCGACAAGTGCGATCAGGCCGAGGCCCGGGCCGACCGAGCCGGCCCCGGAGGCGAGCATGATGCCGGCCAGGGCTCCGAGCGCTCCCGCCACCGCCCAGGAGACCCGGTGCACCGTGCGGGCATCGATGCCCACGGCCAGGGCCGCCTCTTGGTCGTCGGCCGTGGCCCGCATCGCCAAGCCCAAGCTGGAGTGGCCGAAGAACAGGTAGAAGGCGAGCAAGGCCGCCGAGGTCACACCGATGGTCCAGAGGTCGGCGACCGCCAGGTTCACCGCCCCCAGGTCCACTGTTCGCGATCCCCACGGATCCTGCAGGCCACGGTCCTCGGGACCCCAGATTGCTGTGGTCACGTTGTCGAGGACGTAGAGCACCCCCACCGTGAGCATGATCAATGCGAATGGTGGCTCACCGAGGAGGCGACGCATCAGGAGTTGCTCGACGACCATCCCGAGGACGGCGCCGCCCACCATCGCGGCCAATAGGGCCACATAGAAGTTGAGCTCCCACGTGACCGCCATCTGCCAACAGAGGAATCCACCGACGAGCACGAAGCTGGCCTGGGCGAAGTTCAACACCTTCGTCGCTTTGAAGACGATGACGAAGCCGAGGGCAACCAGCGCGTACTTGCACCCGACTGCGACTCCGGAGAACAGGGTCTCGGCGAGCGCGTCGCCGGTCAGGTTCCACCCAGAGGAGCTCATGTGTACATCCCGTCGATGAGGTCGGCGAACTGTTCCTCGATCGCGCGACGCTTGACCTTCTGGGTCGCGGTCACCTCGCCCGAGTCGGTGTCCAGTTCCTTGGGCAGGAGCGCGAACCTCTTCACCGATTCGACCTGGGCGAACTTCTCGTTGACCGAGCTCACCCACTCGTCGACCAGCGCGACGACCTCCGGCTTCCCGGACAGGTCGGCGTACGTGGTGAATGGGATGCGGTTCTTCGCAGCCCAATCACCGACGGTGTCGAGTTCGATCCCGACCAGTGCGGTGACGTACTTGCGACGGTCACCGATCACCACGGCATCTCGCACATACGGCGAGACCTTGAGCTGGTTCTCGATCTCCGAGGGGCTGATGTTCTTGCCACCAGCCGTGATGATGACGTCCTTGAGGCGATCGACGATGCGGAGCATTCCCGCATCGTCGAGTTCGCCCACGTCACCGGTGTGCAGCCAGCCCTCCGGATCGATCGTGGCCGCCGTCGCCTCGTCGTCGCGGAAGTACCCGACGAAGGTCGCGGGCCCCCGGGTGAGGATTTCCCGGGTCTGCTCGTCGATGCGAAGCTCGCACTCCGGCACCGCTCTGCCCACGGTTCCGAGGCGGACGTCGTCGACCGGGACCATGGTGCCCTGAGCGGTGTTCTCGGTCTGGCCGTACCCCTCGACGACACGAACCCCCATGGTCCAGAAGAACTCCAGGACTTCCGGTGCGATGGGCGCCGCCCCGGAGAGCGCCTGCCTGGCCCGAGCCAGGCCGAGCTGGCTGCGCAGCGACCGGAAGAGGACCAGCCAGCCCAGGCAATACAGGAGTGCGTCCAGCGGTCCTCGCCGTCCACGCTTCCAGGCACGGTGTGCGACTCCCCTCCCGATGGCCATCCCGGCGCGGTACGTGAGGCGCTTGAACCAGTCGGCGTCGCCCATCCGGATCGTCACCGTGGCCATCATCTTCTCCCAGACCCGGGGCACGCCGAGGAAGAACGTCGGCTGCACCTCACGCAGGTCCTGGGCGAACGTGTCGGAGTCCTCACCGAAGTTGACGACATAGCCGGAGGCGAGTGCAGCGACCTCCGAGATGAGGCGTTCGGCCACATGGCACAGCGGCAGGTAGGACAACACCTCGTCCCCGGGCCGCAGGCCGAAACCCCGCTCACCGTTGCGCCCTGCAGCGACCAGGTTGCGGTGACTCAGCATGGCGCCCTTGGGTGGCCCCGTCGTTCCCGAGGTGTAGACGAGGGTGGCCACGGCGGAAGTGTCGAGCTGTTCGATGTCACGGAGGAGGTCTCCCAACAGGTCGGCGGAGTTGTCCCGGCCGCGCTGCTGCAGCGCGGCGAAGGTCATCACGAAGTCGTCGTCGTGGTCGACCCCGCGGGGATCGACCACGACCACCTGCCTCAGCTCGGGCAACTCGGGCCGCGCCTGCAGGGCCTTGTCGGTCTGCTCCTCGTCCTCGGTGATCACGACGACCGAGCCGGAATGATCGAGCAGGTAGGCCACTTCGGCTGTGGGCGCGGTCGGGTAGATCCCCACGGTCACTGCGCCGATCGCCTGGATTCCGAGGTCGGCGATCACCCAGGCCGGCCGGTTCTGGGAATGCACCGCTACTCGATCTCCCGGTTGCACTCCCAGAGCACGCAGGCCGGCGGAGACGGCGGCCGCGCGCTCGGCGTACTCGCGCCAGGTGTAGGTCCGCCACAGCCCCAGGTCCTTCTTGCGGAGCGCGACCCGATCCGGGGTGGCCATCGCCCGATGGTGCAGCGCGTGCGGCAGTGTCTCCCACTCCGGCACCTGCGCCCGGCTCACGCGGCCCCTCCCAGGTAGGCAGCGATGACGTCCGGATGCGCCTGCACCTCGGCCGGGGTCCCCGTGGCGAGCGGTGTGCCGAAGTCCAGTGCCAGCACCCGGTCGGCAAGGTCCATGACCAGGTGCATGTCGTGTTCCACCAGGATCATCGAGACACCCAGTTCCTTTCGAAGCTCGACCAGGTAACGCGCCATGTCCTCGGTCTCCTCGAGGTTCATTCCCGCCACCGGCTCGTCGAGCAGCAGGACCCTGGGCTCCATCGCGAGCGCCCTGCCCAACTCGATGCGCTTCTGTACGCCGTAGGGGAGCAGGCCGACGTGCGTACGTCGGTACGGCGTGAGCGCCAGCAGTTCGATAACCTGCTCGACCGCTTCGCGATGGGCCACCTCCTCGCGACGTGCGCGCCCCAGCCAGAGCGCCCCTGCCAGGAAACCGCTACGCATCAGGTGGTGGCGTCCCAGCAGCAGGTTGTCGACGACGTCGAGGTGTTCGAAGAGGCCGAGATTCTGGAAGGTGCGCCCCACGCCGAGTCGGGCCGCCTTGGTCGGGGACACCCCGATCAGGCTGTGTCCGTCGAGGTGGATCGACCCCGAGTGCGGCCGGTACACCGCCGACAGACAGTTGAAGATGGACGTCTTGCCGGCGCCGTTCGGCCCGATCACCGCAAGCAGCTCACCCGGGTTCACATCGAAACTGACCCCGTTCAGGGTCTTCACTTCCCCGAAGGCCAGGGAGATGTCGTGGACCCGGAGGCGCGGTTCGCCGGATTGCTGGTCTGCCGTAGTCATCGTCATGCTCCCCATGTCTTTCGGCGCCGATAGGTCTTGACGTCCGCATAGGACCGCCGGTCGGTCCCGCCACCGAGATAGAACTCGGCGATGTCGCGATCAGCGAGCAGCGACGAGGCCGGCCCCTCGCGCACGATCCGTCCGTGCTCCATGACGTAGCCGTGATCGGCGATCGACAGGGCCATGGCGGCGTTCTGTTCGACCAGGAGCACGCTGGTGCCGTGCCGGTTCACCTCGACCACCACGTCCCGGATCTGTTCGACGACGCGAGGCGCCAAGCCCAGTGAGGGTTCGTCGAGCAACAGCATCGAAGGACCCGACATCAGGGCTCGGCCGATCGCCAGCATCTGCTGCTCGCCGCCGCTGAGGTAGCCGGCGACGTCGTGTAACCGCCGGGCCAGCACGGGGAACATCTCGAGCATGCGCCCGAAGGTGTCGTTGGCCTCGCTCCTGCTGGCAGCCGCGATGCCGCCGGACCGGAGGTTCTCCTCGACGGTGAGCGAGGTGAAGATCCGCCGGCCCTCCATCACCTGCGCAAGCCCCTTGCCCACCCGGGACGCGGATGCCAGGCGAGTCACGTCGTGCCCGTCCAAGCGGATACTGCCCTTGGTCGCGTCCGCCCGGTGTAGCTCGAGGAGCCCGGAGACGGCCCGCAACAACGTGGTCTTCCCGGCACCGTTGGCTCCTAGCAAGGTGACGATGGCGCCACGCGCGATGTTCAGGCTGACCCCACGCAGCACGAGCACGACGTCGTTGTAGACAACTTCGAGGTTCTCGACGTCGAGCGCCTTGTCGGCTTGCCCCAGCGTCGGTTCAATCGTTGACCCCACAACCACACCCCACCTCTGTTGCACCCGTGCCCACACATCGGGTCGGATGCAAGAGTGACTCAGATCACCCCTCTAGTCAATCCTAATTCACTAACTTTCGGGCAAAAGGGGAACATTCGGACTTCTTTGGCGACTCGCAGATCACTTGCGCCAGCGTGTCGGAGGTTTCTGGTGGGCATCACCGGCGCACGAAAGAGCCCCCACAGGTGACCCTGCGGGGGCTCTTCAGTGATGCGTTGGATCGAATCTCAGCTGGCGAGAACCTCGTCGAGGATCGCCTCTGCCTTGTCTTCATTGGTGTGCTCGGCCAGCGCCAGCTCGGAGACGAGGATCTGGCGAGCCTTCGCCAGCATCCGCTTCTCACCGGCGGACAGGCCGCGGTCACGCTCACGGCGCCACAGGTCGCGGACGACCTCGGCCACCTTCATCACATCACCCGAGTGCAGCTTCTCGAGGTTTGCCTTGTAGCGACGCGACCAGTTCGTCGGCTCCTCGACGTGCGCGGCGCGGAGGACGTCGAACACGCGGTCGAGCCCCTCCTTGTCCACGACGTCACGAACCCCGACCAGGTCGAGGTTGCAGGCAGGGACCCGAACAACGAGGTCCTGCTGTGCGACGATGCGGAGAACCAGGTATTCCCTGTCTTCTCCCTTGATGGTGCGCGTCTCGATGTCCTCGATGACAGCCGCTCCGTGATTTGGGTAAACAACCGTTTCGCCGACGGTAAATGTCATGTGCCAAGTACCCCTTCCTAGGTGACCAGTCTAACACGAGTTCTAGACACCGGTTTCCACGTTTGCGCAGGTCAGGTGCCCATTGCGGGCTTGACAGAACCGCATTGCCTGTGGTGGGCAACGAATCTGGAGTGCGTGTCACGATGCGGTCGTCGTACGAGATGTGCGCGTCGAAACCCTGCAAACACAGGGGGTTGGTCAATACTTCGGCCTATGTCTGCCAAGAACTACAAGCCCGCACGGCGGGTCCGCGTGTCGCGGGCCGACGGCTCCCCGGGGGCGGTCTTCGAGCTTGGGCGCAGCCTGCCGGTCGCGCTGTTCCGGGCCAGCCATGCCCGGCAGGCACTGCTGGTCACGATCGGGCTGACGGTGGCGGCCGCCCTGGCCGGTCGCTCGACCCGTGAGAGCGGTCTGGTGCTGATCACCGTGCTGGTCGGCCAGGTGCTGCTGGGGTGGCACAACGACCTGGTCGACGCCGATCGCGACAAGGCCCACGCCCGCACGGGCAAGCCCGTCGCCGCCGGCTACCTGGACAAGAGCACGCTGGTCTTCGCGATCGCGGTCGCGGCGCTGCTGGTGATCCCGCTCTCGATCGCGCACGGACTGACGTCGGGCCTGACCTGGCTGGGCATCCTGCTGATCGCCCTGCTCGGCAACGCCGGCCTGTTGCGACGCAGCCGCTTCTCCTACCTCCCGTGGATGGCCACGTTCGGCCTGATGCCGGCCTTCCTGTCCTACGGCGGTTGGGGTGGTGACGGCGCCGGTGGCCCGCCGACCCTGGCGATCACCGTCTGTGCCGCCCTGCTCGGCATCGGCGTGCACGTCCTGGTCTCCCTGCCCGGTCTGGTCGACGACAACGCGGACGGCGCGAGGACGTTCCCGCTCGCGGTCGCCCTGAAGTCCGGGGCCCCCAAGCTGCTGGTGATCGCGGTGATCTACACGGTGCTGGTGGGTGCGGCCCTTCTCACGGCGGCCCTCACCGTCGGACTCGTCCAGTGAACGATAGGGTGTGACCCGCACGATGCGGTCCGGTCAGACACGGCCCGCCCACGACACCAAAGGCCCTCAGATGATGCTTCGCAACCGGATCGCCCGCGCCATCGCCGCCGGCACCCTCGTGCTCACTGCACCCCTGCTGTCTTCGTGTGGGTTCAACTACGCCACGGACAAGGTCTACACACCGGCTCCCGGCGCGAACGACCGTGACGCCGAGGTCGACGTACTCAACGCCGTGATCGTGGCGACCGAGGATGGCAAGGGCACCCTGGTGACCACGCTGTCCAACAACTCCCTCGACGACGCCGACCGGCTGACCGCGGTCTCCGGCAAGGTGGTCAGCACGAGCGACGACGACGGCGAGGGCGGCCCGGTCGAGGCCAAGGTCAAGCCGGTCGACATCGAGCCCGGCAGCTACACCCGCATCGCCACCGCCAGCGACACCCTGGGCAAGGGCGAGGCCGCCCTGGTGCCCGGCATCGTCGTGACCGGCCCGTTCAAGCTGGGCGGCTGGGTCGAGCTGACCCTCACCTTCAAGACCTCCGACCCGGTCACCGTCCAGGTGCCCGTCGTGGAGAACAACGGCCAGTGGGCCGGCCAGGACGGCGACACGCTGACCCCGGTCGACCCGGCGCTCACCCACCACAGCGGATCCGACGAGGGTGAAGGCGAAGGCCACTGATGGCCCACACGCTGATCCTGCTGCGTCACGGCGAGAGCGAGTGGAACGCCAAGAACCTCTTCACCGGCTGGGTCGACGTGGCGCTGACCGAGAAGGGTCGTGCCGAGGCGGTGCGTGGCGGTGAGCAGATCAAGGCCGCCGGCCTGCTGCCCGACGTCGTGCACACCTCGCTGCAGCGCCGTGCGATCAACACGGCCGCGCTGGCGCTCGACGCGGCCGACCGTCACTGGATCCCGGTCACGCGCAGCTGGCGCCTCAACGAGCGTCACTACGGCGCCCTGCAGGGCAAGGACAAGAAGCAGACGCTCGCCGAGTTCGGCGAGGAGCAGTTCATGACCTGGCGTCGCTCCTTCGACACCCCGCCCCCGCCGCTCGACGACGACTCCGAGTTCTCCCAGGTGGGCGATCCGCGCTACGCCGACCTCGGCGACGAGATGCCGCGCACCGAGTGCCTCAAGGACGTCATCGCGAGGTTCCTGCCCTACTGGGAGTCCTCGATCGTGCCCGACCTGCGCGCCGACAAGACGGTGCTGGTGGCCGCGCACGGCAATAGTCTGCGGGCCCTGGTCAAGCACCTCGACGGCATCAGCGACGATGACATCGCCGGGCTGAACATCCCCACCGGCATGCCGCTGGTCTACCGCCTCGACGACGCGTTGGCGCCGACCGTGGCCGGTGGCGAGTACCTCGACCCCGAGGCTGCCGCAGCAGCCGCCGCCGCGGTCGCCAACCAGGGCCGCTGACGCTCATCTCTTCCCCGTGCAACGCGGGGTTCTCGTCGCTCCACACGTGTGGTGAGACCGCGCAAGTGACCACGGCGCCGCACCAGTGTCGTCGTACGACGACGCGCGCTGACCTGCTCTGCTGATACATTTCCCGACGTCCGGGGTGGATGGCATGGGGTCACGATCGGAGACCCGTGCCCAGCGCGCTCATCACCCGTCCGAACGACTTCGCCGCGACCTTGCGCCGGGCAGTCGATCGAAGCGGCCTGTGTCTGGAGAGCATCCAGCAGCGACTGGCCGAGCGGGGCGTCGAGGTCAGCGTCGCGACGCTGAGCTACTGGCAGAGCGGCAACCGCGTCCCCGGACGCAAGCGGTCGCAGATGGTGGTGGCCCACCTGGAGAGCGTGCTCGGACTCGCTCCGCACACGCTGCGGGTGCTGGTCCCGCCGCCGCGCCCGCGCGGGCAGGTGCGCGCCCCACAGCAGGTGGGTCTGGTGCCGAGGTTCGTCGAGCAGGACGCCGTACGCCGGATCGCCGAGCAGGTCCAGGCCCGGTCCGGCGGCCAGCACCTGACCCGGATCAGCCAGCACGATGTCGTCCGCATCGATACCTCCCGTCGCATCGAGTCGGTTCGCATCCGGACGGTGGCCAGGGCTGATGCCGACGGCCTGGAGGGCATCGGCGTCACCCAGTTCTTCGAGGACCGCACCGCCGGCACCCCCTGGCTGACCGTGCATGCCGGCGCCGAGGTGGCCGCGCGCCACCTCGACACCGCCCACCGGGTGCTGGGCACGGAACTCCGCTTCGCCCAGCCGCTGACCCGGGGCGACACGGTCGTGCTCGACTACGAGATCACCGCCGACGGACCCGGCCCGCTCGACACGTCGTACGACGCCAGCTGTGGCCGTGCCATCCGTGAATACGTCGTCGAGGTGCACTTCTCCCCGGACGACCTCCCGGAGTGGGTGGAGCGATACCACCGGCCGCGCGACGAGGGTCAGGAGGTCCGGCGCCGGGTGAGCGTCGACTCGCTCGGCCACGCCCACTACGTGGTGCTCGACTGCGCGCCGGGCACCACCGGCCTGGCCTGGCACCACTGAGCGGCCGGGTAACCCGGGATCAAAATCACAGGCTCACCTGTGAATCTGCCCGATTGACGGGAAGTTTCGCGTTGATCGGGCAGATTCACAGGCCCGCCTGTGATTTTGACCGACCCCGCCCACGAGTCAAAAGTTAACGCGCCACTCTCTCTTGCCTCCCGACGTACGCCGGGCTGAAGGTCGACCCAGTGCCGACCCCGGCACGAACTCGGGAAAGAGAGATCAATGAGTCACAATCTCATCTCACGCAGGCGCCGCACGTTGGTGGCCTCCGCGACGGTTGCCCTGATGTGTCTCGCGCCGAACGCGCAGGCAGATGGCGGTGACAAGGACGTCCAGAAGCCCACCCAGGACAAGACGTCCGACACCCAGGCGGCCCAACGCAACGCCGCCAAGAAGATCACCGTCAAGGAGCAGAAGCTGCTCATCGCGACGGCCCGCGCCCAGCAGGACACGATGGCCAAGCGGGTCGGCCTCGCGGCCACGCAGGACCTCAAGGTCAAGGATGTCGTGAAGGACGCCGACGGCGCCGAGCACATCCGCTACCAGCGCACCTACAAGGGGATGCGGGTCATCGGCGGGGACATGATCGTCCACACGACCGCCAAGGGCGCGATCGCCGACGTCCAGCACTCCTCCCGTGCCGCCGTCGCGCCGGCCGCCACCACCGCCACGGTCAGCAAGGCCCAGGCTGTGCGCACCGCGACCAGGACGGCCGGCCACAAGGTCACCGGCTCGTCGGCCGAGCTCGTGGTCTTTGCCGGAGACAACGGTGACCGGCTGGCGTACGACACCGTGGTCAAGGGAGTCCGGAAGGACCAGACCCCCAGCCGCCTGCACGTCGTGGTCGACGCAGTGAGCGGCAAGACCCTGGCCAGCTGGGACGAGATCCACACCGGCACCGGCCACGGCATCTTCGTCGGCGAGGTCGAGATCGGCACGAAGACCGTCAGCGGTGGGTTCGAGATGACCGACACCGGGCGCGGCAACGGCACCACCATCGACCTCGGCAACAGCCAGTCCGGCGGCTCGGTGATGACTGACGAGGACGACGACTGGGGCGACGGCACGATGGCCGACCCGCACTCGGCCGGTGTCGATGCGCACTACGGTGCCGCACAGACGTGGGACTACTTCCTCGACAAGCACGGCCGGCACGGCATCTTCGACGACGGCGTGGGGGTGCCTTCGCGCGTCCACTACGGCGACAACTACGTCAACGCCTTCTGGGACGGCCAGCAGATGACCTACGGCGACGGCGAGAACAACCAGAACCCGCTCACCGAGCTGGACGTCGCCGGCCACGAGATGAGCCACGGTGTCACCGAGGCCACGGCCGGCCTCGTCTACTACGGCGACGCGGGCGGCCTCAACGAGTCCACCAGCGACATCTTCGGCACCTCGGTCGAGTTCAACGCCAACAACGCCGAGGACATCGGTGACTACCTGATCGGCGAGGAGATCGACATCAACGGCAACGGGACGCCGTTGCGCTACATGGACCAGCCCTCCAAGGACGGCGCCAGCTATGACTGCTGGACCTCCTCGATGGGCAACGACGACCCGCACTACACCTCGGGTCCGGGCAACCACTTCTTCTACCTGGCCTCGGAGGGCTCGGGTGCCAAGACGATCAACGGGGTCGACTACGACAGCCCCACCTGCGACGGCTCGTCCTTCGAGGGCATCGGTCGCGAGAAGGTGGAGCAGGTCTGGTTCAAGGCTCTGGACGCCTACATGACCTCGACCACGACGTACCCCGAGGCGCGTGACGCCACGGTGCGCGCAGCGATCGACCTGTACGGCGGCGACAGCGCCGAGTGTGCCGGCGTGGAGTCGGCCTGGAACGGCGTCGACGTGCCGGCCAACGACTACACGTGCACGACCGACGGTGGCACCGACCCCGACCCGGGTGAGGGCGACTGCGCGAGCCTGGCGCTCAGCGACAGCGGTTCGCTGACCTCACGCAACGACTACGAGTACGAGCCCGGCGCCAACGGCTACTACACGTCCACCGCCGCGGGCACGCACCAGGCCTGCATCGACGGCCCGGACGGCACCGACTTCGATCTCTACCTGGAGAAGTGGAACGGCAGCGCGTGGGTGAGAGTGGCCTCGAGCCTGTCGTCCGGCTCCCACGAGGAGATCAGCTACGACGGGACGGCGGGTTCCTACTCGTACGTCGTCCAGTCCTACAGCGGGTCGGGCACGTACACGATGACGTACGACGCTCCCTGACCCACTGAGACCAGGTCCCCCGAGGGCCTGACCGGGAAAGACATCGGCCCGCACTCCCACCTGGGGTGCGGGCCGATGTCGTACGACGCACGTCCCCCGCCCGCGCGTCGTACAGCATCACTGCCCCGGTACCCGCGAACGGAAACGTCAGGGACCATCGAAATTCGCGGCACTTCCTGACGGCTTCGTCCCGCAGGTCCCACACTCCCTGACGTCTCCGCCCGTGGGAGGGTGTCCGGATTCCGTCGGTCAGGCGTCGATCGTGGTCTCGCCGGTGACCACGAAGACCACACGACGGGCCACCGAGACGGCGTGGTCGGCGATCCGCTCGTAGTAGCGGCCGAGGAGGGCCAGGTCGACGGCCGGCTCGACCCCGTGGGTCCAGTCCGCGCTGAGCAGCTCGCGGAGCGAGTTGCGCCGCAGACGGTCCATCTCGTCGTCGTCCTGGGCCAGGTCGGCGGCCGCCTCGACGTCACGATTCTCGATGATCTCGGCGGTCTTCGCGGTCATCATCTCGGCGACCGTGGCCATCCGGCGGATGGTCGGCTCGGCCTGGGCCGGCACCGCGACCGAGGGCACACGGAGCCGGGCGATCTTCGCCACGTGCACCGACAGGTCGCCCATGCGCTCGAGCTCGGCGACCATGCGCAGGGCCGCCACCACGGTCCGGAGGTCACCGGCCACCGGCTGCTGGAGCGAGAGCAGCTCGAAGGACTTCTCCTCGACCGCCTCGCGGGCCAGGTCGATCGCCTCGTCGCCGCTGATCACTTCCTCGGCGATGTGAACGTCACCGGTCATCAGTGCCTCGGTGGCACGCGCCACGGCGTGCTGGACCTTGCGGGCGATGCCCGCAAGGTCGATGAAGATGGAATCAAGTTCGTCATGGAAGGCCTCGCGCATGCAGCGACAGTAGAGGGCGCAAGTGACCAGCCGACGCTGATGCGTGAACTGAGCGTGAACAGTGGGAAGCAATGGTCTCGTTGGCGAACTCCAGGTGAAACGCTGCGTACGATCAGGACGTGACGACATCGCAGACGATCCTGTATGCGCTGCTGATCGGCCTGTTCGTGGCGGGCGTCCTGCTCGCCTTCGTCATGAGCGAGAGGCAGCAGAAGCGGATCCCGGAGACCGCCGAGCCGCTGGTGCCGACCGGCGTCGCGGCCGTGCTGTCGGTGCTGCGTGCCAGTGCGGTCGTCGTCGACGACGCGGACGTCGTACTCAAGGCCTCGGCTCCGGCGTACGCCCTCGGCCTGGTGCAGGGGAACGAGCTGCACGACGCGTCCCTGGCCGACCTGGTGCGACAGGTCCGCCGCGACGGCCAGATTCGCGAGACCGAGATCGTCATGCGGCGTACGCCGTCCGTGCCCGCACGCCATGTCACGGCGCGGGTGGCACCGCTGGGCGCGCACCTGGTGCTGGTGCTGGTCGAGGACCGCACCCGCGAGCGTCGGGTGGAGGCGATCCGTCGAGACTTCGTCGGCAACGTCAGCCACGAGCTGAAGACACCGATCGGCGCGATCCGGATCCTCGCCGAGGCCGTGCAGGAGGCCTCCGACGACCCTGAGGCCGTCGAGCGCTTCTCCGGCCGGATGATCGTGGAGAGTGAGCGACTGGCCCGGTTGGTGCAGCAGATCATCGAGCTCTCCCGACTCCAGGGCGACGACCCCCTCGACCAGCCGCTGCCGGTCGACGTCGACGCCATCGTCGCCACCGCCATGGACACCGTGATGATCGACGCGCAGTCGCGCGGACTCTCGGTGGTCGCCTCCGGCGAGAAGGGCCTGAAGATCCTCGGCAACTCCGAGCAGATCGCCGTGGCGGTGGGCAACCTGGTCGCCAACGCCGTGAACTACTCCCCCGACCGCTCGTCGGTGCTGGTGGCCACCCGCGCCACCGACGAGACCGTCGAGATCTCCGTGACCGACCAGGGCATCGGCATCCCCACGGAGGAGATCGACCGCATCTTCGAGCGGTTCTACCGGGTCGATCCGGCCCGGCACCGCTCCACCGGTGGCACCGGCCTCGGCCTGTCCATCGTCAAGCACGTCGCGGCCACCCATGGTGGCGACATCCGCGTATGGTCCGTCGAGGGACAGGGTTCCACATTCACCCTGTCCCTTCCCAGGAAAAAGCAGGAGGCACATCCGTGACCCGGGTACTCGTCGTTGAAGACGAAGAGAGCTACAGCGACGCTTTGGCGTACATGCTCCGCAAGGAAGGGTTCGAGGTCGCCGTGGCCAACACCGGCCCCGATGCCCTGACCGAGTTCGATCGGGCGGGCGCCGACATCGTGCTCCTCGACCTGATGCTGCCGGGCATTCCCGGCACCGAGGTGTGCCGGGTGATCCGGCAGACCTCCACTGTCCCGGTGATCATGGTCAGCGCCAAGGACGACGAGGTCGACAAGGTGGTCGGGCTCGAGCTCGGCGCCGACGACTACGTCACCAAGCCCTACTCCCCGCGCGAGCTCGTGGCGCGCATCCGCGCCGTACTCCGCCGCGGCCAGGAGCCGGACCTGTCGCCCAGCACGCTCGAGGCCGGCCCGGTGCGCATGGACGTCGAGCGCCACGTGGTCACCGTCGACGGCAACGAGCAGCGGCTGCCGCTCAAGGAGTTCGAGCTGCTCGAGATGTTCCTGCGCAACCCCGGTCGCGTGCTGACCCGGGGCCAGCTGATCGATCGGGTGTGGGGGTCGGACTACGTCGGCGACACCAAGACCCTCGACGTGCACGTCAAGCGGCTGCGCGCCAAGCTGGAGCCCGACCCGGGTGAGCCGAAGTTCCTGGTCACCGTGCGAGGTCTGGGCTACAAGCTCGACCTCTGATTCTGGATACTCCCTGACGTTCGGACCCTCGGACGGCGCCAGTCGCCAGGGTCCGAACGT
>NZ_BCRJ01000069.1 GCF_001552535.1 Nocardioides jensenii JCM 1364 = NBRC 14755 | reverse complement strand
ACGTTCGGCCCCCTTGAGGGGCCGAACGTCAGGGACTATCCATGGGTGAGGGGCCGAACGTCAGGGACTATCGAAGAGTTGGCGAGCGGGGACGGCCCCCTAGACTGAGCGCGTGATGACACACCCGTGCGCCAATGCCCCAGCCGACGACGCCGTGGTGACCCGCCGATGAGCGCCGGCCTCTTCGCGCTCCTCGATGACGTCGCGGCGCTGGCCAAGGTGGCCGCGGCCTCGATCGACGACGTGGGTGCCGCCGCCGGCCGCGCCAGCGCGAAGGCCGCAGGAGTGGTGGTCGACGACACCGCAGTCACGCCGCAGTACGTCTCCGGTGTGGCCGCCAAGCGTGAGCTGCCGATCATCAAGAAGATCGCGATCGGGTCGATCAAGAACAAGCTCCTGATCATCCTGCCGCTGGCACTGCTGCTGAGTCAGTTCCTCCCGTGGCTGCTCACCCCGATCCTGATGTGCGGTGGCACGTTCCTCTGCTACGAGGGGGCCGAGAAGATCTGGGAGAAGCTCAGTGGGCACGAGATCACGACCGATGACGTCAAGGCCGAGATCAGCCCCGACGAGGAGAAGACCATGGTCGCCGGTGCCATCCGCACCGACCTGATCCTCTCCGCCGAGATCATGGTCATCTCGCTCAACGAGGTCGCCGACCAGTCGTTCCTGGCCCGGGCGGCGATCCTCGTCGTGGTGGCACTCGGCATCACCGCACTGGTCTACGGTGTGGTCGGGATCATCGTGAAGATGGACGACATCGGTGTCGCGATGACCAGGTTCCGTTCGGGACTCGCCCAGAAGGTGGGCCACGCGATGGTCAAGGGGATGCCTGCACTGCTGGGCGTCATCTCCGTGGTCGGCACCGCGGCCATGCTGTGGGTCGGTGGGCACATCCTCCTGGTCGGGGTCGACGACCTCGGCTGGCACCCGCCCTACGAGTTCGTGCACCACCTGGAGCACGAGGTCCACGAGGCGGTCTCCGGCATCGGCGCAGCGCTCGGCTGGCTGGTCAACACCATCGCCTCGGCCGTCATCGGCCTGATCGTGGGAGCCGTGGTCGTGGTGATCATGCATTTCCTGCCGTTCGGGCACGCGGCCGAGAACTCGCACTGACCCGCAACCGGACGGACGCGCAGGCCGGGCGAGAATTCCGTGGGCGACGGCACACGCTTGTAGGCTGGACGAGAGTCCGCGCGGGAGATCCCGAATAGATGCAGATGCACCGCGGAACCCAGTCGAAAACGTTGAGGACTATTCGATGGACTACAAGGTTGCTGACCTGAGCCTGGCCGAGTTCGGCCGCAAGGAGCTCACCCTGGCCGAGCACGAGATGCCCGGCCTCGTCTCGCTGCGTACGACGTACGGCGACGCCCAGCCGTTGAAGGGCGCCCGCATCGCCGGCTCCCTTCACATGACCATCCAGACCGGTGTGCTGATCGAGACCCTCGTCGCCCTCGGTGCCGACGTCCGTTGGGCCACCTGCAACATCTTCTCCACCCAGGACCACGCCGCTGCCGCGGTGGTCGTCGGCAACGGAACCGTCGAGGACCCGCAGGGCACCCCGGTCTTCGCCTGGAAGGGCGAGAGCCTCGGCGAGTACTGGGACGAGGCCGAGAAGGTCTTCGACTTCAAGGACGAGGCCGGCAACCCGGTCGGTCCGAACATGCTTCTCGACGACGGTGGCGACATCACCATGCTCGTCCACCTCGGCGTCGAGTTCGAGAAGGCCGGCCAGGTTCCCGGCCAGGACTCCACCGACAACGAGGAGTTCAAGGAGGTGCTGCGCGTCCTGGCCCGTTCGCTCGAGACCAGCACGACGCGCTGGACCGACATCGCCAACGACATCCAGGGTGTCTCCGAGGAGACCACCACCGGTGTTCTGCGCCTCTACGACCGCTTCAAGGAGGGCTCGCTCCTCTTCCCGGCGATCAACGTCAACGACTCGGTCACCAAGTCGAAGTTCGACAACAAGTACGGCTGCCGCCACTCCCTGATCGACGGCATCAACCGCGGCACCGACGTCATGATCGGCGGCAAGGTCGCGGTCGTCTGCGGGTACGGCGACGTCGGCAAGGGCTCGGCCGAGTCCCTCCGCGGCCAGGGTGCGCGCGTCATCATCACCGAGATCGACCCGATCTGCGCGCTGCAGGCGGCGATGGACGGCTTCGAGGTCAAGCGCCTCGAGTCGGTCGTCGAGACAGCTGACATCTTCATCACCACGACCGGCAACTTCAACATCATCCGCGTCGAGCACTTCGAGAAGATGAAGCACCAGGCCATCGTCGGCAACATCGGCCACTTCGACAACGAGATCAACATGGCCGGCCTGGCCAAGATCGACGGCATCGTCAAGGACGAGATCAAGCCGCAGGTCCACCAGTGGATCTTCCCCGACGGCAAGAAGGTCATCGTGCTCTCCGAGGGCCGCTTGCTCAACCTCGGCAACGCGACCGGTCACCCGTCCTTCGTGATGTCCAACTCCTTCACCAACCAGGTGCTGGCGCAGATCGAGCTCTTCACCAAGACCGAGGACTACCCGGTCGGCGTCTACGTGCTGCCCAAGCACCTCGATGAAGAGGTCGCCCGGCTGCACCTCGATGCCCTCGGCGTCGAGCTCACCGAGCTCACCCAGGAGCAGGCCGACTACCTCGGTGTTCCCGTCGAGGGCCCCTACAAGTCGGAGCAGTACCGCTACTGAGCGGGTACGACTCACATGAGCGCAGCCAGCGACTACGGCACCAAGGGACGCGTCCTCGTCGTCGACGACGACGCGTCCCTTGCCGAGATGCTCACCATCGTCCTCCGACAGGAGGGGTTCGAGGCGCGGGTCTGCTCGCGCGGTGACCGGGCGCTGGCGGACTTCCGCGAGTTCCGTCCCGATGTGCTTCTGCTCGACCTGATGCTGCCCGGCAAGGACGGCATCGACGTGTGCAAGGAGATCCGCGCCGAGTCCGGCGTACCCATCGTCATGCTCACCGCCAAGGGCGACACCGTCGACGTGGTCGTCGGCCTCGAGTCCGGGGCCGACGACTACGTCGTCAAGCCGTTCAAGCCCAAGGAGCTGGTCGCCCGGATCCGGGCCCGGGTCCGCCGTACCGAGCAGGCGGTGCAGGAGAGCCTCACCATCGGTGACCTCTCCATCGACGTCGCCGGTCACTCGGTCACCCGCGACGGCACCCCGATCAACCTGACCCCGCTGGAGTTCGACCTGCTCGTGGCGTTGGCTCGCAAGCCCTGGCAGGTCTTCACCCGCGAGGTGCTGCTCGAGCAGGTGTGGGGCTACCGTCACGCCGCGGACACCCGGCTCGTCAACGTGCACGTCCAACGGCTCCGTTCCAAGGTCGAGCACGACCCGGAGAACCCCGAGATCGTCGTGACGGTGCGCGGTGTGGGATACAAGGCCGGAACCCAGTAGGCCCGGGCCATGAGAGACACGCCCCGGGCCCTGCTCCTCGAACGGCGGTCGCCTGCCCCTCCGAGAGACCAGGCCTAGATGCCCTCCCGGACCCCGACCGAGGCGATCCGGCGCGGACTCACGTTCTGGCGGCGTTCCATCCAGGCCCGCGTCGTCGCGAGCACGGTGCTGCTCTCAGCGCTGGTGGTCGGGGTCGTGGGGTGGTTCCTGTTGCAGCAGACCCGCGACGGACTGGTCGATGCCCGCGTCGATCGAGTGGTCGCCGAGGCCGCGAACGAGACCGCGGACGCCCGCGCCCGGCTGGCCACCGTTCCCGGCACCGACGACGAGGCCAGCCTGCAGCTGCAGCAGCTCGTCGACCCCATCATCGCCCGAGGCCGCTCGCGCGGGTTCCTGGTCGTGCTCAACGGGCCGATCGGCGACCAGCCGACCGACCTCTCGGGGAGCGGTCCGCGCTATTCCGAGGGCCTGGATCTCGACAGTGTGCCGGCGGATCTCGTCAAGCACCTCGATGACGGAGGCTCGACGGCCTGGGCCTTCTCCCGGATCCGCTACCTGCCCGGCAGCGGAAAGTCCGACACTGCCGGCATCGTGGTCGGCTCCACCATCCAGCTGCCGGCAGACGCCGAGTTCTACACGATCTACTACCTCTACCCGATGCAGCAGGAACGAGAGACACTCGACCTCGTCACCCGGGCACTGGTCACCGCAGGAGCCCTGCTACTGGTGCTGGTCGCCGGCCTCACGTGGCTGGTCACCCGCCAGGTGGTGACCCCGATCCGGATGGCGCGACGGGTGGCCGAGCGACTGGCTGCCGGGGAGCTCGAGGAGCGGATGCGGGTGCGAGGCGACGACGACATCGCGCGACTCGCCACCTCCTTCAACCAGATGGCCTCCAGCCTGCAGCGTCAGATCCGGCAGCTCGAGGAGCTCTCGCGGGTCCAGCGCAGGTTCACCTCCGATGTCTCCCACGAGCTCCGGACGCCGCTCACCACGGTGCGCATGGCCGGAGACGTGCTCCACGACGCGCGCGAGGAGTTCGACCCGGTCACCGCCCGGGCCGCGGAGCTCCTCCAGACCGAGCTGGACCGGTTCGAGGGCCTGCTCACCGACCTCCTGGAGATCAGCCGGTTCGATGCCGGGGCCGCCGCGCTCGACCTCGACGACGTGAACCTGATCGACGTCGCCCACCGGGTGGTCGACATGACCCGGGCAGTCGCCGAACAACGCAACACCACGGTGACGGTGCGGGCCCTCTCCGAACCCTGTCTGGCCGAGGCGGACACCCGCCGGGTCGAGCGCATCGTGCGCAACCTGGTCAGCAACGCGATCGATCATGCCGAGAGCCGCGGCATCGAGATCCTGGTCAACGGCGACGACCACGCGGCCGCCATCGCCGTACGCGACCACGGCGTGGGGCTCGCTCCCGGCGAGGCATCGCTGGTCTTCAACCGGTTCTGGCGGGCCGACCCGGCCCGGGCCCGCACGAGCGGCGGCACCGGTCTGGGCCTGTCCATCTCCCTGGAGGACACGCACCTCCACGGGGGCTGGTTGCAGGCCTGGGGCCAGCCCGGGCGAGGTGCACAGTTCCGGCTGACGCTGCCACGCCGTGCCGGGGCCGCCCTCCGGCAGAGCCCACTGCCGCTGGTGCCCGAGGACGCTGAGGAGCTGACGCCATGACGCACCCACGCCTCCTGATGATCCTGGCCCTGTGCCTGACCATGTGCTCGGCGTGCGTCGGGCTGCCGGACAGTGGCGACGTCCAGGTCGGTGACGACCGGCCCACCTCGAGCCAGGACTCGGGCTTCCCCTATGACCCGCGTCCCCCACAGGCGGGGGAGGAGGCCACCGAGATCGTCGGGCACTTCCTCGACGCGATGATGGCCAACCCCACGACCACCTCGGTGGCCAAGCAGTTCCTCTCCGAGGAGGCGCGCGAGAGCTGGCACCCCGATCGGCAGCTGATCACCTATGACGGGATCCTCACCCCGACCGGCAACGAGGAGGTGTCGGTGACGGTGCTCAACGCACACCACCTCGACGGTCGAGGGGTGTGGCAGGGAACGCTGCCCGCCGACCAGCGCACCTTGAAGTTCGCGATGACCGTCGAGAACGGCGAGTGGCGCATCGAGGACCCGCCCGACGCGATGATCGTGTCCGACGAGTTCTTCGCGGCCCGCTACCGTCAGGCCTCGCTCTACTTCCTCGACCCCACGGCACGCGTCGTGGTTCCCGAGCCGGTCTTCGTGCCCCGTGGTGGGCAGCTCTCGGCAGTCCTGATGCGCTCGCTGCTGCTCGGCCCGGGCAGAAGGCTCCAGGGCGTGACCCGGTCCTACATCCCCGACGACCTGAGCCTCGACCTGACTGCCCCGGTCTCCGCGGACGGTGTCGCGGAGGTGTCCCTGCGTGGGGAGACCGCGCCCCTCGACGCCGAGAGCGCCGAGCTGATGAGCGTGCAGATCGCCTGGACCCTGCGTCAGGACCCGTCCGTACGTCGAATCCGCCTCACCATCAACGAGACACCGGTCACCGTGTCGGGGACGTCCTCGGACTTCGACGTCGACATGGGCGAGGAGTACAACCCCGTCGGCGACGGGTCCTGGCAGGGCCTCTTCGCGTTGCGCGACGGGCGGATGGTCTCCTCGGTCGGTGCCAGCGCGACCCGGGTGAGCGGCCCCTTCGGCGCGCATGACTACGACCTCGCCACCTTCGCGGTCGACCTGGACGCGAGTCGGGTAGCCGGGGTGACCGGGGACCGCTCGTCGGTCGTCCTGGCCTCGGTCGACAAGGACGAGCAGCCGGTGGCACTCGACTCCGGACGGACCGACCTGCTCAAGCCCGCCTGGGACGTGGCCGGACGGCTGTGGATGCTGGACCGTACGCCGCAGGGTGCGGTCATCCGGTACTGGTGGAAGGGACGGGTGCGTGAGGTGACGGTGCCCGGTGTCTCCGGCAAGGCAGTGAGCCGCTTCCTGGTCTCGCGTGACGGCACCCGGTTGGTGGCCGTAGTGCGCGGTGCCCGTCGTGACGTCGTCGTCCAGAGTCGCCTGGCTCTCATCGGATCCCGTCTACGCGGGACCAGGGCCGAGGTGATCCATGTCGACGACGGCGAGAAGGTGCGCATCGCCGACATCGCCTGGTTCTCGCCGACCGCGGTGGCCCTGGTCCGGCCGATCACCGACGAGCTCTCCCAAGTGACCACCTTCTCGGTCGACGGATCCCGTTTCGTGCAACCCCTCGAGGTGCCGATCGAGCTGGTCCGCGACGACATCGTCGCGCTGGTCAGCTCCCCGGCCGAGAACCTGGTCACCTGGGCGGTGGCCGCGTCGGGTGAGCCGCACGACCTCAGCGCCGAGTCCGATCCGACGCCGCCCGGCGAGGGGCTCAAGGAGCTCACCTACGTCGGTTGATCCACAGCCTGCGAATCACTCCTTGTCCGGGCGCCCTGGGCAGGCTGGGATGGTGCGGTGCTCTCCTCCCTCGTCGACCTGGTCACCGGGGCCGCCTGCCCCGGATGCGGTCGGGCCGGAGTGCTGGTGTGCCCGACCTGCCTGGCCACGCTGCAGGGATTCGCACGGGAGGCGATGCCGACTCCGCCGCCGCCCGGCCTGATCCGCCCCTGGGCCGCCGGGGAGTACGACGGCCTTCTCCGCACGCTGATCCTGGGGCACAAGGAGCACCACCAGTTCGGCCTCCGACGACCGTTGGGCGATCTGCTGGCAGCGACTGTCGAGCGGGTGGCAGCCAGCGGAGGCGTTCACGCGCGCACGCCGCTCCTGTTGGTGCCGGTGCCCTCCCAGCCGGCGTCGGTGCGGGCCCGTGGCCATGACCCGACGTACCTGCTGACCCGGGTGGCGGCAGCGGGACTGCGCCGGCGCGGCACCCCGGCGTACTGCGTCCGGCTGCTCCGGGTCGGCCGGGTGCTCGACCAGGGCGACCTGGACTTCGCCGGTCGACAGGCCAACCTGGCCGGGTCGATGTCGGTGCCCTCGGAGCGGCTGCAACGGCTGGCGAGCCGGCACCGGCAGGGCTGGGCCGTGGTCTGCGACGACGTGCTCACCACAGGGGCGACGGCCCGGGAGGCCCAACGGGCGCTCGGCGCCAGCGGCATCGGCGTGCTCGGCGTGGCCACGGTGGCGGCGACGCGCAAGAGACTGCCCGGGTTGGGTACTGGATGAGCCGGAGACGCCGGCATGTG
This sequence comes from Nocardioides jensenii JCM 1364 = NBRC 14755, assembly GCF_001552535.1. Classification (GTDB taxonomy): domain Bacteria; phylum Actinomycetota; class Actinomycetes; order Propionibacteriales; family Nocardioidaceae; genus Nocardioides; species Nocardioides jensenii. The sequence continues at coordinate 42,172 of NZ_BCRJ01000069.1, read as the reverse complement.
GGCGGCGCCTCCGCTCGGTGCTGCGCACAGCGAACTTTCAGGCGGATCGCTGGCCTTGTCAGCGGGAAGCGACTAGCGTCTGTGCATGGAGTCCGTTCGGGTCCGTGGTTGCGTCGTCAGCAGGCTCATGGAGCCCTGGCGGCAAGCCGAAGCCAGTCGCAGGCGAAACGGTCCACGTAAGTCCACGCACGGGGGAACAGTCCCCGTGTGCCCCGCGCAGGGGCACACGGATCCGTCCCTTGAGCTCGGACGATCACGGTGCGGCTTAGAGGTAAGTCCTGCCCCGGCCTCGTCGTCATATACGACGAAGCGTCGGGAGACGGTGGGTAGTGGCACCAAGCCGCGAGAGCTGCAGCAGGCGATTGTGGGGTCGAAGACCAGGTCGGCCGGACGGACTCCACCTGCGCGTCCGGGGGCCGCCCTTCGGGCGGTCTCGCGGCATGTTCAAGTAACCAACTGATGCACGGGAGGTCTACATGGATGTTGTGGTGAACGCGAGGCACTGTGAGGTGTCGGATCGGTTCCGCGGTCATGTCGAGGAGAAGCTGGCCCGACTCGAGAAGCACGACCACCGCATCATGCGGGTGCTGGTCGAGGTGGAACAGGAGCGCAACCCCCGTCAGCACGACCGTGCCGTCCGCGTGGAACTGACCGCGCACTCCAAGGGACCGGTGATCCGGGCCGAGGCCGCCGCCGAGGACAAGATGGGAGCGCTCGATCTGGCCCTCGACAAGATGGCCGCCCAGATGAGGCGCGCCGCGGACCGACGGCGGGTGCATCGAGGTCGGCACACCCCGGTCTCCGTCGGCGAGGCACTGGCTGCTGCGGAGCCCGTGGAGCCGTCGGTCGCCGAGGGCGACGGTGTCGTGACGACCGAGCGTCAGGTAGGGCCCATCACCGTCACCGGTGACGGCCCGCTCGTGGTGCGGGAGAAGTCGCACCCTGCGGTGCCGATGACCCTGGACCAGGCGCTCTACGAGATGGAGCTGGTGGGCCACGACTTCTACCTCTACGTCGACAAGGACAACGAACGTCCTGCCGTCGTCTACCGGCGCCGTGGCTATGACTACGGCGTGATCTCGTTGGAACTGTCCGACTGACTCGTTCGGATGGCGGGCATCTGGTACGACCGGGTGTGGAAATGAGCAGGCTGTCACCCGGTCGTGCCATGATGCCCTTGTGAGCGAGAGCAACCAATTGGGTGATTCCGAGCCGATCCGCGTCCTGGTCGTCGACGACCAGGAGCTGTTCCGAAGAGGTCTGACCATGCTGCTCGGCGTCGAGCCGGGCATCGAGGTGGTCGGCGAGGCCGGCGACGGCATCGAGGGCACCGACCTGGCGGCGAGCGTCGCCCCCGACGTGGTGCTGCTCGACGTGCGCATGCCCAAGCGGTCGGGCATCGAGGCCTGCGTGGCGATCAAGGAGACCGTGCCCTCGGCGAAGATCATCATGCTCACCGTCTCCGACGAAGAGGCCGACCTCTACGAGGCGGTGAAGAGCGGTGCCTCGGGCTACCTGCTCAAGGACTCCTCGATCGACGAGGTGGCGCAGGCCGTGCGTGTGGTCGCCGACGGCCAGTCACTGATCAGCCCGTCGATGGCGGTCAAGCTGATCGACGAGTTCAAGCAGATGTCGCGGCCCGAGCGCGAACAGCCGACCGGGCTGCGCCTGACCGAGCGTGAGCTCGAGGTCCTCCGCCTGGTTGCCCGTGGCATGAACAACCGTGAGATTGCTCGCCAGCTGTTCATCAGCGAGAACACCGTCAAGAACCACGTCCGCAACATCCTGGAGAAGCTGCAGCTGCACTCGCGCATGGAGGCCGTCATGTACGCCGTCCGCGAGAAGCTGCTCGACATCCCCTGATCGTGGAGTCGCTCTCGGTCGGTCAGGCCCGTCGGATCGCCCTGGCCGCCCAGGGGTTCCTCGACCCGCGCCATGCCCGTCCCACTCTGCGCACGCTTCGTCGTACGGTCGCACGCACGGGGGTGCTGCAGGTCGACTCGGTCAACGTGCTGCAGCGTGCCCACTACATGCCGCTCTACTCGCGGATGGGGCCCTACGACGTCGACCTCCTGCATCGGGCCAGTGGCGGCAGCGGTCGGCAGCCGCGTCAGCTGGTCGAGTACTGGGCTCACGTCCAGGCGCTGATGCCCGTGGAGCTGTGGCCGTTCATGCGGCACCGGATGGCGGCCTACCGCCAGCGCCGGGGCAAGTGGTGGAGCCTGCCCGACACGGAGCAGGCGCTCGAGTCCGGTGTCCTGGCGGCGGTCCGTGACCGGGGCCCGGTGACCGCGCGCGACCTGGAGGCCGACTTCGCCAGCGGGCCACGGGTCAAGCAGCACTGGGGCTGGAACTGGTCCGAGGCGCGCAAGGTTCTCGACTACCTCTACCTCGTCGGGGACGTGGCGATCGCCGGCCGCAACGGCTCGTTCGAGGTGCTCTACGACGTTCCCGAGCGAGTTCTGCCGGCTGACGTGCTCGATGCCCCCACGCCCACACCGGCGGAGGCCGGGGTCGAGCTCGTCCGGCGCGCGGCGAGGTCACACGGGGTGGCCAGCGCGCGCTGCCTGGCCGACTACTACCGCATGCGCCTGCAACCCGCTGGCGACGGATCCGATGCCCGCACCGCGATCGGGACCCTGGTCGAGGCCGGCGAGCTGCAGCCGGTGCAGGTGCAGGGGTGGAAGCGGCCGGCGTACCTCCACACCGGGGCCCGGCTGCCCCGCAAGGTGAGGGCGCGGGCGCTGCTCAGCCCGTTCGACCCGCTGGTCTGGGAGCGGGAACGAACCGAGCGACTCTTCGACTTCCACTACCGCATCGAGATCTACGTGCCCGCGGCGCAACGGGTGCACGGCTACTACGTGCTGCCGTTCCTGCTCGGCGACCGGGTGGTCGGCCGCGTCGATCTCAAGGCCGACCGTCAGGCCGGGCGCCTGCTGGTGAAGGCGGCGTACGCCGAGGAGTCGGCGCCACCTGAGACCGCTGGGGAGTTGGCCGCCGAACTGCGGCAGATGGCGACCTGGTTGGCTCTCGACGACATCGTCGTCGAGCCGCGCGGCGATCTGGCCCCGGCACTTGCCGCCGAACTCGGTAGGCGCCGCACCACACTGGAGCTGTGAGCCGGGATCCACGGCCGATGAGGTCCGTGCACCGGGCTCGGGGTTCGGTGGGGAAATTGTTGGAGCCGTGGGTAGCATTGCCTGCGGCGCGGGGCGGCTAGGCCCGGTGCCGGCTCGACCATCTACCCAGGGAGCTCCTCCTCGTGCCTGTCATCCTCGACAAGATCCTCCGCATCGGCGAGGGCAAGATCGTTCGTCAGCTCGAAGCGGTGGCCAAGGCCGTCAACGCGATCGAGGACGACTTCGTCAAGATGAGCGACGACGAGCTGCGTGGCATGACCGCGGAGTTCAAGGAGCGCCTGGAGAAGGGCGAGACCCTCGACGACATCATGCCGGAGGCCTTCGCCACCGTGCGCGAGGCGGCCAACCGGGTGATCGGCCAGCGTCACTACGACGTGCAGATCATGGGTGGCGCGGCGCTGCACCAGGGCAACATCGCCGAGATGAAGACCGGTGAGGGCAAGACCCTGGTCGCCACCCTGCCGGCGTACCTCAACGCGCTGGCCGGCCAGGGCGTCCACATCGTCACGGTCAACGACTACCTGGCCAAGTTCCAGTCCGAGATGATGGGCCGCATCCACCACTTCCTCGGCCTGACCACCGGCGTGATCCTCCCGTCGATGCGTCCCGCCGAGCGTCGCGAGGCCTACAACTGCGACATCACCTACGGCACGAACAACGAGCTCGGGTTCGACTACCTGCGCGACAACATGGCCTCCGACATCGCGGACTGCGTCCAGCGCGGCCACGGCTACGCGATCGTGGACGAGGTCGACTCGATCCTCATCGACGAGGCCCGGACCCCGTTGATCATCTCCGGCCCCACGCAGGACGAGGTCCGCTGGTACGCCGAGTTCGCCAAGATCGCGCGGACGATGACGCTCGACGTCGACTACGAGGTCGACGAGAAGAAGCGCACCATCTCCGTGCTCGAGCCCGGCATCACCAAGGTCGAGGACCACCTCGGCATCGACAACCTCTACGACTCGGTCAACACCCCGCTGATCTCCTTCATGAACAACTCCATCAAGGCCAAGGAGCTGTTCCGCAAGGACAAGGAGTACGTCGTCATGGACGGCGAGGTGCTCATCGTCGACGAGCACACCGGGCGCATGCTGGCCGGCCGTCGCTACAACGACGGCCTGCACCAGGCGATCGAGGCCAAGGAGGGCGTGACCGTCCGCGAGGAGTACCAGACGCTCGCCACGGTCACCCTGCAGAACTACTTCCGTCTCTACAAGAAGCTCTCCGGCATGACCGGTACGGCGATGACCGAGGCCAGCGAGTTCGACAAGATCTACAACCTCGGCGTGGTGCCGATCCCGACCAACAAGCCGATGCTCCGTGCGGACCAGGCCGACCTCGTCTACCGCACCGAGGAGGCCAAGTACCTCGCGGTGTGCGACGACATCGTCGAACGCCACAACAACGGCCAGCCGGTGCTGGTCGGCACCGTCTCCGTCGAGAAGTCCGAGCTGCTCTCGGGGCTGTTGAAGAAGAAGAACGTCCCGCACAGCGTGCTGAACGCCAAGGCACACGCCGACGAGGCGCGCATCGTGGCCATGGCCGGTCACAAGGGTGCGGTCACGGTGGCCACCAACATGGCCGGTCGAGGCACCGACATCATGCTCGGCGGCTCGGTGGAGTTCCTCGCCGACGAGGAGCTGCGCAAGAAGGGCCTCGAGCCCCAGGGAGAGACCTCGGCCGAGTACGAGGCCGAGTGGGAGCCGACTCTGGCCCGCATCAAGGAGCAGGTCAAGGCCGAGCACGACGAGGTCAAGGCGACCGGCGGGCTCTACGTCGTCGGCACCGAGCGCCACGAGTCCCGCCGCATCGACAACCAGCTGCGTGGTCGTTCCGGCCGTCAGGGTGACCCGGGTGAGTCCCGCTTCTACCTGTCGCTCCAGGACGAGCTGATGCGCCTGTTCAAGTCAGACTGGGTCGACCGGGTGCTCACCATGCTCAAGGTGCCCGACGACGTGCCGATCGAGAACAAGCGGGTCACCGGCGCCATCGCCAACGCCCAGGGCCAGATCGAGTCGCAGAACTTCGAGTCCCGCAAGAACGTCCTCAAGTACGACGACGTGATGGACCGCCAGCGCCACGTGATCTACGGAGAGCGTCGCGAGGTCCTCGAGGGCGCCGACCTCGAAGAGCAGATGCGCACGTTCGTCGACGACGTCATCGAGGCGTACGTCGCAGGTGCCACCGAAGGCTTTGCCGAGGAGTGGGACCTCGACGCGCTCTGGACCGCCCTCAAGCAGCTCTACCCGGTCAGCCTCAAGCTCTCCGACATCGAGGACGGGGCGGGCGGTCGTGCCGCCATGTCTCGCGCCGAGCTCACCACGATGCTGCAGAAGGACGCGCAGAAGGCGTACGACGAACGCGAGGCGCTGGTCGGCGAGGAGAACATGCGCGAGCTCGAGCGTCGCGTGGTCCTCTCGGTGCTCGACCGGAAGTGGCGTGACCACCTCTACGAGATGGACTACCTGCGCGAGGGCATCTACCTGCGGGCCTACTCCCAGCGCGACCCGCTGGTCGAGTACCAGCGCGAGGGCTTCGACATGTTCCAGGCCATGATGGACGGCATCAAGGAGGAGTCCGTCGGCTTCCTGTTCAACCTCGAGGTCGAGGTCGAGGAGGACGTCGAGCCCGACGAGATCGTCGAGGCCGACACGGTCGAGGCCGACGTCGAGGAGCCGACCCACGTGCACGAGGTCCCACGCATCATCGCGAAGGGGCTCGAGGCGCCGAAGTCACCGACGAACCTGTCCTACACCGGCCCCTCCGAGGACGGCGAGGCAGAGGTCTCGGGCGGCACGGTCACCACCGACGTCGACGATCCGTTCGCCAACATCGGCCGCAACGCCGACTGCCCCTGTGGCTCGGGCAAGAAGTACAAGAAGTGCCACGGTGCACCGGGCGGGCCGACCGGCCTGACCACGCGCGTCAACGGCTGAGACGGGTTGCAGCGTGCTTGTTCCGTGGATTGCCGTCACCAGGTGACGGCAATCCACGGACGTGTCTGTCGAGCTGCGTGATCAACCGAACTCCAGGGCGGTGCACTGCCAGCGCGCGGCGACGACGTCGAGACGGCCGGCCAGGCAACGACTGCGTTCGCCGTGTTTGACCCGCACACAGAACTCGACGATGTCCTCGGCGAGGAAGCAGGTGTGCACTGTCTGGACCTGGGATCGCACGGTGGGGCGGCGACCACGCCCGTGACCTGCGGCGTGCACCCCGGCACGGGCCACGACGCCCGCGCGATAGGCGACCTCGGTGTGCACCTGGGGCGAGGTCCAGCGGATCAGCTGTGAGGCGGGGCGGTCCCCGCCGATCACCTCCACGCACGCCTGGGCGAACGTGACGATCCATCGATGGAGATCGTGACGGGTCGGCGCGGAGACGGCGACCACGTCCGCCCCGCGTCGGGTCGGCTGGTCCGGCGCCCACGGCGGCTCCAGGTCGCGGTCCAGGTCGAGGGCGAGGGTGCCCTGGAAGCTCACACCGGCCGCCTCCACGGGTTGACGCGGACTGACCAGGGGCCGGACATTGTTGGGGGTTGTCGACATCACTTCTCCTTGGACGGTCGGGTGGGGGTGGGCGGTGGCAGGCGCAGGCGTGTGCCCGGATGGATCAGGTCGGGGTCGTCGCCGACCGTGACCCGGTTGCTGTGCCAGATCCGGCGCCACTGGGCGTCGATCCGGGAAATCGGGGCCCGGGCAGGCAGGGTGCGTGCAGCGATCAGCCACAGCGAGTCCCCAGACCTCACCCGGGCGGTCGCGGGCCGTGCACCCGGCACCTGGGTCGCGACCGTGGGTGCCCGGTCAGGCACCTGGAGCCCGGCGATGAGCGAGTGCCCGGGGTCGGGGAGGGGTGGTTGACCGGCGGTCTGCTCGGCGACGGCGGGGGAGAGCCCCGACGCGAGGGTGACGCCACAGGCCAGCAGCACGGCACGGCGCAGGAGGCGAGGGCACCCCGAGCAGCGGATGCTGGTGGCGGCCTCGAGCACGGCGAGGGAGGCCGTCGCCCACCACCAGACGACGCAGGCGGCCAGGGCGACCACGGCCAGCACCACCAGCGCGTCGTCGAACGGGACCGCTGCCAGCTCGGCCGGGTCGGTCAGGGCCGTGACCCGGCCCAGGTCGGGGGCGAGGAAGGCGAGCGCGCCGACCGCAGCGGCGGTCACCGCTGCCCAGACCAGCAGGCAACGAGCGGCTGACGGCGCTGCGTAGAGAACCCGAGTCATCTCTGAAGCTTTCGTTTGCTTGCGTTTGCTTCAGTGAACGTCTGTTGGAATGTCCTGTCAACTGTTTCTCCACAGGTGACGATTGTTGACAGGCCGAGACCGGCCCGGAAGGGTCGAGGCCATGACCTGGGAGGCAGACCTCTTCGCCTATTTCGACGACCTCGAGGGCGAGGCCGTCGCGGCCTTCGACGCCGAGCGTCAGCTGGAGGTCGCCGACCGGGCCCGGGCCGAGTACGCCGGGGTCGAGGCGGCCGGCCGGCTCATGGCCAGCATCGGCTCCGCGCTCACTCTCCGGGTGGCCGGTCTCGGCGCAGTCCGGGGGCGCCTGGTGCGAGTCGCCGCCGACTGGTGCCTGCTCGAGTCGGGCAGCCAGGAGTGGATCATCCGTCTGCCGGCGCTCCTCACCGCGCAGGGCGTCTCGCCCCGCTCGGTGCCACGTGACGCCTGGCCGGTGACCGCACGACTCGGCTTCGGGTCGGCCCTGCGCCGGATCAGTGAGTCACAGGAGCGCTGCTGCGTGCGTCTGGTCGACGGCAGTCAGTACGACGCGGTGCCGGTCCGGGTGGGCAGGGACTTCGTCGAAGCCGTCACCGGCGAGCGACGCGAGGTCCTGCTGTGCGCCTTCGAGAGCATCGCGGCCGTGCACACGCGGGCCTGACTGGGCACGGGGTCGGCTGCTGGCCCCCACACACGCCCTCGGAGGGCGCGGACAGCGGTCAGGTCGCGTCGACGTCGTACGGCGGAAGCTCGCCGATCGCCAGAGCGCGCTGCCCAGCTGGTGTCTCGACCTCGGCGTCGTCGGCCATGGCCTCGGCGAGGTGTTTGCGCACGATGGTGCGCGGGTCGAGGTCACGCAGTTCGAGGTCGGCGAACTCAGGCCCGAGCTCGTTGCGCAGGTCATCACGGGCCGCGTTCGCATAGGTGCGCATCTGCCGGATGAAGCGACCGGCCTGCCGGGCGAGATCGGGCAGCTTGTCGGGTCCGAACACCAGCACCGCCACCAGGGCGATGACCGCCATCTCGGCGAGGCCGATGTCGAACACGGGTCAGAACCGACTGGAGGGCGTCAGTCCGAGCTGCATGCCGGCCAGTCCGCGACCCCGGCCGGAGAGATCCTCGGCGATGCGGGTCAGCTCCTGCGCGGCCAGTGCGGTCGGGTCGGCCTCGACGATGGGCTTGCCCGAGTCGCCGCCCTCACGCAGGGACACGTCGAGCGGGATCCGGCCCAGCACGCGGACGTCGTACCCGAAGCGCGCCGAGAGGGTCGCGGCGACGCGGTCGCCACCTCCGGAGCCGAAGATCTCGAGCCGGTGGTCCTTGCCCTCCTCGGCGCAGTGCGGGCAGGCGAGGTAGCTCATGTTCTCGATCACGCCGACGACGCGCTGGTGCATCATCGAGGCCATCGTCCCGGCCCGCTCGGCGACCTCGGCGGCGGCCTCCTGCGGGGTGGTCACCACGATCACCTCCGCGTTGGGGAGGTGCTGGCCCAGCGAGATGGCCACGTCGCCCGTGCCGGGGGGCAGGTCGAGGAGGAGCGCGTCGAGATCGCCCCAGTAGACGTCGGAGAGCATCTGCACCAGGGCCCGGTCGAGCATGGGGCCGCGCCAGGCCACCACCTGCTCGCGCTTGGGCTTGAGCATGCCGATCGAGATGACCGAGACGCCGGAGGGCGTGGGCACCGGCATGATCAGGTCTTCGACCTGGGTGGGGCGGGCGTCGCCCACCCCCAGCATGGCCGGCACCGAGTGGCCGTAGATGTCGGCATCGAGGACGCCGACCTTCAGGCCCTGCTTGGCCAGTGAGAGGGCGAGGTTCACGGTGACGGACGACTTGCCGACCCCGCCCTTGCCGGAGGCGATCGCGTAGACCTTCGTCAGCGAGCCGGGCTGCGCGAACGGGATCTCGCGCTGCGCCTGGCCACCGCGGAGGACCTCCTGCAGGCCCGCACGCTGATCAGCGGTCATCACGCCCAGCTCGAGGTCGACGCCGGTGACGCCCGACACCCGGGTCACAGCGGCGGTCACGTCGCGGGTGATGGTGTCCTTGAGGGGGCAGCCGGCCACGGTCAGCAGCACGGTCACCGAGACGTTGCCGTCGTCACCGATCTCGACACGGTCGACCATGTTCAACTCGGTGATCGGGCGCTTGATCTCCGGGTCGTTGACGGTTGCCAGGGCGGCATTGACCTGTTCGATCGTGGGGGTGCTCATGATCCCCAAGACTACGTGGTGCTCCGAGGTTCAACGATTTCGGTCCCGTCCTCGGGATCGGGGGATTCCTCCTCCGGGCCACCGCTGGCGAGCTCTTCCAGGTCGGTCACGAGGTTGCGCAGCTCGGATCGCAGGAAGTCGCGCGTGGCGACCTCGCCGACGGCCATGCGCAACGACGCGACCTCGCGGGCCAAGAACTCCATGTCGGCGTGGGCGCGGGCGTTGGCCTGGCGGTCCTGCTCGGCGATCACCTTGTCACGGGTCTCCTGCCGGTTCTGCGCGAGCAGGATCAGGGGAGCGGCGTACGACGCCTGCAGGCTGAGCATCAGGGTCAGAAAGATGTAGGGGTAGTCGTCCCACCGCACCGATGAGGGCGCCAGGGCGTTCCAGCCGATCCACACCACCACGAACAGGGTCATGTAGATCAGGAAGCGGGCGGTGCCCATGAACCGGGCGAACTGCTCGGCGAAGACGCCGAACACCTCCGAGTCGTACGACGGCCGCCGGACCAGCGGTCGGCGTAGTTCGCGGGGCGTGTCGAGACGGGTCCTGCGCTCAGCCATGCCTCACCCCCGTGCGTGGTGCCTGCTCCCGCCAGTTCTCCGGGAGCATGTGGTCGAGCAGGTCGTCGACGGTGACCGCGCCGAGCAGCCGCCCGTCCTCGTCGACCACGGGAGCGGCCACGAGGTTGTAGGCGGCCAGATGAGCGGCCACCGCGTCGATGCCCATCTCGGGTCGCAACGGGTCGAGGGTCTTGTCCAGTGCGGCGGCGACCAGGGTCGAGGGGGGTTCGCGGAGCAGTCGTTGGATGTGCGCGACACCGAGAAGTCGGCCGGTGGGCGGCTCGAGAGGAGAGCGGCACACGTAGATCAGCGCGGCCAACGAGGTGGTCAGGTCGGGGTTGCGCACGTGGGCAAGAGCCTCGGCGATGGTCGCGTCGGGCGGGAGGATCACCGGTTCGACGGTCATCATGCCGCCGGCGGTGTGCTCGGCGTAGGACATCAGCCGCTTGACGTCCTCGGCGTCGGAGGGCTCCATCAGCTCGAGCAGCTGGGCGGCGGTCTCCGGGGGGAGATCGGCGATCAGGTCGGCGGCGTCGTCGGGGGACATCTCCTCGAGGACGTCGGCGGCCCGCTCGGAGTCGAGGTGCTCCAGGATCTCGACCTGGTCCTCCTCCGGGAGCTCCTCGAGGACGTCGGCGAGGCGTTCGTCGTCGAGCTCGGCGATGACCGCGCTGCGCCGCTCCTTGGGAAGGTCGTGGATGACACTGGCCGCGTCGGCCGGGCGCATCTCGTTCAGCGTGGCCAGCAGCTGCGTGGCGCCCTGGGAGTCCTCGGTGCGGGTCAGCCCGCTGACCTCACTCCACTCCAGCACGTGGGTCTGGCCCTTGCGCCGGAACCCTCGGCCGGGCTCCTGGAGTGCGATGCGACTGAGCACCCAGTCGCGGTTGCGGGCCTGCTCCATCGCGACGTCGTAGACCTCGCCGGTGACCTCGGAGCCGACCACCCGCACGGTGCGATCCAGCATCTGCCCGATCACCAGGGTCTCGGTGGGGCGCTGCTGGAAGCGGCGCATGTTCAGCAGCCCGGTGGTGTAGACCTGCCCGGCATCGATGTTGGTCACGCGGGTCATCGGGACGAAGATGCGCCGACGGCCGAAGACCTCGGCGACCAGACCGAGGACGCGCGGCTGGTTCGCCTCGGTGCGCAGGGCCACCACCAGGTCGCGCACCTTGCCGACCTGGTCGCCCTGGGGGTCGAAGATCGGCAGCCCGACCAGGCGGGCGACGAAGACGCGGGAGGGGGTGGTGCTCACGAGACCCCACCGTATCGGCCGAGAGCCCGAATCGGGCTCACGGACCGCCGAACACGTTCAGAGTCTGGCCACGGTTCAGGTTGCTGCCCGGGATCGACGGGAGACGCAGCGCGGTCATCACCAGGTTGGCGGCGTCGCTGTTGCGCACCGGCTGCGTCTGGTTGTAGCCGGGTCGGGTCCGGCCCGGGTCGGCCAACGCGGGGTTGATCGCGTAGAGGTCGGCACCGCGAGGCACCGACGGGCCCCACACCACGAACGGGACCTGGTGGTTGCGCAGGGCGGCCGGGTTGGTGTTCGTGCGTCGATAGCCGGCGTGCTCGGAGGTGAGCACGACCAGGGTGCGTCCCTTGAGCGTGGAGGACCTGTTGATCGCCACCCGGATCCGGCGCACGAGTTCGTCGACCCGCCGCGCCGACGTCTTGTAGCGCGCCGACATGAAGCCGTACTTGTGGCCCACGGTGTAGAGGTCGCTCAGCTGGAGATAGGAGAACCGGGCAGGCGAGGTGGCCAGCTTGCGGGTCAGGTCACGCACCAGGAGAGCGCTGCTCCTGCTTCGCTCGTAGGTGGAGATCTTGTCGCGGCCGTTGCTCCTGGCCTCGCGGTCGAGGCCGCCGTGGCGGTCGTCGTACGACCTGCGGATCATGGCCATGTCGGGGTCCTGGGCGTAGAGCGCGGTCGAGTAGCCGAAGTCGTGGGCCACTCCGAAGGCGCTGTCGACGTAGTGGCCCGCCGACTGGGCGATGGTGCCGCCGGTGTCGTTGTTGCCGCCCACGCCATGGCCGCCGAACTTCGCGGTGACCGAGCGGCCGGTGATCATGGAGGTGGCGTTGGGCAGCTGGGTGGTGCGCGTGTAGACGGTGCGCGCGTTGAGTGTCGAGGCGCCGCCCTGCATGAAGTAGGGGATGCCCGGTGCGTTGGCCTGGGCCAGCTCGGTGAGCATGTCGGGTCGCAGACCCTGGACGCTGAGCACCACGACGCGGGTGACACCGCTCGACTGGGCGTTCACCGGCGGGATGCTGGCATCGCTGATCACCAACGGGTGGTCCGTGGTCTTGCGCACCAGCGCACTGCGCAGCGCCACGTAGCCGGTGAACCGGGTCGGTCCGGAGCCGAAGATCCAGTCGACCGGCATCGGCTTGGGCGGGTGGCAGGTGGAGCCGGTGAAGTAGCCACCGTTGGCGGACCTCAGGGCGGTACGACGGTAGACCGGGCAGAAGTACAGTTCGCGCTCGTTCATGTCGCCGGTGAAGTGCACCGGCTGGCCGGGATAGTTCGCGCGCAGTCGATTGGCCAGGTCGATCTCGATGTTGGTGGCCTTGATCCGCCACTTGCGGGCGTCACCGCGGGCGTTGGCGGGGTTGTGGAAGTTCGCGAACCACGCGAGCTGGCCGGTCTTCACGTGGCGCAGCTGCACGTAGGGCATGCGGATCAGGTCGCCGCCGAAGTAGGGGAGGTGCACCCACTTCTTCTGCACGACCTCCCAGGTGTCGCGGCGCCAGGCGATGCTGTTGTGCATGGCGGCGGGGCCGAGCTCGTCACCGGGATAGATGCCGTACTCGTCGCCGGTCAGGGCCCGGAACTTCTTGAACTGGGGGTCCTGCATCTCCTGGAACCCGATCAGGTCGAGGTTCTGCTCACGGATGAGTCGCACCGACCAGACCATGCGCTGTTCGCCGGAGGCCCAACCTGGCCGGTCGCCGCCCGGTCTGGTGTGGCCGGCGCCGAGGAGGTTGAACGAAGCGATGCGGAACTGGGTGGCGCCGTTCGAGACCGGCGTGCGGGCGGCCTGGGACAGACTGGCCTCGCCGTCGTTGTCGTCGCCTCCGAAGGGTGAGGCGACGTGGAGCACAACCGCGATCAGCACGAGCGCAAGGCCGGCTCCGAGAAGGATGCGAGGGTGGGTACGCCACGTTGAGAGCCGGGCCAGCCGCATGCGTGCCCTCCTTACAGTTCGACTTCATCTGGGCACGTAGGCGTCAGCATGTCAGGCAAAACGGCTCTTCGCGGGCGTTCCCGACACCTCGGCGGGGCGTGTCGCCTCGGATGTCCACCCGGGTTCGGCCGGTGATACCTTGCGCGCGGACCCGCACGGAGGGTGCAGGTCGAGCAGAGGAAGGGTGGCGATGACGGGCCGGATCGTGTTGCACATCGGTGCCATGAAGACAGGAACGAGCTTCGTCCAGTCCGTGCTCGGCAACAACCAGGAGATGCTGGCCGAACGAGGTGCGATCTTCCTCGGCAGCAGCTTCGGGGTGCAGTCCCGCGCGGTTCGTGACGTGCTGAACCTGCCCAAGCAGCCCGGTCGCAACAAGCGCAAGTGGCGCTCCCTGGTGCAACCCGTCGCGCGGATGGAGGCCGGCCAGACCGCGGTCGTCTCGATGGAGTTCCTCAGCTTCGCCTCCGACCGGCACATGGGCCCCTTCCTCAACCCCCTGCGCAACTCCGGCGCCAGGATCGAGGTCATCCTGACCGTGCGCGACCAGTCGCGGGTCATCCCTGCCCAGTGGCAGACCTACACCCGCAACTTCGGTGACGAGCCCTGGCCCGACTACCTGCGCCGGATCGAACCGTCACGCAGCCGGCGGGTCACCCGTTCGCGGGCCCACCGCACCTTCCACCGCGCGCAGGACATCACGCCGATGCTGGAGCGGTGGAGCACCGCCCACGGCATCGCGACCACCCACATCGTCACCGTGCCGCCGCCGGACGCGCCCCGGGAGGAGCTGTGGGACCGGTTCTGCGCCGCCGCCGGGTTCGACGGCAGCGGAGTCGACCTCGACGACGTCCACGACAACACCTCGCTGGGCTTCGGCTCCTGCGACTTCCTGCGCCGGGTGAACTCGCACCTGGCCGACGTGCCCCCGCGCACGTACCGGGTCGGCATGCGCGCCCTGGCCCGCGACGTGCTGGCTCCACTGCGCGCCGAGGAGAGCCGTCCGGCGCTGGACCGGCGCGCCGCGGAGTACGCCGCCACGCTCAACCAGCAGCTGCGTGAGGCGATGTCCGACTCCCGCTTCGAGCTCTACGGCAGACTCGACGACCTGCCCGTGCCCACCACCTTCTCCGACCAGCCGCGCAAGGCGGCCTCGGTCCCCGACGACGAGGTGCGCCGAGCGACGACGGCGGTGCTCGACCACCTCGAGTCCGCTGCGGGCGTCGACGTCGGGCCTCGCGCCTCCAAGCTGGACGACCTCGTCGCGCAGGCAGCTCAGGGACTCCGCCGGGCCAACGACTGGGATGCGTAGCATGGGCGGGCACACAGAGACGACCCCGTCGAGGGAGGAGTGCCGGTGAAGGCGACCGCTCCCGTGATCCGTGACGTCACCGTGTCCGACGACGGAATCCGCATGCGCGGGCGCCAGGACCGCGCCATCGACGTGAAGTTCGACGGCCGCCGGGTCTGGTCCTTCTGGTCCCGCCGCGACACCGTCGCCGACGGTCGCGAGCTGTTGGCCCGCTGGCCCGACGCGCTGCGCCGGTTCCTCGACGGTACGACGACGCTGGCGCTGGTCGACCACGTCAATGACGAGGAGCTCTTCTCCGCCGAGATCCGCCTCGGCGCCGGCTCCGGCCGGATCCGGGTCGAGGACGCCGACGGGCACCCCCTCGGGCTCGACAAGAGCAACCGGCTCTCCCGCCTCTTCGAGAGCCGCAGCGCCGAGCACACCCAGCCGCTGCTCGACTCCATGCGCTCCGTGGTCGACGCCCTGGCCGAGGCCGGCGTGGAGGCCTTCATGGCCTACGGCACCCTGCTGGGGGCGGTGCGGCAGGGCGGTCTGATCGGCCACGACTCCGACGCCGACCTGGGCTACGTGAGTCGTCACGACCAACCGGCCGACGCCATTCTGGAGAGCTTCCGGCTGCAACGTGCCCTGACCGCGATGGGCTATCCGGTCACCCGCTACAGCGGTCTGGCGTTCAAGGTGCTGGTCACCGAGTCGGACGGCGCCGTGCGTGGTCTCGACGTCTTCGGCGGCTTCCTGCGGGACGGGCTCCTCTATCTCATGGGCGAGGTGGGTCATCCCTTCCGGGCTGACTGGATCTTCCCGACCACGGAGATCGAGTTCGAGGGGCGCCCCTTCCCGGCCCCGGCCCAGCCTGATCACCTGCTCGAGGCGATGTACGGCCCGAGCTGGCGGGTCCCGGACCCGGCGTACAAGTTCGAGACGCCGCATTCGACGGTGCGCCGGCTCAACGGCTGGTTCCGCGGCACCCGCGTCGGTCGCGAGCGGGTCTGGGACCGGTACTACGGCCGACCGGCCAAGGTCGCCGAGGAGCACCCGAACGAGTCCGCGTTCGTGCACTGGGTGGCCGAGCGTGAGCCCGACATGGTGACCGCCGTCGACATCGGGTGCGGCACGGGACGCGACGCCGCCTGGTTGGCCGGTCGCGGGGTCACCACCTGGGGCCTCGACTACGCGGCCCGCGGCTTCCGTCGCGAAGCCCGGCGCGCCCGTGAGGCGGGTCTGCCGGTGACCTTCCAGTGGGCCAACCTGACCGAGCTCAGATCGGTGCTCGCGACGGGCGCCCAGCTCTCGCGGGAGCCCGGCCCGCGGGTCGTGCTGGCCCGCCACGTCGCCGACACGACCGACGACTTCGGGCGACTCAGCCTGCTCCGGCTGGCGCGCATGGTGACCGGCCGCAGCGGGCGCCTCCACCTCCAGGTCCAGACCGGCCCCTCGACCGGTGACCGCCGGTTCGGGGTCTCGCCGCTCGACCTCACCGCTCTGCTCCGACAGGTCGCCGCGACCGGAGGCAGGGTGATCGAGCGTGCCGACCTGGTCGAGCTCGACGACGGCGGCACCGCGGCGGCAGGATCCACTGCCGCCGGAACTCCCATCAGCAGATTGGTGATCACGTGGACAAGCTGAAGGACGTCGCGCGTCGCTACCGCGACCGCACCGGCACGGCCCGGCGGCTCTCCGCCCTCGAGGCGGAGGTCCAGGAGTGTCGTCAGATCAACCTCCGCCTGGCCGAGCTGACCGACGTGGTGATGGAGTTGCTGGTCCCACTCTCCGAGCGTGACGAGGCCCGGGTCGCCGAGGCGCTCCAGCGCTACCACGACAGTGTGAGCGACCCTGAGCAATGACCCGTCGGGTCTTCCTGCACATCGGTCTGCCCAAGACGGGCACGACCTACCTGCAGGACGTCATGTGGGCCAACAAGGAGCTGCTCGGTTCGCGTGGGCTGCTGCTCCCGGGGCGTCATCGGCGCCGTCACCTCCTCGCCTCCCTCGACCTTCGCGACGACCCCAAGCTGGCCAGGCGCTCCGGTGACGTCACCGCGCCCTGGCAGGACCTCGTCGACGAGGCGCAGGCCTGGGAGGGCGACGTGGTCATCAGTCACGAGTTCTTCGGGGCTGCCGCGCCCGAGCACGTGCAGCGGGCCGTGGACTCCTTCCCCGACGCCGAGCTCCACGTCGTCCTGACCGCGCGCGACCTCGTCACCCTCGGTACGTCGTACTGGCAGGAATGGGTCAAGAACGGCGGCGACCTGGCCATCGACGACTGGCCGCCGAACCCGGACTACGACCCGCACGACGAGTGGGGGTGGGGCGCCTTCGACCTCGCCGACGTCCTGCAACGGTGGGGCGGCGTGGTGGATCCTGCCCGTGTGCACGTGCTGCCGGTCGCCGTCGGTCGCGCCGAGCCGGGGGAGCTGTGGCACCGCTTCGCCGCCGTCGTCGGCGTGGACCCCGAGGGCATGGAGATCCTCGAGAAGCCCTCGAACCGCTCCCTGGGCCTGGTCGAGGCCGAGCTGCTCCGGCGGGTCAACGGCCGCCTGGTCGACTTCTCGTCCGCCGGCAACCGGGGCCGCTGGATCCGCGGCTACCTGGCGATGGGCACCGTCCTGCCGTCGACCGGGGAGCGCTTCCGTCCCGGCGACGCCATGCTCGACGAGCTGCACCGACGTGCCCGGCACTCGATCGATCTGCTGCGCCGGGGCGAGTACGACGTGGTCGGCGACCTCGAGCTCCTCGAACCGGGCGACCTGGGCGGCCTGCGTCATCCGGGCGAGGTCAGCGACGGAGAGGTCCTCGACGTCGCGGCCCAGACGATCGCGAATCTGATGACCGAGGTGAGATCGCTCACCAGGGCACGCGAGGCTCTTGAGAGAAGCGCTCCGGACCCGGAGCCACGTGTTAGCGTTCCGAAGTTCATGCGCAGATCCACTTGGAGAAGGGAAAGACGTTGAGAGCCATCATTGGAGCTCTCTCGATTCTGGTCGTGATGCTGGGCGGCGGCGCTGTTGCCGCCCCGGCTCAGTCAGCACCGGCAGCGGGGGCAGCCACGAACGTAACAGCATCACAAGAGCAGCGGGCGGCAGGCTGGCGGCCGGTCTACGGGGCCACCTTCAACCACGCGCGCTCCACCAAAGCAGACATGTGGCGCATCGAGAACCAGATCCTTCAGGGCATCAACCATGCCCACAAGGGCTCCTACATCCGGATCTCACTCTTCTCCTTCGACCGGATGCCGCTGACCGACGCCCTGATCCGGGCCAAGAAGCGCGGCGTGCGCGTGCAGGTGATCCTGAACAACCACCAGATCAACGGCGCGATGCGCAAGCTCAAGAGCGCCCTGGGCACCAACCGTCGCAAGCCGTCCTGGTACCACATCTGCGTCGGCAGCTGCCGGGCCACCTTTGAGAACCTGCACACCAAGATGGTTCTGTTCGGCTACACCGGCACGGTCAAGAACGTCGTCATGACCGGCTCCTTCAACTTCACCGCCAACGCCGCGGTCAACCAGCACAACGACTTGTACACCGTGTGGAACAAGCCGAACATGTACCGCGACTTCCTCGGTCTCTATCGCCAGCTGAAGGCCGACCGTGCGCTGCCGGCCCGCAAGCAGCACTACATCAAGCAGGCGGGCATGTGGCAGCTCGAAGTGCTGCCGCTGCCGAACTGGAACGTCAAGAACGACCCGCAGATGCGGGAGATGCGCAAGATCAGGTGCACCGGCGCCTCCCGCAGCACGGGCAACGGCCGGGGCCGCACCAAGGTGCGCGTGGCCATGCACACGATCTCCGGCAAGCGCGGTGTCTGGCTGGCCAAGAAGACCCGCCAGCTCTTCGCCCAAGGATGCGACATCCGCATCTGGTACAGCTGGGCCGACCGGCAGACGCGCAACGTCTTCGCCACCAGGACGGCGCGCGGCTACATCCCCGTCCACGTGGCCGGGTACGACACCGACTACGACGGTGAGATCGACCTCTACGGACACCACAAGGTGTTGCTGGTCTCGGGCAACTACGCGGGGCGCAACAACTCCAACGCGGTGTTCACCGGCTCCAGCAACTGGGGCAACGCCGGGCTGCGTGGCGACGAGATCATCGTGCGCCTGATGGGGTCGAGCCTGTTCAAGGACTGGAACCGCAACTTCGACTCGATCTGGTACAGCCACTCGTACCTCGCCAAGTACATCCCCTACCGCGCCTCGACGATGCTGCGCTCCGACACGGCCTGGAACGCGGCCAAGCCGGAACCCGAGCTGACGCCGCCGAGTGACTGGGAGTACTGACCAGTCGCCCGAACTCACCAATGAACCCGGTCAGGGCCACGACGCTGTGGCCCTGACCGGAGTCACGTTGAAAGGAAGCAAGATGGGACGCCTCTGCGAGACCGAGGGTCTGACCGACATCCAGGAAGAGATCCTGAAGACTGTCCGGCAGTTCGTCGACGCCAAGATCATCCCGGTCGCCAATGACCTGGAGCACGCCGATGAGTACCCGACCGAGATCATCGAGGGGCTCAAGGAGCTGGGCATCTTCGGGCTCACGATCCCCGAGGAGTTCGGTGGGTTGGGTGAGTCGCTGCTGACCTACGCGCTGGTGGTCGAGGAGATCGCCCGCGGCTGGATGAGTGTGTCGGGTGTGATCAACACCCACTTCATCGTGGCCTACCTGCTGATGACGCACGGCACCGATGAGCAGAAGCAGAAGTACCTCCCGAAGATGGCCACCGGCGAGGTCCGCGGCGCGTTCTCGATGTCCGAGCCCGGTCTGGGATCCGATGTCTCGGCGGTCTCGACGAAGGCCACCAAGCAGGAGGACGGCTCCTACAGCATCACGGGTCAGAAGATGTGGCTGACCAACGGTGGTACGTCGACGTTGGTGGCGGTGCTGACCAAGACCGACGAGGGTGCCGAGTCGGTCTACAAGAACATGACCACCTTCTTGGTGGAGAAGACCCCGGGCTTCGGCGAGACGGCCCAGGGCGTCACGGTGCCGGGCAAGATCGAGAAGATGGGCTACAAGGGTGTCGAGACCACCGAGATGATCCTCGAGGGTCACCAGATCGGTGCTGAGCAGATCCTTGGCGGTGAGCCCGGCAAGGGCTTCTTCCAGATGATGGACGGCGTCGAGGTGGGCCGGGTCAACGTGGCTGCGCGGGCGTGCGGCCTGGCGTGGCGCGGGTTCGAGCTGGGCATCGCCTACGCCCAGCAGCGCAAGACGTTCGGCAAGATCATCGCCGACCACCAGGCGGTGCTGTTCCGGTTGGCCGACATGGCCACCAAGGTGGAGACGGCGCACACGATGATGGTGCGCGCCGCCCGTCTGAAGGACACCGGTCAGCGGATGGACGTCGAGGCCGGGATGGCGAAGATGGTCGCCTCGGAGTTCGCCAACGAGGTCGTCGAGGACTCCTTCCGGATCCACGGTGGCTACGGGTACTCCAAGGAGTACGAGATCGAGCGTCTGATGCGCGAGGTCAAGTTCATGCTGATCGGTGAGGGCACCTCCGACATCCAGAAGATGATCATCGGTCGGTCGCTGCTCAAGGACTACAAGCTCAAGGGCTGACCCAGCTCCTGCGCGAAACGGCCCGGCTCCCCTCACGGGGAGACCGGGCCGTCGTGCGTCGTACGCCGTCAGTGGGCGCTCAGGAGGCCCACTTCCAGCTCGCCAGGACGCTGTTGACGACGTCCTCGCGAGGCCCCTTCTTCAGACCGGGGGAGAAGTTGAACGAGATGACGGTGATGGTGCCGTCCTCGGCGATCGTCACGAACTGGTCGAGGTAGTACTTCGTGGACCCGTCGCTGAGCAGGCCACGGTGGTGCAACGACTCCACGTCGCCGATGCGGACCCGTGGTGCGACGTCCAGCTTCTTCACCACGCCCTTCAGCTGGTCGGGGACGGAGGCGGCGAGGTCGTCGAGGGTGGTGCCCGCAGCGGCCTTGTCGAACGTCACGTTGACGCTGTCGAGGAAGCCGTCGGCCTTGGTGGGCTCGGCGGCCGCGCTGTCGATCGACTTCTCCACCCCGCGGGCGCTGGTGGTGATGTCGGTCCAGGACTGCGGTGCGCGGAACGTGTAGCTCTTGCCCTTGATCCGCGCGCCCTTGGCCGGGGTGCCGAAGTCGGTGGCCGTGGGTGTCTCGGAGGACTCACTGGGCGTCTCTCCGGGTGTCTGGCTGGGCGTGGAGGTCTCCGAGGCGTCGTCGGAGGAGTTCTTCCCGTCGTCCCCGCAACCGGCCAGCACGGTGACGGTGAGGACAGCAGCGGCGAGTGCGGCTGCGGGTCGTTTCATGGAATGCATGTCCGAATTCTCTCAGGCTTTCTCTGCGGCTCGTGGTGCCATGTCCTTCCGGTGGGGTCAGGACGGCCATTTCCAGGACGCCAGCACCGAGTCGACGACGGCGCGACGCTCTTCGTCCGACCGCTCCAGATTGATGGCGAAGGAGACGGCGTACATCGTGTCGTCCCGGACCACGACGAACTGCTCGAAGAAGAAGTCCACCCCGCCGACGGTCGCCGATCCACCCACGTGGACGGCCTCGTCGCCGGCGATGACGGCACGGTCGTAGACCTCGAGGTCCTTGACCATGAACGCCAGCGTCTCGGGGGCGATCTGCTCGTAGGTCTCCAGGGTCACGCCGGGGACGTCGGTCAGCACGACGTTCAGGTTCTCCCGCACGGTGGTGCTGACGGTGATGTCGGCACCGACCGCGGTGTCGACCTTCTGCCCGCTCTCCCGCATCTGCTTGGTGATGTCCACCCAGCTCTTCGGCGCGGAGTACTGGTATCCCTTCCCGGACATGATCCGGCCGGTGGCCGGCTCCGCGGAGGTCGCCGGGGGCTCCGGCGTGGCCAACGGGTCCGGCGGATCCTGCGTCTCCGTGTCCTGGGCCGCGTTCGAGGAGTCGTCGATCGAGGCCGCCGGACCCATGACCAGGTCGCGGCCGGTGTCGCCGGCCGAGCAGCCGCCGACGAGCAACGCCGGCGCAAGCAGGAACAGGGCACCGACGGCCCTCGTGCGGATCATGCGCAGAAAGTACCCGGACGACGGCCCGGCTAATCCCTTGGCCCCCGACGTCGATCGATGCCAAGGTGGTGGTCCGACCGACGCGAGGAGACATCATGACCGATGCCAGTGGCCCCAACGCCGACATCAAGGAGAAGATGCGCGAGGCCTTGGACCGCAAGAACAACGCCCAGCACCCGACCGAGGGTGACGGCCATGCCCACTCCCGCGAGAAGGTGCACGGCTCCGAGGTCGAAGGTGGCGCGCCAAAGATGCACCGCCGCAAGGCCGGCGGGGGCGGTGCCTGAGCCTGGTCCGGCTCCGAGCGTGGAGCGCGGGTGGTGAGGGTCAGCGACTGACCGGGACGTGGGATCGGTTGCCCGGGTGGCTACGGCGTGCGGCACCATGACGCCATGACCAAGACCAACCCGGGCAACTTCTTCGAGGACTTCTCCATCGGCCAGGTGATCCGGCACGCCACGCCGCGCACCGTGACCGAGGGGGACCGGGCGCTGTACGGAGCGCTCTACCCGACCCGCTTCGCGGTGCCCTCCTCGGCAGAGTTCGCCAAGGCCTCCGGCCTCGACCCCGCGCCGGTCGAGGAGCTGATCGCCTTCCACATCGCATTCGGGAAGACGGTTCCCGACATCTCGCTCAACGCGGTGGCCAACCTCGGGTACGCCGAGTGCCGGTTCCACCGCCCCGTCGTCCCCGGTGACACGCTGAGTACGACGTCCGAGGTGATCGGGCTCAAGCAGAACTCGAACGGGAAGAGCGGCGTGGTCTACGTCCGCTCCACGGCCACCAACCAGCGCGGAGAGGTCGCTCTCGACTGGGCCCGCTGGGTGATGGTGCACAAGCGCGACCACGACGCCCCCGCCCCCGAGACCGTGTTGCCCGAGCTGGCCGACTCGGTCGCCGCGGGCGACCTCGTCATCCCCGAGGGCCTCGACTTCTCGGACTACGACTTCGCGGCCGCTGGTGAGGCGCACCGTTGGGACGACTACGCGGTGGGGGAGAAGATCGACCACGTCGACGGCGTCACGCTCACCGACTCCGAGCACATGGTGGCCACGAGGCTGTGGCAGAACACCGCGAAGGTGCACTTCAACACGCAGGCGCGTCCCGACGGTGCCCGCCTGGTCTACGGCGGCCACGTGATCTCGATGGCCCGCGCCCTGTCGTTCAACGGGCTGGCCAATGCCCAGCTGATCGCGGCGATCAACGCCGGCGCGCACGCTGCCCCCGCGTTCGCCGGCGACACCGTCTACGCATGGTCCGAGGTGCTGGAGAAGGCCGAGACCTCGGCCCCGGGTGTGGGGGCCCTGCGCCTGCGTCTGGTGGCCACCAAGGATCGCGACGAGTCGATGACGCTGCGCAACGAGGCCGGCAAGTATGCCGAGGGAGTCCTGCTCGACCTCGACTACTGGGCGTTGGTTCCTCGCTGAGCCGTTCGCCCACCGAAGTGCCGGCTCGCGGGAGGCAGGATCACCGGAAGGCGCGGGCCAGCGGCACGATGGCCAGCACCAGCACCATCGGCACCGCGAAGCCGAACCGCAGGTTGTCGGCCCCGACCAGCCCGGTGAGCACCGAGCCGAGCAGCGCGCCCACGTAGTTGAACTGGTTGAACCGGCCGATCACCGCATCCACCCTCGCCTGGCGCAGGTGCACCGGCACGTCGTCGCCCCCGGCTATCCGAGCGGCCGCCGAGAAGCTCAAGGGAGCGATCACCGCGACCCCGAGGCCGACCAGGGTGAAGCCCAGGACAGCGACCTGCCAGGTCGGGGCCGAGACGACCACGGCCAGGGCGGCGGCCGCCAGCACCCCACCGACCCGCAGCAGCACCACCGGCCCGAACCGGGCGACCAGGGGGTCGCCGGCCAGGCGCATGATCAGCGTGGCCAACAGGTAGGGGAACGTGGCCAGTGCCACGAGGCGCTCGGGTGTGGTGAAGGTGTTGTCGAGGTACGTCGGCCCCCAGGTCATCGAGGCGGTGTCGACCATGTAGAAGAGCACCATCCCGAGCCCGACCAGCACGATCGGACGCCACGGAACGTCGATGTCGACAGGCATCGGGTCGCCGACGCGCGGCAGCAGGGGAGTGGCGATGACCAGCAGCGGCACTATCGCGACCACGACCACCGGCCAGGTCCCGGCCACGGCCAGAGTGATGCCGGCGCCGAGGAGCCCACCGAAGGTCCATGCGCCGTGGAACGACGGAAGGATGGGGCGCCCGTAGGCGTGCTCGACGGCCACCGCCTGCATGTTGCTGGCAGCGTCGACGATGCCCAGCCCGACGCCGTACGCCGCCAGGGCGACGACGAACCAGGGAAAGGTTGGGGACACCGCGACCACGGGCGCGGCCACGGCGACGAGCAGGAGACCGACCCGGAGGACGGTCGCGCTGGTGCGTCTCTTGGCAGCCACCTCGGCGGCCACCGAGCCGGCCCCGGCCAGCAGCACCATCATCAGCAGCAGGCCGCTGAGTGCGGCTTCGCCGAGATCCCAACGATCCTGCAGCGTGGGCAGCCGGGTGGTGAGGCTGATGAACACCAGTCCCTGCGCCAGGAAGGCAGCCGCCACGGCACGACGCGCCAGCGTCGGCTCCGGACCTGTGCTCATGGCGGTGAGCATCGCACGGGACGGGGCGCCGTCGAGGGATCTTGGGCGAGTTCGCCACCGACCCCATGGCACAGTGACGCCATGGACACCGCGACGTTCAGAGGCAGAGGAAGGCCATGACCGAGGAGAGTGCCGAGGCACGCGAGGTGTGGTTGGTCCGTCACGGCGAGACGGAGTGGAGTCGCTCCGGACGGCACACGTCGGTGACCGATCTCGACCTGACCGCACACGGCGTCGAGGTGGCCCGGGGGCTCGGCGGCCGACTGGCCGGCACCCGGTTCGACCAGGTGCTGACCAGTCCACGCAAGCGGGCCAGATGCACCGCGGAGCTGGCCGGGTTCCCCGACGCAGAGCTCGACGACGACCTCGTCGAGTGGGAGTACGGCGACTACGAGGGCGTGACCACGGCGGAGATCCGGCGCACGTCCCCCGGATGGACCGTCTGGACGCATCCCGTGCCCGGTGGGGAGACGGCGGACCAGGTGGGCTCCCGGTTGGACCGTGTTGTCGGCCGGGCGCTCGCCGTCCGGGGACGCACGCTGGTGTTCGCCCATGGTCACTCCCTCCGAGTGCTGGCGGCGCGTTGGCTGGGGCTCCCGGCCACCGACGGCAGGCTGCTCCGCCTCGACACGTCCACGGTCTCGGTGCTCGGCTTCGAGCGGGAGACCGCGGTGGTGCTGCGCTGGAACGCCTGAGCCCGGCTGAGTCCGTTCGGGGGTGGAGCCTTGACGTCGCGCCCACCTGCACCGCACCGTTGAGGCGTGTCGTTGATCGCCGGCTGCCCACGGTGTGCCAACCGACTCGACGAGTCGGCGGACGGTTGGCGCTGCGAGCACCACGGCTACGTCCCGCCGCTCTGGTCGCCCGACGCCGCGTCCTACGACGGCTTCGGTGACCACCTGCGCCGCGCCGAGGACTTCCCGACGTACCTCCCCTGGCCGTTGGCCGGAGGGTGGCGGGTCACCGACTTCGGCGTCGTGCGCGGCAACGCCCGCGCCCGGGCGACGATGGTCTCGGTTGCCGGAAGCACCGAGCCCGACGGTCCGGTGGAGGTCCTGGTGGTGAGTGAGGAGCCGGGGACCGGCCTCGGTGCCCGGTGCGCGGGCACCGTGCACTCCGATCCGGGGGCGGAGATCATCGCCAGCCGGCCCACGGCGCGGGTGCGGCTCGATTCCCAGCCGGTGCCACTGTGGCCTGTCTCCACCGCAGAGCACGACCTGTCCCTGGACCGCAGTGTCGTGGCAGGGGAGGCGGGTGGGCGGTGGCTGTGGCTGGTGCTGCGTCCCGCATCGGCGGTCTTCCTGTTGACCGGTGACTGGCCCCTGGCCGACGTCTCCGGCATGGGGGCGCACCTGCTCGACGTGCCCTTCGGTGGACCGCCGCCCGGGTGGTGACCGGCCGGTCAGGTCCACCGCAGGACGACCCTGGCGACCGCCGGGCATCGGGAGGATGGCCTAGGCTGCCGGGGTGCGCATCGACCTCCACACGCATTCCCGTGCCAGCGACGGCACCCGCACTCCGGCGGAGGTGGTCCATGAGGCGGCGGCAGCGGGCCTCGACGTCGTGGCGCTGACCGACCACGACACCAGCGAGGGGTGGCCGGAGGCCGCTGAGGCGGCGGCGAAGGTGGGTCTGACCCTGGTGCGGGGCATGGAGATCAGCACCCGGCACAACGGGCAGGGCGTCCACCTCCTCGGCTACCTGCCCGACCCGACCTACCAGCCGCTGGTCGTGGCACTCCAGAGGATCCTCGACGGCCGCAACTCACGGATCCCCGCGATCATCGATCGGCTCAACGCCCTGGGCTACGAGATCACCGCCGCCGACGTACGCCGCGTGGCCGGCGAAGCCGCGGCCACCGGCCGCCCTCACGTCGCGGACGCGTTGATCGCGATGGGTGCGGTGCGTGACCGCGAGCAGGCCTTCGACGAGCTGCTGAGTCCGGGGCGCCCGGCGTACGTCGACCGCTACGCCGCGCCGCTGACGGAGATGATCCGGTTGGTCGGGGAGGCGGGCGGTGTCACCGTGATCGCCCACCCCTGGGGGCGTCACGACCCGTCGGGGATGACCCGCGACGACATCGCGGAGCTCGCCGCCCTCGGACTGGTCGGCGTGGAGGTCGACCACCAGGACCACGACAGCCGAGCCCGGGCCGAGCTGCGCGTCATCGCCGAGGACCTCGGGCTCGTGCGCACCGGATCCAGTGACTACCACGGAGCCGGGAAGAAGAACCACGGTCTGGGGTGCAACACCACCGACCCTGCCCAGTTCCAGCGCCTCATGGAGCTGGCTGCCACCGCTGCAGCCGACTCGGGTCGGCCCGCCCCCGAGCTGCTGCGACCGTGAGCACAGTTGGCTGAGTCACCCCGCCGGCGCCGGTGCGGCATGCCTGTGCCGCACGCCTGGCGCGGTCAGGCATGATGGGGCACGATGACCACCACAACGCTCGCGATCGCCAACCAGAAGGGCGGCGTCGCCAAGACCACGACCGTGGCCTCGCTGGGCGCCGCACTCGCCGAACTCGGCCACCGAGTCCTGCTCGTCGATCTCGACCCGCAGGCCTGTCTCACCTTCTCCCTCGGCATCGACCCCGAGGACCTCGAGCTCTCCGTGCACCACGTGCTGACCAAGGGGCTCGACGCGAGCGAGATCGTCATCGCCACCGAGGACGGCGTCGACCTCCTGCCGGCCACGATCGAGCTGGCCCGCGCCGAGGCCGACCTGCTGACCCGCACGGGTCGCGAGCACGTGATCAAAGGTGCCCTCGAGGACCTCGAGGAGTCCGGTGTGCACTACGACTGGGTGCTCCTGGACTGCCCTCCGTCCCTCGGGGTGCTCACGGTGGCCGCCCTCACCGCCGCCCAGGGCGTGCTGATCCCGCTGCAGTGCGAGACGCTCTCGCACCGCGGCGTCGGCCAGCTGCTGGACACGGTGCACGACGTCCGCAAGTTCACCAACCGCAAGCTCAAGGTGTGGGGCGTGCTCCCGACCCTGTTCGACGGACGCACCAACCACTCCCGAACGGTGCTCGAGACCATTTCCGAGACCTACGACCTGGCCGTCATCGAGCCGCCGATCCCGAAGACGATCAAGTTCGCCGAGGCCCCTGCGGCCGGGCGCTCGATCCTGTCCACGAACCGCAGCAACAAGGGTGCGATGGCCTACCGCGAGGTGGCCGCGAACCTGGTGAAGCTGCGGTCGGGCAAGTGAGTCTGTCGTGAGCCGTCACCGCATGGAGCCGATCCGGCCGCGCTACGGCCGGATCGTCGCCGTGGTGGCCTCGGTCATGGTGACCATGACCGCGGTGCTCGGCGGCCTGGGTGTGCTGCCGACCGGTGGGTCCGGTGCGGCCGCGCTCACCACCTCGGTCGGATCGGCGATGTCCTCGCAGAGCTCGCCGTCCCAGGACCAGTCCGCCGTCACCGATCAGCTCTCGAGCAACCGCAGCACCGCCCGGGTGCCGATGAAGTCGGTGTCGCGGGCCCCGGTCCTCGACGTCGACCCGGACGTCGCGCCGGCCGACTCGGGTGAGGGCAGGCGCGTGGTGTTCAGCCAGAACGATCAGCGGGTCTGGCTGATCTCCGACGACGACGAGGTCGAGCGCAGCTACCTCGTCTCGGGCAGTGTCTACGACAACCTGCAGCCCGGTTCGTACGCCGTGTTCTCGCGTTCCGAACAGGCGTGGGGCATCGACGACTCCGGCACCATGCGCTGGTTCGTCCGTTTCGCGCACGGTCCCAATGCGGCCATCGGCTTCCACGACATCCCGGTCGATGACGGTGCACCGGTCCAGACGCTCGAGCAGCTGGGCACGCCGCTGTCCCACGGATGCATCCGCCAGCGCACCGACGACGCCCGAGCCCTGTGGGACTTCGCCCCGATCGGCACCGAGGTCGTCGTCGTCTGACGCCGCAACGCCCTCGTGAGGCTCCGGCGTGACCTCCTGCGGTGCGGTTGTTCCCGCGACCGTGGTGCCGGACGTCCCCTGATCCTGAAATGACACCGACCCGCCGCGAGGAACTCGCGACGGGTCGGTGTGAGTCCTGGCGACCGGTCAGTCGGCCTGGGTGGTGTTCGCGGCGACCGACTCGCCGCTGCGGGTACGACGGCGGTTGCGGTTGCGCTTGCGCGGGGCGCTCGACTTCTCGCCACCCTCGGACGAGGCGGGACCCTGGCCCCCGTGGCCACCGGAACGGCGGCTGCGGTCCGCGTCACGGGTGGACGGCTTCTTCTCGACCGGCGCGGGGTCCTTGATGCGGCCCTTGGTGCCGACCGGGATGCCCTGGTCGTGGTAGAGGTGCTCGGACGTGGAGTAGGTCTCCTGCGGCTCCTCGAAGGGCAGACCGAGGGTCTTGTTGATGACCTTCCAGCGGGTCAGGTCGGCCCAGTCCACGAACGTGATCGCAGTGCCGGTGGCACCCGCTCGACCCGTGCGGCCGATGCGGTGCACGTAGGTCTTGTCGTCCTCGGGGCACGTGTAGTTGATGACGTGGGAGACGCCGGCCACGTCGATGCCTCGGGCGGCGACGTCGGTGGCGACCAGGACCTTGATCTTGTCCTCGCGGAAGCGTGTCATCGCCTTCTCGCGTGAGGACTGCTGCATGTCGCCGTGGAGCGGGCTGGCGTTGAAGCCGCGTTCGGTCAGGTCGTCGGCGATGCGCTGCGACTGGCGCTTGGTGCGGGTGAAGACGATGACCTTGTCGGCGTCGTCGGCCTGGAGGACGCGGCCGATGATCTCGGGCTTGTCGAGGCCGTGGGCCTGGTAGATGAACTGGGCCGTGGCCGGCACCATCTGGTCGTCCGAGGCGGACTCCGCGCGGATGTTCATCGGGTGGCGCATGTGCGTGCGGGCCAGGGCGATGATCGCGGCCGGCATGGTGGCCGAGAACAGCATGGTCTGCCGGGTCTCGGGGGTCATGCTGAGCAGGCGCTCGACGTCGGGCAGGAAGCCGAGGTCCAGCATCTCGTCGGCCTCGTCGAGCACGACGGACTTCACGTGGGAGAGGTCGAGGGCCCTGCGGTTGGCCAGGTCGATCAGGCGGCCCGGGGTGCCGACCACCACGTCGACGCCGGACTTGAGGGCGTCGAGCTGCGGGTCGTAGCCCACGCCGCCGTACACGGTGAGCACGCGGATGCCTCGGTCGGTGCCGGCCAGGTGGAGGTCGTTGGAGACCTGGAGCGCGAGCTCGCGGGTCGGGGCGACGATGAGGGCCTGGGGCTTGCCCTGCGCCATCTCGGCGTAGTCGGGGTCGTGGGCCGCGACGGTGCGCTGCAGGATCGGGATGCCGAAGGCCAGCGTCTTGCCGGTGCCGGTGCGGGCCTGGCCGATCATGTCGGTGCCCAGCAGTGCGACGGAGAGGGTCATCTCCTGGATGGGGAACGGCTCGACGATGCCGGCGCGTTCGAGGGCGTCTGCGATTTCGGGCAGCACGCCGAGTTCTCTGAAGGTGGTCAAGTGCGTATTCATTTCCGTGTGTAGGTCTGTGCGGCCGACTCCGGAGGCGGATCCGCCGCGCACATGCGCCGGCACCTGCGTCTGCTGGACGGGCCCTGGTGGGCGGGTCCCGGTGCGATGCCGAGAGGGGGGCGCGAACTTGGTCGCGCCACGCAATGACCTCAAGTCTATCGGTACGCTGCGAACATGACTGAATCCCCGACCGACGGCGACGGTGTTGCCTTCTCCGACCCGACCTACCGTGCCGCGGTCGTCGACCTGCTGGGAGTGATCGCGTACGGCGAGATCTCGGCCTTCGAGCGCCTTGCCGAGGACGCCAAGCTGGCGCCCACCCTCCAGGACAAGGTCGCCCTGGCCACGATGGCCAGTGCCGAGTTCGACAACGTGCTGAGGTTCCGGGAGCGACTGGAGTCCCTGGGTGCCGACCCGTTCGAGGCGATGGCGCCGTTCCGTCAGGCGGTGGACTCCTTCCACGCCCACACCTCGCCCTCGACGTGGCTGGAGGGCCTGGTCAAGGCGTACGTCGGGGACGGCCTGGCCCGGGACTTCTACGCCGAGATCGCAGCCTTCGTCGACGTCGACACCCGCGACCTGATCCTCACCTCGCTGGAGCGAACCACGCACAGTGAGTTCGTGGTCGAGCGGGTGCGCGAGGGGATCGTCGCCGATCACCGTGTGGGCGGCCCGCTGGCCCTGTGGGGTCGACGGCTGATGGGGGAGGCGCTCTCCCAGGCGCAGCGGGTCGCTGCCGACCGCGATGCCCTCTCGGCGTTGCTGGCCGGGGGTGTCGACCGCCCCGGGCTGGACCTCGCGGCGATCGGTCGGATGTTCAACCGGCTCACCGAGCGCCACGCGGCTCGGATGGCCGAGCTCGGCCTGGCCCACTGAGAGCGCGCCGTTGAGTCGGGCCGGCTGAGCGCGGCCTGCTGACCCGGACGATCCACGGGCTGATCGCCTGGTGGCGGACGTCACCCCTGCAGTTATTTGGTTGATGAAATCAATCGTTGCATAATGTTTGACATGGTCAAGCAATCCTCGGTGGGTGTGGAGAGGTCCGCGCACGCCGTCGCCTTCGAGGAGTTCGCCTCCAGCCTCTTCCGGTTCACCCGCACGATCCGGTCGACGGCGAACCTGTGGGTGCAGCTCCCCGGAGCCCTCAAGCGCTCCGACGTCACGATCTTGCGCACGCTCGCCGAGCACGGCGAGAGCCGACCCGGTTTCATCGCCGAGTCGCTCGGGGTCGGGCCCTCGGTGATCAGTCGCCAGCTGGTCGCGCTCGACGAGCAGCAGCTCGTCGTACGCCGTCGGGACCCCGAGGACGGTCGCGCCGAGCTGATCGCGCTGACCGAGGCCGGTCGCAGCCGACTGACCGCCATGCGGACGGCGTACGTCGCCGGCATGCAGGAGCACTTCACCGACTGGGACGAGGCCAAGGTCCACGCCGCCGCGGCACTGCTCGACGAGATCTCCGACCACATCGTGCCCGCCCTGGGGCGCGACACAGGTCGCACCACGCACGTGAACAACGACAAGGAACACCCATGAGCAACCAGCCCGTCTACGACGAGCCGAACCTGAGCCAGAAGGAGATCATGGAGGTCCTCGCGGGCCTGCTGTCGATGCTCTTCGTGGCCATGGTCAGCTCGACCATCGTCAGCACCGCGCTGCCGACGATCATCGGCGACCTGCACGGCAACCAGACCCAGTACACCTGGGTCGTGACCATCACGCTGTTGATGATGACGGTCTCCAGCCCGATCTGGTCGAAGCTGTCCGACCTGTTCGACAAGAAGCTGCTGGTCCAGATCTCCGGCGTGATCTTCCTGCTGGGATCGCTGGCCGCGGGCTTCGCCGACAACGTGCCGCAGCTGCTCTGCGCCCGTGGCCTCCAGGGGCTCGGCGTCGGAGGCCTGATGGCACTGGCACAGTCCATCCTCGGTTCGATCATCCCGCCGCGTGAGCGCGGCCGCTACAGCGGCTACATGGCCGCCACGATGGCCGTGGCCACGGTCTCGGGACCGTTGCTCGGTGGCCTCTTGGTCGACACGCTCGGCTGGCGCTGGTGCTTCTGGGCGGCGGTCCCGATCTCGTTGGTCGGACTCGGCATGCTGCAGAAGTTCCTCCACCTCGACACCGTGCGTCGCGACGTGCACATCGACTGGTGGGGCGCGGGCCTGATCGCCGTCGCCGCCAGCCTTCCCCTGGTCTGGGTCTCGTTCGCCGGCAAGAACTTCGACTGGGCCTCGCGTGAGACGGGCTACCTCCTGGTGCCCGCCGTGCTCGCGGTGATCGCGCTCGTCTTCGTGGAGCGCAGCCACCCGGAGCCGCTGATCCCGCCGAAGATCCTGCTCGAGAAGACGACCATGCTCGCCATCGTGGCCAGCATCGCGGTCGGCATCGCGCAGTTCGGTACGTCGGTCTTCCTCAGCCAGTTCTTCCAGGTGGCCCAGGGCTTCACGCCCACCGAGGCCGGCTTGCTGATGCTGCCGCTGATCCTCGGCAGCATGGTCGGCGCGACCGTGTCGGGCCAGCTGATCACGCGCACCGGGATCTGGAAGCCCTACATGCTCGCCGGCACCGTGATCCTGATCGCCGGCCTGATGTTGATGGGCCCCACCGACCACACGACCCCGGTGTGGCACCTCAGCGCCTACATGATCCTGATGGGCGTCGGTCAGGGCACGCTGATGCAGAACCTGGTGCTCGTCGTGCAGAACACGGTCGACGTACGCGACATCGGCGCGGCCAGTGGCGTGGTCAGCTTCTTCCGCTCGCTCGGCGGCACCGTCGGCATCGCCGTGCTCGGCGCGATCCTGACCAACCGGGTCGGCGACCACATCGCGTCCGGGCTGCAGGCCAAGGGCCTCCCGGTGCCTGACGACGCCACCGGTGGCGGCAACCTCGACCTCGACAAGGTTCCGGAGCCGTTCCTGACCATCATCCGGCACGCCTACGGCGACAGCACCGGCTACATCTTCGTGGTGGCAGGTGTCATCGCGGTGATCACGCTGGTGGCGGTGTGGATGATGCCGGTCACCGAGTTGCGCACCACGGTGCGCAAGGAGGAGAAGGAAGACGCGCTCGGCCTGGAGCAGGCCATCGACTGACGGACTCCCTGCCGAAACGGCGCGGCGACTGGCTCAGCGTCGCCGGCCGGTGAGGCCTGCCGCGATCATCACCAGGATCGCGGCGGTCACGATCTGCCAGATGTGGCGCCACCAGTCCACGCCACCGGTGCTGGAGTCGAAGAACTGGGTGTAGGCCCAGGTCCCGATCAGCACACCACCGATGCCGCAGATGACAGTGAGCCAGAGGGGGATGTTGTCCCGGTCTCCGGGTGCCGCTGCCTTGCCCAGGAATCCGATGACAGTGCCCCCGATCAGCGCCCACAGCATGTCGATGACCATCTGATGTCCTCTCGAGGGGGTCCGTTCAGGAGCGGAACCCGACCTGGCCCGCGGCCCCGGTGCCGATCTCGACGTAGGCGAGTCGGGCGGCCGGCACGAGCACCCGGCGTCCCTTGATGTCGGTGAGCGCCACGACTCCGTCGGCGGTGACCGCTTCGCTGACCAGCTTCTCGACCTCGTCGACCTCGAGCTCGACGTCGACGACGAGCTCTCGCTGAGCCTGCTGGATGCCGATCTTGACCTCCATGGCGGGGGCCTTCCTCTCTGTTCGTGTGGGTGTTTCAGTCTTGAAGGGGGTAGCCGCGAATGCCGCGCCAGGCCAACCCGGCGATCAGGCTGGCGGCGTCTTCGCGGTCGATGCTCGAGGAGTCGGTGAGCCAGTAGCGGGCACTGACCTGGGCCATGCCGACCAAGGACACTGCGAGCAGGTGAGACGCCTCGCCGGGGAGCGCGGTGTCCTCGTGGATCACGTCCGCGATCAGCTCGGCGCACTCACGGGTCACCCGCTCGACCTGGTCGCGGACGGCGGGCTCGTTGGTCAGGTCGGACTCGAAGACCAGACGGAATGCACCGGTCTCGGAGGAGACGTACTCGAAGAAGGCCGCCATGGTCGCGCCCACGCGCAGCTTGTTGTCCTCGGTGGACTCGAGCGCGGCGCGGCAGTTGGCGATGATGGTCTCGCACGACGTGTCCAGGAGCGCGAGGTAGAGGTCGAGCTTGCCGGGGAAGTGCTGGTAGAGCACGGGCTTGGAGACGCCGGCGCGATCGGCGATCTCGTCCATCGCGGCCGCGTGGTAGCCCTGGGCGACGAACACCTCCAGCGCCGCACCGAGCAGCTGCGCCCGGCGTGCCTTGCGCGGCATGCGCCCGCCGCGGGGGCGAACCTCACCCAGGTCGTCGTGCCCACTGCTCAATGCATGCTCCTCGTTCCGGTGCGATGGCGTCGCCTGCCCGTCGACGGAAGCCTACCCGTAGGTACTGGTCGGCCCCGCCTGCCCGGTGGGTTCCGGGCGGACGGGGCCGACACAGTGGGTGAGCTCAGGTCACGGGTTGTCGACCTGGACAGTCAGCACGTCGCCCTGCCGTGCCGTCACGGTGGCAGTGACCCCGACCCCGGCCACCTTCACGGAGTTCTGCGGGTTGGCCGCACTCCAGTAGGCCTCGGGGTCGCTGTCGTCGAACGTCGCGATGCCCGGCGACGAGGGCGCGCATGCCTCGTACGTCGTACCGTCGGCGCCCTGCTTGTGCAGGCAGACGTCGTCGGTGGCCTGCAGGCCGAACGTGGCGTCGAACGGCTGGCGGCGGTTGGTGGGCATGGTCCCGTCACCGAAGGTCATCGGTGCGGGCCGGGCATCGACCGGCAACGCGTAGCCCTCGCCCGGGTGGGCGGAGACGTTGTTGTCGGTGAACCGGTTGTCGACCAGCCACACCAGCATGCCGTCCTGGAACGGGAAGTGCTCGACCCAGTTCGGGCGGGTGACACCCTCGGAGAACTGGTAGGGACCGACCTGCAGGGTGGCGTCGTAGCCGACATAGGCACGGTTCTCGAGCAGGTAGTAACGGGTGGAGGTCTTGGTCTCCGTGCCCGTCGAGACCGACCAGCCCTTGGCCGTCCAGCCGTTGTCGCCGGCCTCGGCGCCGTCGGTGAAGGCGTAGTCCCGGCCGGCCTTGATCGAGACCTCGTCGATGAACGCGCCGGCCTCGTTGACGCCGCCGTCGGTCTGGTAGCGGAACCGGAACAGCGAGGGCTGCCCACCGGCCTGGTAGGCCAGCTTCAGGCTGGCCCAGTCCTTCGAGTTCCCGGTGAACGGCCGCCCGATCTGCGTCCAGGTCGCGCCGTTGTCGAGGGAGTACTCCGCGTAGAGGTAGTCGTAGCCGTCCTCGATCTGGTACCAGGAGCTGGCCGACACGGACACCCGTGATGCGGCCGGGACCTCACGCGTCAGCGTGTTGTTCAGCTGATCGCCGCGGCCGGACCACCACGCGTGCGCACCTTCGGGCGGCGTGGTGTAGGCGTTGGTCACCGATGCGTCCGGCAGGTTGACCTTGATCGCCTGGTCCTGGCCCTCGTAGGTGTGCTGCGACGGACCGAGGTCGAAGGTTCCGGACTCGCCGGCGTTCACCTCGGAGTAGTCCAGCCAACCGAGGTAGAGCTTCTCCTCCGGCCCCATCAGGCCGGGCGTGCCGCCGATGCCGTCGGCGACGCCGCCGTGGCCCAGCCACGAGCCCGAGGACATCAGGGTCCAGAACGCGGTGCCGTTCTCGCCACCCGCGGTGTCGTAGTAGTCCGGCAGACCCAGGTCGTGGCCGAACTCGTGGGCGAACACGCCGAGGCCGCCGTTCTCCGGCTCGACGGTGTAGTCGCCGACGAAGTACTTCGAGTCGCCGATCTTCGCGCCGCCGTACAGGTTGGGGGTGCCACCAACCTCGGGACCGGTCACGCCGTAGTCGGTGGCGTTGACGAACCAGCGGTGCGACCAGATCGCATCGGGGTCGGCGCCGGCTTCCTCACCCTCACCGGCGTGCACCGCCTGGAAGTGGTCGAGGTAGCCGTCGGGCTCGTTGAAGTCACCGTCGCCGTCGAAGTCGTAACGGTCCCACTCGTCGAACTGTGCGAGGTAGGCGTCGATCTCCGCCGTGGTCTTCCC
Source organism: Nocardioides jensenii JCM 1364 = NBRC 14755 (assembly GCF_001552535.1). Lineage (GTDB taxonomy): Bacteria > Actinomycetota > Actinomycetes > Propionibacteriales > Nocardioidaceae > Nocardioides > Nocardioides jensenii. The sequence continues at coordinate 6,401 of NZ_BCRJ01000069.1, read as the reverse complement.
TGCCGCCACCTGCCCGGCGTACCAGGCGTTGAGGCTGTCCTGGATGAAGGCCCACGAGCCGCCGTCGTCCTCGATCGCGTTGTCGCCGTAGGAGGACGCGTTGCCCGGCACCGTCACCCAGTCGCTGACGGTGTTGACCGCGGTGTAGCGGCCGCTGGAGAGCTGGGAGTAGAAGTTCTTGAACGACTCACCGTCGCCGTTGAACATCTCTTCGTAGTGAGCCTGGTTGAAGTCCGGGGCCCAGATCGTGGAGTTGTCGACGGCCCGGTCGGGCTCGGGGATCGCGTTGTGCAGCGGGCCGGGGGTGCGGCCGAAGCGTCCGGATCCCTCGGTGCCGAACTCGGCGAGGACAGTGAAGATCTTGTCCTCCTTCTCGATCGGGAACTCGACGTACTCGCCGTTGCCGAGGTCGACGGTGGCGCCTCCGCCCGGCTGCTTCTGGAGAGTGGCGGTGCCGTTGCTGAGCATGGCCAGCGCCTTCTGACGCTGCTTCTGCTGCTCCCGGGTCTTGGGGCCCTTGTGGTTGTCGTGCTTGGTCTTCGCGATCGAGTCCGACGCCTGTGGGGTGGGGCTCGGTGCAGCTGTGCCGGACGGGAGCATGGTCATGCTCAACGCCAGCGCGGCGGTTCCGGCCAGGAGGCCGGGTGCCAACTTCTTCACGTGTCTGCCTTTCCGAGAGGAGATCCGATCCTGCCGAGGACGGCAGTGTGGACGGGACCGAACGGTCCTGAGAGGACTTTTGTCCTGAACTTGCGGTCAAGGCAAGAGGCTGACGAAGATTTTGTTGGTTCCGACCTCGTCCGGATGACGGGACGTGACCGGTGTTCGACCCGGCCGCGGGGAACATGGAGGCCGTACGTTGCGTTGCACCGGTGTCAGCACACATTGCCGTCCGAGGAGAGTCCCGTGTCCTATCCCGCGCTCGTGGAGCCAGCCGCCGAGCTGACCATCGACGAGGTCCGCCGCTACAGCCGGCACCTGATCATTCCCGACGTCGGCATGTCCGGGCAGAAGCGGCTCAAGAACGCCAAGGTTCTCGTCATCGGCGCCGGCGGCCTCGGCTCCCCGGCGATGCTCTACCTGGCCGCCGCCGGTGTCGGCACGATCGGCATCGCGGAGTTCGACGAGGTCGACGAGTCGAACCTCCAGCGCCAGGTCATCCACGGCCAGTCCGACATCGGCCGGCCGAAGTCGGAGTCGGCGCGTGACTCCATCAAGGAGATCAACCCGCACGTCAACGTGGTCATCCACGAGGGTCGCCTCGACAACGACAACGTCCTGGGCGTCTTCGAGGGCTACGACCTGATCCTCGACGGCACCGACAACTTCGCCACCCGCTACATGGTCAACGATGCGGCCTACTTCCTGAAGATCCCCTACGTGTGGGGCTCGATCTACCGCTTCGACGGCCAGGCGTCCGTCTTCTGGCCGCACGCGGTCACCGAGGACGGCACGTCGGCCGAGGCACCCTGCTACCGCTGCCTCTACCCCGAGCCCCCGCCGCCGGGCATGGTCCCGTCGTGCGCCGAGGGCGGCGTGCTCGGTGTGCTCTGCGCGGCCATCGGCTCGATCCAGGTCAACGAGGGCATCAAGCTGCTCACCGGCATCGGCGACCCGCTGGTCGGCAAGCTGATGATCTATGACGCACTCGAGATGGAGTACCGCAAGCTGAAGGTCCGCAAGGACCCCAACTGCGCGCTCTGCGGCGAGAACGCCACCGTGACCGAGCTGATCGACTACGACGCGTTCTGCGGCGCGATCTCCGAGGAGGCGGCCGACGCTGCGGTCGGTTCGACGATCTCGGTGACCCAGCTCGAGCACATGATCAAGGAGAAGGAGAGCGGCGGCGCCGACTTCCTGCTCGTCGACGTGCGTGAGCCCAACGAGGCCGAGATCAACAACATCCCCGGTGCCGTGTTGATCCCGAAGGGCGAGTTCCTCAACGGCAACGCGCTCGAGCAGCTGCCCTCCGACAAGCAGATCGTGCTGCACTGCAAGTCCGGCGTCCGCTCGGCCGAGTGCCTGGCGATCGTCAAGGGCGCCGGCTACGAGAACGCCGTGCACGTCGGTGGCGGCGTGGTGGCCTGGGTCAACCAGGTCGACCCCAGCCAGCCGTCGTACTGACTGACTGACCCCAGCGACCCCATGGCCCGATCGGGCCATGGGGTCGTAACCATTTCGAGCCAGGGGTCGTTGGTGGAGATATCCCCACACACCGACTGGAGGACGCATCTCATGCGTTTCACCCCGAAGTTCACCCCGGCTCGCCTGATCGTCGGCGCAGTCGCAGCAGCCAGCACCGTCGCCATGGCGGTCACCGTGATGCCTGCCCAGGCGGCCACCTCTGCGGCCACCTCGGTGGTCACCCCCCAGACTTGGGCCCCGGCGGAGACCGCCGCGATCCACCCCGGCGTCCAGACCTACACGTCGGGCGGCCAGTGCACCGCCAACTTCGTCTTCACCGACGACGCCGGCAACGTCTACCTCGGCCAGGCGGCCCACTGCTCGGGAACCGGAGAGGCCACCGACACCAACGGGTGTGACTCCGGGACCCTGCCGCTCGGCACCAAGGTCACCTTCAACGAGGGCGGCAGCCTGCTCTCCGAGGGCACCCAGGTCGGGTCCGGGACCCTTGCCTACAGCAGCTGGAACACCATGCATGCCGTGGGTGAGACAGACGCCAACACGTGCGCCTACAACGACCTGGCACTGGTCAAGGTGAGCGCCTCCGACGTCGCCAAGGTGAACCCGTCGGTTCCGTTCTGGGGTGGCCCGGTCGGCATCAACACCACCGGCACCGCAACCGGCGACAAGGTCTACTCCTACGGCAACTCCAGCCTGCGTGGCGGCATCACCCTGCTCTCGCCCAAGACCGGGATCAGCCTCGGCGACGACGCTGCGGACGGCGGCTGGTCGCACCCGCTCTACACGCTGACCCCCGGCGTCCCCGGTGACTCGGGCAGCGCGTTCCTGGACGCCGAGGGCAAGGCCGTCGGCACGCTCTCCACGCTCGGCCTGGCGCCGCTGCCGTTGTCGAACAACATCGGCGACCTCTCCCGCGAGCTTGCCTATGCGCAGCAGCACTCCGGGATCCCGGGGCTGCGCCTGGTCCCCGGCACCGAGCCGTTCGAGCCTGTGCTCTGACCTCCTGACCCACGTCACGGCCCCCGCCCGGCGAGCACCGGGTGGGGGCCGTGTCGTGTCCGGCCAACGGAACCGCCCCCGTTCGTCGTACGTCGTACCCGCATGAGATCTCTGACTCTTCTCGGGACCCGACTGGTGCTGGTGGGGGCGATGCTCGGCGTCGTCGCGTGCACGGGTGATGAGCCCGCCTGCGCGTGCGGTGATCCCGGCCGTCCCGTGGTGAGGGCCGGGCAGGGAGTCGGCGCCGGCCACACGACGTACGCCGTGGTGCACGGCGGCCGGACGGCGTACGTCGTCGACCGGGAGAGCACGGTCGTCGACGAGGTGAGGCTGCCCGAGCACGCGGTGATCCGGCAGGCGGTGCCGGGGACGGTCAGCTTCTTCGGGGACGACACGATCTGGAACCTCGATCTCAGCGAGGGCACCGTCGACACGATCGATGGGCTGGACGGGGACCCGTCACGGCTGGAGGACGGCCAGCGCCTGGTCGTGCACACCGAGACCCAGGGCGATGCGTCCGACGGGTCCGTTGGGTCCGACCAACCGGGTCCCGAGAAGTTCGTCTCGGTGCAGGACGTGCTCACCGGCGACGTCGAGACGGCCGAGTCGCTGCTCGACGGACCGGCCGAGGTGGTCGCCCGGGTCGGTGACCTGATGGTGCTGGAACGGGAGGGCAGCGGCGGGCTGCTCGCCCTCCGCCTCGACAAGCCGATCGGGACGCCGGTCGAGCTGCCGACCGACGACGTCGAGGAGATCGGCTTCTCGGCGGACGGTCACACGGCCGCGACGTCCGTGGAGGGGAGCCTCTGGCTCGGGGACACCTCGGCTGAGCTGGACGCCGTGGGCCGGGAGGACGGCACGGTGCTCGGTGTCGTGGGTCGCTCCGCGCTGGTCGACCCGGGGGCCGGCCTGGTCCTCCTGGGACGGAACGGCCGTGCGCGCTCGGTGCAGGGAGCGGTCGAGGATCTGGAGCTCCAGGACCCGTCGGGCCTGCTGCGTCGTGGGGAGGACGATGCTCCGGTCTGGTACCGGCTCTCCGGAACACACCTGATCGAGCTGCGCGCGGTCCGCGGGATGGGCCTGGAGCTGGCCGACTCGTCCGGTTGGTGGTTCTCCACCGCCGGGCAGACCGCTCCGCTGAGCCGCACACCGCTGGTGGCCGTCGACCCTGCAACCGGCGGGGCCCACCCGGTCGTGGGAGACCTGGCTCAGCTCGCGGCCCTCGCCGACGGTGCCGAGCACGTCGGCGGGCGCTACCGGGCGGCACCGTTCCCCACCGAGAACGGCTTCACCGAGCTTGCGCTCGCCGATGCGGCGACTGGGAGGGTTGTCTCCGTCGACGAGCAGAATCCGATCACGATCGCACCCGAGGGAGGCCTGATCGCCTCCACGACCCTGCAGGGGCCGACCATCACCACCTTCACCGGTGGAAGTCAGCGCGTGGTCCCGGTCTTCGACATCGACGAGGACGCCGAGTCCTGGGACTACCACTGGGTGCGCAGCTGAGGGATGCCATCGCCCTAGTCTTGGTCACGTGAACGAGGAGTACGTCGAGGCAGTGCTGCAGTACGTCGAGCGCGTGCCGCGCGGACGCGTGACGACGTACGGTGCGGTGGCCGACGTCGTCGGCGAGATCCTGGGCATCGGTGGACCGCGGCTGGTCGGCAACGTGATGGCGCTGCACGGCGGGCCGGTGCCGTGGTGGCGGGTGGTCCGCGCCGACGGGTCCCTGCCGCCGAGCCACCAGGACGAGGCGCGGCAGTGCTACCTGGAGGAGAACACCCCGATGCGCCCCTCCGGGAAGGTCGACCTGAAGGCCGCCTTCTGGCAGCCCGCGTGACCTGTCGGACGAGGTTCGTCGACGAACTGGCGACGGGTCACCCCGAACTGGCGACGGGTCAGCCCGAACTCGCGACGGGTCAGCCCGAACTCGCGACGGGTCGACGTCAGCTGGGGTTGCGAGCCCGGGCTCGGGCCGCGAGCTCGGCCAGTGCCTGCGGGAAGATCTCGGCCGGGGGAGTCACGAGTCCGGCGCCCACCTGTCCGATGCCGGCCACCTTGCCGGCCATGCCTGTGTTGATCTGCGGCAGGATGCCGGTGCGGCAGACCAGGCTGACGTCGATGCCGCTGGGCACGCCCCGGAACTCGAGCACCGGGATCGACCAGCGCGGGTTCTCCCCGAGGGTGATCTCGTGCATCCGGCGGGTGGTGGCGAGGGCGTCGGGCACGCTGCCGCCGACCAGGCGCACGATGGCCGGTGCGGTCGCCATCGCGAAGCCGCCGATGCCGGCGGTCTCGGTGATGGCGGAGTCGCCGATGTCGGGGTTGGCGTCGTCGGGGCCGTAGTCACCGAGGAAGAGCCCGTCGGCCACCTGGGCCGGTCCGGTGAACCACTGGTCGCCGGTGCCGGAGGTCTGGATGCCGAACTCGGTGCCGTTGCGGGCCATCGCCACGACCATCGTGGATCCGTTGACGCCCCGCGCCGCGTCGAGGGCGAGCTTGCAGGTCGGCATCGCCACGTTGAGGAAGAAGTGGTCGTTGCCGCCGATGAAGCGCAGGGCCGCGGCGACGTCTGCGGATGGGAACCCGGCATCGACCATCGCCGGGGCCAGGTCGCGCAGCAGCATCAGCGTGCCGGCGCGGTTGCGGTTGTGTGCCTCGTCGCCCATCTGGAGCATCTGGGTGAGGATGCCGGTCGCGTCGACCGGACCACTGCTGCGCACCGCCTTCTGCAGGACCGGCCCCAGGACCGCCGACATCCAGCGCAACCGCTCGAGGACTTCGGGCGAGTAGGCGCCGTAGCGCAGCACCTTGCCCAGGCCCTCGTTGAGTGAGCAGTGGGCCCGCTTGCCGGTGGCCGGGTCCTCGAGGACGAACATCCACATCGACGGCGTCACCACGCCCGCCATCGGCCCGACGGTGCCGCGGTGGTGGCACGGCTCGAGCGAGACCCCGGCACCGGACTCGAAGAGCGCCACTGCCGCCTCGGGATCGTCGACCAGGCCCTCGAGCGCGGCGCCGGCCATCAGGCCACCGCGCAGGGGACCGGAGGCCGTTTCCCACCCGATCGGCGGCCCGGCGTGCAGGAACTCGCCGCGGTGCAGGTCGAGGACCTCCGAGGCCGGCGCCACGTCGACCAGCAGGGCCTGGACCCCGAGCATCGCCGCCAGGGCCTGGTCGTTGGCCGCCTTGCGCAACGGGTCGGCGGCCACGGTGGCGAGATCGGCCTCGGTGCCGGGCATCGGCGGCCGCCAGTC
>NZ_BCRJ01000068.1 GCF_001552535.1 Nocardioides jensenii JCM 1364 = NBRC 14755 | reverse complement strand
GGGTGGTCATCACGCGGCGCCGATCAGGTCGAGGGCGCGGCGACAGGCCGCCGCGTTGGACAGGTGGACCTCGGCGCCGGCGGCGGCCAGGGCCTCGGCCTGCCGGGCCAGACCCTGGGGGTCGGACGACGTGCCGACCAGTGCCACCACGACCGGGCACGCTGCTCGGGCGATGGCGGGGGCGAGTGCCGCCGCAGGGTCGTCCTCGGCACCGTGGCCGAGCACCACGTCGAGGAGCAGCACGCCGGTGCGCGGGTCGGCGGCGACACGGGCGAGGTGATCGAGCCTCAACGTCGGGTCGATCATCGGGTGCGCCCGACCGGAGGTGAGTGCGTCGTCACCGAAGTCGATCATCAGGTGGGTGTCCGCGTCGAGGTCCGGGCCGAGGGCCAGGTCGGGGGAGAGCGGGATGTTGCTCCGGATCGGGCCGACCGACTGCGTCGCCACCAGCATCGCCTCGTCGCAGAGGGTGCCACCCACGAACAGCCCACGCAGGAGCCGGCCCCTGTTCGAGCCGACGATCGTGCCCCAGACCGGCCACTCCGGCGCGTCTCGCCCGAGCCGGGCCAGCACGGACTCCACCGCAGCAGTCAGATCGGGTTGTCCGGGGCCGAGCAGGGCGAACTCGACCGGGGTGCGCAGCGTGGCGGCGTACGCACGGACGGCGGTAGCCACCTCGTTCGCCGGGGGTTTGGAGACCACGACGATCAGCTCGACCGCGGGGTCGTCGTCGAGACGACGCAGGGACTCCCTCGTGGAGAGCCCTCCGACGTCGGCGGACAGGTCGCGTCCGCCGACGCCGAGGGCCGATCCAACCCCCAGGTCTGCATGGTCGAGCAGTGACATCAGCTGCTGGCATCCGGTTCCCGAGGCGGCCACGATGCCGATCGGACCCGGTACGACTGCGTTGGCGAACCCGAGCCCGAGGCCACCGACGACCGCGGTGCCGCAGTCGGGGCCCATCACCAGAAGGCCCCGCTCGGAGGCGGTTCGCTTGAGCGCCACCTCCTGCTCGATCGGCACGTTGTCGCTGAAGATCATCACGTCGTGGCCGGCGTCGAGCGCGTCCATCGCCTCGACGAACGCGCTCGGGCCCGGGACGGACACCAGAACGAGCGTGTGCCCGTCTTCCCGGTCGCGGTGCAACGCCGACCCCGTCGTGCGCGGTGGTTCCTGCTCGGTCGTGCCACCGGCCACCTGGCTCGACGCTGCCAGGGCCGCGTCCACCGTGGCGAGGGAGGCCTCCAGCGTCGAGGCATCGTCGAGCCGGAGGGCCACGACCAGGTCGTTGGCGGTGACGTCGGCAGGCGGCGCGAAGCCCATGCCTCTGAGCACCTCGAGGTTGAGGTCGGTCGCCATCGCCACCTGGGCGGCCTCGACGCCTGCTCCGGCCGCGACGGTGCGGCTGACCTGCAGCAGCGTCACCGAGTCGGCGTACGCTCCGCGTCTGAGCTCGACATGAGTGTGGCTCATGCGCAGCGACTCCGTGGGATGGCGGGGGCGGTCGGCAGCCGACCCGTTGACGACAGCGACGCGAGGGCGAGACCGGCACCGAGCAGGAGGGCACTCCCCGAGCTGTGGCCGATGGCGACCAGGTCGGCGACCGCCCGGTCACGTCGGTCGTGGTCGTCAGCCGGACCGGAGAGGACCTGCAGCAGACGGGCGAACTCGGGGAGCACCTCGCCGTGCCGAGCGCAGTCGAGCAGCGTCGCGGAGAGCGTCGTGGTGCGGTGCCGGGCGTCGGAGAGTGCTCGAGCGAAACCGGGTACGTCGACCCCGGCCGCGTGGTGCACGGCCAGCCAGCCGCAGAGCACGTCGTCACCCGACGGAGTGAGACCGCTGCCTCGTCCGAGGAGACGGACGACCGCCGCCGGATCGCCGCGGCGCAGGTCGTGAAGCGCGGGGGCGGGCAGCTCGTCGACGACCAGGGCGCGAGCCCGGGTGACATCGAGGGTGATCAGGTTGCTGGGCTCGAGACGCGGTGCCGAGACGTCCACGAGTCTCCCGACCCGCAGCCCCGTGTCGTCGAGGAACAGCGTGCCGTCGGCGACCCGGGCGGTGCGCGCCGAGACCAGCGGGCCGACGTCGGGGGTGGCCAACCGCAGCGCGCAGGGCACGGCGGCCGCGGACGTGCCGACCACACCGACGCACCAGCCGTCGACCTCGAGATAGAGCGCGAGCGGACCGCGATGGAGGAACCCGACCGGGCCCCTCGCCGCGGACAACCGCTCCCGGACCCGGGTCGGTGCCGCAGCGGCGATGGTTGTCGCGATCACACCACGACGCTAGTGGGGCGCAGTACCGTTTGCCGATGTGAGGTTGTGCCAAGGGGCCGCCGGATCGAGGTGCAAGAGTTGATAGTGCCGAACGAGGACCGTCGTCAGGCCAGCAACCAGACGGGGAGCGAGACCGGAGGTCAGCCCGACACGCAGGACGCGATCCGGGCCCTGGCCCGGGTCGACGCGCTGCACACCGCCCTGACCCAGATCGTGCTCGAGGGCGGCAACCTGAGCCAGATTGCAGCCGAGGTGGCCCGCGTGCTCGACGTCGGCGTCCTCATCACCTCCACGGACGGGCGGGAGCGGGCGGCCGAGGTCCCGGACTCGCTGCGCGGACTCATGGACGACGCCGAGCTGTTCGACCCGACCGGTCGGTTCCGCGTCGAACGGGCGGACGCCGAGGGGGTCTCCGTCGGAGCCGGGCAGGTCAGGATGCTGCGCATCGTCGCCGGTGGTGCGGACCTGGCCCGCTTGGTCTGCTTCCGTGAGACCTCGGAGATCAGCTCCGGGGACGTCCACGCGATGGAGCGGGCCGCCGCCGTCGCTGCGCTGCTGATCACCCGGGAGGAGGCGGTCTCCGCGGTCGAGAACAAGTACCAGGGCGACTTCCTGCGCGACGTGCTGCTGCGCCGGGCGGGCGCCGAGGAGTACGTCGTCGAGCACGTCGAGGCGTTCGGGTGGAACCTGGCCCGGCCGATGGTGGTGGTCGCCGCCGAGATCGACCCTGCGCCCGCCGACGAGCCGCCGACCTCGAACCGGATCCGCCGACGCTGGCAGGAGCGCTTCTCCGCCGCCTGGAGTCAGGTCAGCCACGCCTTCGACCCGGGAGTGCCCAGCGTCGACTTCTCCTCGGAGGTGGTCACGCTGGTGCCGGTTCCGCAGGGCGCCGCCGACGGGGGTGCAGCCAGGGTGCGGCAGCTGGTCTCCGAGGTGGCGGGCGACAAGGGCGGGGGGCGACGGCCCTTCTCCGTCGGGGTCAGTCGGGTCGCCGGCGACATCGAGAGCCTCCCGGAGGCGTACGCCCAGGCCCGTCGGGCGGTCGAGGTCGGGCGCCGGGTGCACGGCGGTGGGTCGACGACGTACTTCGACCAGCTCGGCGTGCACCGGCTGATCGCCTTGGTGCCCGACCACGACGAGCTGCGCGCGTTCGCTCACGACGTCCTCGGTGAACTTGCCGGTTCGGCTCCGGAGGTGGTCGACCTGCGCGAGACTCTGCAGATGCTGCTCGACACCAACTTCAACGTGGCCGAGGCCGCGCGTCTGCAGTTCTTCCACTACAACACGATGCGCTACCGGGTCGGAAAGCTGGAACGGCTGCTCGGGCCGGTGGCCTCCGACCCACACCTGCGCCTCGATGTCGCCGTGGCGCTCCGGGTCCTCGAGATCGCCGAGTGACGGACCCATGAGCCAATCTGTGACAGCGGGCAGGGGTGTTGTTCGGCAGGTGTCGCCAATGCTCGCACGTGAGGCGCATCACTAGCGTCGACCAGAAGTGGCCGGCCGACCAGAAGCGGTCAGGTCACGCGACGAGGAGGGTTCGCATGTCCATGTTCAAGTGGGACGTCGTCTTCGACGGCAAGACGCCACCGCCGGGAGCGGCGGTCGGACCCTCGGAGCGGCTGAGCTGGCCCCGCACCATCGGACTCGGTGCGCAGCACGTCGTCGCGATGTTCGGCGCCACCTTCGTCTTCCCGCTGATCATGGGCCTGGACGCCAACCTGGCGATCATGTTCTCGGGCATCTGCACGATCATGTTCCTGCTGATCGTGGCCAACAAGGTGCCCAGCTATCTCGGCACCAGCGCCTCCTTCGTGGCATCTGTCGCCGCGATCCGGATGCAGGGCGGTGACTCGGCCGACGTCACGGGCTCGATCATGATCGCCGGCCTCGTGCTCGCCGCGGTCGGTGTCGCCGTCCACTTCGCCGGCTCCCGACTGATCCACGCGATCCTCCCGCCGGCCGTCACCGGCGCCGTGGTGATGCTGATCGGCTTCAACCTGGCGCCGGTCGTGGCCGGCACCTACTGGCCCCAGGACCAGTGGATCGCCCTGCTCACGGCCTCCGCCCTGGTCGTGTTCGCGGTGCTGCTCCCCGGCTTCTGGTCACGCATCGCGGTGTTCCTGGCGCTCGTCTTCGGCTACGTCGTCTCCTGGCTCGCCGACGTCTCGTTCGGCACGATCAACAGTGTGCTTCCGGGCCAGAACCTGATGATGGCCGACGTCGTCGACGGCAAGACCACGATGGTGCCGTGCCCACCCGGGGGTGACCCGAGCTGCGTCGCCGTGGCGTTCGACCACGACCGGGTCTCCGCATGGGGACAGGTGGGCCAGGCCGACTGGATCGGCTTCCCCAGCGGCGTGCTCGGCGACGGTGTCGACGTCGTGCACGGGCCGAGCTTCTCCCTGACCTTCATCCTCCTGGTCCTGCCCGGCGTGATCGCCCTGATCGCGGAGAACACCGGCCACGTCAAGGCGGTGGCCGAGATGACCGGCGACAACCTCGATCCCTACATGGGCCGTGCCATCGGTGCCGACGGCCTCGCCACCGCGTTCGCCAGCGCGTTCGGCGGATCGCCCACCACGACGTACGCCGAGAACATCGGAGTCATGAGCGCGACCCGGATCTACTCGACGGCCGCCTACTACGTTGCCGCGATCGTGGCCATCCTGCTCGGCCTCTGTCCGAAGTTCGGTGCCGTGGTCAACGCCATTCCCGGCGGCGTGCTCGGCGGGATCACGGTGGTGCTCTACGGCATGATCGGACTCGTGGGCGCCAAGATCTGGGTCGAGAACCGGGTCGACTTCGGGAACCCGGTCAACATGGTGGGCCTGGCCGGGGGCCTCATCGCGGGCATCGGCGGGGTGACCCTGAAGATCACCGACGACTTCGAGCTCGGCGGCATCGCCCTGGGCACGATCATGGTCATCGTCTACTTCCACCTGCTGAAGGGCCGCAAGGAAGAGCTCAGGGCCGACGAGGTGACCACGGCACCGTGAAGCCCGCACCGTTCGCGTACGCCCGACCCACGGATCTGGCGAGCGCCGTCGAGGCCCTCGCCGGGAACGCTGACGCGAAGGTGCTCGCCGGCGGGCAGAGCCTGGTGCCGCTGCTGTCCATGCGTCTCGCCGCACCAGCGATGCTGGTGGACATCAACCGGCTGCCCGATCTCGACCACGTCACCAGCGACGCGTCCGGCGTGCGGGTCGGCGCCCTGGCCAGGCACGCAGCCGTGCTGGCCGACGACGAGGCACGTCGGATCCAGCCGCTTCTCGCGCTCGCCCTGGCCAACGTCGCCCACGCCACGATCCGCAACCGGGGAACCACCGTGGGCTCGCTCGTGCACGCCGATGCGGCCGCCGAGATGCCGGTCGTGCTCTGCCTGCTCGGTGGCTCGGTCGATGTCGTGGGGCCGCGCGGTCGTCGTACCGTCGCCGCTGCCGACCTGTTCCTCGGCCCGCTCGAGTCGTCACTGGCGCACGACGAGATCGCCGTGGAGGCGTTCTTCCCCGCCCTCGCCGCGCACACCGGCGTCGCGTTCCGCGAGGTCGCCCGGCGCCATGGCGACTACGCATTGTGCGGGGTCGCCGGGCTGGTGCGCCTCGAGGGTCCGCGGATCGCCGAGGCACGAGCCGGCTACCTGTCGGTGAGCGACGTGCCCACCGTCATCGACCTGACGCCCGCCCTGTCCTCGTCGGAGTCCCTCTCCGACGAGGCACTCGCGGCCGCGGGAGAACTCGCTCTGGCCGCGCTCGACCCGCAGGGCGACATCCACGGCACCGCCGCCTACCGGGCCCAGCTGGTTCGCGCCCTCACCGCGCGCACCCTGCGGGCGGCGTACGACGACGCGGGCCGCCGTCGGGAGCAGCCATGACCGAGGAGCTCCACGAGGTGCACCTCGTCGTGAACGGGGTGCCGCACGACGTCGCGGTGCCGGCGCGCCGGTTGCTCAGCGACGCCCTGCGCCACGACCTCGGACTGACCGGCACCCATGTCGGGTGCGAGCACGGGGTGTGCGGTTCCTGCACGGTGCTGCTCGACGGCGCTCCGGTGCGCTCGTGCCTGCTGTTCGCGGTCACGGCCAGCGGCTCCGCGGTGACCACCGTCGAAGGACTGACCGACGCCGACGGGTCGCTCGGCCCCGTGCAGCAGGCGTTCAAGGACTGTCACGGGCTCCAGTGCGGCTTCTGCACGCCCGGCTTCCTGACCACGATCACCGCCGGGCTGCGCGACAACCCGTGCCCCACGCACGACGAGGCACGCGAGATGATCGCCGGCAACCTGTGCCGCTGCACCGGCTACCAGAACATCGTCTCCGCGGTCGAGCGGGCCGCCGAGCTGATCGCCGGAACGGGGGAGTCCGTGTGACCACCCGGATGTTCGGTGAGTCCGTCGCCCGCGTCGAGGACGACCGGTTCCTGCGCGGCACCGGACGGTACGTCGACGACCTCGGTGCCGGTGCGTTGCAGGCGGCGGTGCTGCGCAGTCCGCACGCGCACGCCCGCATCGTCGACATCGACGTCTCCGCGGTCCTCGACGTCGACGGCGTGCACGCCGTGTTCACCTACGACGACCTGCAGGGCCCGATGGCCGAGCCGCTGCCGCTGCTGATCCCGCACCCGGCGCTCACCCACGGCCGCACTCAGTACGCCCTGGCCAAGGACGAGGTGAACCACGTCGGTGAGGCGATCGCGTTCGTGGTCGCCGACGACCGCTACCTCGCCGAGGACGCGGTCGACAAGATCGTGGTCACCTACGAGTTCCTGCCACCCGTGGTCGGCTTGGCGGCAGCACGGGCGGCCGAGCGACTCGTTCATGACGACGTGCCCGGCAACGTCGCGGCGCGGCTACAGCAGCACGTCGGCGACGCGCCGTCAGCGATTGCCGCGGCCCCGCACCGGCTCAGCCTCGACCTCGACATCGAGCGCAGCGCCTCGACGCCCATGGAGGGGCGCGGAGTCCTGGCCAGGTGGGACACCGACTCTGCCCGGATGCAGGTGTGGACCTCGACCCAGACCTCGACCGGCGTCCGCGCCGCCGTTGCCGCCAAGCTCGGGCTCGACCTCGGCCAGGTCGACGTGATCACTCCCGACGTCGGCGGCGGGTTCGGGGTCAAGATCGTGCACCCGTGGCCCGAGGAGCTCCTGGTGCCGCTGGCCGCCCGGGTTCTGGGGGAGCCGGTGAAGTTCATCGAGGACCGTCGTGAGCACTTCATCTCCGCAGCCCACGAACGCGCCCAGGTGCAGCACGTCGAGGTCGGCTTCGACGACGACGGCAGACTGCTCGGCCTCGACGTGGAGTTCTGGCACGACAACGGCGCGTACACGCCGTACGGCCTGATCGTCCCGATCATCACCTCGACCCAGCTGCTCGGCCCCTACAAGCCGCACAACTACCGGGTCACCTTCGAGAGTCTCTACACGAACACCGTGATCGTGACGCCGTACCGCGGTGCCGGTCGCCCCCAGGGGGTCTACGCGATGGAGCGGACGATGGACGCGATCGCGGCGTACCTCGGCAAGGACCGCGCCGAGGTGCGGGCGGCCAACTTCATCCAGCCCGACGAGTTCCCCTACGACCATCACCTGACCTTCCAGGACGGTCGGCCGCTGATCTACGACTCGGGCGACTACCCGCAGCTGCTCGACAAGATCACGGCACTGATCGGGTGGGACGGCTTCGAAGCGGAGCGTGCCGAGGCAGCCGCCCGCGGACGACGGCTCGGCATCGGTCTGGCCTGCTACGTCGAGGGCACCGGCGTGGGCCCCTACGAAGGCGCGCACGTGCACGTCGAGACCAGTGGCAAGGTCAAGGTCGCCATCGGTCTGACGACCCAGGGGCAGGGGCACCAGACCGCCTTCGCGCAGATCGTCGCCGATGAGCTCGGCGTGCCCTTCGAGAGCGTCGAGGTGGTCACCGGTGACACCCGCCGGATGCCGTACGCCGTGGGCACGTTCGCGTCGCGGGCAGCGGTGATGAGCGGGTCGGCGGTCCAGCTCGCGGCACGAAAGACGAAGGAGAAGGCGCTGCGGATCGCCGCGGAGGCGCTCGAGGCCTCGGTCGACGACCTCGAGATCGTGGAGGGCTCGGTGCGGGTGAAGGGTGCGCCCGACAGCTCGATCGCGCTCGGCACGGTCGCCGTGCTCTCCAACCCCTTGCGGTACGCCTTCGACGAGGCGTCGGGCGCGGCCACCCAGTTCAGCGTCGGCGACCCGGGCAAGCCGCCGGTGGCCGACGGGGAGGAGCCCGGGCTCGAGGCACGCGAGTTCTACTCCCCGGAGCGCTCGACGTTCGCCGCCGGGATGCACGCCGTGGTCGTCGACATCGATCCGGACACCGCCGAGATCGAGATCGTCCGTTACGCCGTCGTGCACGACTGCGGCAACCTGATCAACCCGATGATCGTGCAGGGCCAGATCCACGGCGGCGTGGCACAAGGCGTGGGCGGCGCGCTCTATGAGCGGATGGAGTACGACGAGTTCGGGCAGCTGCTCAACGCCTCGTTCATGGACTTCCTGATGCCCTACGTGACCGAGGTGCCCGACGGGATCGAGATCGACCACCTCGAGACCCCGAGCCCGCTCAACAAGCTCGGCATCAAGGGAGCCGGAGAGGCGGGCGTGATCCCGTCGGCCGCGCTCTTCGCCTCGGCGGTCGAGGACGCCGAGCGGCTGACCCCGTCAGGACTGGCGATCACCGCGATGCCGATCTCCCCGTCCCAGCTCTTCGAGCTGCGCGCACAGCACCGAAAGGACCCGTCATGAAGATCGCCGGCGAGGCCACCCTGGTCGCACCGATCGAGAAGGTCTGGAGTGCGGTCCTGGACCCGCACGTCCTGGTCGCCACGATCCCCGGCTGCGAGCGACTCGAGGAGACCGGCGAGCACGCCTACGACATGACGGTCACCGCCGGCGTCGCCGCGATCCGCGGCACCTACACCGGCACCTGCACGTTGAGCGACCTGGTCGAGCACGAGTCGCTGGTGCTGGCAGTTCAGGGGGCCGGTTCCCCGGGCACGATCGGGGCCACGGTCGACGTCCGGTTCGAGTGCAACGACGACGGCACCACCACGTTGCTCTACGACGCCGAGGCCGTGGTCGGAGGCATGATCGGCGGAGTCGGCCAGCGCATGCTGACCTCGGTCAGCCGGCGGATGGCGACCGAGTTCTTCAGCAACATCGAGCGCGTCATCGCCCACGGGGTTCCCGGCGTGGGGGCTTCTGCGACCAACGTGTCGACGGTTGGCGGGAGCACGGCCGGGAGCGCGACCTCCGAGTCGACGGTGTTCACCGCACCGGCGCGAGCTTCCGCCGGCAAGGGCGACTTCGTGAAGGGCATCGTGGTCGGCGCCGGCCTGGTCGCGCTCGGCGTGGTCCTCGGTTCGAGGTTCGGACGCCGGACGTGACCTCCCTGACCGTCGACTCGACTGCACGCGAGCAGGTCGGCGCCCTTCGGTCGCGCGAGATCTCGGCCCGCGAGCTGCTCGACCTCCACCTCGACCGCATTCGTGCGCGCAACCCGGAGCTCAACGCGATCGTGTCGCTCGACGAGGAGCGGGCACGGGCCGGCGCCGCGGCCGCCGACGACGCTCTCGCCGCGGGTGCCGAACCAGGTCCGTTGCACGGGCTCCCGTTCGCGGTGAAGGACACGCATGCTGTCGCCGGATGGCGTACGACGTACGGCTCGCCGCTGTTCGCCGATCATGTTCCTGACCGTGACGAGCTGATCGTCGAGCGCATCCGCGGCGCGGGTGCGGTGCTGATCGGCAAGACCAACGTGCCGGAGTTCGCGGCCGGCTCGCACACGTTCAACACGATCTTCGGCACCACGCTGAACCCGCACGACCCGTCCCGGTCTGCGGGCGGATCGAGCGGAGGAGCCGCCTGTGCGCTGGCCGCCGGCATGGTGCCGCTGGCCGACGGGTCCGACATGGGCGGTTCGCTGCGCAACCCTGCGTCGTTCTGCGGCGTCGTCGGCCTCCGCCCCTCCCTCGGTCGGGTGCCGGAGTGGCCCAGCGCGAACCAGTGGGAGTCGACGTCGGTCGGCGGTCCGTTGGCCCGCAACGTCGGCGACCTGGCGCTGCTCCTCTCGGTGCTGGCCGGTCCCGACTCGCGGGCTCCGCTCGCGCTGGGTGATGCGGGCGTCACGTTCGCGCCACCCCTCTCGGGGTCGTTGGACGGCCTCCATGTCGCGTTGTCCGTCGACCTGGGCGGCGCGTTCGATGTCGACACCCAGGTCGCCTCGGTCGTGGAGTCCGTGGCGACCACGTTCGCGGCGGCGGGGGCGCGCGTCGAACCGGCGTACCCCTCACTGACAGAGGCCGACGACACCTTCCGCACGTTGCGGGCCTGGCACTTCCAGGCGAAGTTCGGGGCGCTGCTGGCCCAGCACCCCGCCGCTTTCAAGCAGTCCCTGGCCGAGAACATCCGGGCGGGGGAGTCGTTGACCGGTGCCGACGTGGCCCGTGCCTACGCACAGCGCACTGCCCTGGCCGAGCGCATGCGGCTCTTCTTCGAGCAGTACGACCTGCTGGTGCTGCCGGTCTCGCAGGTGCCGCCGTTCCCCGCGGACCAGGAGTTCCCCACGCAGATCAACGGCAGGCCGATGGAGAGCTACCTCGACTGGATGCGCTCGGCGTACTTCATCACCGTCACCGGTTGCCCGGCAATCTCGGTTCCTGCGGGTCTCACCGCCGACGGGCTGCCTGTCGGCCTCCAGATCGTGGCGCCGCACGGGGCCGACCGCCGGCTCCTCGAGCTCGCGGCCGCGTTCGAGTCGGTCCGGTCCGTGCGCTGAACGGCGTACGCCGGAGTGGCACGAAGTGCCAACGAACCGGGCCCCCGTTGGCGGATTGTGCCGTCGCCCGGGTGGGTGCGGCACAGGTTGAATCGGGGTCATGGCCGATCAGAGCGCGCGCCGGATCCGGGTCGGCATCGACACCGGCGGCACCTTCACCGACGTGGTGGCGCTCGACGAGGAGACCGGTGAGCTGGTCACCACCAAGACGCCGTCCACGCCGGGCAACCCGGCCGACGGGTTCATGGCCGGCATCGAGAAGGTGCTCGGGCTGCTGGGCCTGCCGCCGGGTCGCGGTGAGGCGCTGACCGCGGTCAGCCACGGCACGACCGTGGCCACCAACCAGCTGCTCGAGGGCAAGGTCGAGGCACTCGGATTCATCACGACCGAGGGCTACGAGGCGATGCTGGAGATTGCCCGGCAGTCGGTGCCCGACGGCTACGGCAACTCCTACTTCTGGGTCAAGCCCGACCGCATCGTGCCGAGGCACCTGGTCAAGGGAGTCGGCGGCCGGCTCGACCACACCGGCGCCGAGGTGAGGCCGTTCGACCACGACGGTGCCCGCCGCGTCGCGCGATGGTTCCGTGACCACGACATCAACACCCTGGCCGTCTGCTTCCTGCACTCCTACGCCGACTCCGCCCACGAGGAGGCCATGCTCGCTGTGCTCCGTGAGGAGCATCCCGACGCGGTCGTCTCGCTGAGCAGCCAGGTGCTGCGCGAGTACCGCGAGTACGAACGCGCGATGACCACGCTCGTCGACGCTGCCGTGAAGCCCCGTCTGGGCAGCTACGTCACCAACATCAAGCACCGGCTCGACTCGTATGCGTCGTTCTCCGGGGGGTCCACCGGGGGCGGAGCTCCCCGTGCGTTGCCGTTCTACGTGATGAAGTCCAACGGCGGCGTCCTGAGTGCCGAGGAGGTCGTGCACCAGCCGATCACCACCGTGCTCTCCGGACCGGCCGCCGGTGCCCTGGGTGCCGCGTTGATCGCGAAGGTCGCCGGCTTCGACAAGGTGTTGACCAGCGACGGCGGTGGTACGTCGACCGACGTCAGCGTCGTGATCGACGGCGACCCGACCCTCACCACCGAGGGCAGCGTCGGTGCCTTCCCATCGAAGATCCCGATGATCGACGTGGTCACGGTAGGGGCCGGAGGCGGCTCGATCGCCTGGCTCTCACCCGAGGGCGCGCTCAAGGTCGGACCGCAGTCGGCCGGCGCCGACCCGGGTCCGCTCTGCTATGCCAAGGGCGGCGACGCGGTCACGATCACCGACGCACACGTCTTCCTGGGCCGGGTGCCGCCACACCTGCTCGGTGGCGAGATCCCACTGGACGTCGATGCTGCTGCGACCGGGATCCGCGCCCTGGCCGGAGACCTCGACCTCACCCCGGAGGCCTGCGCGGCCGGCGTGCTCGAGATCTCCGCGTGGAACCAGGCCAACGCGCTGCGGGCGGTGACCGTCAAGCGGGGACTCGACGTACGCGACTTCACGCTCACCACGTTCGGAGGGTCCGGCTCGCTGCTGCTGTGCCGACTGGCCGACATCCTGGGCCTGCGCTCGGTTCTGGTGCCGCCGAACCCGGGCAACGTGTCGGCGTTCGGCCTGCTGACCGTCGACGTGAAGAACGACTACGTCCAGACCCACATCCGCCTGCACGAGGACCTGGAGGCAGCCGACCTGCAGAAGGTGTACGACGAGCTCTGCGACAGAGCCCGCAGCGCGTTGACCCAGGAGGGCTTCGCCTCCGAGCAGCACCAGTTCCTGCGGACCGCTGACCTGCGCTACTTCGGGCAGGCCTTCGAGGTCCGGGTGCCGTTGCCCGACGGCGCGATCGGCGCCGCACTCGTCGACGAGGTCGCGACGCGCTTCCACACCGAGCACCGGGCGCTCTACGGCTATGACTTCGCCAGTGACCCGAGGCAGCAGGTCGAGTGGGTCAACCTGCGGGTCTCCGGGGTCGGTCCGATCCAGCGCCCCGAGATCCATGAGCATCCGACGGCTGACGGGCCACCTCCTCAACCAGCGAGCAGACGGGCGGTCTGCTTCGAGGTGTCCGACGGATACGTCGACACACCGGTGTTCTGGCGACCGGACCTGGCGCCGGGCGCCATGCTCACCGGTCCGGCGATCATCGAGGAGTTCGGCTCGACGGTGCCGTTGCACCCGGGGTTCCGGGCCGCCATCGACCGGTTCCTCAACATCATCGTGACGAGGGAGGACTGATGGGCACGAGTGGGTTCGAGGCAGCCGCCGGCACGCCTTCCTCAACCACCGAGGCAGGGAGTCGTCGGGCGCCGACGGACTTCCCGTTCGGCACCCTGACCGACGACGCCGGGCGCAGCGCCGACTCCGTGCTCGTCGAGATCGTGCAGGGCAGCCTGGCCGCGGTGGAGATGGAGGTCGAGACCGCGATCGGCCGCACCAGTCGCAGCCCGATGATCCGCGACGCCCATGACTTCCGCGCCGGCATCCACGACCGCCTCCTCCGCAAGCTGACCGGCCGCTCCTACTCCGCGCTGGTGCACCCCGTCGCCCGCGACTTCCCGATCGCGGAGATGCATGAGGGCGACGTGTTCTTCCACAACGACGTCTACCGCTCCGAGGGCGGCATCGGCCACCTGCCCGACCTCTGCGTCACCGTGCCGGTCTTCCACGACGGCCGGGTCGTCGCCTTCGTCCAGGCCTTCGGGCACCACGACGACATCGGTGGCTGCGTGCCCGGATCCATGCCCAGCGGCGCCACCTCGGTCTACGAAGAAGGTCTGATGGTGCCGCCGATCAAGCTCTGGGATGCCGGCGTGCCCAACAGGTCGGCGCTGGCGATCATGACCCGCAACTCGCGCATGCCCGACAGCCTTGCCGCCGACCTCGACGCCGAGTGCTCGGCCTGCTTGATGGGCGCGAGGCGACTGGGCGAGCTGTTCGAGAGATATGGCGTCGAGACGGTGGAGTCGGCCTTCGACGCGATCATCGACCGGACCACGCAGACCTACCGGCGCGAGATCCTCTCGCAGATCCCGGTCGGCCAGTGGGTGTGGGAGGACTACGCCGAGCACGACGGCGTCGACGGACCCCGACTGCACACGCAGCGGATCACCCTGACCCGCACCGCTCCTGACGATCCGGACGGCGAGCGCCTGGTGCTCGACTTCGACGGGACCTCGCCGCAGGCCAAGGGCCCGATCAACCACTGCGGCGACTACAGCGACGGCAACTTCCTCAAGAAGTGGCTGGCCCCGATCCTGCGCAACCTCGCCGAGTCGCCCGAGCGGATGGCCGAGCTCGACGTCAACGAGGGCGTCGTACCCCTCATCGAGATGCGGTTCCCGCCGCCGGGCACGTTGCTGACCCCGGTCTTCCCGGCTCCGACGAACGCCCGCACCTTCGTGATCCTCAGGCTGCTGGGTGTGCTGGCCGGCGTGCTCGCCAAGGCAGTCGACGGTCGGATGCCCGCCGACCAGGAGACGATCCGCTACACCGGGGTGTACGGCGAGGACCGGCAGGGTGCGCCGTACCTCATGCGCGAGGTGCTCGGCGGTGGCTCCGGCGGGCGCTACTACGCCGACGGTGAGGACACCATCCACGTCGTGCCCGACTCGAGGAACCTCCCGTCGGAGTTCACCGAGAGCCGTTTCCCCTTCCTGGTCGAGCGATTGGGACTCGCCATGGACTCCGGCGGCGCCGGCCAGTTCCGAGGCGGGCTCGGCTACGAGAAGCACGTCCGGATGCTGAAGGACGCCCACTTCATGTCGATCGCCGATCGTTCGATCCTGGCCTGCTGGGGGGTCAAGGGCGGTCTGGCCGGCAAGCCGTTCGAGGTGGTGATCGACCCGGGCGGGCCCGCCGAGCGCGTGGTCGACGCCCTGGCCGATGCCGAGCCGGTGAAGGCCGGTGAGGTGATCCGGATCCGTACGACGGGAGGCGGTGGTTGGGGCAACCCACTCGAGCGGGACCCGGCATTGGTCGTGCGCGACGTGGTCTGGGAGAAGGTCTCGCCCGAGGCCGCACTGGCCGACTACGGCGTGGTGCTCACCGGCCGTGTCGACGACGACACCCTCGCCCACGACCCGGCAGCCACGGCCGCCGAGCGCGCTGCACGTCCGACCCCGAGCGAGGCGTTCTTCGACCGGGGCCCGGGCTATGTGCGGTTGTCCGGTGGCGCCAAGTCTGCTGACGTCGACTTCGTCGGGTCGCGGCGATGAGGGTGCTGCTCGCGTTGGGCGGCAACGCGATGACCGCCCAGGACGGCAGTGCCCGGCCGGGTGACCAGATCGCCGCGGCCCGGGTGGCGATGGCCGCGGTCGCCGATCTCGTCACCCGCGTGACTGACCCGGTCGACGTGGTGATCACCCACGGAAACGGCCCCCAGGTCGGCAACCTCCTGGTCAAGAACGAGCTCGCCGCGGCCGTCGTACCCCCGGTGCCGCTGGACTGGTGCGGCGCGCAGACCCAGGCCACGCTCGGCTTCGTGCTGATGGACGCGCTCGACGACGAGCTCACCGCGCGCGGATCTGACCGACGCAGCGCGACCGTGGTGACCCGCACCCGCGTCGACGCCGACGATCCCGGACTCACCCACCCCAGCAAGCCGATCGGTCGCTTCCTCGACCGTGGCGCGGCCGCCGTGCTGGTCGAGCACGGGGAGACCTGGCAGGACCGCGGGGAGAAGGGCTGGCGTCGCGTGGTCGCCTCGCCCGAGCCACGCGAGATCCTCGACGCCGCTGCCGTTCGCGTCCTGGTCGACGCCGGATTCCTCGTGATCGCCAACGGTGGTGGGGGTGTCCCGGTGATCCGCTCCGACGCAGGGCTGATCGGAGTGGAAGCCGTGATCGACAAGGACCTCGGCGCTGCCCTGCTTGCTGCGACGGTCGAGGCCGACGTGCTGGTCATCGCCACCGATGTGACCCACGCCGTGCTCCGGTTCGGCACGCCGGAGGCCGAGCCGATCGGCCGGGTCACGGTCTCCGACCTGCGCGCGATGGCCGGCGACGGCCACTTCGCGAGCGGCTCGATGGGCCCCAAGGTCGACGCCGCCTGCCGGTTCGTCGAGAACGGCGGCCGCTACTCCGTGATCAGCAGCCTCGAGCACATCCTCGACGCCGTCGCCGGCACCGCCGGAACGGTCGTCGTACCCAACCCCGCGAAAGGACACACCTGATGCCAGCCATCGAAGTACGCAAGGTCCCGATCCACTCCGTCGCCGACGCCAGCGAGCTGGCCAGGCTGATCGACGACGGGGTCATGCACGCCGACCGGGTGATCGCGATCATCGGCAAGACCGAGGGAAACGGGGGAGTCAACGACTACACCCGCATCATCTCCGACCGGGCGTTCCGCGAGGTGCTCGTCGAGAAGGGCGCTCCCGCCGACCAGGTCAGGCAGATCCCGATCGTGTGGTCCGGCGGCACCGACGGCGTGATCAGTCCCCACGCCACGATCTTCGCGACGGTGCCCGACGAGGACGCCGTGCAGTCCGAGGAGCCGCGTCTCACCGTCGGGTTCGCGATGAGCGAGCCGTTGCTGCCCGAGGAGATCGGTCGTACGCCGATGGTCAGCAAGGTCGCCGCAGCCGTGAAGGTCGCGATGGACAAGGCCGGCATCACCGACCCGGCCGACGTGCACTACGTGCAGACCAAGACACCGCTGCTGACCATCCACACCATCCGTGACGCGAAGTCGCGCGGCAAGACGGTCTGGACCGAGCACACCCACGAGTCGATGGACCTCTCCAACGGCTGTACGGCGTTGGGCGTCGCCGTCGCGTTGGGCGAGATCGAGATGCCCACCGACGCCGACGTGATGCACAACCGCGCGCTGTTCTCCGCGGTGGCGTCCTGCTCGTCGGGTGTCGAGCTCGACGTGGCCCAGGTGGTCGTGGTCGGGAACGCACCCGGGGTCGGCGGTCGCTACCGCATCGGGCACTCGGTGATGAAGGACGCCCTCGACCAGGACGGTCTCTGGGAGGCGATCAAGGACGCCGGTCTCGAGCTGCCGGAGCGGCCGCACCACACCGACCTCGGCGGGCGTCTGGTCAACCTGTTCCTCAAGTGCGAGGCCTCGCAGGACGGCACGGTCCGCGGACGGCGCAACGCGATGCTCGACGACTCCGACGTGCACTGGCACCGCCAGATCAAGGCCGCCGTGGGAGGCGTGACTGCGGCGGTGACCGGTGACCCGGCGGTGTTCGTGTCGGTGTCGGCCGCACACCAGGGCCCGGAGGGTGGCGGCCCCGTCGCCGCGATCGTCGACCTGGGCTGAGTCGGCTCGATGATCTGCCCGCCGGAGTGTCGGTGCCGGGTGATTGGCTGTGGTCATGAGCTCGACCGCACCGACGACACCGCGCACGCCGACGTATCATCTCGCCGCCCCGCGGGCCGGTGGCGCGGTGCCGACGCTCGACGAGTTCCAGCAGCGCGTCGTCGACCACGCAGGCGGTCCGCTGCTGGTGCTGGCCGGGCCGGGCACCGGCAAGACCACGACGCTGGTCGAGGCGATCGTCGAGCGCATCGAGGGCCGTGGGGTGAGCCCGGAGTCCGTGCTGGCCCTGACGTTCTCGCGCAAGGCGGCCGAGCAGCTCCGTGACCGGGTGACCGCGCGGCTGGGTCGCACGACGTCCTCGACGATGTCGGCCACGTTCCACTCGTTCGCCTACGGGCTGATCCGCAGATACGCACCCGCCGAGCTCTACGAGGCGCCGCTGCGCCTGCTCTCTGCGCCGGAGCAGGACGTCGTCCTCCAGGAGCTGCTCACTGACGCGCCGGAGTCGGTGGCCTGGCCCGAGGGCCTGCGCCGAGCGGTTGCGACCCGCGGGTTCGCCCGCGAGGTGCACGCCGTGCTGGCGCGGGCCCGCGAGAAGGGTCTCGACGGCGACGACCTGCGACAGCTCGGTCTGGCCGAGGGGTTGCCGGAGTTCGTCGCTGCCGGTCTCTTCCTCGACCAGTACCTCGAGGTTCTCGACTTCCAGGGCGCCATCGACTACCCCGACCTGATCCGGCGCGCCGTCGAGGAGGCCGAGCGGCACCGCGACGAGCTGAGGGCCCGCTTCACCCACGTCTTCGTCGACGAGTACCAGGACACCGATCCCGGCCAGGTCGCCCTGCTCCGGGCCCTGATCGGCGACGGCGGCAACCTCACCGTGGTCGGAGACCCGCACCAGTCGATCTACGGCTTCCGGGGCGCCGAGGTGCGCGGCATCCTCGAGTTCCCGACCGAGTTCCCGCACCGCGGCGGTGCACCCGCCGACGTCGTCGCGCTGCGCACCACCCGACGGTTCGGGCCACACCTCCTGCTCGCCTCCCAGCGGGTCGCCCGTCGGCTCTCGCTGGCCGGCACCATCCCCGCGGAGGCACGCGAGTCGTTCCTCGCGCCCGTCTCCGACGCCGGAGACCTCGGCAACGGCCGGGTCGACGTGCTCACCTTCGACACCGCCCGCGCCGAGACCGAGCACCTCGCCGACATCCTGCGCCGTGCCCACCTGACCGACGGCGTGGCCTGGTCGCGGATGGCGGTGCTGGTCCGTTCCGGCCGTACGTCGATCCCGGCGCTGCGTCGATCGCTCGGTGCCGCCGGCGTGCCGGTCGAGGTCTCCAGCGACGACACGCCCCTGGTCCGCGAGCCGGCCGTTGCACCCCTGCTCGCGGCGCTGAGGGCCGTGGTCAACCTCGACAACGACGACTCCGAGTCGGCCGGGCACATCGACCCCGAACGCGCCCACGACCTGCTGGTCTCCCCGTTGGCCGGGCTCGACGCCACCGACGTGCGCGCCCTGGCGCGTGCCCTGCGGGTGCGCGACAAGGAGGTGGTGGCACGCGACGGCGGCACGCCACGCTCGTCGCCCGACCTGTTGCGTGAGGCGGTCGTGCACCCCGAGACCCTCGACGGGCTCGAGGGCAGTGCGCAGCGGCGAGCTGCCGGCCTGGCCGGGCTGCTCCGTTCCGCGCGAGCGCTCCTCGAAACGGGTGCCACCGCCGAAGAGGTGCTGTGGAACCTCTGGTCGGCCACCGACTGGCCCCGACGACTGCGCGCCCAGGTCGACGGTGGGGGAGCCTCGGCCCGTCGCGCCCACCGCGACCTCGACGCCATCTGCGCCCTGTTCGAGTCCGCGGCCCGCGCCGAGGAGCAGCGCGGCCACACCGGTGTTGCGGCGTTCCTGGCCACCCTCGAGGCCCAGGACCTGCCCGGCGACACCCTGGCCGACCGCGGCATCCGGGGCGAGGCGGTTCGGCTGCTGACCGCCCACCGCTCCAAGGGCCTCGAGTGGGACCTCGTCGTGGTGGCCCACGTCCAGGAGGAGGGCTGGCCCGACCTGCGCCGCCGCGCCACCCTGCTCCAGGCCGACCGCATCGGCACCGACGGGCTGCAACCGCCGGTCTCCTCACGGGAGCTGCTGATGGAGGAGCGCCGGCTCTTCTACGTCGCCTGCACCCGCGCCCGGTCGCGGCTCGTGGTCACCGCGGTCCGGTCGCCCGACGACGACGGCGAGCAGCCCTCCCGCTTCATCACCGAGCTGCTGCCGCCCCTCGACAACGACAGCCCGGTCGCCGCCGGTCCGCGCACGCCGCCCCACGTCCAGGGCCGGCCGAAGCGTCCGCTCTCGCTCGCCGGGCTCGTCGCCGAGCTGCGCCGCACCCTGGTCGACCCAGAGTCCGACGAGCAGCTCCGGGCCGCCGCTGCCCGACGCCTCGTGCTGCTCGCCCGCGAACGGGTCGGTGACCGTGCGTTGGTGCCGGCCGCCGACCCGGCCAACTGGTGGGGCACCCGCTCCTCGACCCTCTCCGAGGTCCCCGTCCGGCCCCAGGAGAAGCCGATCTCACTGTCCGCCTCGGCGTTGACCTCGATCGAGGAGTGCCCGGCCCGGTGGTTCCTCGAGCGCGAGGCCGGCGGCTCGTCCGCCGCGACGTCCGCCCAGGGCTTCGGCCTGCTCGTGCACGCCCTCGCCGAGCGCGTCGCCAAGGGAGAGCTCTCCGCCGACCCCGAGCACCTCGACGAGCTGATGGCCCACGTCGACACGGTCTGGGAGCGACTGTCGTTCCGCACCCCGTGGTCGGCGACCCGCGAGCGCGAAGAGATGCGCCTTGCCCTCCAGCGCTTCCTGGTCTGGCACGGCGACCCGAAGCGGGGCCGCACGCTGCTGGCCACCGAGAAGGAGCTGCGCGCGAAGGTCACGCTGCCCGACGGCAACGACGTGACCCTGCACGGCTTCGCCGACCGGCTCGAGCTCGACGCCGACGGCCAGGTCTGGGTGATCGACCTCAAGACCGGGAAGTACAAGCCGACCGGCGACGAGGTCAGGGTGCACCCGCAGCTCGGGCTCTACCAGCTCGCCGTGGAGCACGGCGCCGTCGACGACCTGGTCGGCGACGCCCCCGCGCGCCCCGGCGGTGCCGAGCTGGTGCAGCTGCGCCACGGCGCCAACGGCAAGGTCAGCCTTCAACCGCAGGAGCCGCAGACCGCGGACGACGAGGGGCACCGCCCCGTGGAGGTTCAGCTGATGTCGGCCGTGGCTCGCATCCGTGCCGAGGAGTTCCCCGCGATCGCCGGCAAGCAGTGCGAGCGCTGTGCGTTCGTCGCGATCTGTCCGATCCAGGGCGCCGGGACGGTGCTGTCATGAACAAGCCGGTCAGCATCGCCTCCCCCGATGACCTGCGCCGGGTGATGGGCACCGACTTCACGGTCAGCCCCCAGCAGTGGGCCGCGATCTCCGCCGACCTCGAGCCCGCGGTCGTCATCGCCGGTGCCGGGTCTGGCAAGACCGCCCTGATGGCGGCCCGGGTGGTCTACCTCGTCGCGACCGGGCAGGTCCGACCCGACGAGATCCTCGGCCTCACCTTCACCACGAAGGCGGCCCGCGAGCTGGCCACCCGCATCCGGGACTCCCTGGTCCGGGCCGGCCACGGAGTCGAGACCGCGCCCGACACGGCCGCCGACGAGCCCGAGAACCTCGAGCCGACCGTGGCGACCTACAACGCCTACGCCAGCTCGCTGCTCACCGAGCACGGCCTGCGCATCGGGCACGAGCCCGACACCCGGGTGATGGCCGACGCCTCGCGCTACCAGCTGGCGGCGCGGGCGATCAGTCGTCACGGCCGAGGCATCGAGCTGCTCAGCGACCACCCCGAGACGGTGGTCAACTACATCCTCGGGCTCGAGGGCGCGATGAGCGAGCACCTCGTCACGGTGGCCGACGTACGCGCCTTCCAGGCCCGGGAGCTGCCGCGGTTCCAGGACGCCGCGATCAACGCGAAGGCCAAGACCGAGCCCAAGAAGGTGGTCAACGCGATGCAGCGGCGCGAGGAGATCCTCGGCCTCGTCGAGACCTACCGCCGGCTCAAGGCCGAGCTGGGACTGATGGACTTCAGCGACCAGATTGCCCTGGCCGCCCAGCTGGCCGACGCGCACCCCGAGGTCGGGGAGGCCGAGCGTGCCAAGTTCCGCATCGTGCTCCTCGACGAGTACCAGGACACCTCCGTGGCCCAGGCCCTGATGCTGAAGAAGCTCTTCACCGGCGGCCACCCGGTGACCGCGGTGGGCGACCCCAACCAGGCGATCTACGGCTGGCGTGGGGCCTCGGTGTCCAACATCCTCGGCTTCGGCCGCGACTTCCCACGTGCCGACGGCCATGAGGTGCGCACCTTCCCGCTGACCGTCAACCGTCGCTCCGACCAGCGCATCCTCGAGGTGGCCAACAGGCTGGCCGGGCCGCTGCTCGACGAGTTCCCCCAGGTCAAGGCGCTCGAGCCCGACGACTCCGCCGGCCCCGGTGCGGTGCGCACCTCCGTGCACGAGACGTACGCCGCCGAGCTGGCCTGGCTGGCCGGTCAGGTGAAGGCCGTGCACGACGCGATGGCCGAGCCGAAATGGAACGAGATCGGTGTGCTGACCCGCGACAACAAGCACGCCGCCGACGTGTTCGACGTGCTGTCGGCCCACGACATCCCGGTCGAGATCGTCGGCCTCCAGGGGCTGCTGCGCCTTCCCGAGGTGGCCGAGGTGGTCGCCACGCTGACGTTGCTGCACGACCTGACCGCCAACGCCGCCCTGCTCACCCTGCTCACCGGCCCGCGCTGGTCGATCGGTCCGCGCGACCTGGCCCTGCTCGGCAAACGGGCCCGCGAGCTGGCCGGCGACCAGGGGCAGGCGTCCACGTCGTCGCTCGAGGAGCAGCTGACCGGGGCCGTCGAGGGCGCCGACCCCACCGAGATCACGTCACTGTGCGACGCACTCGACGACCCCGGCGAGGCGGCGTACTCCGCGGCGGCCCTCGACCGATTCGCGCTGTTGCGTTCCGAGCTGCGTTCCCTGCGCGGGCACGCGGGGGAGCCGCTGCTCGACCTGGTCCGGCGCATCATCGACACCACCGGCATCGACATCGAGCTGGCGTCCTCAGTCAGTCCCGCGGCCGCAGCGCGTCGCGACAACCTCGACCTGTTCGTCAAGGCGGTCGCCGAGTTCCAGGCCATCGACGGCGCGGTCAGTCTGACCGCACTGCTGGCCTACCTCGCCACCGAGGACGAGATGGGCACCGGCCTCGACGTCGCCACGCCGTCCGAGGCCGACTCGGTCAAGCTGCTGACCGTGCACCGCGCCAAGGGCCTCGAGTGGGACGCCGTCTTCGTGGTCGGCGTCTGTGAGGAGAAGTTCCCCACCACGAGGTCCCGCACCCAGTGGGTCTACGGTCCGGCGGTGCTGCCCAACGAGCTCCGCGGTGATCGGCACGACCTGGCCGCGCTCGGCGGCTACGAGAAGCCCGAGCTCACCGCGTTCGTGCAGGCGGCCAAGGCCAAGGAGCAGCAGGAGGAGCTCCGTCTCGGCTACGTCGCATTCACCCGGGCCCGACACCTGCTCTCCGTCTCGTCCTATCTCTGGAACGAGTCACGCAAGACACCGGTCGGACCCTCGCCCTACCAACGGGTGGTGCTCGAGGCGGTCCGCGAGTGGGGCGAGGACGCCGAGGCGTGGCTCGACAAGCCCGACAAGGACACCCAGAACCCCCTGCGGATCGGCTCGACCACCACGCCGTGGCCGGTCACCGAGCACACCGCCGAGACACTGCGTCGCCTCGAGGCGGCCGAGTTCGTCCGCGGCATCGACCCCGACGCCGACGACGAGATCGACACCCTCAGCGGTGCCGTCATCGCCACCTGGGACGAGGAGATCGAGCGCCTCCTCGCCGAGGCGCGGCGCGACCGGGCCGACGAGATCGAGGTCCCGTTGCCGGCCGCGCTGTCGGCCACCGCGGTGGCGCGGCTGCGCGACGACGCCGACGGG
>NZ_BCRJ01000067.1 GCF_001552535.1 Nocardioides jensenii JCM 1364 = NBRC 14755 | reverse complement strand
GTGACGCCGACGAATCTCCTTGTTCGACGCGATTCCGGATCGTGCTCCTAGGACTGGGCGCGTCGGTTCCAGAACTGGTGGGTCAGCCCATGGGGAGTGGTGAGCGACTCGATCGTGAAGCCGTCGGCCACGTCGTCATCCAAGCCCTCCCACAGCGATGTTCCGCGGCCGAGAGTGATCGGCACGATCACAGGTGCATGAAGTCGATCAGCCCCGCGGCCAGGAACTGGCGCACCGTCGAGGGCCCACCGCCGATGCGCACGTCGAGGCCGTCCGCCGCCGCCTGCGCCTCGCGGAGCACCTCGTGCGGGGTGCCGCCCACGAAGCGGAAGCTGGTGCCGTTGGCGAAGTCGATCGATGGCCGTGGGTGGTGGGTCAACACGAACACCGGTGTGCGGAAGGGCGGCTCGTCGCCCCACCAGCCCTGCCACCCGTCGTCCGGCCACTCGCCTTGCTGCGGGCCGAACTTGCGCCGTCCCATGATCTCGGCGCCGATGC
The DNA here is from genome assembly GCF_001552535.1 of Nocardioides jensenii JCM 1364 = NBRC 14755. GTDB lineage: Bacteria > Actinomycetota > Actinomycetes > Propionibacteriales > Nocardioidaceae > Nocardioides > Nocardioides jensenii. The sequence continues at coordinate 16,784 of NZ_BCRJ01000067.1, read as the reverse complement.
CCTGGCCCCACGTGCTGGTCAGGGCGTGGTCGAACGTGAACGGCACGTCGACCCGGTCGATGCCGTGGATCGCCCTGCCGTCGAACCAGCCGAACAGGCGCTCGGCCCCGCCGATGGGAGTCTCCAACGTCACCTCCTCGCCGGCGGCGTACCCGTCGAGCGAGAGGTTCAGGTTGTGGACCCTGGTGCGAGACATGGTGGCTCCTTTCGGTGCGCCCGTGCGCACACGGTGGATCGACTGCGAGGCGGCTCCGGAATCATCGGTCGAGGTCACTGGTGCTTGCAGACCTGTCGCCACCCGCCTCGATTCTGCTCTCGGCAGAACCAGTGTTCGCGGCGCCGCGACGGTGACTAGCATCGCGACATGGGTCACCTGCTGCCGCTGCGTACGCCGTCCGATCGCCCCGATCCCGTCGCGCCCGAGCCACTCTGGCGCGAGGTGACCGGCGACCTGCTCCGGGAGCGGCGTCACGATCGCGGTGAGAAGCTGAGCGAGACCGCCAGCCGGGCGGGCATCTCGACGCAGTACCTCTCCGAGATCGAGCGCGGTCGCAAGGACCCCTCCTCCGAGGTGCTCTCCGCGGTGGCCGGCGCCCTCGACCTCACTCTGCGCGATCTGGCGGCCGCGGCCGCGCGCCGGTTGTACGCCGCGCCGATCGAGTCGATGTCGCTCCGGCAGGGCGTCGGCGCGCTGCGCGGCCCCTTGGCGCTGGCCTCCTGACCACGGGGCTCACCTCCTGCTGATCACCGTGTCGGCCAGTCCGTAGGCGACCGCCTCCTCGGCGCGGAAGATCCGGTCGCGGTCGGTGTCCCGCCGCAGCGTCTCGGCATCCTGACCGGTGTGCTGGGCCAGGGCCTGCTCCATCTCCTCGCGCACGCGCAGGATCTCGTCGGCGGCCAGGATCAGGTCCGGGATCGTGCCGCGACCCTGGCCCGACGGCTGGTGCAACATCACGCGGGCGTGCGGCAGCACCGTGCGCTGACCCGGCTCACCGGCCGCGAGCAACAGTGCGGTGCTGGAGAAGGCCTGACCCACGCAGGTGGTCGCCACCGGGACCCGGCAGAACCGGATCGTGTCGTAGAGCGCGAACGTCGCCGTGATCGAGCCGCCCGCCGAGTTGATGTAGAGGTTGATCGGAGCCTCGGGGTTCTCGGCCTCAAGGTGCAGGATCTGCGCAATCAGCGCGTTCGCGACCCCGTCGTCGATCTCGGTGCCGAGATAGACGATCCGCTCCTCGAGGAGGCGGCTGTAGACGTCCATCACCTTCTCGCCTCGCGGCGTACGGCTGACCACGTTGGGGATCGTGTAGGTGCTCATCGGTCGCCCTCCTCCGTCGCCGGGCCGCTGGGTCGCAGGCCCGTCGTACGACGAACGCGCGGGCGGATCTGATCGAGGTCGGTGACGAGGTGGTCGAGAAATCCGTAGTCGCGGGCCTCCTCGGCAGTGAAGACGTGGTCGCGCAGCGAGTCCTCGAAGACCTGCTCGGCCGACTTCCCGGTGCGCTCGGCGATGACACCGATGACGGTGTCGCGCATGTGGCGCAGGTCCTCGGCCTGCAGCTCGATGTCGACGGCATTGCCGCCGATGCCCGCCGAGCCCTGGTGCAGCAGCACCTTCGCGTGAGGCAGGGCGAAGCGCTTGCCCTCGGTGCCGCAGCACAGCAGGAACTGGCCGGCACTGAAGGCCATGCCGAGGGCCACCGTGGACACGTCGTTGGGGACCAGGCGCATGGTGTCCGCGATCGCCAGCATCGCCGGGACGGAGCCGCCGGGGGAGTTGATCCAGAGGCTGATGTCGGTGGTCGGGTCGTCGGTCGAGAGCAGCACGAGCTGGGCGCAGAGCATCGCGCCGATCTCGTCGTCCAGGGGAGTGTCGAGGAGCAGGATGCGTCGCCGGAGCAGGTCCTCCGCGGTGCGTCTGCCCAGGGCCAGGGGTCGGTTCTCGTCTGTCATGCTCCGAGCCTGACCCCGCCGACGTCGGTGCAGAAGGGAGCGCTGCTCGGAGCAGATCTGCCCCCGGCGGAACCGCGACGGCTGCACCACGAAGGGGATCACCCCACGCATGCGTGCCTGTGGGTCGCCCCCCGGAGCCGGGGTGCGGCCGTCGGGTGCCGCTCAGGCGTCGTAGTCGAGGCGCACCTCGTCGGTGGTGGGGTGGGACTGGCAGGTCAGCACGTAACCGTCCTCCACGGCCGCCGACGACAGGGCGAAGTTCTGCTCCATCGCGACTGACCCCAGCAGCACCTTCGCCTTGCAGGTGCCGCAGGCTCCGCCCAGGCAGGCGTACGGCGCCTCCAGGCCGGCCTTGAGCGCCGACTCGAGGACCGTGTCCCCTGCTGCCAGTGAGACGTCGTGCTGTCGGCCGCGCAGGCCGATCGTGAGCGACGCCGGGGCGAAGTCGTCGGTGGCCCTGGGCAACTGGTAGCCGTGGAAGAGCTCCACGTGGACGTGCTCAGGCTCGGTTCCTCGCGCGAGGAGCAGGTCGCGCAGGTCGGTCACCATCTCGACCGGCCCACACAGGAACCATTCGTCCACCGAGTCGGCGGGCAGGTCGGAGTCGAGCCATCGCTCGAGCTTCGGGCGGTCCACGCGGCCTCGGAGGGAAGCCGGGTGGTGCGGATCGCGAGAGTGCACGTGGATGATCCGGAGCCGGTCGGCGTAGCGGGCCTCGAGCTCGTCCAGCTCCGCACGGAACATCGTGCTCTCGGCATCCCGGTTGCCGTAGACCAGCGCGAAGCGGCTCTCGGTCTCGACGGCGAGCGTCGTCCGCAGGATCGAGAGCGCCGGGGTGATGCCGCTGCCGGCGGCGACTGCCACATAGTTCTTCGTGGTCAGCGGGTCGAGCGGCGTGCCGAACGAACCGGTCGGGGTCATCAGGTCCAGGGTGTCGCCGGCCCGGAGCTGCTCCATCGCGAAGGTGGAGAAGGCGCCGCCGGGCAGATGTTTGACCGCGATCGCCAGCTCGCCGGAGGTGGCCGAGGAGCAGATGGAGTAGTTGCGGCGCACGCCGACGCCGCCGAGGTCGGTGCGCACCGTGACGTGCTGACCGGGCTCGAAGGAGAACTCGTCGCGCAGGTCGGCGGGTACGTCGAAGCGGATCAGCACGCTGTCGTCGGTCAACCGGTCGACGTCGGCAACCGGGACGGTGTGGAAGACCGCGGCACGGGCAGAGGACCGCTTCGGCATGCGCACCGGGAGGAGCGGGGTCAGCCTGCCGTTCAGCCTCTTCCACTCCCGGTACTCGTCCGCGTCGAGCTGCTGGCCGAAGACGGTGCCGATCGCCGCATCGCGCTCGAGGTAGGCCTCCTCGTTGCGGCGCCACGTGGCGACGTACCGGTGGAACGGGATCGAGGGGTGCAGGTGGTGGACCAGGTGGTAGTTCTGCGACAGCAGCAGGGGAGTCAGGAACCACTCCGAGCCGACCCGGTTGCGGGTGGCGCGATAGCGGTTCTCCTGCTGGGTGTCCTCCAGGTCGTGGTGGGGCAGCCAGTCGAACCACCAGGCCAGCACGAACATGGCAACCCGCTCGGGGATCAGGTAGATCACCGCCAGTGCCCACAGATGTCCCGTGAACGCAGAGGTGGCGATCACGGCCACGCTCGCCACCATCAGGAACACCGTCTCCGCGACCTCTGCCCGGGGACGCCGCCTCACGTTGCGCACCAGGAAGCTCAGGTACGGCACGTCCATCAGCGGGAACCGAAGAGGAAGCTGCCACATCGGCGCGCCACTGACGAAGTGGTCGGGGTCGTTGGCGTCGTCGTTGGTGTTGCGGTGGTGCTCGATGTGGATGAACGCGAACGACTTGAACGAGATCAGCGGCGAGACGAAGAACATCGCGACCCGGCCGAAGGCCACGTTGACCCAGCGGCGGGTGCTCACCGAGTAGTGCGCGGCGTCGTGCAGCACGGTGAACAGCACGAAGATCGCGGTCGCACTGAGCACGATCGTCAGCGGGGCGGGAAGCCGGTCGGCCAGTGCCGCCCACGTCGAGAACGCGAACAACGCGATGGCACCGGAGAAGATGCCGACGATGGGCCACGAGATCGCCGGAACGACTTCGCCAGGGTCGGGAAGCGCGTGACGCGAGGCAGCGGGTGAGGGGAGTTCCGTGGTTGCCGACATGCTCCGCAACCTAGGAGTCGGCGCACTGCCCGACCAGTGGTTCCGCGCCCACGCGCCTGTGCGCACAGCACATGGAGGTCAGGCGCGGCCGGAATCCGGAGTCAGCACCACCGTGCCGAGCACGTCGACCACCCGCAGGGCCGCGTGCAGCTCGGCCACCCGGACGGTGGCAGGGTGACCTCGCCGATCCTCCGCCCGGCGCAGGCGCTGCAGGACCGTGTTGCGGTGCACCCCCAGCGTGTCGGCAGCGGCGGCCAGGCCACCCTGTGCGTCGAGCACGGCCAGCACTGCGCGGCGTTCCTCGTCCTCGCGGCGGCCGTCGAGCGCCAGGGCGCCGAGCTCGGTCGCGACGAACGCTCGGGCCAGGTCGAGGTCGCCGCTCATCGTGTCGGCGAGCGCGATCTCGGCGTACGACGTCACCGGGCCGGCCCGGTCGGAGAGGTCGACGAGGCGACGACCGCGCTGTGCCTGCTGGTGCGAATCGCGGAATCCGCCTGCGCCCTGAGCCGGTGTGCCGATGGAGACGCGGACGAGGTCGGGAATCTGGTCGGCCGGGGGCGCGAGCTCCTCGGGTCTCACGCCCGGAGCGCCCGTGGTGGAGACCCAGCCCCACAGCGCCTGAGCTCCGTCGGGAACGAGCAGCGGGCGCGTGGAGCCGAGGCGAGCCCCGACCGTCGTGCCGACGCGGGCGAGGTCGATGTCATCGTGACCGGTCCAGCAGATGAACGCGGTCTGCCACCCGGTGAGCCGGTGGGACAGCGCACGCTCGGCGCGGCCCAGGTCGATCCGGTGGCCGGCGATCAAACCGCGGACCGCATCGGTGCGGGCCGCCCGTGCTCGGATCTGGATGCGATCCAGCTCAGCGACGTACTCGGCGGCAACCTCGCTGGAGATGCGGTCGATGTAGCCGAAGGCATAGCGCTGCAGGTTGTCGACCACGTCGAGCGCGAGGGCGGGGTCGGGCACCAGCTCGGTGATCCCGGTCAGGATGCGCTCACTGAAGTAGGCGTGACCCATGCGGTAGAAGCGCAGCATCACGTCGACGCTGTAGCCGCGCGCCGCCATGGCTCGAGCGTGCTCGAGGGCGGTGACTGGCGCCGTCGCGGCTCCCACGTCGATGCCGTGGCGGATCATCGACAGGGCCGCCTCGAGGTTCGAGGAGCACGACCCCAGGGTCAGGCCGCGGAGCTCGTCATCGGCGCCCGCCTGCGGGACGCGTTCGAGGATGTAGCCGAGCATGTCGTCGGCGTACGAGGACACGTCGGCCAACAGGTCGGTGACGACGCGGCGCATCTCGGCCACCACGGACTCGGGAAGGTCTGCCGCCTCACCCGCAATCGCGCCCATGTCGGGAGGTTATCGTCTCCGCGCACCGGAGGTGATCGGATGACCGGCGGCGGATCCCCGGGTTCCGCCGTCCCAAAAAGGGGTGACGTCACCCTCGCGCCGGTGAGACCGTGGCTTCCATGACCGGGCTTCAGATCCAGTGCTTCAACCTCGACTCCACGGACCCCGACCGCACGGCCGCCTTCTGGCAGCAGGCGCTGGGGTGGCGGCGGACCCACGACACGGAGAACGAGGTCGTCCTCGAACCCCCTGCCGGCAGCCCTCAGGACGGAGTCGCGCCCGACCTGCTGTTCCTGCGAGTGCCGGAGGGCAAGGCGGTCAAGAACCGCTGGCACCCCGACCTGCGGCCGACGGACCAGGCGGCGGAGGTCGCCCGACTGGTGGCGCTCGGCGCCAGCCGGATCGACGTCGGGCAACGCCCCGACCAGGACTTCGTGGTGATGGCTGACCCCGACGGCAACGAGTTCTGTGTGCTCCGGGCGTTCACCCAGGCGGAGCTGGACAGCTGGGCGGCCGAAGAGGGCGACACCTGAGCCGACGTGAAGAACGCCCACACCTCCTGAGGAGAACCCCATGACCCGCACAGACTTCCTCGACATCGCGCGCCAGGTCATGGACGCGCAGCCGTTCAGCCGACTGGTCGGCACTCGCGTCACCGCGTGCGGGGACGGGCACGCAACGCTGGAGGTCGACGTACGCCATGAGCTGCTGCAGCAGTACGGCCTGGTGCACGGCGGGGTCTTCGCCTACCTGGCCGACAACGCGGTCGCCTTCGCCGCCGGCAGCGCCCTGGGGCCGAGCGTGGTCAGCACCGGACTACGGCTGGAGCTGGTCGGGAACGTCCGCGTCGGCACGCTGGTGGCCACCGCCGACGTGGTCCGTCGTACGGCGGAGAGGGTCGAGGTCGACGTGGAGATCACCGCGGACCACGAGACGGCACACGCAAAGGTGTGCGCCCGGGCCAACGGCACGGCCAGGCGCACCGATCCGCGCGCCCGGGGCGCGGCCGGGCCCCCGCTCGACGACTGAGTCCGGGATCCGATCAGCCGAGGCAGACGTCATCGATGATGGTGCGCATGTCGTCTCGGTGGGTCGTGCCGTCGAGACGGTCCTTGAGCAACCTCATCCGGGCAGGGGCAGCGAGAGCAGCGAGCTGTTCGGCGGTGATCTCGAAGTCCCACAGGCTGTCGGCCACTCCCAGCCACACCGGGACCCGGAGGAAGATCTGACCATCGCGACGCACCGCCCACGGCGACCACGGGCCGCCCGGCTCGATCACCACCGCCTCTCCGCTGCTCACGGTTGCGCTACGACTGCTCGCGCACGTGGCGCAGGTGAGCCAGATTGGGCAGGTGACACCAGGCGCCGATCTGCGGGTAGTCGATGGTCACGCCGGCGATGCCGTGCTGGGCGAACGACATCGACCAGTCCAGCGCCGCGGGCAGGGGGACGGCGAGCAGCGACGCAGGGGAGCCCTCGGGAACCAGGCCGCGGTCGACGGCGCAGGCCTGTGCACGTGCCCCACTGCTGAAGATGGTCAGCATCGGACCGTCCGGCGACGTGAGGGCAAAGGGCCGTGGGTCCTCGGAAGTGCCGGTGTTGATGAAGATCCACACGTCGAGTGCGGCCACCGCCGTCCAGAACTCGATCTCGGGACCGGAGTCTCCCGGCGCAGCCAGGACCGCGGCGTTGAGACGCTCGATCTCGGCCAGCGCCTCGGGCCTCGGGTCGAGCGACGGGGCGGACTGCTGGACGGAAGGCTGGACGCCCTCCTCCGTGGACGGTCCGGCGTCGTGGCGTGCCACAGGTCGCGGGTCGCGACCACCGAAGGCGGCCACCCGGTCCCAGAACCAGTCGGCCAGTCGGTCTCCGACCACGACGTCGTCGACACCGCCCCGTCGGATCACGATCTTGTCGATGGTCACGATGAGGTAGCCGCCACGGTCGTCGGTCATCACCTGCGAGTAGTAGTCGCCGATGGCCTCCTCCTGCCACTGGGGCCAGGCCCCGGGCTCCGCCTCGATCGCTTCGTCCATCGCCTCGATCTCCGCGGCGGACATCAGCCGGAAGTCGCCCTCGGCCCCCCACAGGTGCCCGGTGCCGGGGGCCTGTCCGTCGTGCCACGCGGCGATCTCGCGCTCACCGCCGGACGCGCGGGCGGCTTCTTCATCGAGACCCGGGCGCAGGACGGCAGCCAGCTCGGCGGGCAACACCTCATCGAGTGCGACCAGCGCGGAGGGCAGGTCGGTGCCGAGCAGCCCGTCGCGCATCTGGCTCCAGATCGTGTCGATCACACCGGACGCGTGAATTTCGGCCAACGAGACGTCTCCTTCGGCAACCACGTCTCGCCACTTGCGGATCAAGGTGAGCACGCTCTCGGCCACCCCGTCCATCGGGTCGACGCGCAGCAGACGAAGTGAGAGCTGCTCCGCTTCGTCGAAGCGCCCCTCGTGCACATAGGCCCAGGCGAGAGGCCCGCCGACGAAGTCGGAGGACGCGTCCGCCCGCATCGCCTCTTCGGCGGCGGGGATGAAGCGCTCGGGTGGCGCCCAGCTCTGCAACAGGCTGATCGCGCGACTGGCGAAGGCCTCGGGGATCAGCTCCGAGTCGGTGCGCGCGCACATCGCGACGCCGTCGTCGAGCAGCCGCCAGCCCGCCTCGAGGTGACCAGACATCGCGGAGGCGGAGCCGAGCTGCATCACGTCATGCCAGGACTCCTGGTCCTCGCGAAGCGCGGTCTCGGCCCACCGGCGAGCCTCGTCGTAGTTGCACTCGTACATCTCGAGGTCGCGCAGCTTGCGGGCGACGTCGACAAAGAAACGGTCGCGCTGACCGGCCACGTCCAGCAGGATCGCGCGGGCCTCGTCGATCGCCCCGCGCGCCTTGAGGTGCATGGCGAGCAAAATGCGGGTGCCGTTGCGGCCCGGCTGCTGGGCAAGCACGCCCCGTGTGAGACGTCCGATCTCGGGGTGCTCCGGTTGGGCCTCGAACAACTCCCACGCCAGGTCGACGTCACGCTCGATCGGGTCGATCTCCACGTCACGGCTCATCGCAGTCCTCGCTTGACTCGGTAGGTACGCAGCTGGTCGAACGTGCCGTCGTCGACGCCGTACTCCAGGACCGGCGCCACCTGGTCGAACCAGGCGGTCGTCGACGGCGTGAGGTCGGCTGCCGCTCTGAGCAGTGCCTCGGTCGTCACCGGGACGACGCTGCCGGTCTGCATGGAGGCGGTGAGGGCCTGTTGCAGCGCGACCTTCACCGCGGACGCGATGTCGGCGCCGGAGAAGCCCTCGGTCACGGCAGCCACCCGAGCGAGGTCGACGCCGTCAGTCGGCCTGCCCTCGAGGTGGCCCTGGAGGATCGCGGCGCGGGCAACGGTGTCGGGCGGCAGCACCAGCACGGTCTTGTCGATGCGACCGGGACGGCGCAGCGCCGGGTCGATGTCCCAGGGGCGGTTGGTCGCGGCCAGGAAATAGACGCCCTCGTTCATGCTGGAGACGCCGTCGAGCTCCTCGAGCAGCTGCGTCACGATCATCCGCATCGACTGGGACCCGCCGCCGCCCGACGTACGACGACCACCGAGCGCGTCGAACTCGTCGAAGAAGATCACGCACGGCGCGGCGGCGCGCGCATTGCGGAACACGCTCTGGATGGCCTTCTCGCTGTCGCCGATCCATTTGCTGATCAGATCGGCGAGGGTGACGTGGATGAACGACGCCCCCAGGTCGCCGGCGATCGCGCGGGCGATGAAGGTCTTGCCGCATCCGGGTGGGCCGTACATCAGCAGGGAGCCGCCGGGCGTCTGCCCGAACGCGGCGGCGAGCTCTGGATTGCGCAGCGGAGCCAGGAACGTGGAGTCGAGGTGCTGCTTGACGTCGGCCAGACCGGCGACGTCGGCCAGTGTCACGACCGGTCGTTCGGCGTCCCACTCGTCAAGGTCGGGTGCCTCGCCGTCGCGGTCGCTCGCGGAGGGGCTCGGGATCGGTGCAGGTGCGGGGGCAGCGGGCTCGCTCGGAGCTGCCGTCGCGCCGCCGCGGATCCTCCCGGCCATCACCCGCGCTCGCAGCACGCGCACGCGGGCGGCGTCGCCGCCTTGGGCCTCGAAGACGTCGAGCTCCGACGCAGCGCGATCCGGGTCGGCCTGCAGCAGCAGGGAGATGAAGTCTTCTCGCAGGGCAAGGTTCTGCGGGTCGCGGCTCACCTCGGTCTCGATCACCTCGAGGAAGTCGTCGTCTGCCATCTGCTGATCTCCAGTTGTCTGCGGTGACGGTGAGGGCACCGTTCCCCGAACCACGGCTTCTAATCCGCGCGCACCTGTTGTCGGCAACACCACTGGACAAGTGTGCTCTGAGGCGACGCAAGCATGCGTGAGGCGTGAGCGTCCTCAGCGGCCGGCTCGGGGGGATCAGCTGATGGTCCCGATCACGACCCCGCTCGTGAGGATCGCGCCTTCCTCCACGACGTGCGCCAAGGTGCCGCCCGTCGGTGCGACGACCTCCATGTCCACCTTGTCGACGGCGACCTCGGCCAGCAGGTCACCCTCGGCCACGGTGCTTCCGTCCTCGGCGAACCAGGTGGCCAAGGTCCCCTCGGCGTCCGGGTCCTTCTTCGAGATCACCGGGAACGGGACGTCGGTGGCCACCGGGTCATCGTCCCGTCTGCTGGAGGATCGCGGCCTTGATCCGGGCCGGCGTCGGCAGCGCGGCGTACTCGAGCGGCCGGGCATAGGGGATCGGCACGTCCGGTACGGCGACCCGGCTGATGGGTGCCTTGAGGATGGTCGGGTCATGCTCGGCGATCCGGGCCGCGATCTCCCCGGAGAGGCCGAAGGACTGGTAGTCCTCGTCGACGATGACCAGGTGGCCGGTGCGGGTCACCGACTCGATGATCGCCTCGGTGTCCATCGGCACGATGCTGCGCAGGTCGATGACCTCCGCATCGATGCCGTCGCCGGCCAGCTCCTCGGCCACGTCCAACGCGTGGTGCACCGACAGTGACAGCGTCACCACCGTCACGTCGGACCCGGGCCTCGGGGTGGCCGCCTTGCCGATCTCGACGACGTGGTCGCCGGTCGGCACCGGGCCGACCGAGCGGCGGTTCTTCGCCATCCACGGCAGGCCCTGGATGCCCTTGTGGAACATGAAGACGACGGGGTTGTCGTCGCGGATCGCGGCGGTCATCAGGCCCGCTGCGTCGGCCGGGTTGCTCGGCACGACAACCTTCATCCCCGGCAGGTGCGCGAACGTGCCCCACAGGCACTGGGAGTGCTGCGCGCCGTCGGAGTAGCCGCCCCCGACTGCCGTCATCAGCACCATCGGCACCGTGACGTTGCCGCCGGACTCGAAGTGGATCTTGGCCATGTGGTTGTAGATCTGGTCCATGCACACGCCGAAGAAGTCGACGAACATCAACTCGACGATCGGCCGAAGACCCTCGGTGGCGGCGCCGATCGCGGCACCGATGAACCCGGTCTCGGAGATCGGGGTGTCCAGCACGCGGTCCGGTCCGAAGCGGTCCAGCAGGCCGGTCGTGGAGGAGAAGATGCCGCCGTAGGCGCCGACGTCCTCTCCGAGCACGAAGACGTTCTCGTCTCGCTCCATCTCGGCGGCGATCGCCTCGACCATGGCCTTGGCGGTGTTGAGGCGGCGGGTCGGCTGCTCGGTGGTGGTGGTCATCTCGGTCGCTCCTGTTCAGGCGAAGACGTGGTCGAGGACGGTGGCCGGGTCGGGCTCGGCGCTGGCCTTGGCGAAGGCGATCGCGGCCTCGACCACCTCCGAGGCGTTCTTGCGAGAAGCCGCCACGGCGGCGTCGTCGATCACTCCCTGCTCCAGCAGGACCGCCTCGTAGGTCGGGATCGGATCCTTGCCCGGCACGCCCTCCAGGTCGGCGCGGTAGCCCTGGGCATCGCCCTCGAAGTGCCCCCACAGGCGCAGGGTGTGCACCTCGATGAGGCTCGGGCCGCCACCGTTGCGCGCCCGCTCGACGGCTTCGCCTGCGGCGGCGTACACCGCCTCGACGGCGTTGTCCTCGACCCGCACGCCAGGCATGCCGTACGACGCGGCCCGCGCGGCGTTGTCGGCGACCGACGTGGATGCGCTGCGCGGCACGGAGATCCCCCAGTCGTTGTCCTCGACGATGAAGACGACCGGGAGCTTCCACAGCGCCGCGAGGTTCAGGGTCTCGTGGAAGGCGCCCTGGTTGGCCGCGCCCTCACCGGTCACGGCGACCGCGACCCGGTCCGTGCCCCGGCGTTTGAAGGCGAGCGCCTGCCCGGCCGCGGGGGGATAGCCCTCGGCGATGATCCCGGAGCAGGAGAAGTGGGTGGCCGGGTCGAACAGGTGCATGTGGCCACCTCGGCCCTTGCCGAGGCCGTCGACGCGTCCGAAGATCTCGGCGGTCATCGCTTGCAGGTCGACACCGTGGGCGATCGCGAAGTGGTGCGGCCGGTGGGTCGCGGTGACCGCGTCGTCGGTGGTCAGGTGGGCGCACACGCCGGCGGCGACTGGCTCCTGCCCGGCCGACAGGTGCATCTCTCCCGGGATCAGGCCGGCTCCGATGTCGAAGGCCGGCTTCTTGTCCGCGTGGTACTCACGCAGGACTGCTTCCTCGTAGGTGCGGATCAGCACCATCTGGTCAAACAGGTCACGCCGGACCTGGGCTTCCATGCTGGCGGACATCGGGCCTCCTTCGACGAGAAGCCCATCGTGTAACGCAGGTCACATCGGCGGTAGTGGCGGAATTTCAAATGGTGATCGAGGGAGCGGCCATCGCCCAGCCAAGCCGCCGCGCGGCTCGCTGGAGGGCACTCGCCTGGGTGGCACCGGTCGCGCGTCGCGCGGGGAGGGACACGGCGACCGCCCCGACCACGTCGCCGACCCGGATGGGGGCGGCCAGGCACGAGGTGCCGAGGAGGTATTCCTCGGTGTCCGCCCAGATGTCCGCGTGGTCCTCGAGTCGACGGGCCAGCGCCCGGCGGTCGGTGATGGTGTTGGGGGTGAGGTCGTAGAGCTGGTGCCGATCGATGTAGTCGGCGCGGTGCTCGGTGGGCAGCCCGGCCAGGATCGCCTTGCCGAACGCGGTGGCATGACCGGAGTCGTGCACCCCCACCCACAGGTCGACACACGGTGCCTCGGGGCCGTCGGCGATGTCGATCAGCCGGATCTCGCCGGCGCTGTAGACAGACAGGTACGTCGCGCCACCGACCTCGTCACGCAGCGACTTGAGCACCGGGCGAACCCGCGGCAGCAGGGCCTGCGTTGCCGGTGTGGAGGTGGCCATCGCAAGCGGCCCCAGCACGTATCCGTCGGCCAGCTTGCGCAGGTAGCCCTCGTGGACCAGCGTCCGCAGCAGGTGATAGGCCGTCGGGAGCGCGAGACCCACCATCCGGGCCAGGCTCTTGGCCGGCACCGGGTCCTCACTGGCAGCGACCGCCTCCATCAGCCTCAGTGCGCGCTGCACCGACCCGATGAGCGTTGGCTGCGTCATGACGGTCGACTCCCTGCCCGTGTTCTGCTCGGGCAACGACGATGCGGCCACTGTGCCTCAGCCGGGGGGCGGGGGCAAGAGACCCTGGCCAGGGTCGGCGCAACGACCACGGCGCTCGATCTGAGGGGAACCGCAGCATGCGCGCTCGACCCGAGTTGAGGAGTTCGCATGTTGCCCGGTGACACGACGTTCGCGAAGGGCCGTCGAGGCCAGGCGGGGGCGCCTCCGCATCCCTGCCGAGCTCGAGAAGAACTACGCCGGCAACTGGTGCTACTACTGGCGCCGACCGGTCATGCCCGGTTCGTCGGAGGCTTCCGCAGACTCTCCGGCAGGCCGAGTCGCGGGAACTGGTCGTCGTGGAACGTTGTGATCTCGGTGACCCGCCCGCCGGCCAGGCGCAGGACGTCGATGGTCAACGGCAGGTAGGCGCCCTCGGCCTCGACCCACTGGTAGTAGCCGATGGCGGGCTGCCGGTTCGCCGAGGTCGGCACACTGCGCAGGCCGGTCATGCCCGCGAAGCCGCTCTTCACCCAGTAGTCCACCACCGCCGTGCGGCCGACGTACAAGCCCGGGGTGGGCGGCATCGAGGTGCGGATGTCGTCGCTCACCAGCGCGGCGAGCCGGTCGATGTCCGCGACCACGCTGGCGTCGGTGTAGCGGCGCACCAGCTCGCGGGCCTGCGCATCGTCTGCACCGCCGGCCCAGTCCTGCCGCTCGGCGGGCAGGTGCTCCCGCAGGCCTGCCCGGGCCCGCTGCAACGCGCTGTTCACCGAGTTCACCGAGTCCCCGAGGAGCTCGGCAACGTCCTTCGCGGGCCACCCCACCACGTCACGCAGGATCAGCACGGCTCGCGGCCGCGGCGCCAGATGCTGCACGGCGACCAGATAGGCCAGCTCGATCGTCTCGCGGGCGACGGCGACACCCTCAGGGCCGTCAGTGTCGTCGGTGGGCAGTTCGTCGAGCAGCCGGTCGGGGTAGGGCTGCAGCCACAGCACCTCGCCGCCGGTGGCCGGCTGTGGTCGACGCTTGGCGAGCAGGTCGAGGCACGCGTTCGTGGCAATCCGGTAGAGCCAGGCCCGGACCGTGGACCTGCCCTCAAACGTCTCTCGTCGCCGCCAGGCCCGCAGAAACGTCTCCTGCACGGTGTCCTCGGCGTCCTGGAACGAACCGAGCATCCGGTAGCAGTGCACGTGCAGCTCCCGCCGATGCTTCTCGGTCAGTCCCGAGAAGCCCGGCTCCTCCAGCTCGCCCGGACCAGTCACACCGATCTCCTCCAGTCGCGCGGTCGCACTCATCGCCATCATCCTTCCGTCTCGTCCGCCCCGTCATGCATGAGACGGGCGCAGTGGCGAGAACTCATCACCCCGGCTCTCTGGTGCAGCTGCACCAGACCGCCCGGGTGGCTGGTCCCCTCGCACCAGGCCATGTCGGTGGCTGGTGACGATGCCCGACAGGGGCGCTGGCGGGGAGTGTTGGCGTCGTGCGAAAAAGCGCACGGTTCCCCTCTTCTTCGTGTGTCTGGAGTGATCGACAGTGGCGACAATTCTCTATCGGGTCGGACGGTGGGCCTTCCGCCGCCGTCGTCTCGTGGCCGGCCTGTGGGTGGGTGCGGTGCTGCTGGCCGTGGCGGCCGGCGCCCTGGCGCCGTCCGGGGAGGAGGAGGACCTCTCCATGCCCGGCACCGAGTCCCAGCAGGCGTTCGACCTGCTCGACGAGCGCTTCCCGCAGGGCAACTCCCAGGGCGCCGACGCGCGTGTGGTCTTCCAGGCGCCGGCCGGTCGTCAGGTGACAGACGGCCAGAGCAAGGTGGCGGTCGAAGAGGCCCTGTCGTCTCTCGAGGAGGGCGGTCAGGTCGCCTCGGTCTCCGACCCCTTTGCGACCGACGGTGTCAGCGAGGACGGAACGATCGCCTATGCGACGGTCACCTACACCGTGTCCACCGCCGATCTGACCGACGCGACGAAGGGCGACCTCGAAGACGCCGCAGACCAGGCCCGCGACGACGGTCTCACCGTGGAGATCGGCGGCTCCGCACTCGACGCGGAGGTGTCACCGGGCGGTACGACGGAGCTCGTCGGCGTCGCCATTGCGGCGCTGGTGCTGATCATCACCCTGGGATCGCTGGTCGCGGCGGGGCTGTCGCTGCTGACCGCGTTCTCCGGCGTGGCCATCGCGTTCGGACTGATCTCCGCCCTGGCCAACCCGTTGGGCCTGACCTCCACCGTCGCCATCCTCGCGCTGATGCTGGGGCTGGCCGTCGGCATCGACTACGCCCTCTTCATCGTCTCCCGATTCCGTGACGAGCGCGCCAGAGGCAGCGAGCCCGAGGAGGCGGCGGGTCGCGCGGTAGGCACGGCCGGCTCTGCGGTGGTGTTCGCCGGCGCAACCGTGATCATCGCCCTGGCCGGGCTGGGCGTCGTCGGGATCCCCGAGCTCACCAAGATCGGCCTCGGTGGCGCCGGTGCCGTGGCGCTCGCCGTCCTCGTCGCCCTGACCCTGGTCCCGGCGCTTCTCGGCCTCTTCGGCCGCAGGGTCCTTGCCCGGTCGGTACGCAAGGCCGCTCGCACGTCAGCCCGCAGGGCCGAGCGCCTGGGCCTCGAGAACCCGCACCCGGCACCGACCAAGCTCGGCAAGTCGAGTCTGGGCACGCGCTGGGCGAGGTTCGTGCTGCGCCGGCCGGTGGCCGTGCTCGTGGTCGCCGGGCTCAGCCTGTTCGCGATCGCCGTACCCGCGCTGAGCCTCGAGCTCGGACTTCCCGGCGACGAGTCCAAGCCCGTGGAGACCACCCAGCGCCGTGCCTACGACCTGATGTCGGAAGGCTTCGGCCCCGGCTTCAACGGCCCGTTGACCATCGTGGTCGACACCGCCGACTCCGCGGACCCCGTCGCCGCCACGGGCCGGGTGGTCGAGACGTTGCGCGGCATGGACGGTGTCGCATCGGTCGACGACCCGGTGCTCAACGAGAGTCAGGACACGGCCGTACTCACGGCCGTCCCCGACAGCGCACCGAGCAGCAGCGAGACCAAGGAGCTCGTGCAGACCATCCGGGACGAGGTCACGAGCATCGAGTCCGACAGTGACGCCGACATCTTCGTGACCGGTGTGACTGCCATGAACATCGACATCTCGGAGGCCATGTCCGATGCGCTCCTGCCCTACCTGAGCGTGGTGATCGGACTGGCGGTCCTCCTGCTGATGGTCGTCTTCCGATCGATCCTGGTGCCGATCAAGGCGGCACTCGGGTTCCTGCTGTCGGTGGGTGCCGCCTTCGGTGTGCTCGTCGCGGTCTTCCAATGGGGCTGGGGTGCGGAGCTGATCGGGATCGAGCAGACCGGACCGGTGATGTCGCTGATGCCGATCCTGATCATCGGCATCGTGTTCGGGCTGGCGATGGACTACGAGGTCTTCCTGTTCAGCCGGGTGCGGGAGGCCTATGTCCACGGTGCGTCTCCGGACCAGGCCATCGTGGAGGGGTTCAAGCACAGCGGTCGCGTGGTCGCGGCGGCGGCGATCATCATGTTCAGCGTCTTCGCCGGCTTCATCGGAATCCACAGCCCCACCATCCAGACGATGGGGGTCGGCCTGGCCTTCGCTGTCGCCTTCGACGCCTTCGTCGTGCGGATGGCGATCGCCCCCGCGGTGCTGGCGCTGCTCGGCCACCGGGCGTGGTGGTTGCCCCGTAGTCTGGGCCGGGTGCTGCCGAACGTGGACATCGAGGGTGAAGCCCTGAACAAGCAGATCCCGGAGGCCGGGGCCGTGCAGCCCTCAGCGCTGCCGGCGTACCCGAGCCGCTAGCACCGAGAGATGACGAACACGAGTGGCTCCCC
>NZ_BCRJ01000066.1 GCF_001552535.1 Nocardioides jensenii JCM 1364 = NBRC 14755 | reverse complement strand
CCCTCCCGCCACCACACGGAGCGTGGTGGCGGGAGGGAGCCGTCATTGCGATCGCGTTCGCGCTCTGCCTGCTCGGGGGCGTCGTCCAGGTCGACGACACGTTGTCGGCTCCACCGGGTGCCGCGTACGTCATCGGGGTGCTCTCGTGCGCCGTGCTGCCGTGGCGGCACCGGTCGCCGGTCACCGCGCTGGCGGTCACGACCGTGTGCGGCATGCTGGTCGCGCCCGCGGGCCTCCTGCTGACTCCGCTCATCGTGGCACCTGCCGCGATCGCGGCGTACGCCGTCGCCGTCCACACCGAGCGACGGCTGGCGGGCATGATCCTTCCGGCGTCGGCGGTGCTGCTGATCCTCCCGACGCCCCTCTTCGGAGACGTCTCGTGGGCCGATGCCAGCCGGCTGGGCGCGTCGGTGGCCGTGGTACTGGTGGCCGGCGTGCTCGGGCACTCGACGCAGAACCGGCGTGCCTACCTGGCGGCCATGGAGGAACGGGCGCACCGCGCCGAGCTGGGTCGAGAGAGCGAGGCTCGCCGCAGGGTGACCGAGGAACGGATGCACATCGCCCGAGAGCTGCACGATCTCGTTGCCCACCAGATCACGTTGGCCAATGCGCAGGCCACGGTGGCCGCGCACCTCTTCGACACTCGCCCCGAGCAGACCCGCACGAGCCTCGACCAGCTCGTCGAGACCACCAGCAACGCACTCGACGACCTGCGGGCGACCGTCGGGCTGCTCCGCGAGTCGGGCGAGTCGGCAGCTCCGGCCGAGCCGGCGCCCGGGCTCTCGCGCCTGCCGACGTTGGTCGAGTCGTTCCGGCGCGTGGGCCTCGAGGTGTCGGTGCACGAGGAGGGTCGCGGCAGGGCGCTGCCGCCGGGCGTCGACCTCACCGCGTATCGCATCATCCAGGAGGCCCTGACCAACGTGACCAAGCACGCCGGTGCCGGAGTCGCTCGGGTGAACCTGGTCTGGGGTGTCGACCGGGTGAGCATCACCGTCGCCGACGACGGCGCGGAGTCGGGGCCCAACCCGCCCGGGCCCGGAGTGGCGCCCCGGCCGCCCGGCTATGGTCTGATCGGCATGCGCGAGCGGGCCACCGCGATCGGCGGAGACCTCTCCGCCGGTAGGCGATCGGAGGGCGGATTCCTCGTGGCGACCGACCTGCCCGCTCCGCCCGCCAGGGACGGACTCCGCAAGGGCGGCGAAGAGAACCTCGAGGCGGGCACGATGGGCGACGAAGCGACAGGCGATCGAGAGTCAGGCGGGACCACGTGACGATCAGGGTGATCCTTGCCGACGACCAGGGCCTGCTCCGCGAGGCGTTCCGGACGCTGCTCGAGACCGCTGACGACATCACCGTGGTCGGCGAGGCAGCCGACGGTGGGGAGGCGGTGGCGCTGACCCGCGAGCTGCGACCCGACGTGGTCCTGATGGACATCCGGATGCCTGAGGTGGACGGTCTCACCGCCACGACACAGATCTGCGCCGACCCCGAGCTGCACGCGACACGCATCCTGATCCTCACCACCTACGAGACCGACGAGTACGTCGCTGCTGCCCTGCGCGCGGGGGCCAGCGGGTTCATCGGCAAGGGCATCGGGGCGCATGACCTGATGAGTGCCGTGCGCACGGTCGCCGAAGGCGAGACCCTGCTCTCGCCCACGGCGACACGTTCACTCGTCGCCCGGTTCCTCGCCTCGCCGGACGACGCCGCACTGCACCACTCCGAGCAACTCGCCGCACTCACGCCCCGCGAGAGCGAGATGGTGGCCCTGGTGGCGACCGGCCTGTCCAACCAGGAGATTGCCGAGCAGATGTTCCTCAGCCCCTTCACGGTGCGGGCCCACGTGCAGCGCGCAATGACGAAGCTGGATGCCCGCGATCGCGCCCAGCTCGTGGTCATCGCCTACGAGACCGGGCTGGTGAGAGCCACGCCCGATGCCTGGACCAGCCGGCGCGGGAAAGGGCCCGGTGACAGCGCACCGGGCCCAGTGTCACGCTCCCTTCGGGATCAGCAGTAGTACATGCCGCGGTAGTAGGGGACCCCACCCTCGAGGCCGTCGTAGTAGGAGTACTCGAAGCTCCAGTAGCCGATGCCACCCGAGTAGACGGTCTTGCAGCCCGGGTCGAACCGGTTCGCGACGTCGGGCCGGATCCGCACCGTCCGGTAGCCGCAGTTGTGGTAGTGGATCCGCACCTTCACCTTGTAGCCGCCGGTGATGCGCGTGCGGTCGGTGTGGGTGTGAGCGCCGCACGCGGTGTAGTCGGCCGATGCCGGCGCCGAGGCGAACACCAGCGTGGAGAGCAGCAACACGGCGGCACCGATGACGCCGGTGATGATGCGACGAGCAGGTTGCATGGCAAGCCTCTTCTGTAGGGGATGAACGCACGCAGCCTGCTCCCCTCCACCCTGCCCAAAACCTGGGTCGAGGCACGATGGTGGGCATGGTCCTGCCGACTCCGACCCTGTCCACGGATCGTCTGCTGCTCCGCCCCTTCCGCGACGGGGACGCAGCCGCCCTCTTCGCGATGCACGGCAACGCCCACGTCCTGCGCTACTGGGACTCCCCACCGTGGACCGAGCCGTCGCGTGCCCAGCGCTTCCTGGCGGCGTGCCGGCAGATGGCTGACGAGGGCACCGGGGCGCGCGTGGCCATGGAGCGGGTGGAGGACGGAAGCTTCGTCGGCTGGTGCAGCCTGAGCCGCTGGAACCCCGACCATCGCACCGCGTCGCTCGGCTACTGCCTCGATGCACCCGGGTGGGGCCACGGGTATGCGACCGAGGCAGCGCGTGCGGTGCTGAGCTGGGCCTTCGACACCCTGGACCTGAACCGCGTCCAGGCCGAGACCGACACCCGCAACGTGGCCTCGGCTCGCGTCCTGGAGAAGCTCGGCTTCGTGCGTGAAGGAACCTTGCGTGAGGACTGCGTCGTGAACGGAGACGTGTCCGACTCGTGGGTGTTCGGGTTGCTCAGCCGCGAGTGGCAGCCCTCAGTGGACGGGCCGAGGCCCGCCCACTGAGGCTCGCCCGGCGTACGACGACCGCGAGTGTCGCCGCACGGCGGGATCAGCCGGCGTACTGCGGGTCGGTGGGCTCGACCCACTGCACCAGCTGGTAGACCACCCCGTTGGGGTCGGTCATCTGGAAGTAGCGCTCGCCCCAGGGTTCGGTCTCGATCGGGGTGACGATCTCGACGCCCTGCTCCTGCAGCAGCGCGTAGTCGGCGTCGATGTCCTCGACGGTGAAGACCACGAGCAGGCCGTCGGCGCTGCCGGCGGCGGACGCCGGCTTGAACGTCGGCAGGCCGGTGCGCAGGTAGATCAGGCTGAAGCCTGCCTCGGGGTGGGCCAGTGCGCAGAACCCGTCGGCGGCCATCGCCTCCGTGAAGCCCAGGAACTTCTGGGCCCAGGCGGCGGATGCCTCGACGTCGGGAACGTTGAGCGAGATCGCGGTGTCAGTGAACTTCATGCAGTGGTCTCCTGGTCTCCGGGTATTTCTTTGTACGTTGTACAACGTACGTCGTACAACGTGAATGTGCAAGAATCATTCCCATGGCCGAGAACAGCACCGGAAGAGGCGAGCCGAGCCGCACCCTCGCGCTCCTCTGGGGAGAGCCGACCGAGACACCGAAGCGCAAGGGCCCGCCCCGCTCGGTGACCGTCGACCAGGTCGTCGGGGCAGCCCTCGGCCTCGCCGACGAGCACGGCCTCGCGGCGATCACGATGCGAGCCGTCGCCGAGCGTGTGGGCGTCTCGGCGATGTCGGTCTACACCTACGTCCCGGGCAAGCCCGAGCTGCTCGACCTGATGGTCGACGCCTGCTACGCCGGCATGACTCGCACGCCCTGGGGCAGGCGGGGCTGGCGCAGTCGGCTCGCCGCGATCGCCGACACGAACCGCGAACTGCTTGTCGCGCACCCCTGGCTCACCGAGGTCGCGGCCCTGAGCCGGCCACCGCTCGGGCCGGGCGTGATGGCCAAGTACGAGCACGAGCTCGCGGCCTTCGACAACACCGGGCTCTCCGACGTCGACATCGACGCCGCGCTGACCTACCTGCTCGGGTTCGTCCAGGCCCACTGCCGATCGGCCCACGACGCGGCCCGGGCCACCACGGACACGGCGATGAGCGACGCCGAGTGGTGGGCCGCCAACCAGGCGGTGCTGGCCCGTGCCTTCGACGCCGAGTCCTATCCTCGCGCGGTGCGCATCGGCTCTGCCGCAGGCGGGGCCCAAGGCAGCGCCTGGGCCGCCGACCGCGCCTGGGAGTTCGGCCTGGCGCGCACCCTCGACGGCCTCGCTGCCCTCATCGGCGAACAGTGACGCCGAGGCGTCATCCGGTCAGCGTGGCCACCAGGTGACCCACTCTCCGTGCGCCGGGATCCTGACGTGCGGCCGCTCGCTCGACCACGAATCCGTGTGGGGTGAGGAGCTCGCCCAGGGCTTCGGCCGACCAGTAGTACGCCGTGGTCACCGCATGGTCGAACGCCACCCCCGCGTCGACACCGGCCTCGGTGTCGAAGAAACCGAGCAGGAGCGAACCTCCCGGGGTGAGGACGCGGGCGAACTCGCGCATGATCGCCGGGACGCCTTCCGGTGCGGTGTGAATGATCGAGAACCACGACAGGATGCCGCCGACCGAACGTTTGGCGAGGGGGAGGGCGGCGAGGTCGCCCCGGGCGAAGGGGAGGCCCGGAAAGTGCTGTCGCGCCGACTTGATGAACGCGGCGGACGCGTCGACCCCGACCACCTCGCGTCGGCCGTCGCCAGCGAGCAGGTCACTCCAGTGCCCGGGGCCGCAGCCGGCGTCGAGGATGCGGCCGGCGACAAGGTCTCCCCACGCCTCGATGGTGGCCCGGTCTGTCAAGGCCGACTGCTCCACCGCCCCGAACCGCTCGATGTACTCGTCGGAACGTTCGTCGTACGCGGCGGCGACGTCAGCTCTGGGCACCGGTCAAGGCTACTGACCCCCGGGGGCCGTCCGCCCGACGACGCTCCCGTCGTACGACGACCGCGAGAGCCACGCCGACCACCCCGGCGATCGTGAACCCGAGGTCGGCCCGCCTACTTCGCAGCAGCGACCTCGCCGGTGCCGCGAAGATCAGTCTCCGGTGGCCGGCCCGGTAGCGTGGCCGACCATGACCGGAGACTGCCTGTGAACGGCTCGACCGATGCGCGTTCCTCCGTCCTCGAGTCCATCGCCGGCCACCTCGACGAGCTCCTCCGGGGGCATCCGTTGCGCGTGGGTGTCGACGGCGTCTGCGGCTCGGGCAAGAGCACCTTCACCCGCGAGCTGGTCACGCTGCTGGCCGCCAGGGACCGGCCGGTCGTGCTGGTCGACTCCGACGGCTTCCACCACGTGCGCGCGCACCGCTACCGACAGGGTCGCGACTCCGCCCGCGGCTACTACGAGGACGGCTACGACTTCGGTGCCCTCGCTGATCGGGTGCTGCGCCCCTTGGGCCCCGGCGGCTCGGGCGAGTACGCCGTCACGGTGCACGACCTGGCCACCGACCGGGTCATCGACGACCAGATCGCGACGGCACCCCCGGACGCCCTCGTGCTGTTCGACGCGACGTTCATCCAGCGCGACGACCTCCGCGACCTGTGGGACGTCGTCATCTATCTGCACACCGACGAAGACGTCGCGATCGCTCGTGGCGTCGCCCGCGACAGCGCTGCTCTGGGCGGCGAAGGGGCCGCCCGCTCGGCGTACGAGAGTCGCTACATGGCGGCCTGTCGGATCTATCTCGAGGAGCAACGCCCGAGGGAGCGCGCCACGATCGTCATCGACAACACCGACCCGAGGCGGCCCACGGTGGAGCGCCTTCCCCTGAATGGTCGACAGTCGTGACCGGCCGACAGTCGTGACCGGCGGACAGTCGTGACCGGCCGGACCGGTCGTCGGCGACCGTCGCTGGTCATCTTCGACTGCGACGGCGTGCTGGTCGACACGGAGCGCATCATCCAGGAGATCGACCTGCGGATGATCGCCGAGCTGGGTTGGCCGATCACCCTCGCGGAGATCCACGAGCACCACCTGGGCCGGTCGACCGAGGAGATGGTCGCCAGCGTGGAACGGCACATCGGTCGGCCGATCCCCTCGGACTGGATGGAAGATCGTCGTCGCGCCTATCGGGAGGCCTGCGCCGAGCGGCTCGCTCCGGTGCCCGGAATCGTCCCGGTCGTGGAGCAGCTCCTGGCCGCCGGGCAGCCGGTCTGCGTCGCTTCGTCCGGATCACACGCCGCGATCCGCTTCAGTCTCGGCCACACCGGTCTGCTGGACACGTTCGCCGGGAGGATCTTCAGCGCTCACGACGTCGGTAGGGGCAAGCCCGCCCCCGATCTGTTCCTGCACGCTGCGCGAACGATGGGCGCCGACCCGTCCGCGTGTGTGGTGGTCGAGGACAGCCCGGCCGGGGTGGCTGCTGCCCGTGCCGCCGGGATCCCGGTCGTGGCGTACGCCGAGCGCACGCCGGCGCACCTGCTCCGCGGAGCGGACGAGGTCATCACCGACATGGCCCACCTGCTCCCGTCATTTCGCCGAGTCGCCACCGGATAGTCGCGGGCGGCCCCGTCAGTGGTGCTCCTCGGTGGAGCGTGAGTCGGTCAGGGTGAGCGCTCCGCCCGCGGCGATCAGACCCACGGCCACCGCGAGGACGGCGTACGCGATCCGCTCGCCGTGGAAGAACGAGGCGACGAGGTCATCGCTCCACGTGCCGGCGGGCAGCTGGGTGGTGACCAGCACGGCGATCAGGGTGCCGATGACAGCAGTGCCCAGGCTCGTGCCGACTTCCTGGGCGGTGTCGTTGAGTGCGGCGCCGATCGACGTCCGGTTGCCGGGCATCGCGTCGATCAGGGCGACGGCACAGATCGTCATCACGGTGCGCAGCCCGACGGTCATCACGACCATGGCGACCGCGATCACGGCGTACCCGTGCTCGACACCCCAGGCCAGCCCGGCCAGGGAGCCGGCCAGGCAGGCGGCGCCGACCAGGCAGGCCACGCGATGGCCGAACCGCTGGGCGAGCCACTCCGACAGAGGAGTCGCAAGGATCATCGTGACGATCAGCGGCAGGTTCGCCAGACCTGCGCGGACCGGGCTCCATCCGTAGGCGTACTGGAAGTGGAGGATCAGCCCGAACATCACACCGGCCATCGCGATGGATGTTCCGATCTGTGCGATGGCCGCACCGCGGACGGTGCCGTTGGCGAAGAGTCGAAGGTCGAGCATCGGCTCCGGGGTGCCGCGCTCGTGCCGCACGAAGGCGACGGCGGCGGCGAGGGCGCCGATGATCGAGGCGAGCGTGACGCCGGAGAGCCACCCGTGCTCGACCCCGCTGGTCAGCGACCAGCAGCCGAGACCGATGGCAACGACGCTCAACACGGCACCCGGCAGGTCGAGAGCGTCGTCGGTGAGGTCCTCGGGTCGATCGGCCGGAACCCCCAGGCGTACGCCGATGCACGCGATCAGCGCGATCGGAGCGTTGACGATCAACAACCACTCCCAGCCGACATAGGCCAGTGCGGTGCCGCCGAGCAGCGGGCCGAGGATGAAGCCCGACATGCCGACGACGATCATCAGGGTCATCGCGCGCATGCGCAGCGCCTTGTCGTCGAAGAGCCGGAAGACCAACGAGTTGGTGATCGGCGCCATCGCCGCGGCGGCGATGCCGAGAGCGGCCCGCAGTGCGATCAGCTCACCGGCGGTGGTGACCGCGACGACGCAGAGGCTCAGCAGACCGAAGACGGTGAGGCCGACCAGGAGCACGCGGCGACGGCCGATTCGGTCGGCCATCGAACCTGCGGTGAGCAGCAGGCCGCCGAAGGTGAGGGAGTAGGCGCCGGTGACCCATTGCAGCGCGGTGGTGCCGCTGGCGAGGTCGCGGCCGATGGTGGGCAGCGCAATCGTCAGCAGGGTGTTGTCGACCATCTCCACGAAGAAGGCCAGACAGAGGGCGGTCAGCGGAATCCAGGCCGCGCGCAGGGACAGGTAGGTGTGCGGTGCGGGTGACAGGGCGGTGGTGGCCATGGTGAGCCTCCTCTCGAACGGCGTTCGACCATCGAACGTTGTACGATAAGATAGAACAGTGTTCGATTCCCCGCAACTCTGATTGGATGTGAGTCATGGCACGCACCCGATCAGCAGCTCCCGAGGGACGACGACGCGCCTCTCACTCGATGGAGGCCGTTCTCACCGAAGCCGTGGCGTTGCTCGACGAGTCCGGGCAGTCGGCCCTGACCTTCCGGGCGCTCGCCCAGCGCCTGGGCGGTGGGGTCGCCAGCATCTACTGGTACGTCGCGAACAAGGACGAGCTGCTCGACCGCGCCGCCGATCACGCCATCGGCGCGGTCCTGGACACCGTCGAGCGGCAGACGCGCACGGATGATCCCATCGACGACCTGCGCGTGATCGCGGTGACCCTGTTCGACGCGATCGTCGACCGGCCGTGGCTCGCGTCCTACTTCATGCGCAACACCGACGTCCAGACCCAGTCCCTGCATCTCTACGAGTTGCTCGGGCAGCAGACCCTTCGACTCGACCTCACCCCGCGACAGCGTTTCCACGCCGTCTCGGCGATCGTCGGTGTCGTCGTGGGGACCGCTGCCGACATGGGGCAGGAGACTCCGCAGGAGCTTCTCGAAGGTGACGTCGACCGCGATGAGTTCCTCGGTCGCTTCGCCGACACCTGGCGCGCGCTGGATCCCGAGGAGTTCCCCTTCGTGCACGAGATCGTCGACGAGTTCGCCGGTCACGACGACAAGGACCAGTTCCTCGCGGCGCTGGAGCTCACCCTCGCGGGGCTGAAGCTGCAGGCTGGCGCCTGACGTGCTCACCGGTCTCCGGGGCAGCCCACCACGGTCGCGAGACCAACGCGGCCACACCGGCGCCGGTGGCGTTGAGCAGTACGTCGTCCACCGACGAGACCCTGTCGAGCAACAGCACGAACTGCGTCACCTCGATCAGGAGCGAGCAGCCGGCCGCGAGCAGCAGCACCCGCGGGATCGATGCCAGGGCCGGGAACCGCAGGGGGACGAAGAAGCCCAGGGCGGCGAGGACCAGTAGGTTGCCGACGATCCCGAGACTCCCCATCGTGGCCAGGTCGCGGAGCGGGACCAGGCTGACCCGGCCGATCACCTCGCCTGCGCGGCTGCCCGGCATCAGCGTCATCCAGATCCACGGGAGGGTGCCGTAGACGATGCCGACGTCGGCGAGCGACGTGCACCAGGCCCCGGCCCGGGTGCTCTCGGTGGTACGTCGCCAGCGGGCCAGGGCCAGCACCGCCAGCGCGGCCAACGGCACTGCGACCACGGTGAGCAACGCGACGCCGGTGAACGTGCAGAAAAGGTCGTGCCAGCTGATCAGCCTCACTGCTGCATCCTCGGGTCCTGCGTCGGGTCGTCGTAGAGGTCCGGACACCCGTCATCGACGGCGTCGGGACGCAGCTCGAAGTGCCAGGGCTCGTTCCGGTAGATCTGGCACAGCCCGAAGTCCTCGCCGTGGTCGCCCAGCCACCCGGCGGAGTCGGGCGGGCCGAGGTCGATCGCGTCGCCCGACACGTGCGCGGAGGTCTCGGGAGTCGCCACCCAGCGTGCGGCCTCCGCCTCGGAGCCGTAGTCGGCGACCGCGTCCTGCAGCAGCTGCTCCTGGTAGGCGGCCGAGCGCCAACCGCTGTTGACGGTGAACTCGACCCCGTCGTCGTCGGCCTCGTCCGCGGCGGAGCGCAGCGCGGCGAGCAGTGCCGGATCGAGGTTCGCCACCGCCGGCACCCCGTCGTCGAAGACCGTGACACCGTCGGGCACATGACCGGCCTCGCCCAGCGAGATCCGGTCGGGACCGCCCGCGCGAGGGTCGTGACCGCCGAGGGAGGGTACGTCGGCCCGGATCCCGAAGATCCCGGGTGCGGAGTCGTGCTGGGAGTCACCGAACGGTGGCCGGGCGACGGCGAGCACCACCACCGCGACGACGGCAACGAGAGTCAGCAGGAGCGAGCGGACCAGCCGCTGCCCAGGTCGGACCGGAGTTCTGGATTTCATGACTCGAGTCAAGAGAGAGTCGCGTTGCCGGGTCGTATGCGGATTTCCATACGCCGGCGACATGCCGCGACTCGTAGCATCAGGCGTGTGCGTGTGCTGATCGTCGAGGACGAGCCCTACCTGGCCGAGGCCATCCGCGACGGACTGCGTCTGGAGGCGATCGCCGCCGACATCGCGGGGGACGGTGACACCGCGCTCGAGCTCCTGGGCGTCAACGCCTACGACATCGCCGTCCTGGACCGCGACGTCCCGGGCCCGTCCGGCGACGAGATCGCCCAGCACGTGGTCGCCTCCGGAAGCGGGATGCCGATCCTGATGCTCACCGCGGCCGACCGGCTCGACGACTTGGCCTCCGGGTTCGAGATCGGCGCCGACGACTACCTCACCAAGCCGTTCGAGCTCCGCGAGCTCGTGCTCCGGATCCGGGCACTCGACCGCCGTCGAGCCCACCACCGGCCGCCCGTGCACGAGATCGCCGGCCTGCGACTGGACCCGTTCCGCCGCGAGGTCTTCCGCGACGGGAGGTACGTCGCGCTCACCCGGAAGCAGTTCGCCGTGCTCGAGGTGCTGGTCGCCGCCGAGGGTGGAGTCGTCAGCGCCGAGGAGCTGCTGGAGCGGGCCTGGGACGAGAATGCCGACCCGTTCACGAACGCCGTGCGCATCACGGTCTCGGCGTTGCGCAAGCGACTCGGGGAGCCGTGGCTGATCGGCACGGTGCCGGGTGTCGGCTACCGCATCGAGGCAGCGACCGACCCGGGCGCCGCTGTCGGAGACCCGCGACGATGACGGAACGCGCGCCCGGGCTGAGCGTTCGCCTCAAGCTCACCCTCAGCTATGCCGGGTTCCTCATGGTCGCCGGCGGGCTGCTGCTGGCCACGGTGTGGGTCTTCCTCCTGCGCTACGTGCCCGAACGCGCGCGCTACGGCCCCGGCCCCGGGCCGTTCTCACCCACCAGGAACGACCTGCTGGAGGCCTTCGCTCCACGGGCGGCCCAGGCAATGGTCTTCCTGCTGGTCTTCGGTCTGGTCGGCGGATGGTTCCTCGCCGGGCGCATGCTCGCACCCCTGAGCCGCATCACCCGAGCCACCCGTCGGGCCGCGGAGGGGTCGCTCGCCCACCGGATCGAGCTGGAGGGCCGCAAGGACGAGTTCCGCGAGCTCTCCGACGCATTCGACGCCATGCTCGAGCGGCTGGAGGCGCACATCGCCGAGCAGCAGCGCTTCGCCGCGAACGCCTCCCACGAGCTGCGCACCCCGCTGGCCATCACCCAGACCCTGCTCGACGTCGCCCGCAGCGACCCCGACCGTGACCCCGACGAGCTCCTCGACCGGCTCCACATCGTCAACGCCCGGGCGATCGAGCTCACCGAGGCGCTGCTGCTGTTGAGTCGCACCGACCGACGCGCCTTCACCCGTGAGCCCGTCGACCTCTCGCTCCTCGCCGAGGAGACCACCGAGACCCTGTTGCCCCTGGCCGAGAGGCGGGGCATCACGCTCGAGACCACGGGGGTCCCGGCCTCCACGATCGGCTCCCACGCGCTGCTGCAACAGCTGACCACGAACCTCGTGCACAACGCGATCGTCCACAACCTGCCCGAGAACGGCACCGTGTGGGTCACGATCAGCGCTGAGCCCACGGTCGTCGTACTCTCCGTCGAGAACACCGGCCCGAAGCGGACGCCGCACCTGGTCTCCACCCTGGCCGAGCCGTTCCAGCGCGGCACCCAGCGCATCCGGTCCGACCACGCCGGCGTCGGACTGGGGCTGGCCATCGTCACGAGCATCACCGACGCCCACGACGGGACGCTCACCCTCGCTCCGCGCCCCGACGGTGGCCTGCGGGTCACGGTGCAGCTGCCCGCCCTAGCCGAGCCCCGGGCGTCCTGACGAGCGGTCGCGGCTCACGGGTTCGACGACCTGGCCAGTGAGAACGACCCGGGTGGCGCCGTGAGGCTCGTCGCCTCGTTGCAGTTGTGCAACTTCGCGTCTGTGACCTGCATCATCACGTCATCCGGTCTAGGGTGCTGCGCATGAACCTTCGCTCTGTCTCCGCTGTCCTGGCCGCCGGTGTGCTGGCCGTCTCCTTCTCCGGGTGCGCCAAGGAGAAGGACACCACGACCACTGACTCAGGGGTGAAGGTGGTCGAGAAGGGCACCTTGACCATCTGCACCCACCTGCCCTACGAGCCGTTCGAGTTCACCGAGAAGGGCGAGGTTGTCGGCTTCGACATCGACGTCCTCAAGGCGGTCGCCAAGGCCGAGGACCTGAAGACCAACGTCATCGACACCCCGTGGGAGACCATCGTGTCGGGCAAGGCGCTCGACAACGGTGACTGCGACGTCGCGACCGGTGCGATGACGATCACCGATGAGCGGGTCGCAGTCATGGACTTCTCCGACCCCTACTTCGAGGCCACTCAGGCGATGTTGACCAAGGCCGGCTCCAGCTACTCCAGTCTGGACGACCTCGCCGGCAAGCGGATCGGCGTCCAGGAGGGCACCACGGGCGAGACCTACGTCGAGGACAACCTGCCCAAGGACGCCAAGAAGGTCTCCTACGAGGACTCGGTGCTGATGATGCAGGCGGTCAAGAACGGCAAGGTCGACGCCGCCGTCAACGACAACGGCCTGGTGAACTACTTCGTGAAGCAGAACCCCGACGTCGAGGTCACCACCGAGTTCAAGACCGGCGAGAAGTACGGCTTCTCGGTGGCGAAGGGCGGCAACCCTGAGCTGCTCAAGGCGATCAACGCGGTCGTCGGTGACACGGCAACGATGGACGCGCTCCACGAGAAGTGGTTCGGCACGGCGGCGGAGTGATCGTGCCCCGTCCCGGCACCGACGACTCGCCCGCGCAACCTGACGGGAGCTCCCCATGGCAATGAGCAAGCGTCAGCGCGCGATCTATCTGCGCTACGCCCAATACGCACTGATCCTGATCGTGGTCGCGGCGATCGTGGTCGCGGCGGACTGGGCCAAGCTGCGGGACAGCTTCTTCAAGCCGGACCTGGTCAAGGAGCAGTTCCCCGACATCATCAAGATCGCGTTGAAGAACACGATCATCTACACCGCGTGCGCGTTCGCCTTCGGTCTGGTCGTGGGGCTCATCCTGGCCCTGATGCGGCTCTCGAGCATCGGACCGTGGCGGTGGCTGGCCACCGCGTTCATCGAGCTCTTCCGCGGTCTGCCCGCCCTGGTCGTCTTTCTCGCGTTGGGTCCCGGCTTCGCCACTGCCTTCCCCGACTACGAAATTCCGTTCGGCAACATCGGAACGGTGACGCTGGCCCTGGGCAGCGTGGGTGCGGCCTACATGGCCGAGACCATTCGAGCCGGCATCCAAGCGGTTCCGAAGGGCCAGATGGAAGCCGCCCGCACCCTGGGCATGTCGCACAACCGGGCGATGATCTCCGTGGTCGTCCCGCAGGCGTTCCGCATCATCCTTCCGCCACTGACCAACGAGCTGATCCTGCTCACCAAGGACTCCTCACTGATCTACATCCTCGGCCTGGCGCTCGACGAGTACGAGCTCACCAAGTGGGGCCGTGAGGGCATGAACGGTGCCGCGAACCTGACCCCGATCATCGTGGTCGGCTTCTGCTACCTGATCATCACGGTGCCCCTGTCGATCGTCGTACGCCGCATGGAAGCAAAGTCTGAGAGGGCCCGCTGATGACGACGCTGAGCAACAACGAGCCGATTGAGCCGAGCGACCGCACTGCGGCAGCCATCGACGTACAACAGCTGCACAAGTACTTCGGCAACAACGAGGTCCTCAAGGGCATCGACTTCCACGTCGCTCCGCGCGAGGTGGTGTGCGTGATCGGGCCGTCGGGCTCCGGCAAGTCGACGCTGCTGCGGTGCGTGAACCTGCTGGAGACGCCGACCAGCGGCAAGATCTTCGTCGAGGGCATCGAGGTCACCGACCCCGATGTCGACGTCGACCGTCTCCGCTCACGGATCGGGATGGTCTTCCAGCAGTTCAACCTGTTCCCGCACATGAGCGTGCTGCGCAACCTCACCATCGCCCAGACCAAGGTGCGCAAGCGGTCGAAGGACGAGTCGATCGAAGTAGCCCGCCGCAACCTCGAGAAGGTCGGCCTGGCGGAGAAGGAGGACGCCTTCCCGGCGCACCTGTCCGGCGGTCAGATGCAGCGAGTGGCGATCGCCCGGGCGCTGTCGATGGACCCTGAGCTGATGCTCTTCGACGAGCCCACCTCGGCGCTCGACCCGGAGCTGGTCGGCGACGTCCTGTCAGTCATGAAGGACCTCGCCTCCGATGGCATGACGATGATGGTGGTCACCCACGAGATGGGCTTCGCCCGTGAGGTCGGCGACAAGCTGGTCTTCATGGACGGCGGTGTGATCGTCGAGTCGGGTGACCCGGCCGAAGTGCTGGCCAACCCGCAGCACGATCGCACCCAGAGCTTCCTGTCCAAGGTGCTCTGACCGGCCGCTGGGTCACATCTGCGCCGCGCCGGCCCGGATCGCCTCGCGGATCCTCACGTAGGTCCCGCACCGGCAGATGTTGCGGATCCCATCGAGGTCGGCATCGGTGATGGAGCGACTCTCGCTGCGCACCTTCTTCACCAGCGCGACCGCAGCCATGATCTGGCCGGGCTGGCAGTAGCCGCACTGGGCGACGTCACGGTCGATCCAGGCTTCCTGCATCGGGTGCAGGTCCTTGCCCACAGTTGCCGGTAGCCCCTCGATGGTGGTGATCTCGTCGTCGTCGGCCAGTGCCCCGACCGGGACCGAGCACGGGTTGAAGGCCTTGCCGTTGACGTGGCTGGTGCAGGCCTTGCAGACGTTGATCCCGCAGCCGTACTTGGGCCCGGTGATGCCGAGGATGTCGCGCAGCACCCAGAGAAGGCGTACGTCGTCCTCGACGTCGACGGTGACGGTCTCGCCGTTCACCTTGAAGGTGTGGGTGGGCATGTCGGCATCCTCAGTAGGTGTGGGAGAGACCGTCGGTGGGTGACGCCGGCAAAGGCGGCTCGAACGACTTCGGGGTGAAGAAGAGCGGTGCACTGTGGTTGACCGGGAACTCCGCCGGCAGCGTCCTGGTCGCACGGGCGTACGCCGTCGCCACGGCTGCGGCGCTGGTGGCGACCGGGAACTCGCCGGCACCACCGGGTTCCTCGGTCGTCGAGGGCATCACGATGATCTCGAGCTGGGGTGGGGTGTTCCACTGGCGGGTGTAGGCGTAGTTGTCCCAGCTGGCCTCGAGGAAGTGGCCGTCCTCGAGGTGCATGCTCGAGGTGAGGGTCATCGCGACACCGTCCATGATCCCGCCCATCATCTGGGCCTCGAGCCCGCGAGGGTTGATCACCAGCCCGACGTCGATGGCGAACACGACCTTGGTCACCCGAGGCCCCGTGACCGCGTCGGGGACCTGCCGACCGAGCGTCTCAGGACGGCAGTCGATCTCGACCAGGCAGGCGCTGAAGCCGTGGTACTCCTCGTGAACCGCGATGCCCTGCGCCGTCCCGGCCGGCATTCGCCGCCCCCAGCTGCCCACCTGGGCAACCTTGTCGAGCACCGCCCGTCCGCGCGCGCGGCGGATGAACTTGCGGCGGAACTGGTAGGGGTCGGAGTTGACCAGCTCGGCGATCTTGTCGACGGTGAGCTCGCGCGCGGTGGCCGCATTCGGTGAGTAGATGCCACGCATCGAGCCCGTGTTGAAGCCGTGGTCGACCTCGTTGAGCAGGTTCGTCGTGACGCCGAAGTTGTAGTGCGTCCCCTGGGTCAGCACGTAGACCGTCTCGGAGAAGCCGAGGTCCACGACGGGGAGCTCGGCAGCCGCCGCGGTGAGGACGTCGCCGAAGCCGTGGGTGAAGTCGGTGGCCACGCTGGTGTGTCGCTGCTCCCAGGTGAGGACGCTGCCGCCCAGGACCGTTGCCCGGATCCGGGAGGTGGCCATGGGGTGGACCCGACCGACGCGGGCGTCGTCCACCCGGTGCCACATGAGCTTGACCGGCACGCCCATCTCCTTCGAGACCTCGGCGGCCTCGATCGCGGCGTCGGAGAAGGCCTTGCGACCGAAGGCCCCGCCTCCCAGCGTGACGTGCACGGTCACCGCATTCTCGGGAAGTCCCACCTTCGCGGCGATGTCCTTGCGGGCCACGAGCGGCACTTGCAGGCCCGACCACACCTCCGCCCGGTCACGGCGTACGTCGGCGATGGCGCAGTTGGTCTCCAACGCGGCGTTGCTCGCGAATCGGAACGTGAAGTCGGTCTCGACCGTCTGTGCCAGCGCCGGCACCTTGGGCACGAGCAGTGGGATCTCGGCCTTGCGCAGGTCGGCCAGCACGTCGGCGTCCGACTTGCGGCCGGCGGTGCCCTCGGTCCACTCCGCGCGCACCACACGGATGGCGTCGATGCACTGCCCGAAGGTGCGGGCACGGATGGCGATGCCGGTGCTGACCAACGCCACGTGCGTGACGCCGGGCATGGCCTTGACCTCGTCGTGGTTGAGCAAACGGATCGGCTTGCCGTTCAGGCGCGGTGCCCGGCAGACCATCGTCGGCAAGGCGCCGGGGACCTGCAGGTCCATGGCGAACTCCTTGGTGCCGGTGACGGAGGCATGGGCGTCGGTGCGTCCCTTCGGCTGGCCGACCATCGTGAGCTCCGACAGGGGCTTCAGGGGCGCGACCAGCGGGGTGTCCTCGTCGACGGCGGCATCCACGGCGAGGTCACCGTAGGCGATCCTCGAACCGTCGGGGAGGATCACGTGTCCGTCCGCGGTGCGCAGGGTCGAGGCGGAGTGCCCGGTGCGCCCGGCCGCGGTCTCGACGAGGCGCCTTCGCGCCGCAGCTGCCATCGTCCGGATCGGCCGGTACGTCGACATGGTGCTGTTGGAACCACCGGTGAACTGGTTCATCAGCAGCTCGGGGCGTGCGTCGGCGAGGGTGACGCTCACGTCCTGGATGGGCATGTCCAGCTCGTCGGCGATGAGCATTGCCGTCGACGT
Organism: Nocardioides jensenii JCM 1364 = NBRC 14755; assembly: GCF_001552535.1. Classification (GTDB taxonomy): domain Bacteria; phylum Actinomycetota; class Actinomycetes; order Propionibacteriales; family Nocardioidaceae; genus Nocardioides; species Nocardioides jensenii. The sequence goes on along the minus strand of NZ_BCRJ01000066.1, from coordinate 39,943 downwards.
GGTGATGCCCTGGCCGTTCTCGGAGCGGTGGAGGGCGAAGTGCGCGACGCCGGCGGTGTCCAGCGTCAGGTGGATCAGGCTGGCGGTCGGGAGGACCGTGAGCATCTGGGCGTCACTCACGTCGAAGATGTCGGCGGGGCCGTCAGGGGTCGGCACGACCAGGCCGCCCCCGGTCGCCGCCGCCGGCGAGGCCGTGGCCACGTCGCCGAGAAGACGGGCCGTCACGGTGAGTGTCGGCGCGGCCAGCAGGAGGCCGACGAACCGCCGTCGCCCCAGTGCCGAGTCTGTCGGGTCAGGCACGTCGGAAGGGGTGCTCTCGGCCGAACCGGGTGTGCGCCGAAATGGCCTGCTCATGCCTGGTGCCTCTTCCGTGTCGGTGCTCATCGCGCCAGGACACGCCTCATCGGTGCCCGGAGCCTCCGTGTCGTTCCTCCCCATTGTCATCACAGGGACGGATGTCCTCGCGTCCTCACTCAGGAGGGGACCAGTCCTCCCATGGGGGTGACCGGAGCGAGATCATTCGCTGACCGGCCGGGTCAGACCAGCTCGCCGCGCTTCCTGCCCAGGTAGGCGCGCTCGGCCGAGTTCGCGGTGGCGGCGATGGCGTCGTCGTAGGCCGCCTTCGCCTCGGCTGTCCGACCGAGCCTGCGGAGCAGGTCGGCGCGGGTGGCGTGCCACGCGTGGTAGCCGGTCAGCGGCAGCCGGTCGACCAGGGCCAGTCCGACGCTCGGGCCGTCGAGCTCTGCGACCGCGACCGCGCGGTTGAGCGTGACGATCGGCGACGAGTCGAGGTGGGCCAACTGGTCGTAGAGCGCGACCACCTGTGACCAGTCGGTGTCGGCGGCACTGGGCGCGTCCGTGTGGACGGCGTTGATCGCGGCCAGCAGCTGGTAGCGACCGGGCCGGTTGATCGCCAGGCAGCCGCGGACCAGGTCGTGGCCCTCGGCGATCAGCGCGCGGTCCCAGCCGCCCCGGTCCTGCTCGCCGAGCGGGACGAGCTGCCCGTTGCGCACCCGCGCCTCGCGCCTGGCCTCGGTGAGCAGCATCAGCGCGAGCAGGCCGGTCACCTCGGGCTCCTCGGGAAGAAGATGGCGAAGGATGCGCGCCAGCCGGATCGCCTCGCCGGTGAGCTCGCCACGCACCGGGTCGCCGTCACCGCTGGCGAGGTAGCCCTCGTTGAAGACCAGGAACAGCGCCGTGAGCACGCCGCCGAGTCGTCCGGGAAGGTCGTCGGCCTCGGGCACCCGGTAGGGCACCTTGGCGGCCGCGATCTTCTTCTTCGCCCGGGTGATCCGCTGCCCCATGGTGGTCTCGGGCACCAGGAACGCCTGCGCGATCTCGGGCACCGTCAGGCCCCCGAGGAGGCGCAGGGTCAGGGCGATCCGTGCCTCGGGCGCCAGCGCCGGGTGACAGCAGGTGAAGATGAGCCTGAGCCGGTCGTCCTCGACGAGTCCGGTGGGCGTGTGGGGTGTGTCGTCGTGTTCCATGAAGGCCGCCTGGTGCTTCGTGTCGCGCAGCTTCTCGCGGCGGAGCCGGTCGATGGCCCGGTTGCTCGCGGTGGTCGTGAGCCACCCGCCGGGGTTGGGAGGTACGCCGGCAGTGGGCCACTTCTCCAACGCGGCGACGAGCGCCTCACTCGCCGCGTCCTCGGCGATGTCGATGTCGCCGAAGCGGCGGACGAGTGAGGCGATCAGCCGGCCGTACTCTTCGCGGAAGACCCGCTCGACGGCCGCCGTACCGGGCTGCGTCACTGATCGCGCCGGCTCAGGCCAGGCCGTCGAAGGGGCGGACCTCGACCTTGCCGCGACAGGCCTTGGAGGCCTCTGCCGCGAGCTTGAGAGCCACGTCGAGGTCGGGTGCCTCGATCACCCAGAAGCCGCCGATCAGCTCCTTGGTCTCCAGATAGGGCCCGTCGGTCATCACCGGCGTCTCGCCCTGGCCGTCGACGACCGTCGCGGTCGACGCCTCCTGGAGCCCGCCGGCGAAGACCCAGTAGCCCTCGACCTTCAGCTTGTCGTTGAACCGGCCTGTCTCGGCAAACGCCTCCTCCATGGCCTCCTTGGATCCGTAGTTGCCGAACTCCTCCATCTCGGCCGGACCGTGCACGGACATCAGGTATGCGGTCATGACATTTCTCCTCGGTTGCGGGCGGTCCCGATGACCGCCGTCGACTCCACCACGAACGGGATCCCACCGATACGACAAACCTGCCACAGGAATCTGCGAACGAGCCAGAGAAAAGTTTTTTCGCACGACCTGTCGTATTCGCCGAGACCCGTTCGTGGAGAGGGCATGAGCGGGTCGCACCGGGCGGCCCGCACAAGAAATGGAGTTCGACATGTCCACCACGCAGATTCCCACCACGCAGGCCACCGGCACCGACTTCTCCGCCCGCGGTACGGCGGCGCCGCGCCAGTCCGTCTGGATGCACGGTGTCGGCGCGTCCGTCGTGGCGTCGGCCGCCACGACCGCCCTCGCGGCGATCGCCTCGGCCGCCGGGGTGTCCTTCGCCAACGGCGGCGAGAGCATCCCGCTCCTGGGTTTCACCCAGCTGACGCTGATCTTCTCGCTGATCGGCGTCGGGATGGCCGGGGTCATGGCACGCACGGCGCGTCGCCCGCGCACCACCTTCGTGCGTACGGCGGTCGTCCTGACCGTGCTGTCGTTCGTCCCCGACCTCACCTTCGGCTTCGACGCCGGCTCGGCGGTCACCCTGATCGCGCTGCACGTCGTCGCGGCCGCCATCGTTGTGCCGACCCTCACCGCTCGGCTGGCGCGGACCCGCTGACTGCGCGCCTCGCGACGCCGAGCCGACCGGGCCGTGAAGACTCGGTCGGCCCGGCGCTGGCCAGCGGTCCTGGCTTCGGACCGCTGCCTCTGCGCGTGTGCCTGCGTCAGGTGTCCGTCGGGCCGATGTAGCAGAGCATCCGGTAGTCGACCCCATCCTCGACGTTGACGAATCCGTGACGCTCGTAGAAGCGGCGGGTGTCTAGGTCGACCTCGTCGACGTTGATGTGCATCTCGGGGGACCCGTGCTCGCGCACGAGCCGGCGCGCCGCGTCGAGGAGGGTCGTCCCGAGGCCACGGTGCCGCAGGCCCGGCACGACGTACAGCTCCTCGAGTTGGGAGACCGGGCCGTCGAACCAGATCGCCGGACGCAGGGTGAGCAGGGCGAAACCGTCGGCCCCACCGACGAGCAGGGCGATCACGTCGTCGCGGGCAAGGATCCGGCCGAACCGTGCGGCCAGCACGTCGGCCGGGTCGGTCGGCGACCCGAACTCGGTGTTGAAGTCCCACAACAGGCGCCCCAGCGTCCTGGCGTCGTCCGCCGTTGCCCGCCGTACGATGCGTGCGCCGTCGGCGGGTGGGGCGACGTCCCCAGGTGTCATGGTCACATGCTGTCAGAGGGTCGCGCCGGCGACGATGAGTTTCCGGAGGCCCGCGGGTCCACACTCGCAACGCTGCATCGCTTCGAACGGGAGTCGCCGTGAAACTTCTTCTCACCTCCGCCGGGGTCAGCAACCCGAGCATCCGGGCCGCGCTGGTCGACCTGCTCGGCAAGCCGATCGAGGAAGCGACCGCCCTGTGCATCCCGACCGCCGAGTACGGCCACCCGGCGGTGGGACCAGGGGAGGGCGCCTGGCGTTTCATCAGCGGCCGGTCCCCGCTGCACATGGTCGACCTGGGGTGGCAGTCGGTGGGCGTGCTGGAGCTCACCGCGCTGTCCAGCATCGACGTCGACCGGTGGGTGCCGCTGGTGCGCGGGACGGACGTGCTGCTGGTCGCCGGCGGTGACGCGCTCTACCTGAACCACTGGATGCGGGAGTCCGGGCTGGCCGACCTCGTGCCCGAGCTGGCCGAGACGGTCTGGGTCGGTCTGAGTGCGGGGAGCATGGTGATGGCGCCGCGCATCGGGGCCGACTTCGTCGAGTGGACGGCGCCCTCCGGCGACGACACCACGCTGGGCGTCGTCGACTTCTCGATCTTCCCGCACCTCGATCACCCGGACTTGCCGGAGAACTCGATGGTCGACGCCGAGAAATGGGCAGCCGACCTCGGCGGCACGGCCTACGCGATCGACGACGCGACGGCGATCACGGTGGACGACGGCAGGGTCGAGGTCGTCTCCGAAGGCACCTGGCGACGGTTCGACGCGCCACTCGGTTAGGGAGCGTCTCCTGGTCCGTCAGGAGACGGTCGCGAGGACCAGGTCGTCGCCGCCGGCAAAGCTGCCCGTGAGGCGGGCGTCCCCAGGAAGGTCGGCCCCGACCCGGCGCGCGATCGTCAGGCTCAGGTCGCCGGCACGGATCACGGTGCGGTCCGACGACTCCTCGGCCTCGGCCACCGCATCGGTCGGCACGACGGGAAGGTCGGTCGCGCCGTTGCCTCGCACGGTGGCGGTGGGCTCGCGTCGCTCCACCGATCCGTCGCTGCGGTGCACCTCGAGCTCGGCGCCCGTGCCCCCGGTGCGGATCGTGTCGACCACGACGGCGACGAAGACCGGGTCGACGCAGGCGTCATAGATCCACCGCGTGCCGAGCACCGAGTGCTCCATCGTGCCGAGGAGGTGGGCCTCGGCGCCGGGCAGGGCGGCACCGCGGTAGGTCAGCGGGACGAAGAGGGTGGAGCCGTCGGCCGAGCCGAACAGGAAGCACTCCATGCCGACCTCACCGGCCGGGTCGTCGAACCTGAACGTGCCGACCGGACCGCGCTCGGCAACACCGTCCCACCACGGACGGCTCTCGAGCCACGGCTCCACGAGCTGGTCCTTGGTCGGGTTGATCGTCGCCTGGTGGATGATCGCCATGTCACAGGAGCGTAGTCGTCCCCTGCCTGATCAGGCAGGGGTCGAGAGAGCCTGCAGCTCATCGCGCACGGCCCGTGCGGTGACCGTCGAGTCGTAGCCGTGCGGAACCCCCTCCACGAGGATGATGTCGCCGCCGATGTTGCGCGAGCGCAGTGGAGCTATCTCGCGGTAGGCAGCCGAGTCCCACCACGCGCGTGCCTGCTCGATGCTCGGGAAGCCGATCACCACGACATGGCCGGGCCAGGCGCCCTCCATCACCTCATGCTGCGCGCCGTGAACCAGGAAGCGGCCGCCGTACGGCTCGAACGTGCCGGGGATGCGTTCGATGTAGTCGGCCGTCTGGAGGTGGGGTGCGGCCTCGTGGAGGTGGGCGATCGCGTAGGCGGGCATGGGATTCTCCGATCTCGTGCGGGTCAGGGGGCCGGGCAACCACAAGTCTGGGGCGGGCGGTGCGCGGAGTCGATGACCTCCGAGGTCATGCTCGCCGCGGCCGGGGGAGACCGTCACCGGGGCGCACGTTGTGGTTGCGCGCGAACACGTTGCCGGGGTCGTAGGCGCGCTTGACCAGCGCTAGCCGGGTGTACGTCGCGGGCGGGTAGGCCGCGGCCACGTCGGAGGCCGACGCCGAGGACTGGAAGTTGGTGTAGCTGCCCATGCCGCGCGCAGCGACCGCGTGCCACGGGAGCAGTGCCTGCGCCACGTCGTCGTCGCTGGCGGTGCCGGGCAGCACCACCATGGCGATGATCATCGCCTCCGCGTCGCGATGGGCGAACGCCGTGGCCCCGCTCATCACCCGCGAGAACGCACCACCGAGGCTGCGCAGGGCGATCATCGCCGGCGACGAGCTGCGGTGCATGCGGTCGACCGCGTCGACCACCTCGTCGTTGATGGAACGCACGAGCGTGTTGCGACCCTCGATCCGGAGACCCGGTGGCGGCGCGGTGTCCTCGAGCAGGTCGGCGTACCGGCACTCGGCGATGCTGGCCCTGAGCACCGTACCCAGCTCGAGGAGCGGCTCGATCGCGGCATTGGCCTCGGCAACCCGGTCGCCGGCGCCGCCCTCGCCCGCGTAGCAGAGCATCACCATCGCCTCGGGGATCTCGCCGGGAGCGGCCGGCGGCAGCACCAGGGTGCTGGTCATCTCCTCCGGTGCCGACCGCATCGCGTCGCGCCAGCGCACCACCAGTTCGGCGGCGTCGTCGAGCTGGTAGGTCACTGTGCCGCGGTGCACGGTGGCGACCGGCTGGGCGACGAAGTCGAAGGAGACGACGACGCCGAAGTTGCCGCCGCCACCGCGCAGAGCCCAGAAGAGATGGGGGTTCTCGGTCTCCGAGGCGGTGAGCAGGCGACCGTCGGCGGTCACCACTCGCGCGGCGACCAGGTTGTCGACGGCCAGGCCGTAGCGGCGCACCATCCACCCGAAGCCGCCGCCCAGCGTGAGACCTCCGACGCCGACCCCGGCCGTGTCACCGGACGTGATCGCCCAGCCTCTGGGGTCGAGCGCGTCGGCCACCCGGCCCCAGGTGGCACCGCCGCCGATCCGCACGAGCCGCCGATCGACATCGAGGACCTCGATGCCGTCGAGGTGGCGCAGGTCGATGACCAGGCCGCCGGTGTTCGTGCCGTGCCCGAGCAGGCTGTGGCCGCCCGAGCGGACCGAGACGGTCAGGCCGCGGCGTACGGCGTGGGCCAGTGCGGCTGCGATCTCGTCCGCGTCGCGAGGCCGGGCCACCAGTGCCGGGGAGCCGGTGCCGAACAGCACCCGCACCGCGTCGTCGTACTCCTTGTCGCCGGGTGCCACGGTCTCGGTGTTGATCACGGTGTCCTGCAGGCTCATGCTCTGCTCCCTCGTTCGTCGGAATCGGTGACACCGATCGTTCGCGAATCCCGGCGCCACCGCGTCTGCCCAGGGGCGTCTCTTCCGACTACCCGCGGGACCGGTCGCGGGGGTCGCGACTACTCCGGTCGGAGTAGGCCAGCCCTACTCCCTTTGTCGGATGCGCCGGGCTGATCCGGCCCCTAGGCTCGACGACATGCGCACAGATCGTGGATGGGCGAGGTTCTACCGCACCGGCTGGATCGTCTCGGCGATGTTCGGGATGATGGCCGCCCATCAGTGGAAGGAACACGTCGCCGAGGTGGAGAAGCGCGCCGAGGAAGCCGAACGCACGCGCGAGGAAGAGGCCCTGCGTCGGGCCGTCGAGGAGCGTCTGCGCATTGCCCGCGAGCTGCACGACTCGTTGACCCACAGCATCTCGGTGATCAAGGTGCAGGCCGGAGTGGCGACCCACCTCGCGCGCAAGAACGGCGAGGAGCCGTCGCCGGCGCTGCTGGCGATCGAGGAGGCCAGCGGCGACGCCGTCCGCGAGCTGCGCTCCACCCTCGACGTGCTGCGTCGCGACGAGGACGGCGGTGGCGGACTCGAGCGGGTGCCGACTCTGGTCGAGCGGGCCAGGTCGTCCGGGCTGCCGACCTCCTACCGGATCAGAGGCGTGGTGCGCCGGGTGCCCTCGGAGGTCGAGCGGACCGCCTACCGGGTCGTCCAGGAGGCCCTGACCAACGCCACCCGTCACGCCGGGTCGGCCCACGTCGCCGTCGAGGTCACGTACGACGAACGCTGCCTGACTGTGCGGGTCGAGGACGACGGCGTCGGCTCCCGCAAACCGCCGGTGCCCGGCTACGGCCTGGTCGGCATGCGTGAACGCGTGACCGCCCTGGGTGGCCGACTGCGGGCCGAGCCGGGCCGGGAGCGCGGGTTCACCGTGCTCGCCGAGCTCCCGGCACCAACCGCCTCGTGATCCGGGTGGTGCTGGTCGACGACCAGCCGCTGATCCGCACGGGCATCCGTGCCCTGCTCGACGCCGAGGACGACATCACCGTGGTCGGCGAGACGGAGAACGGTCGACTCGGGGTCGCCCTGGCGCAGGAGCATCGTCCCGACATCGTGCTGATGGACGTGCAGATGCCGGAGATGGACGGCATCGAGGCCACCCGCCGGATCAGCGGTGACGACGACCTTGCCGGCGTGCACGTGGTGATGCTGACCAACTACGGGCTCGACGAATACGTCTTCAACGCACTGCGCGCGGGAGCGGCCGGCTTCGTGGTCAAGGACGCGGAGCCCGACGACCTGCTGCAGGCCCTGCGGGTGACCGTCCAGGGAGACGCGCTGCTCTCGCCCGCGGTCACCAGGCGACTGATCAGCGAGTTCGTGGCCCGGCCGGCCGATGTACTCTCCGGGGTCGACCTGGATCGCCTCACGAACCGGGAGCGCGAAGTGGTCGCGCTGGTGGCACACGGGTTGAGCAACGACGAGATCGCCGAGCGCATGGTGCTCAGCCCGATGACCGCCAAGACCCACGTCAGCCGCTCGATGACCAAGATCGGTGCCAGGGACCGTGCCCAGCTGGTGGTCTTCGCCTACGAGTCGGGTCTGGTCGCGCCGCGCACCAGCTGATCCCGAGGAGGGGGCGTTCGTCCGTGGCGCCCCGGTGTGGTTGAAAGGTCAAGAGCGGGGTAGAACCTCTCCAGACCACACATCCCGAAAGGTGCTCCATGAACCTCAAGAGCTTCTCCGCCGCTGCTGCAACCGGCGTGCTCACCATCGGCCTCGTCCTCGGCGCTCCCACCTCGGCGCAGGCCGCCGTGACTGCTCGGGACGTCCCGAGCAAGGCCAACATCATCAAGTCGTTCCCGGAGCTCAGGGGCGCCGCGTTCGCAAGCGATGCGACGAGGAAGGTGGGCATCCCCGCCAGCCGCTGCGGCACCAACACGGTGCAGACCGTGCGATCGGCCCGCTCCATTGCCGGAGTCGGCACCAGCGGCAAGGTCACGGTCATCTCGGGAGTGGTCGAGTTCAAGACCCTTGCCCAGGCCAAGAGCGCCTTCAAGAAGTACAAGGCCTACGTCACCCGTTGCCAGACCTTCACGGTCAGCGGCGTGCGCGTGAGGCTGACGAGGGACGCTGCTCCCCGCATCGGCCAGGAGCGCCTGGCGATGACGGTGGTCAGCACCGTCGCCGGTACGAGGGGCTATGCCTCGTCCGTCATCATCAGGCACGGAAAGCGCATGGCGACGGTCGCGGCCAGTGACAACGGCAGGATCGCGAAGGCGCGGCTCAACGGCCTGGCCAAGGTTGCCGCCATCAAGATGAGGTGATTCACCGATGGGGTCCGCCGGTTCGGCGGGCCCCATTGTCGTGCCCGGACCTGCTGCCCGGAAGAGGCGACCGCCCGGCCAGTTCTCCGGTCAGCCGGCGTCTCCGGCCAGGAACCTGCGGCGAAGGCGTCGGTGCTGCGGTCCCGCCCGGTGCTGTGGCTCTGCTCCGCGTGACAGCGCCGGTCTGAGGAGCTGCTCGGGCATCGGCTCGAGGCGCACGGCCGAGACCGTGGCCCGGATCGGGAGGTCCTCGACGGATCCGACCGCAGACGTGACGGTGCCCGGGGTGTCGGCGTCCATGGCCAGCGTGCAGTGCGGCAGCCAGGTTCCGGGCCGGTAGTAGGGCCAGTTGCCGTGCACCCGCGCGTGGTCCTGGTCCAGGACCGCATGGACATCGCGGTGCAGGGTCACCAGATCGACCGTGGGGCTGACCGCGAGGAAGGCGGGCGCCTTGTCACTGACGAAGAAGCCGACCGCGGTCAGGTCCACGGCGAGGCCCCGCGCACGGGCGAGGACGGGTTCGAGGACCGACTCCACGTGGCCCAGGTCGGGGGCCCGGGCGATGGCGAGTGTGACGTGCGGGCGGTACTCCGGCCCATGTGACCACCGCACCGGCCTGGTGCCGTGGTCGTCGAGGGCGTCCCAGATGCGATGGACCCGCTGCTCAGCGGGGTCGTCGAGGTGGAGGAGGACGGCGAAGTGCTCAGCCGCCTGTGCGGATCGCTGGGTGGGGATCCGCACGTCCATCGTGCCGTTGTGCGCCACGAGGGAACACAATGGCACGTCCGCCGCGTTCCGGCCAGCGTCAACGCCCGACTCGTTCCGAGCGTGGTCGTCACGGGAAGCCGGCACCGCCGCGTCGGACGGGGAAGGCGCCGAGGACGCCACTGGGCGGCGCATCGTCGGGACCGCCGAAGTCCTGGCCCACGACGAACAGTGTCGGCCCTCCCGCGCGGCTGAGCGTGCACGAGAACGCGCCGCGGGCGAAGTCGACCGTGTCGAGGACCTCGCCGCCTTCACGCACCCGGCGGCAGTGCGCGTTGCCGACGTCGGCGTACCAGACCGCGCCGGTCTCATCGAGGCAGATGCCGTCGGGGTGGTCGCCGGGGGTCTCCGCCCAGACCCGCCGTCCGGACAGGGTCCCGCCCTCCCCGATGTCGTACGCCGTCAGCTGCTCGGCGTGCGACTCGGCCACGACCAGCGTGCTGCCGTCGACCGTGACCGCCATCCCGTTGGGGAAGTGGAGGTCGTCGGCCACCTCGGTGACCCGGCCGTCCCCGGTCACCAGCACCACGATGCCCGGGCGCGGTTCGCCACCGGGGAAGTCGTAGCCGATGTTGTTGACGTAGGCGTTGCCACGCCCGTCGACGACGATGTCGTTGTAGGGCGTGGAGGCGAGGTCGGCCAGGTCGGCGTACGTCGTCAGGGAGCCGTCGGCCTCGCGCCGCAACAGGGCCCGGTCCGCCGACGAGACCAGCAGCAGGGCTCCGTCCGGGAGGAAGTCGAAGCACAACGGGAACGACTCGACCTCGGCCTCGACCCGTTCGTCGCTGCCGTCGGGCTGCACGGAGGTGACGCGTCCCCGGGCCCAGTCGGAGACCCACACCCGCCCGTCCCTCCAACGGGGTGACTCCCCGAACACGATGCCTTCGACGATGGTCTCCATGGCTGCCTCCTGGTCTGGGTTGCAGTGCAGACCTGAGGACCTTCCCGGAATCATCGTGGGTCGACTGTCAGGACAGCTGCTGCCCCAGCAGGTCGATGAACTCGTCGGCCATGGCGAGGTGCCGCTCGAGCTTCTCGCGGCGCTCTCCGGCGTCGGCAAGGATGTCCACCAGTCGCGCGCGGGCCGCGTCGTGCCGATCGGCCTCGGCGGGGTCGCGAACCGTCTCGAGGTCGCGCATGGCCGCGCTCATCTCTTCGAGGGTGAACCCGAGTGGCTTCATCCGCCGGATCACCAGGATCTTCTCGACGTCGGACTCCGTGTAGAGGCGGAAGCCGCCGTCCGTGCGCCCGGAGGGCCGCAGCAGGCCGACCTCGTCCCAGTGCCGCAGGCTGCGCAGGGACAGCTCGGTGCGCGCGGCGACCTCGCCGATGTGCATCACGGCCGTGCCGCCCGCCGCAGTCGGTTCCTTGGTCACTCGTGGTCCTCCCACGTCGTCGCGAATGCCAACCCTTACGTTACGTGAGGTTAGGGTGTCGTGCTGCCAGCCTGCCACGAACGGAGCCCCCGTGAGCACCACCCTGCCCCACGCGACCGAGCCGACGGTGCGTGCCGCCCTGCGTTCACCGCGGCTGCTGCGCACCGAGGTGCTGGCCGGTCTGGTGGTGGCCCTCGCGCTGATCCCCGAGGCGATCTCGTTCTCGATCATCGCCGGTGTCGACCCACGGGTGGGACTCTTCGCCTCGTTCACGATGGCGGTGGCGATCTCGTTCCTGGGTGGCCGGCCCGCCATGATCTCGGCCGCCACCGGTGCGGTCGCCCTGGTCATCGCACCGGTGATGCGCGACCACGGCTACGACTACCTCATCGCGACCGTGCTCCTCGGCGGCCTGGTCCAGGTCGCGCTCGCGCTGGCCGGGGTGGCCAAGCTGATGCGGTTCATCCCGCGCTCGGTGATGGTCGGCTTCGTCAATGCGTTGGCCATCCTCATCTTCGAGGCCCAGATCGACCACATGATCGACGTGCCGTGGGCGGTGTATCCGATGATCGCCGTCGGCATCGCGGTGATCGTCGGCCTCCCGCGATTCAGCACGGTCATCCCGGCGCCGCTGATCGCCATCGTGGCGCTGACCGCCTTCACAGTCATGGGCGCCGTCAACGTGCCGAATGTCGGCGACCAGGGTGAGCTGCCCGACAGCCTGCCGACCTGGTTCCTGCCCGACGTCCCGCTCACCCTCGACACGCTGCAGGTGATCGCGCCGTACGCCCTGGCCATGGCTGTGGTCGGCCTCCTCGAGTCGCTGCTGACCGCGAAGCTCGTCGACGACATCACCGACACCCACTCCGACAAGACCCGCGAAGCCTGGGGACAGGGCGCCGCGAACGTGGTCACGGGCTTCTTCGGCGGCATGGGCGGCTGCGCCATGATCGGCCAGACGATGATCAACGTGAAGGTCTCCGGTGCCCGCACCCGCATCTCGACCTTCCTGGCCGGCACGTTCCTGCTGGTGCTCGTGGTCGGGTTCGGCGACGTGGTCGCGCTGATCCCGATGGCGGCCCTGGTCGCGGTCATGGTGATGGTGTCGGTGGGCACCTTCGACTGGCACAGCATCCGGCCGGCGACACTGCGCCGGATGCCCAGGTCCGAGACCAGCGTGATGGTGGCGACCGTGGTGGTCACGGTCGCGACGCACAACCTCGCGATCGGGGTCGTGGTGGGCGTGCTGGTCGCGATGACCCTGTTCGCCCGTCGGGTCGCGCACCTCACCGAGACCCACCGCGAGCTCGTCGAGGACGAGCGCGGTGTCACTGCGGTCTACCGGGTCACCGGCGAGCTGTTCTTCGCCTCGAGCAACGACCTCTACACCCAGTTTGAGTACGCCGACGATCCGCACCGCGTCGTGATCGACCTGTCCGGCTCGCACGTCTGGGACGCCTCGACGGTGGCCGCCCTCGACGCGATCACGACCAAGTACGCCCGCAAGGGGAAGACGGTCGAGATCACCGGGCTCAACGCCAACAGTGCCGAACGCCACGGACGGCTGTCGGGCGAGCTGCCCTGACGTCGGCTGACTCCGATGCCGAGGCTGCGCCACGGATCACCGGGCAGGCCCGGACTGCCTCCTGACGAGCTCCGCAACGGCGTGCCGTACGGCGGCGGCAGGGCTGGACAGCACCGGCACGGCGAGATCGGCGAGGCCGGGCTCCGCCGCGGCCATGCTGGCCTGCGCGAGAACGATGACGTCGGTCCGGTGCGCCAGCTCGCGTGCCGCGTCGACGATCAGCCGCAGGTAGGTCTCGGTGTTGCCGGCCTCGAACGCCGACCATGCGCCGTCGACGAGCGCCAGCTCGATCGAGGGAGACGTGCCCGCGGCTGACGCCTCCTCCTCGAGCAATGATCTGGTCGGTTCCAGGGTGGACTCGACGGCCGCGATCACGCCGACCCGGGGACCGCACGCCACCGCCGTACGCGCCATCGGTCGGTCCACGCGAGTCACCGGCACGTCGTCCGAGAAGCGTTCGGCGAGGTCGCCGATGGTGGAGCAGGTGCACACGATGACCCGGGCTCCGGCGTCCCGCAGCTGATGCACTCTTGCCGACACGTCGGCCGCGACCGAGTCCACTCCGTCGCGACGCGCCCGCTCCAGCAGTGACTCGTCGACGAGGTGCGTGGTCTCGGTGTCTGCCGAAGCCTGACGGGTGAGTCTGTCGAAGGTCTCGACGTGCACCGGCGACGTGTGCAGGAACCCGATCACGAACGGCCAGCCTCGCCGGGCAGGAGCGAGCCCAGCATCAGGGACAGGGCCTCCGACTGCGCCCGCGCGCCGAGCCAGCCCCCCGAGCTGACCGCGTGGAGGGCGAGTCCGTCGACGAGGGCGAGAGCAACGTGGGCTGCCCGTCTGCACTGCGTGGCTGAGGCGCCCTCGCCCCAGCCGAGCTTGAACGCCTCGGTCAGCTCCCGGTGGATCTCGGTGAGCACGGTGCGTTGGATCACCGCGAGGTCAGGCGAGTTCGCGGCGGCTGCGGAGAAGGCGACCTGGATCCGCGCCTCGACCTTGCGTTGTCCGTCGATGGGGAGCAGCTCCCGCAGGACCCGAGAGAGGTTGTCGCGGACGTCGTCCCCGAGGGGCACCGCCTCGATTCGACGCCGGATCCCCTGTGCCACCTCGGTGAACGCGGCCGCGAGCATCTGGTCCTTGGTCGGGAAGTAGTGCTGCACGGTGCCGATCGAGACCCCGGCGGCCGTGGCGACCTGGCGCACGCTGACCTGGTCGAAACCCTGCTCGGCGACGATCCCGAGCAGCGCGTCGATCAGCACCGCGCTTCTCGTCGTCCCCGTTGACTTCTTGACCATGAGTGGCATCATACAGTCGTATGAAACCATACGACTGTATTAACCTTCCTCGCGGACTGGTCGTCGGGACGGTCCTGGCCCTGGGACTCACCTGGGGCCTCCATGCACTGACCGGTGGAGGCCTTCTCTCGCCGGTGATCCAGAGCGTCGTCTACCTGGCCCTGCTGGTGATCACTGCCCGCAGCCGACGGGCCAAGGTGCTGATCGTGCGCACCGTCCAGCGGTGGACGGTCAATCCGCTGATGCGCCTGTGCCTCGCCATCGGCATCAACCCGCTCGGGCTGGCCATCCTCGAGACGACCGGGCGTACGTCGGGCAGGTTGCGGCGGGTGCCCGTCGGCAACGGCCGCCAGGGCCACGACTTCTGGATCATCGCCGAGCACGGGTCGCGGGCCGGCTACGTCCGCAACATCTCGCAGGACCCTCGGGTCCGTGTTCGGTTGCGGGTCGGCTGGCGCTACCGATGGGTGCCCGGAATCGCGACGATCCTGCCGGACGACGACCCGCTGGCCAGGCAGCGCCGCGTCATCGCCTGGCACCCCCTGCGCGCCTACAACGCGATGAACGTGCGGGTGCTGGGCGCCGACCTGCTCACCGTGCACGTGCGGCTGTTCCTGGACGGTGCCCCCGGACCGGAGCCCCAGACGTCGCCCCAGTCGCCGCCGGAACGGGTCAGCCTGGCCCGTTCGGATGGGTGAGGTCATAGGCGCGAGCGACCTTCTGGGGCACGACCATGCGCCATGCGTCGACGACGAGCTCGCGGGCCTCGGTCGGGTCGAGCTCGGCGAGGTGGGCGTGCACCCAGTTGAAGCGCAGGTCCGACTCGGAGGGCAGGGAGAACTTGTGCGGCTCACCGCCGACCAGTCCGTCCCGCTCCTCCTTGGGGAACGCGAAGCCCATCACGGTCTCGTCGAGCGAGAAGCCGACATAGACGATCTGCTTGACCCGGAACTTGAGCCGTCCGCGCACGTGGACCGGGTAGGAGCGCTCCAGCTCGGTGCCCAGTGCCCGCACATCCTCGATCACTGCCATGCTCGACTCCTCGGTCAGACGTGATCGGCGATCTGCCGCAGCAGGCGTCGTACGCCGAGCGCGTGGCCGCGGGAGCCGATCACCGCAGAGCGATACGCGAACCCGTGCGGGCCGGGGAAGTCGGCGTACGTGACGGCGCAGAGCTCCGTGCCGTTCGTCGTGGCGTTGACGCGGAAGTCGAGCGCATAGGTCGAGAAGCGGTGCCCACCCTGGAGGCTGAGCAGTCGCGACGGCACCCGCTCGGCGACCGCGAATCCCGACGCGGGCTCGAGCCCCAGCACTGTGGAGAGCAGGCCGCGCCGCGGTCCGTGCAGTCGCACGGCAAAGTCTTCGACCGCGGACCACACCGCCTCCGGTGTGGCGTCGATGTTGAGCCGGTGCTCATCGACGTACGCCGGTCGGTCCAGGCCCTCGGCGCCACGGCGGAAACCGTCGTTCTCGGTCGCGATCGCCGTGCGCAGCGTCGGCCCCAACAGCACGGCGAGCACTCCGGCGCCGGTCCCGGAGAGTTCGACGGTGAGCAGGTTGCGGCAGCCGCCCTCGACGGGTTCGATCTGGTGTCCGCCGGTGACCACCACGCCGTTGCGCCGGGTCTCCCAGAAGAACCGGCGCAGTGGGTCGAGCTCGGTGACCGTCCACGTCGCAGGTGGGAGTCGGGGCTGCTTGATGCGGGCGGTCGAGCCGACGCCGAACGGTCCTGTCTCGAGCCGGGTCACCGACGTCATGGTCGGGGTCAGCCGTGGCCAACCCTCGACGTCTTCGGTCAGCGCCCAGACCCGCTCGGGTGGCGCGGCGATGAAGAGCTCGTCGTGGATCCCCACGCCTGACATCAAACCTCAGGCCGCCGAGCATGACCAGCGCATTTTCCCGGCAGCGCTGATGAAAGGCTGGCGAGATGACCGAACTCCAACTCGCCGACCGTCGGTTCACCATCGAGCGCGCCACGGCGTCCGACGTGCCGGGACTGGTGGCGCTGCTGGCCGACGACAGCATCGGAGCAGCGCGTGAGTCGCCGGACCTGGCGCCCTACCTGACCGCGTTCCGGGAGATCGACGCCGATCCGCACCAGTACCTCGCGGCGGTGCGCGACGAGAGCGGTGACCTGGTCGCGATGTTGCAGCTGACCGTGATCCCGGGGCTCGCCCGTGCCGGCGCCAAGCGCCTGCAGATCGAAGCCTTCCGGGTCTCCTCCAGCACGCGGGGGACAGGCCTGGGCACCGCGCTGATGGAGTGGGCCGCGGCCCATGGTGCGGCGCGCGGGGCGACTCTCGCGCAGCTGACCTCGGACAAGCAGCGTGTCGACGCGCACCGCTTCTACGAGCGCCTCGGCTACGCGGCGAGCCACGAGGGCTTCAAGCGTCCGCTGGGGTGACCAGCCTCCTCAACAGTCCGAACGGTGAGTAGCCGTCAGTGCAGTCGCAGGGTGGCCACGCGACCGTCGCCACCCGCCGCCCAGCAGGTACGACGAACGCAGTCGAGCGTGTGGAACCCGGTCTCGGAGAACTGCTCCCAGCTGTGGCCACCGTCGCGGCTGATGCTGCTGCCCATGACGTCACCTGACTCGCCGACCACGACCAACGTGTTGCGCCGGCCCTGGATCCAGGCGGCGTCCTCGCCGAGGTGGGCGAGATCGCCGGCGTTGCGCCAGGTGTCGCGAGACCTGACCGCGGTGGCGTCGACACCGTCGTCGGGCGCCGAGAAGTCACCACCGACGGCAATGCCCTCGTGCGACGTACGGAAGGCCAGGCCGAAGACTCCGGCCGCCTCGCCGGCCGGGATCGTGGAGTCCTCGGCGTCCCAGGTGCGCCCGAAGTCGCTGGAGTGGAAGACCCGCGAGATGCTGCCGCCGGAGCCGAACCAGGCGTCGCGGCCCTGGATCACCAGGCAGTCGCCGCTGGCGGAGAAGTTGAACTCGCCGGTCGAGTCGGGCATGCCGGCATCGGACATCACCTGCCACGACCGGCCGCCGTCGCTGGTGCCGATGATGCGGAACGTGCCGTCGACCGGGTCGCTGACCGCGAGCCCGCGCTTGCCGCCGGGATAGAAGTCCATGCAGTTGTAGAACGCGGCCTCGTCGGTGTTGTGGAACGTCTCCTGCCAGGTGTCGCCCCCGTCGGTGGTGCGGTAGATCCGGGAGGCCTCGCCCGGGCCGATCGCCAGCACCGACGCGGAGTGCGCGCTGCTGGCCTCGACGTCGCGGAAGCCCAGGCCCGCGGTGTCGGGCGGGCTGACGTCCTGCCAGGAGTCGCCGCCGTCGGTGGTCCGCAGGATCTTGCCGGGACCGCCCTCGGTCAGACTGCTGCCGGCGATCCACGCGGTGCGGTCGTCGACCGCGTCGAGGCCGCGGAAGCTCTGGTCGGCGTCGGCCACCGACTCGCTCCACGACGGATCGGAGTCTCCGTGGTCGATCGGCGCCTGCGCCGAGGCCGGCGTACCGAACGGGAGTGCAGTCAGGACCAGGGCGGAGGTGCCGAGCAGGATGCGCATGCTTGGCACCCTGCCGCGCCGGTCGCCGCCTGTCCAGAGGCCGGGCGCAACGAATCACGGCCGGCGCGTTGCAGCGGGGAGTGCGGCGCAGGAGCGATGAATCCGCACCACATTCTCGGTCTGCCCTGGACCACCCCCAACTTCGTGGAGACCGACATGGCCGACTTGATGATCGACTACATCACCTCGCTTGACGGGTACGGCGGCGCCGAGGGCTGGCCCGGCTTCTGGGGCATGGAGAGCCCGGACTACCTTGCCTGGCTGGGAGAGCAGCCCGAGCACACCCACCTGATGGGCGCCACGACCTACCGACTGATGTCCGAGCTGACCGTCGAGGGTGAGCCCGACCCGATGGCCGATCTGCGCAAGATCGTCTTCTCCTCGACACTGACCGAGCCGCTGTTCTGGCCGAACACGACCCTGGTCTCCACCGACCCGGTCGAGACCGTCCGGCAGCTGAAGGCGACCGAGACGACGCCACTGGCGACCCTGGGCAGCCTCACCCTCGCCCGAGCGTTGCTGACCGCTGGCCTGGTGGACCGGTTCCGGGTCGTGGTCTTCCCGGTGATCACCGGGAAGACCGGCAACGAGCGCATCTACGACAACTACCCCGACGTCGCGCTCGACCTGGTCGAGAGCCGCACCTTCGACGGTGGGCAGCAGCTGCTCGACTACGTGCCGCGCCTGCTGGACGGGCCGCCCGTATCCGGCGACTGACTCGGCGGCCCCGGGTCCTAACCTGAGCACGTGGGACCCCTGATCCGCGCCGCCAGCCTGCGTGGCTTCGTGCCGCTCGCGACCGAGCTCGGGGGTGACGTCGACACGCTGCTCGGCCGTTACGGCATCGACCGCGCCGTCCTCAGCGATGACGACGGCCTGATCTCCATCACCGCCCACGACCGCATGCTCGACGCCGTCGCCGAGGAGCTCGCCTGCCCCGACCTGGGGTTGCGCCTCGCCGACCGTCAGGACCTCGGCATCCTCGGTCAGCTGGCGGTGGCCATCGAGGCGTCGCGGACCGCCGTCGAGGCCCTGGAGTGCGCGTCGCGGTTCATGTTCGTGCACAGTCCGGCGCTGAGCATCGGCATGGATGCCGACCCGTGGGGCGATCCGGACATCGTCGCGTTGACCTATCGCAAGGACCTGCGCGAGTCGCCGTACTCGCCGCAGGCGATGGAGCTCGGCCTGGGCGTCTTCCACCGCATCGCCACCAATCTGATCGGCGACGCCGCCGGGCTGCGCACCGTCGAGGTGCCCCACCAGCCGATCTCGCCGGTGAGTCGCTACCTCGAGTTCTTCGGCGCCGACGTGAAGTTCGGTCGGCCCACGGCAGCGTTGCGCGTGGAGTCCCGCCGGCTCGAGGAACACTTCGCCGGTGCCAACGAGAGCATCCGCCGACTGGCCATGGACCACCTCGCCGATCAGTACGCCGACCCGGCGCGGCTGGTGTCGGCGCAGGTGCGGGGTGCCCTGGCCGGCAGCCTGCACACCACGACGCCGGCCATCGCGAACGTGGCCCGGTTGCTCGCGGTCCACCCGCGCACGCTGCAACGACAGTTGGCCGCCGAGGGCACGACCTTCGAGAGAGTTCTCGACGGCGTACGCCGGGATGCGGCCCAGCGTTACGTCACCACCACTGAGCTGCCTCTGGGTCAGGTGGCGGCGATGGTCGGGTTCGCCGAGCAGTCCGCGCTCAGCCATGCGGTGCGGCGGTGGTTCGGCGTGAGCCCTCGCGAGCTGCGGCGTACGGCGCGGGCTTCGCGCGCCTGAACTTGTCGCGTTGGGACAAGTTTTCCGGCGCTGACCGCTGCACGCTGGTGCGCGCAACGACCCAGCGACGCAGGAAGACGGCCATGCCATGACCAAGACCGCACCGGAACAGAGCACCGATCTCGGCACGCTCGGCATCCGCACCATCCCCGAGTTCGACGGCGTCCACGATGTGTGGCCCCGCGGCGAACGACTCCGTGCTGTCCGCGAGGCGGCCACGGCGTACAAGCAGCGGTTCAAGGCGCAGGGAACGGTCCGCGCGGTGAAGTCGGTCGACATCGCCGCCGCGCCCTACCCCGTCAACTACGCCTTCCACGACGCGGTGTCCGTGCCGACCCTGCCGCTGATCTCGATGATCAACCGGATGGTCGTCGTGCAGTACGACGACTGGAACGGCACGCCGCGCACCCTCGTCTTCGAGCCGACGATGCCGGAGGGGTCGGCGGAGGCGCCGTTCTACAGCAACCTGCAGGCGCTGATGGACAAGGTGCCCGGCGCCAAGCTCATCGAGAAGCTGATGCTCAAGTACTACAACGAGCCCGACCAGGTCCTGGCCAAACTCGGCCTGACGCCCGCCGACATCGACTTCGCCACGTTCGACCACCTGCACGTGCAGGACCCTCGGATGATCCTCGGATCGACCGAGGTCATCGACGGCGAGAGCGCCCCACGCCAGCCGCTCTTCGGCGACGCGAAGATGCTGGTCCACTCCCGCGAGCTGGCCACGCTGCAGTCGCTGCACCCGATGCAGTGGGCGTGGTACGTCGACGGCGGGCTCGGAGGCGTCGACCCGGACAAGTTCGTCACCTTCGACGGTGACATCGAGCTCGGCCCCGGCATCGCCCTGCTGTGGACGCCCGGGCACACCGACGGCAACCACTCGCTGGTGATCAACACCGACGACGGCGTGTGGGTGTCCTCGGAGAACGGCATCTCCCTCGACAACTGGCAGCCCGAGCTGTCGAAGATCCCCGGTGTGCGGCGCTATCACGAGCAGTTCGGCCGCGAGATCTGCCCGAACGCCAACACCCTCGAGGACTCGCTCGACCAGTACGACTCGATGATCAAGGAGAAGACCCTGGCCGACCCGTGCAAGGACGACCCGCGCTGGCTGCAGATCCTGCCGTCGACGGAGCTGGCTCCGTGGAAGCGGTTCTGGCCGGTGGTCCCGACCTACGTGCACGGCGGCATCGAGTACGGCGTGATCATCGGCGGTCAGCAGTGAACGCGACCTCCCGAGGCGGTGGCGTCGTCACCGGGGCCGGCCGCGGGCTCGGCAAGGAGATCGCCCGGCTGCTCGTCGCGCGCGGGCACCGGGTGTTGGTCACTGACGTCGATGAGGCGACGGCTCGCGCCACCGCCGACGAGCTCGGCCACGGTGCCTTCGCGATGGCTGTCGACGTGCGTGACCACGCCCAGGTCGAGGCCGCCCGGGACGCGATCGTCGAGCGCGCCGGCGGCCTCGAGGTGTGGGTCAACAACGCCGGCGTGCTGGTCACCGGCCCGGCCTGGGAACAGGACGCGGCCGCCCGCAACCTGATGCTCGAGGTCAACGCGATCGGCACCATCAACGGCACGGTCGCGGCGATCGGCGCCATGCGCGGCCAGGGTGGCGGTCACGTGGTCAACATCGCCTCGCTGGCCGGCATCACGGCGGTCACCGGTGAGGCCGTCTATGCCGCGTCGAAGCACGCCGTCATGGGCTTCAGCCTGAGCACGGCCGCCGACCTCAAGGCGGTCGGCGTCAAGGACATCCGCATTTCGTGTGTCTGCCCCGACGGCATCTGGACCCCGATGCTGCACGACAAACTCGACGACCCGGGCTCTGCGCTGTCCTTCTCGGGCAAGCTGCTCCAGCCCGAGGAGGTCGTCGATGCGATTCGCCGGGTGCTCGACAAGCCCAAGCTCGTCTCGATCGTGCCGAAGTGGCGTGGGCTGGTCGCCCGCGCCGGCGACTTCCTCCCCGAGTTCGGCCTGGCGGCCGTGCCGCTGGTGGTCGCCCAGGGGCGACGGGTCCAGAAGAAGATGCTGGCCGCGCAGAAGAACTGATCAGAGGGGCTGATCAGAACGTGGCGGCCGCGTCGTCCCGGTCGCCGTCGGGACTGACGTTCCCGGGTGCGCCCCACCACGACACGATGCGGTCGACCACCTGGCCGCCACCGCGCGCCCACGCGATGTGGTCGTTGCTGGTGCCGGGGCGTACGTCGTCATGTTCGTAGAGCCAGCGCGTGACCGCGGCGGTGTCGAACAGTCGTCGTGCGAAGGCGTCGATCGAGCCGGCCGGGGCCATCTTGTCGTCCTCGAGCGTCACGATCAGTGACGGTGTGGCGACCCGATCCTTCGAGGGGTACGGCGTCCGTCCGGTGAGCACCATCCACGCCCACTCGCGCATCAGCGTGCGTGCGCCGGGAGCGCCGAATGCCGGTTTGGGCAGGTGGCCGAAGACCGTGGTGAGCAGTGGCACGATCAGCCCGCCCATCAGCACCAGGTGCGGGCCGGCGTACGGGTGGTGGCGGTGATGCGGCAGGGAGGCACCGACCGTGACGACGCCGTCCGCCGGCGGACAGGTCAGCTCGTGACCGACCACGAGCTGGCCGCCCAGACTGTGACCGAGCAGGAGCACCGGCCGGTCGGAGTCTTCGGCGCGCGCCGCCGCCACCGCCTCGGCGATCACCTCGATCTCATCGGCGTAGGACCAGTCGTGGTCGCGCGAGGCCGGGCGGTCGTTGGCCTCGAAACCGCGGCGGGGCAGGGCGCGGGCCGACCAGCCGCGGGCCTCGAACTCCTGGACCAGCGGGCGGTAGTAGCCCGAGCCGATGGCCATCGCGGGCGCGATCAGCACCAGTGGTGCACTCACCTGACTGCCTCCTCGGGTCCTCGGACGTACGACGACCGAGTATCGCCCGGCGCGGCAGTCGAGTGACGAGAACGTGGTGGATCACACGCATCGCCGCACGGCTAGTGTCGCGACATGGCCACCGCGACCGAGGAATCCGCACGCCGCTTCATCGCCACTCTCGAGGCCCGGGACTGGGACGCGTGGACTTCGCTGATGACCACGGATGTCGTCTACGACATGCCGCAGACCGGTGAACGTCTGCACGGACGCGATGCCTACCTCGAGTTCAACCGGACCTACCCCGGCGAGTGGCACCTCGACCCGCGCAGGGTGATCGCCGACGGCGACCATGCGGTGGTGTGGTTCGCGTGGACCCTGCGGGGCGAAGACGGCGAGGACGGGAGCGGCGACGCCCAGGCCTTCTTCGACTTCGACGGGCAAGGCCTGATCACCCACGTGACTGACTTCTGGCCCGAGCCCTACGACCCGCCGACGCGGCCCGCGGGGCTGGCCTTCGTCTCCATGGACGACTGATCGAGGCGTGATCGCGGTTCTGGGGCTGCTCGGCCTCGTCATCGGTGCGCTCGTCGGCATGGTCGGGGTCGGCGGCGTCCTGTTGCCACCCGGGCTGGTGATGCTGGGTGACCTGTCGGTGCACGAGGCGACCGCCACCAGCACCTGGGTCTTCATCTTCACAGGTGTCGTCGGCACGATCACCTACGCCAGCAGGCGCGCCATCCCGTGGGACATGCTCTGGCCCCTGGCCCTCGGCGTGGTCCCGGCCGCACTGGCCGGCGCCCTGCTCAGCTCAGTGCTGCCGGGTGCCCTGCTGTTGGTCGGACTGGCCGTGCTCACCCTCGCGGTGGGCTTCCACCAGCTGCTGCCCGGCACCCGGCATCTCGACGTCGGCGAGCTGGGCGCGGCGTCCCTCCTCCTCATCGGAGCCGGAGTCGGTCTCGGGTCTAGTCTCACCGGCACCGGCGGGCCGGTGATCCTCGTGCCGGTGCTGCTCCTGCTCGGTGTCGAGCCGTTGAAGGCGATCGCTGTCAGTCAGGCGATCCAGCTGCCGGTGGTGCTCACCGGCTCGATCGGCTTCCTCCAGGCCGGGCTGGTCGACGTACGTCTCGGCACCCTGCTCGGGCTCATCGCCGGGCTGGGTGCCGTGGCCGGCGCGATCCTCGCGACGAGGTTCCACGCCGACGGCCTGCGCAAGGTGGTCGCCTGGGCCTGCCTCGCCGCCGGGGTGCTGACGCTGGTTCGCCTGGTCGGTTAGTGGTTCTCCCGACCGGGGTCGGACCTCAGCCTCGGTAGACCCCGTCAGGGCCGGCCATGTCTCGGTACTCATACATGTCGAGGTTGGCGAGTTCGAGATTGACCACGACCCCGCGCAGCACTCCCGGTTCTTCTCCAGGTCGGTGGCGTCTTCGCCGAAGCCACCGCGGCCGAGCGTTAGCGGTCCAGCGCGGCCGCCATCCGGCGCACCGCTTCACGGAGATTGGCCTGCGAGGTGGCGTAGTTGATGCGGACGAACCCGTTGCCTCCGCTGCCGAACACGTGACCCGAGCTCAACGCCACGCGTGCCTTCTCGAGGAAGAACTGCGCGGGGCCGGACAGGTCGCTGACCACGCCGATCGACTGGTCGGCGCCGTCCTCGTGCAGGCCGAGGGATCGGCAGTCCAGCCAGGCGAGGTACGTCGCCTCCGGCAGCTTCAGCTCCGTCTCGGGCAGGGCCTCGGCCACCAGATCGGCCAGCAGGGTGCGGTTGGCGTCGAGGCCGGCCAGCAGGGCATCGAGCCAGGCGCCACCCTCCTCGAACGCGGCCACGTGGGCCATCTCCCCGAAGTGGCTGGGGCCGTGGCTGACCTCCTCGGGCAGCCGG
Organism: Nocardioides jensenii JCM 1364 = NBRC 14755; assembly: GCF_001552535.1. Taxonomy (GTDB): domain Bacteria; phylum Actinomycetota; class Actinomycetes; order Propionibacteriales; family Nocardioidaceae; genus Nocardioides; species Nocardioides jensenii. The sequence goes on along the minus strand of NZ_BCRJ01000066.1, from coordinate 15,953 downwards.
GCCAGGTCGTCGACGGCCCCAGGCCCGGCCACGAGCAGGGCGGCCTTCAGGCCGGCCAGGTTCCAGCCCTTCGAGGCGGAGAACAACGCGAAGCCGTCCTCGGCGCCGGTGACGCTGAGGAACGGCACGAACTCGGCGCCGGGCAGCACCAGCGGAGCATGGATCTCGTCGGAGACCACGCGTACGCCGTACCTGCGCGCGAGCGCCACAACCGCCTCCAGCTCGGCGCGGGTGTGGACGACACCGGTGGGGTTGTGCGGGTTGCACAGCAACAGCACCGGCCGGGCGGAGGAGTCGAGAGCCGTGGTGAACGCGGCCTCGAGCGAGGTGAGGTCGAGTCGCCGGTCATCGCCGAGCGGCGCCTCGACGATGCGGCGGTCGGCGCTCGTGACGAACGCGTAGAACGGCGGGTAGACCGGGGAGCACACCACGACCGCGTCGCCGGGGTCACTGATCAGGCGCAACGCCTCGACGATGCCCAGCATCACGTCGGGCACGATCGCCGAGTTCTCCGGAGTGACGCCGTCCCAGCCCCAGCGCTGCGCGGCGAACGCCGCAACGGCACGGGGGTAGTCGCGTCCGCTCGGGTAGCCGGTGTCGCCGGAGTCGATGGCCGCCCGCAGTCGGTCGGCCACCGGCGGCGCGAGCGGCACGTCCATCTCGGCGACCCACAGGGGGAGCACGTCGTCGGGATGGGCGACCCACTTCGTGCTCGTGCGGGTGCGCAGCTGCTCGAGGCTCAGCTGCTCGAGCGGGTTGTCGCGGTTCGTGCCGTGCGTGCTGGTCATGCTCCCGACCGTAGCGGTCAGCGGCGAGGGACGTTGCGCATGTTGCTGCGGGCCATGCTGACCGCCTCGCCGGCGCCCTTGTTGAGCACGACCTTCGACATGGCGGTGGCGAAGCCGAAGACCTGCTCACTGGTGATCTTCGGTGGCAGCGAGAGCGCCTGCGGGTCGGTGATCACCTCCACGAGCGCCGGCCCGTCGTGTGCGAACGCGTCGCGGTAGGCCTGCTCGAGGTCGGTCGGCTTGATGACCCGTTGGGCGTGGAAGCCCATCGCCTCCGCGACCGCGGCATAGTTCGTGTCGGGCACGTCGACCCCGAAGTCGGGCAGGCCGTCGACCAGCATCTCCAGCTTCACCATGCCGAGGGTGGAGTTGTTGAACAGCACGACCTTGACCGGGATCTTCAGGGCTGCGGCGGTGATCAGCTCGCCGAGCAGCATGGACAGGCCGCCGTCGCCGGAGACCGAGATGACCTGTCGGTCGGGGTGGCTGACCTGGGCGCCGATCGCGTGGGGGAGCGCGTTCGCCATCGAGCCGTGCAGGTAGGAGCCGATCAGGCGGCGGGTGCCGAGCGGCCGGATGTAGCGGGCGGTCCACACGTTGCACATGCCGGTGTCGGCGGTGAGGATCGCGTCGTCGTCGGCGACGTCGTCGAGCACGGAGGCGGCGTACTCGGGGTGGATGGGGACCAGCTTCTCGACCTTGCGGGTGTAGGCCCCGACGGCCTTGTTCATCAGCTTGTCGTGCTTCTTGAGCATCCGGTCCAGGAACCGGGAGCTCTTCTTCGGCTCCACCAGCGGCAGCAGCGCCGCGAGGGTGGGCAGGACGTCGCCGTGCACGGGGACGTCGACCTCGGTCCGGCGTCCGATGTGCTCCGCGGCCCGGTCGACCTGTGCCGTGCGCGTGTCGGGCAGGAACTGGTCGTAGGGGAAGTCGGTGCCGAGCAGCACCAGCAGGTCCGCGTCCTCGATGCCCTCGGCGGCGGCACCGTAGCCGAGCAGCCCGGTCATCCCGATGTCGAAGGGGTTGTCGTACTGGATGAAGTCCTTGCCGCGCAGCGAGTGCCCGATCGGGGCGTTGATCCTGGCGGCCAGCTCGATCACCTCGTCGTGAGCGCCCTGCACTCCGGCGCCGGCGAAGATCGCCACCTTGTCGGCCCCGTTGATCGCCTCGGCCAGCCGCTGCAGGCTGGCCGGGGAGGGTGACAGCGAGCCCGACTCGACCGGCAGGCACGACGGTGTCGGCGCGGTCGCATCCAGATCGGCGATGTCACCCGGCAGCGTGACCACCGCGACGCCCCGCTTGGCGACCGCGTGCTGGATCGCGTCACGGACGACGCGGGGCGCCTGGTCGGTGCTGCTGACCAGCTCGGAGTAGACCGAGCACTCGGTGAAGAGCCGGTCGGGGTGGGTCTCCTGGAAGTATCCGCTGCCGATCTGGCGGCTCGGGATGTGGGAGGCCAGGGCGAGCACAGGTGCGCCGGACCGGTTCGCGTCGTACAGACCGTTGATCAGGTGCAGGTTGCCCGGACCGCAGGAGCCGGCGCACACGGCCAGCCTGCCGGTGAGCTGGGCCTCCGCCGACGCCGCGAAGGCGGCCGCCTCCTCGTGCCGCACGTGCACCCAGTCGATGCCTCCCTTGGCCGACCCGCCGCTGCGGCGCACGGCGTCGACGATCGGGTTGAGACTGTCGCCCACGATCCCGTAGATGCGTTGCACTCCGGCGGACTGCAGTTGTTCGACGAACTGGCTGGCGAGCTCCTGGGCCACGGGTGATCCTCTCGTCGGGGGTCTGGTCTGACGAGTATGCGCCGAAGGACGACCACTGGCGACAGGTCGGTGGGCGTGCCACGATCAACGAATGCCTGCGAACCCGTCCATCGCCATCATCGGGACCGGCTTCGGTGGTCTCGCCGCTGCCATCGAGCTGAAGAGGCGCGGCTTCGACGACCTCGTCATCCTCGAGAAGGCCGGCGAGGTAGGGGGCGTGTGGCGCGAGAACACCTACCCGGGCGCGGCCTGCGACGTCCCCTCGCCCTTCTACTCCTACTCGTTCGGCCGAACCCACGCTGGCCGCACCGCTTCTCCCGGCAGCCGGCGATCCTGGACTACATCCGTGGCGTCGTCGACACGTACGACCTGCGGCGCCACCTGCGGCTCGACACCGAGGTGCTCGGAGCGTCGTACGACGACCGCACCGGCCGGTGGACCGTGGAGCTCAACGACGCGGAGCCGATCGAGGTCGACGTGCTGGTGCCGGCGGTGGGTCAGCTGTCCAGGCCGGCGTACGCCGACATCCCCGGGCGCGACTCGTTCGCCGGGCAGAGCTTCCACTCCGCGGAGTGGGAGCACGACGTCGACCTGGCCGGCAAGCGGGTGGCGGTGATCGGCACCGGGGCCAGCGCGGTCCAGTTCGTGCCCCACGTGCGGGAGGAGGCCGCGCACCTGACCCTGTTCCAGCGCAGTGCGCCGTACGTCATCCCGCGCTTCGACCGCGAGTTCTCCCCGACCCACCACAAGGTCTTCGAGAAGGTGCCGGCGACCGAGCTGGCCGAACGCGGCACCTGGTACGGCGTGGTCGAGGGGCTCTCCGTCGCGTGGGTCTACTCCAAACCGCTCGCCCGCGTCCTGAAACAGGTGTCCAGGTTCCACATGCGTCGCCAGACCAAGGCCAAGCCCGGTCTCTTCGAGAAGGTCTGGCCCGACTACCCGATCGGCTGCAAGCGGATCCTGTTCGCCAACGACTACCTGCCGGCGCTGGCGCAGCCGAACGTCGACGTGGTCACCGACGCGATCACCGCGATCACGCCCACCGGCGTGACCACGGCCGACGGCACCGAGCACGAGGTCGACGTCCTGATCTGGGGCACCGGCTTCAAGGCCACCGAGTTCCTCGCGCCGATGACGATCACCGGCCCGGGTGGCCGCCGCCTCGCCGACGAGTGGGCGACCGGGGCCCACGCCTACTACGGGATGACCGTGCCCGGGTTCCCCAACCTACTGATGATGTACGGCCCCAACACGAACACCGGCGGCGGCTCGATCATCTACTTCCTCGAAGCCCAGGCGGCCCACCTCGGCGACTACGTCACCCGCCTCGCCGAGACGGGTGCGCCGTTGCAGGTGCGCGCCGCCGTCGAGCAGGCCTACGACGACCGCGTGCAGAAGGAGCTGCGCGGCAGCGTGTGGAGCCAGTGCGCGTCGTGGTACCGCCAGGCCGATGGTCGGATCACCACGAACTGGCCCTGGTTGGGCGTGCAGTACCACCGGCAGGCGAGGTTCGACGCCGACGACTACGAGTCCGTTCTCTGACTGGGTGCAGTGATCGGGCTCGACTGTCACAGATTCGCGGCGGCCGGCGTCTTGATGTCGAACCCCGACGACAGGAGAGCACGATGACCAGCACGACCCGCATCCCCGGCAAGCCCCTCGACGGCGTCTACGGCGGGATCCTCAAGTTCGCGATGAAGAAGAAGATGGGCCGCGTCCCCGAGGGCGCCGAGGTGATGTGGCACCACCCGGCGGTCTTCAAGGACACCATGAAGTTCGGCGCCAAGGTGGAGAAGTGGGACGAGCTCGACCGCACCCTGTCCTCGTTCGCCACGATGGCCGCCGCGGCCGAGATCGGCTGCAGCTTCTGCCTCGACTTCCAGTACTTCCTGGCCCATGACCTGGGACTCGACGAATCGAAGGCACGTGAGGTGCCGCGCTGGAGGGAGTCCGACGCGTTCACCCCGGTCGAGCGCCGGGTGATGGAGTACGCCGCCGCGATGTGCCAGCTGCCGGTGGCCGTGACCGACGAGCTGGCGGCCGCCCTGCTCGAGGACCTGGGCGCGGCCGGGCTGCTCGAGCTGACCTCGAGGGTCGGCATGGCGAACCTGACCGCGCGCGGCAACGTGGCCCTGGGCATCAGGTCCGCCGAGTTCGCCGAGGCGTGTGGGTTGGCACCCCTGGCCGCACCGTCGGTGCCCGTGGTCTCACCGGCATGAGTGATCGGGCATGAGCGCGGACCCGTTCGTCACCCACCGTGGGCTGCTCTTCACGGTCGCCTACGAGATGCTCGGCTCGGCGGCCGACGCCGAGGACGTCGTCCAGGAGGCGTGGCTGAAGTGGAGTCGCGTCGACCAGTCCGAGGTCCGCGACCCGCGAGCCTTCCTGGTGCGGGTGGTCACCCGTGCGGCGCTCGACCAGCTGCGGACGGCGTCCCGGCGCCGCGAGGAGTACGTCGGCCAATGGCTTCCCGAGCCGTTGTTGACCAGCCCCGACATCGCCGAGGACGTCGAGCTGGCCGACAGCCTCTCGATGGCGATGCTGCTGGTGCTCGAGACGCTGACTCCCACCCAGCGCGCGGTGTTCGTGCTGCACGACGTGTTCGACTTCGGCTACGGGGAGCTGGCCGAGGCGGTGGGCAAGTCCGAGGCCGCCGTACGCCAGATCGCCAGCCGGGCAAGGGCGCACGTCGCGGAGCGCAAGCCCCGAGGCATGGTGTCGCGGGCCGACACCGAGAGTGCCCTGGCCGCCTTCCAGCGGGCCGTGTCCACCGGAGACGTGGAGGGCCTGCTCGACATCCTCGCCCCGGACGTCGTCGTCCTCGGTGACGGCGGCGGCATCAAGCAGGCCGTGCCGAACGCGGTGCGTGGGGCCGAGAGGGTGGGCCGCCTGCTCCGGGCCGGCCTCGCCACCCTGGCCGCCGCGGCGACCAGGACCGAGACCGTGCTGGTCAACGGTTGGCCGGCCCTGGTCGTGTGGATCGACGGCGAGCTCGACAGTGTCGTCTCGCTGCGCGTCGAGGAGGGACTGGTCAGTGGGATCTATGCGCTGCGCAACCCGGAGAAGCTCTCCCGGATCCTCGAGGAGGTCGAGCTCAGTCGCTGATCGGGTGGTCCGTTCGGAGGATCAGTCGGGCCCGCCCGGAAAGGGCGGGGGACCGGTGATCGAGCAGCCGAGCGGCTCGAGGACCGCCTGCATCCGGGCGGCGCCCTCGGACGGGATCGGACCCGGCACCGGCAGCGTGCCGTCGAAGGGCTGGGCCACCAGCGTGCCCGTGTCACGGAAGAAGGACTCGAAGCCGGCGGGCGTGATCACGTTGTAGAAGTGCGCGGTGTCCGAGGCGACCCGGAACGCATGGGCGCGACCGGCCGGCAGATGGATCACGGTGCCGGCCTCGACCAGCGTCGTCGTGCCCTCGCACCACGCCTCCAGTGCGCCGTCGACCACGATGAAGGTCTCCGCCTCGCGGGCGTGGAGGTGCTGCGGGGTCATTGCGCCCCAGGCAGCCCTCTCCTCCACCAGGGCGAAGGCACCGCCCGTCTCGGGACCGCCCAGCACGATCCGGCAGAGCATGTCGACGTGGTTGTAGACGGCGGCGGCGTCGTGCGGTGCGCTGGCCACTGCGCGAAGCGAGGTCATGTGTCGAGCCTCTCGCTGATGACGCCTCGTGCCCATCCCCAGATTCGGGTAGGTCGGGTGATCAGCCCACCCCGCCGTCGTCGGCGCGGATACCGTCGACGACGTCCCTGGAGGGTGCTTCGATGGCGAAACCGGCAATCCTGGCTGTGGACGACGACCCGGGAGTCTCACGGGCCATCGCCCGCGACCTGCGCTCCCGGTACGGCGGCGCCTACAGCATCATCCGGGCCACGTCGGGTGCCGAGGCCCTGACCGCGATGACCGAGCTGGCGCTGCGCGACCGTCAGGTGGCGCTGGTCGCCTCCGACCAGCGGATGCCGCAGATGACCGGCATCGAGCTGCTCGAGCAGGTGCGGCTGCTCACGCCCGACACGAAGCTGCTCCTGCTGACGGCGTACGCCGACACGGAGGTGGCGATCAAGGCGATCAACGACATCGGCCTCGACTACTACCTGCTCAAACCGTGGGACCCGCCGGCCGAGCACCTCTATCCGGTGATCGACGACCTGCTCGACGACTGGAGCAGCGGGCACCCCGACGACACCGCGACCGTGCGGGTGGTCGGCCACCGGTGGTCCGACCGGAGCCACGAGCTCAAGACCTTCCTCGCCCGCAACCACGTGCCCTACCGGTGGCTCGACGTCGAGGCCGACGACGAGGCCCGGAGACTGCTCGGCCTCGCCGGCGGAGAAGCCGCCGACCTGCCTCTGGTGCTGGTGCCCGACCACGACACCCTGCGTACGCCGACGACGCTCGACTTGGCCGAGGCGCTCGGTCTGCGTACGCGTGCCGAGCAACCGCTCTACGACCTGTGCATTGTCGGGGGCGGCCCGGCCGGGCTGGCGGCCGCGGTCTACGCGGCCTCGGAGGGGCTGAGCACCGTCGTCGTCGAACGGGACGCCCCCGGTGGACAGGCCGGGCAGAGCGCCGCGATCGAGAACTATCTCGGTTTCCCGAAGGGGCTGACCGGTGCCGACCTGACTCATCGGGCGGTGGCCCAGGCGTCCCGGTTCGGTGCCGAGATGGTGCTCGCGCGCGACGTGGTGGGCTTCGAGAGCCGTGGCCCGGTCCGGGCGGTGCGGTTCGACAGTGGTGAGATCGAGGCGCGGGCGGTGCTGGTCGCGACCGGGGTCTCCTACCGGCGGCTGGCGGCCGAGGGGCTCGACGCGCTCGGCCTGCACGGCGCCCGCTACGGCGCGACCGCGAGCGAGGCCGTCGAGTGCGCCGGCGAGGACGTGTACGTCGTGGGGGCGGCGAACTCCGCCGGACAGGCGGTGCTGAACCTGGCCCGCTATGCCAAACGGGTGGTGCTGGTCGTGCGCGGGGACGCCCTGGAGCACACGATGTCGCAGTATCTGGTCGGCCGGATCCGCACCACGGAGAACATCGAGGTGCTGGTGGAGACCGAGGTGGTGGCGGCCCGCGGCGACGGCCACCTCGAGGCGATCACCCTGGCCGACCGGGCCGGCGGGACCACGACCGAGGTGCCGACGTCCTGGCTCTTCGTCTTCATCGGCGCGGTTCCGCACACCACGTGGCTCGGGGACGACGTGGCGCGTGACGACAAGGGATTCGTGCTGACCGGGCAGGAGCTGCTGGCCTCACCCCACGCCGAACGGTGGTCGTTGCCACGGCCGCCGTACGCCCTGGAGACGAGCGTGCCCGGAGTCTTCGCCGCGGGTGACGTGCGACTGGACTCGATGAAGCGGGTCGCCTCCGCCGTGGGTGAGGGCGCCATGTCGGTCTACCTCGTGCACCGCTACCTGGCCACGACATGAGCTTCGACGCCGTGCGGGCCATCGCACTCTTCGACGGGTTGGCTGACCAGCAGCTCCGTGACCTGCTCGCCGCCGGGGACGAGGTCGACTTCGGGGTCGGTGAGGAGCTGTTCCGTGAGGCCCGGCCGGCCGCCCACTGGTGGGTGCTGCTCGCGGGGTCGCTCGTCCTGACCCGTCACGTCGGACACGAGGAGACCGTGATGGGCAGGATGGCGACCCCCGGGCAGTGGGCCGGCGGGTTCCAGGCCTGGGACGAGCACGGCATCTACACGGCCACGGGGCGTGGAGACACGGCGGGCCGGCTGCTGCGGGTGCCGGCCGCGGGGCTCCGTGGGCTCGCCGACACGTGGTTCCCGTTCGGGGTGCACATGATCAGCGGGCTGATGAACACGGTGCGCAGCATCGAGTCGCGCACGCGTCAGCGGGAGGCGCTGGTCGCGCTCGGCACCCTGGCCGCCGGGCTGGCCCACGAGATCAACAACCCCGCCTCCGCCGCGACTCGTGCCGTGGACGCACTCGCGGAGACCTGCGAGGAGCTGCTGTCGTCGCTGACCAGCCTTGCGCAGGGCCCGATCACCGCGGGCCAGTTCGTGGAGCTGGACGCGCTGCGGCGTGAGATCGAGCCGCCGCCGGCGGTCGCCGATCCGCTGGCGGTCGCGGACCGCGAGGACGCGCTCTCCGACTGGCTGGCCGCGCACGGGGTCGAGCGGGAGTGGGAGGTCGCCTCCCACCTCGCCGCGGCCGGCGTCGACGTGGCGTGGTGCGACCGGGTGGCCACGGTGCTCGACGGCGGCCCGCTGGCCGCCGGGCTCGGATGGGTGGCCAGCTCGCTGTCCACCACGGCCCTGCTCTCGGAGGTGAAGGAGTCGACCCGGCGCATCTCCGACCTGGTGGCAGCGGTGCGGACCTACTCCCAGCTCGACCGGGCCTCGGTGCAAAGGGTGGACCTCACCGAGGGTCTGGAGAGCACCGTGGTCATGCTGGGCCACAAGCTCGGCGGCGTCACCGTGGTGCGTGACTACGGTGACGACGTACCGGAGATCGAGGCAACCGCGGCGGAGCTGAACCAGGTGTGGACGAACCTGATCGACAACGCGGTCGACGCGATGCGCGGGGCCGGCACCCTGCAGGTGTCCACGCGTGTCGACGGCGAGTCGGTCGTCGTCGAGGTCGCGGACTCCGGTGAGGGGATGAGCGCCGACGTGCAGGCGCACGCGTTCGAGCCGTTCTTCACCACCAAGGACGTCGGGCAGGGGACGGGGCTGGGGCTGGACCTCTCGCGGCGGATCGTCGTGGAGCGGCACGGGGGCGACATCGCCGTCGAGTCGGAGCCGGGACACACCGTGTTCCGGGTGCGGCTGCCGCTGCGACCACCGGCGAGTGACGCTCGGACGACGGGACCGTTGTCGGACTGAGAGCTCCCACCGACGAACGAGAAAGTTCCTCCCCGGAAGTGATGCGGATTACGCGCGCGCGTGGCCATGATGGGTCCATGTTGAGCACGATGCAGGACGAGCCCCTGTCACTTGCCACCGTTCTGCGTCATGCGATGACGCAGAAGGCCGACTCGGAGGTCTCCACCTGGACCGGGTCCGGCATGCGGCGGATGACCTTCGGCGAGCTGGGTCTGCAGGCCGGCCGGCTGGCCAACGCACTTCGTGGCCTCGGCGTCGGGCAGACCGACCGCGTGGGCACCTTCATGTGGAACAACAACGAGCATCTCGTTGCCTACAACGCGATTCCGGCGATGGGCTCGGTGCTGCACGCCCTCAACATCCGACTTTTCCCCGAGCAGCTCACCTTCGTGGCCAACCATGCCGAGGACAAGGTCGTCATCGTCGACGGCTCCCTGCTGCCGCTCTTCGGCCCACTGCTGCCGGGCCTGACCTCGGTCAAGCACGTGATCGTGGCCAACGGCGACGCGAGCGCCCTGGAGGCGCCGGCCGGTGTCGAGGTCCACCCGTACGACGAGTTGCTCGCGGCCCAGTCCGAGGAGTTCGACTTCCCGGTCGTCGACGAGCGGATGGCCGCGGCGATGTGCTACACCTCGGGCACCACGGGTGAGCCGAAGGGCGTGGCCTACTCCCACCGCTCGAGCGTGCTGCACTCCATGCAGGTGTGCACCGCCGACGGCATGTCGTTGTCCCAACGCGATGACGTGCTGACCATCGTGCCGATGTTCCACGCCAACGCCTGGGGCATTCCGTACGCCGCGCTCATGTGTGGAGCCTCGCTGCTGATGCCCGACCGGTTCCTCCAGCCCGAGCCGGTGCTCGAGATGATGGCGGTCGAGAAGCCCACCTTCGCAGCGGCGGTCCCCACGATCTGGACCGGGGTGCTCGGTCAGCTGTCGGCGAAGCCGCAGGACATCAGCCACCTGCGCCAGGTGATCGTCGGCGGCTCCGCGGTGCCCCCGGCGCTGATGAAGGCGTTCGACGAGCAGCACCACGTGCCGATCCTGCACGCCTGGGGGATGACGGAGACCTCACCCCTCGGCTCGGTGGCCCACCCGCCGGCGAAGGCGACCGACGAGGAGGCGTGGAGCTACCGGATCAGCCAGGGTCAGTTCGGCCCGGCGGTGCAGGCGAGGCTGATCGACGACGACGGCAACGTGGTCCCCAAGGACGGCAAGAGTCTCGGCGAGCTCGAGGTGAAGGGGCCGTGGATCGCCGGGTCCTACTACTCGCCCGACGGCCGGCCCGTGGAGCCGGAGAAGTTCCACGACGGCTGGCTGCGCACCGGCGACGTCGGCAAGATCACCGCCAACGGCTTCCTCACCCTGGTCGACCGCTCGAAGGACGTGATCAAGTCCGGCGGCGAGTGGATCTCGTCGGTCGATCTGGAGAACGCCGTGATGTCGCACCCGGACGTGCTTGAGGCGGCGGTCATCGGGGTGCCTGACCCGTCGTGGGACGAGCGGCCGTTGGTGGCGGTGGTGTTGAAGGAGGGCGCCAGCTCCGACGCCGAGGCGCTGCGTGCCTCGCTCTCCGACCGGTTCGCCAAGTGGCAGCTGCCCGAGCACTGGGCGTTCATCGCCGAGGTGCCCAAGACCAGCGTGGGCAAGTTCGACAAGAAGGTGATCCGCGCCCAGCACGCCGCCGGCGAGCTCGAGGTGGTCGAGCTGGAGGGCCCCCGGTCGCACTGAGGTCTCCGCCCATGTTCGTCTCCATCCCACCCAGGTAGAACGGATCAGACATGCCCTTCGAGAACGCCACCTTCACCTCACCGGTCGACGGCACCACGCTGGCGACGTACGCCTGGGACGCCGTGGCGCAACCGCGTGCCGTCGTCCAGCTGGCCCACGGGGTCGCCGAGCACTCGGCCCGCTACGACCGGCTGGCCACGGCGTTGAACGCCGCCGGCTACCTCGTGCGCGCGCTCGACCACCGGGGCCACGGCAGGTCGATCACCGAGGTCCCGGGTGACTTCGGTGCCGCGGGGTTCGAGGGCCTGATCACCGATCTGGCGGCGTACGGCGCCCAGCTGCGCGCGGACCACGCCGACCTGCCGTTGTTCCTGGTCGCCCACTCGATGGGTTCGTTCGCGGCCCAGGCCGTGATCCTCGAGCACAGCACGCAGTACGCCGGCGTGGTGCTGACCGGTTCGTCCGCGCTCGACGTGCTCGCGGCCGGCCTGGCCCAGTCCGAGGGACCGATCGGGCTGGAGGCGTTCAACGCCGCGTTCGAGGATCGCACCGGCTACGAGTGGCTCTCCCGCGACGAGGCCGAGGTCGACGCCTATGTGGCCGACCCCCTGTCCGGGTTCGACCTGCCCGAGGAGACCATCCCGGCCCTGTTCGGCCCGGCCGAGCGGCTCGCCGACCCGTCAGCGGTGCGCAGTGACCTGCCGATCCTGGTCGCGTCCGGCAGCGCGGACCCGTTGGCCGGTGGCGGTGACCTGGTCCAGCTGCTCGGTCAGCGCTACCGCGACGCGGGGCTGACTGACGTGACCGTCCGGGTGTACGACGAGGCGCGCCACGAGATCTTCAACGAGACCAACCGCGACGAGGTCACCGCCGACGTGATCGGCTGGCTCGACCAGCACGCCTGACCTGGGAGGAGCGGCGGCGTGCGCCTCGGTGCGGGCCTGCCGCCACGCCGGATGGCACACGGAGCTCAGCCGAGATGGTCGTTGGGGGCATCGGCGGTCGAGGGCTCCCACGCGAAACCGTCGGGGTCGGTGAACGCGCCGGCCGAGGTGCCGATCGCGATGCGGTGCGATCCCTCGCCCACGGCGTCGACGCCGGCCACCTTGGCCAGTGCCTTGCGGCCGTTGAGCGCCAGCGTCACGCGGCCGGTGCCGGCCTCGAACTCGACGTACTTGCGGCCGAAACTCTTCGCGACCTTGAGGCCCTGCTGCTCGTAGAACCCCTTGCTCGCCAGCACGTCGTCGGCACCGATCAGCAGCACGACGGAGTCGATCTCGCGGGTGGCCGGGCCCGTGTTCTTCTTCGACGAGGAGGCGACCTGCCAGATCGTGCCGTCGGGCGCGCGGAGGACTCCGCCGTAGCCCCAGAACGACTTGGCGACCGGCTTGAGCACCGTGGCGCCGGCCTCGATCGCGGTCTCTGCCAGGGCGTCCACGTCGGCGGGCTGGGAGGTGATGAGGGACAGCGTGCAGCCGCGGAACCCGGAGGTTGCGGCGTCACCGGCGCGCAGTCGCAGCAGGCTGTCCGGGCCGGCGAGCCCGAAGGCGGCGTCGTAGAAGTCGGTGGCGGCGGCCGGGTCGGCCACCTCGAGGGTGATGGTGTCGATGGAGGTCATGACGGCAACGCTAGGCCCGCAACCGACGGCGTCGCTTCTCGATTCCTGACCGAGCTGTCGTGAGTTCGCTGACCCGTCGTGAGTTCGGGCTGACCCGTCGTGAATTCGGAGTGACCTGTCGTGAGTTCGGGCTGCCTGGACCCGGCGAACTGCCCGTTGGAATGGACAGCTCAGGCGAAGACGGTGACCAGCTGCGACTCGGCTGCGTCAAGGTAGGCGGCCAACGACTGGGCTGCCGCCTCGAACTCACCGGCTGCGACATGGGTCAGCAGTCGACGGTTGTCGTTGAGGTAGGGCTCGTGGAAGGTCTGCGGCGCGGCCATGACGTGGAAGACCAGACGCAGCTCGGCCAGCACGTGCCGCATCGCCTCGTCGACGCGAGGGCTCTGGGCGAAGAGGGCGATCGCCTGGTGGAAGGCCATGTTGGCGGTTCCGACGTCGACCCAGTTGCCGGCTGCCGCGGCTGACTCGCCGGCCTCGACGGCCCGGCGTACGGCGTCCACTGCGGTGCCGCGTGCGGACTCGTCGGTCGCGTGGGCATGACGTAGCGCGCCACACTCGAGGATGCGGCGGAACGCGTAGAGGTCGTGCACGTCGTCGGCCTCGAGCTTGCGGACGAAGACACCGCGGTTGAACTCGTGGACCAGCAGTCGCTCGTGGGCGAGCAGCCGGAACGCCTCGCGCAAGGTGTTGCGGGAGACCCCCAGCGCGGCCCCGATCTCCTCCTCGGAGAGGCGGGTTCCGGGGGCGAGCCGGCCTTCGGTGATGCGGGTGCGGAGCACGTCGGCGACCCGTCGAGCCGTGCTGGCTCGACCCAGTGCGGCGCGCTCGGCACCGAGTTCCTCGACCCACCCGTTCGTCGTCACGGGCACAGTCTAGTCAGATCCAGGTATTGACGAATTGTTCAACAATCCCTCATTCTGGTGTGACCCCCATCTCTACGAGCACAGCCCGAGGGCAGCGACCAGGTCAGACCCGACCCCGACAGCAAGGCGAGTTCATGGACAACGACACGACGACCACCAGGCCGCCGGGCGCCGCAGCGCACGCCGGGCGGGGAGCACTGCTCGGGGCCATGTTCCTGATGGCGACCAGTGCGATCGGCCCCGGCTTCATCACGCAGACCACCGTCTTCACCGAGCAGCTCGGCGCGGCGTTCGCGTTCGCGATCCTGCTCTCCATCGTCGTCGACATCGCGGTCCAGCTGAACGTGTGGCGCGTCATCGGCATCGCCGGCATGCACGCCCAGGACCTCGCCAACAAAGTGGTCCCCGGTGCCGGCTGGTTCCTGGCCGTCCTGGTGTTCCTCGGCGGCCTGATCTTCAACATCGGCAACATCGGCGGCACCGCGCTGGGCATGAACGCGATGTTCGGCCTCGACGTGAAGATCGGCGGCGCCATCTCGGCGATCATCGCGATCGGCATCTTCCTCAGCCGCCGCGCCGGCGTCGCCATGGACCGCATCGTCGTGGTGCTCGGCGTGCTGATGATCGGCATGGTGCTCTACGCCGCGATCGCCTCGGACCCGCCCGCCGGCGAGGCACTCAAGCAGACCGTGCTCCCCGGCAATGTCGACTTCCTGATCATCACCACGCTCATCGGCGGCACCGTCGGCGGCTACATCACGTACGCCGGCGCGCACCGCCTGGTCGACTCCGGGATCACCGGGACCGACAGCATCCGGATGATCAGCCGCGGATCGGTCACCGGCATCCTGGTCACCGGTGTCATGCGAGCGCTGCTCTTCCTGGCCATCCTTGGCGTCGTCTCCGGTGGCGTGGCACTGTCCGAGGCCAACCCGACGGCGTCCGCGTTCGAGCACGTGATGGGCGACGTCGGCGTCCGTGTCTTCGGGGTGATCCTGTGGGCGGCCAGCATCACCTCGGTGGTCGGAGCGTCCTACACGTCCGTGTCCTTCTTCTCGGGTGCCTTCAAGGGCTCGGGCAGGAACCGCAACTACGCCGTCGTCGCGTTCATCGCGGCGTGCGCGGTGGCGTTCCTCGCCCTCGGCAAGGCGCCGGTCACGCTCCTGGTTCTCGCCGGTGCCCTCAACGGCCTGATCCTGCCGGTCGGCCTGGCTGTCATCCTGTGGGTGGCCTTCCGGCGCTCCGGCGACCTGCTGGGTGGCTACCACTACCCGAGGTGGCTGCTGGCGGCCGGTGTGCTTGTCTGGATGCTGACGATCTACCTCGGCTGGGAGTCGCTGGGCGGGATCAAGGACCTGTGGTGACCGAGATGACCGACCTGACGATCGACCTCAACGCCGACCTCGGCGAGAGCTTCGGCCAGTGGACCCTCGGCGACGACGACGCACTGCTGGACCTGGTCACCAGCGCCAACGTGGCGTGCGGCTTCCACGCCGGCGACCCCTCGGTGCTGCGCCGGGTCTGCGGCCGGGCCGCGGAACGCGGCGTCGCCATCGGCGCCCAGGTGGGCTACCGGGATCTTGCCGGGTTCGGGCGGCGTTTCATCGACATGGAGCCGGCCGCGCTGACCGACGACGTGCTCTACCAGATCGGCGCCCTGGAGGCCTTCGCCCGCGTGGCCGGCAGCCGGGTCCGCTACGTCAAGCCGCACGGCGCGCTCTACAACGCGATCGTGCACCACGAGGAGCAGGCGGCTGCGGTCGTCGAGGCGGTCCGTCTCTATGACCCGACGCTCCCCGTGCTCGGGTTGCCGGGCTCGGCCTGGCTGCGGCTCGCGGAGGAGGCGGGGCTGGCCGTCGTCCGCGAGGCGTTCGCCGACCGCGCCTACAACCCGGACGGCACGCTGGTCTCCCGCCGCCTGCCCGGTGCCGTGCTGCACGACCCCAGCGAGGTGGCCAGCCGTAGCGTGCAGATGGTGACCGAGCACCAGGTCGAGGCCGTCGACGGCTCGACCGTCGGCGTCGACGCCGACTCCCTGTGCGTGCACGGCGACAACCCCGAGGCCGTCGTGATGGCGGCCAAGGTGCTGCGCCACCTTGAGCAGGCCGGTGTCGAGGTCCGGTCGTTCGTCGAGGTCGAGGCGACCGGGCGATGAAGCTGCTGCCGTGCGCCGATCAGGGCCTGCTGGTCGAGCTCGACGACCTCGACCAGGTCCTTGCGTTGTACGCCGAGCTGGTCGACGCGCCGCCCGAGGGCGTGGTCGACCTGGTCCCCGCGGCCCGCACCCTCCTGCTGCGCACGGACCCCACACGCACTGATCTGCGGCGCGTCGCGCGGGCCGTGGTCGAAGCCG
>NZ_BCRJ01000065.1 GCF_001552535.1 Nocardioides jensenii JCM 1364 = NBRC 14755 | reverse complement strand
TGTCAGGTCGGGGCCGTTCGGATCTCGGTGATCAGTCGGTGGTTGCGGGCTTCTTCTCGAGCTTGTGCGTCTCGTCGATGACGTTCACGGCCACTTCGCGCAGCTTCTCGTCGTGCTCACGGGCGTGGTGAGCGCAGAAGAGGAGCTCGAGCCCGGAGGCGAGCTCGACGCGGAGGTAGGCCTGGGCGCCGCAACGGTCGCAGCGGTCAAGCGCCGTCAGTGCGGCGGAACTGGGGGCAACTGCTGTAGTCACTTCGGCCTCTCTTTCAGTCGTTGTCGGGTTCAACGAGCCGGGGTCTGAATTGATTCCCGGTTCTCCGTGTCGCCCGACACAGTCATCCAACCATGGTGCCGGTCTACCCCGTGCGGGGGTCTCCCACACGGTGGACATCCCTCTTTCTGGTGAAACGGTCGAACCCTGTCAGTCTGACGCGAATCGGGACCATCCGGTTGCCACTTCGTGCTCGGAGGTCCTGATCGTGTCCGCTTCGTGATCGGGTTCACGCCTCCAGCCTAGGTCGAAGGGCGAGGGAATGTCGGCAAGCGCCCTGATTCGACCGCTCGTGGCGTCGTTCGAGGGCGTGGCGGCCCTCCCTGCGATCCGATGCGGGATAGATTCGCAGGGAGCACCACGAGCGACTTAGGACACCGTCATCGACAACACGTACAACGCAGCACACCTGTTGGTGCTGGAGGGACTCGAAGCGGTCCGCAAGCGACCCGGCATGTACATCGGCTCCACCGACACCCGCGGGCTCATGCACTGTGTCTGGGAGATCATCGACAACGGCGTCGACGAGGCCCTGGCCGAGGTCGCCCAACGCATCGAGGTCACCCTGCATCCCGACGGCTCCGTCGAGGTCTACGACGACGGGCGCGGCATCCCGACCGACAAGGAGCCCAAGACGGGGCTGCCCGGCGTCGAGGTGGTGGCCACCAAGCTGCACGCCGGCGGCAAGTTCGGCGGCGGCTCGTACGTCGCCACGGGTGGGCTGCACGGCGTCGGGCTCTCCGTGGTCAACGCGCTCTCCTCACGCATGGACATCGACGTCGACCGATCGCCGTCCGCCCAGGGCATCTCGTTCCAGCGGGGCATCCCCGGCGTGTTCGACGGCGACGGGCCGACCGCCTCGTTCACCCCTCGGTCCGGCCTCACCCGCAAGGGGAAGCGGGTGGCCAAGGGCAAGACCGGCACCCGCATCCGGTTCTGGCCGGACCGGCAGATCTTCACCAAGGACGCCGGCTACGTCTACGACGACCTGATCACCCGCGCCCGCCAGACCTCGTTCATCGTGCCCGGCCTCGAGCTGGTGATCCGTGACCAACGTGGCCCGGACCCGGTCGAGGAGAAGTTCCGCCACGACGGCGGCATCGCCGAGTACGCCGAGTTCCTGGCCGAGGGCGAGCCGGTCACCGAGGTGCTGCGCCTCCAGGGCAGCGACACCTTCACCGAGACCGTGCCGATGCTCGACGCCGCGGGCCACATGACCCCGCAGGAGGTCGAGCGCGAGTTGGGCGTCGACGTCGCACTGCGCTGGGGCATGGGCTACGACACCACCCTGCGCTCCTACGTCAACGTGATCGCCACCCCCAAGGGCGGCACCCACGTCAGCGGGTTCGAGCAGGCCATCACCAAGACGTTCAACGACGTGATGCGTTCCGCCAAGGCGCTCAAGGTCAACGACGCCGACGTCATCAAGGACGACGTGCTCGAGGGCATGACCGCGGTGGTCACGGTGCGGCTGGCCGAGCCGCAGTTCGAGGGCCAGACCAAGGAGATCCTCGGCACGTCGGCCGCTCGCACCGTCGTACGCAAGGTCGTCGCGGCGGAGTTGAAGAGCTTCCTGACCTCCACGAAGCGGGCCGAGAAGGCCCAGGCGAAGCTGGTCATGGAGAAGGTCGTCGGTGCGTCGAAGACGCGCATCGCCGCGCGTCAGCACAAGGAGACCCAGCGCCGCAAGAACGCCTTGGAGTCCTCCGCGCTTCCGGCCAAGCTGGCCGACTGCCGGTCCAACGACGTCGAGCGCAGCGAGTTGTTCATCGTCGAGGGCGACTCCGCGCTCGGCACGGCGAAGCTGGCCCGCAACTCCGAGTTCCAGGCGCTGCTGCCGATCCGCGGCAAGATCCTGAACGTGCAGAAGGCCTCGGTCGGCGACATGCTGAAGAACGCCGAGTGCGCCTCGATCATCCAGGTCGTCGGCGCTGGCTCCGGTCGCACCTTCGACATCGACGCCACCCGCTACGGCAAGATCATCTTCATGGCCGACGCCGACTCCGACGGCGCCCACATCCGCACTCTGCTGGCCACCCTGTTCTTCAAGTACATGCCCGACCTGGTCATGCAGGGCCGGGTCTACTCGGCGGTGCCGCCGTTGCACCGCATCGAGATCACCCGCCCGAAGAAGGGCATGGACAAGTACGTCTACACCTACTCCGACGCCGAGCTGCAGCGGAAGCTGGCCGAGCTGAAGCGCAAGAACGTCCCGTGGAAGGACCCGGTGCAGCGCTACAAGGGTCTGGGCGAGATGGATGCCGACCAGCTGGCTGAGACCACGATGGACCCGCGCCACCGCACGTTGCGCCGGATCACCGTCGACGACGCCGACGCCGCCGCTCAGGTCTTCGAGCTGCTGATGGGCTCCGAGGTGGCGCCACGCAAGGAGTTCATCGTGCAGGGTGCGTACGACGTCGACGTGGAGTCGCTCGACGCCTGACGGCGCTGCTCTTTGCGCCTGACGCGTGATGTGCTGTCACCAGGTGAGACCACATCACGCGATAGTGGCGGTCCGGCAAGGGTGAGCGCCGGAAAGGCTAGAACTTCTGGTCGAGCAGGCCCGTGTCGACGTCGTAGATGAAGCCGCCCACCTTGACCGAGTCAGGGATCAGCGGGTGCGCGGTGACGGCGCGGATGTCTTCGGCGAGCGCGGCCAACTGGTCGTTGACCACGTGGAACGCCTGCCATGACGCGTCGACACCGGCGGAGGCGCCGATCTCGTTGCGCAACTCCTCCTGGCTCTTCGAGGTCATCGCGCAGCGGGTGTGGGGGATGACCAGGATCCGGTTGACGTTGAGCAGGTGTACGCCGAGCACGAGCGCCTCGAGGGCGGCCTGGGTGATGCGACCCCCCGGGTTGCGGAAGATCTTCGCGTCACCGGCCTTGAGGCCCACCATGTTGAGCGGGTCGATTCGGGAGTCCATGCAGGTCACGATTGCGACCCCGGCATGGGCGACGCCGTCGAAGCCTCCCAGCTGGAAGTCGTCGGCGAAGGAACGGTTGGCAGCGATCAGGTCGTCGAATTCACTCACGTTTTTCAACTTAGCGGAGCCGGGGTGGTCGCCGTACAAAGGGTCGAGAAATGGGACGCCCGCCCGTGGGGTCAGCCGGCGGAGCGGAGCAGCTCCTTGGTGTCGAGGCCGCGGGTCTGCGCCCCACGGAAGAGCCAGAGGGCGAGGACGGCCGCGACCAGTGCGCAGGCGGCCGCGCCGAAGAAGACCGTGTGCTCCTGGGCGAGCGCGGCCTGGGTGCCGCAGTACCGGGTCTTGCGTGGGTGGTCGGCCAGGCAGTCGAGGTTGGCCTGGTAGAACCACCGGACCCCGATGGTGGTCAGCGCGGAGATGCCGACCAGCATGCCGATCATGCGGGCCACCACGACCAGCGCGGAGGCGACCCCGTGCACCGCGTCGTCCGTGCTGGCCAGCAGAGCGGCGTTGACCGGAGCCAACGCGAGCCCGAAGCCGAAGCCAGCCAGCACCAGGGCGATGTTGGCGGTGGGGTGCTCCAGCGCGTTCTCGTCCCACCGGGTCATCAGCAGGAAGCCGACGGCCGCGGCCACCATGCCGACGGCGGTGACCAGCCCGGCCGACCAGCGGCAGGTGAGGTGGCCGCCGATCACGGCGCCGACCGGCAGGGCGACCAGGAACCGCACCAGCACCAGTGCCGAGAGCAGCTGCGAGTCGCGGTAGATGGTGGTGCGGGCGAAGATCGGGATGTCGATCAGGGCGGCGATGAGCGCGGCCCCGATGAAGAAGCTGACCAACAGGGAGCCCCAGGCCGGTCCGGCAGTGATCGCTCCTCGCGGGATCAGCGGCCGCTCGGCCCGCCGCAGGTGGGCGAGGAAGGCGAGGGTGGCGACCGCTGAACCGAGGAGGTACCACGGCCCCTGCTCGGAGAAGACCTGCACCTCGGGGTCCGCCGTGGCGAAGGCCAGGATCACCCCGCTGAGGGCGATGGCCAGCAGGAGTGCTCCGACGAGGTCGGCGTCCACCAGGTGTCGACTCCAGGCTCGTACGTCGACCAGCGGGCGGCGGGCGAAGACACAACGAAGGAGCAGCACGATGCCGGCACCCATGGCGGTCACACCGATCGGAGTCAGCCAGCGGCCGTCACCGGTGTAGGGGATGAAGAGCTGTCCCCAGGTGAGGTCACGCTGGAGCTGGCCGGGGCGGACCATGGCGACGATGGCGGCAGCGGCGGCAACGAGCACCGCGAGCATCCCGATCCAGTCCGGCCAACCGCGAGGGCCGGCGTCGCGAGGGCTGGCGTCGTCGGGCCCGGCGACGTGATCACCCCCGGCCACCGCCCTGATGGCGAGGGCCAGCAGGATGCCGACGACGAGGTTGATCGCGAAGATGTACTGCCAGGGGGCGAACGCGAGGACCAGGGCGCCGAACAGGGGGCCGAGGACGCTCCCGAGCTCCTGGACGCCGGAGACGATGCCCAAGGGCAGTCCCCGACGCTGCGCCGGGTACAGGTCGGCGACCAGGGCGAGCGTCGCGGGCACGAGACCACCGCCACCCACGCCCTGCAGGAATCGGCCGGTGACCATGCTGGGCAGGTCGTAGGCCAGGGCGGTGATCAGCGAGCCGATCGCGAACACCACGAGCGACATGACCAGGACCGGGACCCGGCCCCGGAGATCTGCGATGCGGCCGATCAGCGGCAGCATCGCCACGTAGCCGAGCAGGAAGCCGGAGATGATCGGCGCCGCGCGTTGCAGCTCGGAGATCGGGATCTTCGCGGTGCCCATCATCTCGGGCAGCGCGAGCACGACGACGTACGTGTCGGCGGCCGCGAAGGCGACCGCGACGGATGCGAAGACGAGCAGGAGCAGGCCTCTGCGTGCTGTCGAGCCGCCGGAGGCCTCGCGCGGGTCGCCGCTCACGACGTCAGGGTGCCTTGACGTCGGACTCGTCGTACTTGCCGTAGTCGCTGAACGTGATCGTGTAGGTCATCGAGTCGACGTCTGGGTAGAACTTGCCGGTCACCGCGACCTCACGCAACTCCTCCTCGGAGCTGATCTGGTAGGTCACGTCGAAGTCGCCGGAGGCGCTCGGGATGATGCGGGTGACCTGGTCGCCGGTGAGGGTGCCGGTGTATTCGGTCAGCACCTCATCGTTGTTGGCCCCGCCTCGGACGTCATCGCCCTGCTCGAGGTTCTCGGTCTCGACCAGAAGGTCGGAGATGCCGTCCTCGGCCGAGATCAGCATCGACGGGTCGGGTGCGCCGTAGTCGGCGGGGTTCTCCTCCTGGAAGCCGGCGCCGAGGATGTTCATCCAGACCTTGCCGTCGACCGCGATCACGTCGACCGGAACAGTCAGGCCGCTGCGCGAGGCGGTGACCTTGCCGTCGAACCCGGCCGGGTGCACCGCGATCCCTTCCGCGTCGGTGACGCCGGAGACGCCGTCGGGGAGACCCTCGGAGTCGAGACTCAGCTTCACACCCGAGGTCTCGTCGAGGGTCTTCTTCGCCAGGGCGAGTGCCTCGTCGGGCTTGTTGTCCTTGCTGATCGGGTCGTCCTTGTCGTCACCGGCGCAACCGGCAAGGGCGAGCGAGGCGACGAGGGCGATCGCGGTGAACGCGCTACGGGTCTTCAACATGGGGTCAGCCTTCCACAGGGGGTGCGGGCGCAAACCGGGCGGCGACCGGTCCGGCGCAGGCCGCGATCGGCTGTGCCGCCGGGATGCCGGAGCCGTCGCGGCGTCCGTTGGCCTCGGGCAGATCGATGGCGGCACCGCTGGCTGCGGCCGCGCGGGCGGGCTCGGGGCCGGCCCAGGCGAAGACGAGGGCGTCCTCGCCCTTGAGGAACCGGTGGCAGCGCACTCCACCGGTGCCACGACCCTTCGCTGGGTACTCGCCGAACGGGGTGACCTTGACCGCGCCGTTCTCGGTGCCGGGCAGGGCCGTGCTCGAACCCGACGCGGTGACCACGACCGAGTCTCCCGAGATGACGCCGAACCAGGCGGCCCGTTCACCGTCGGTGATGCGGATGCCGGCCACACCACCGCCGCCGCGGCCCTGAGGGCGCACCAGGTCGGCGGCGAAGTGGAGCAACTGCCCGTCGGAGGTGATGAAGCAGAGCTCGACGTCCTCGGAGGTGAGCTCGACGGCGCCGACCACCTCGTCGCCGTCCTTGAGCGAGATGACCTCCCAGTCGTCCCTGTTCGGGACGTCGGGGTTGACCCGTTTGACGATGCCGTCCCTGGTGCCGAGGGCGAGCCCCGGGCCGTCGGAGGACAGTCCGGTGAGTCCCAGGACGCGTTCGCCCGCTTCGAGCGCGACGAACTCGCTCAGCGGGAGACCACCGCTGAGGTGCGGGTCGTTCGCGGTCGGCGGCAGGGTCGGCAGCTCCAGCACGCCCAGGCGGACGACCCGTCCGAGGCTGGTGATCACGCCGATGTCACCGCGGGCGGTGCTGCGCACCGCGGAGATGATGACGTCGTGCTTGGCCCGCCCGCCGCCGGTACCGGGTGTGTCGGCCCCGTTGGTGCGGGCCAGCAACCCGGTGGAGGAGAGGTAGACCAGGCACGGGTCGTCGGCGACCTCGAGCGGCACCTCGGCCGCCTTGGTGGCCACGCCCGAGGACTCCAGCAGGACGGTGCGTCGGGGCGTGCCGTAGGTCTTGGCCACCTCGGCCAGCTCGTCGGAGACGACCTTGCGGAGCAGCTTCTCGTCGGCCAGGATCGCGTCGAGCTCCTCGATGGTGCGACGCAGCTCCTCCTGCTCCTTCTCCAGCTCCAGCCTGCTGAACTTGGTCAGCCGGCGCAGGGGCATGTCGAGGATGTAGTCGGCCTGGATCTCGGAGAGCTCGAAGATCTCGATCAGGCGCTCCTTGGCGGCCACCGCGTTGTCGGAGCCCCGGATCACCTGGATCACCTCGTCGATGTCGAGGATCGCGATCAGAAGCCCGTCGACCAGGTGCAGCCGGTCCACGGCCTTGCCCCGGCGGAAGACCGTACGACGACGGACCACGTCGAAGCGGTGCCCGAGGAAGACCTCGAGCAGCTCCTTGAGCCCGAGGGTGCGGGGCTGTCCGTCGACCAGGGCGACGGTGTTGATGCCGAAGGAGTCCTCCAACGGCGTGTGGCGGTAGAGCTGGGCCAGCAACGCGTCGGGGTTGATCCCGTTCTTCACCTCGATGACGAGGTTGAGGCCCTTCTCCCGGTCGGTGAGGTCCTTGATGTCGGAGATGCCCTGGAGCTTCTTGCTCTGCACCAGGATCTTGATCCGCTCGATGATCTTCTCGGTGCCCACGCCGTACGGCAGCTCGGTGACGACGATGCCCTTCTTGCGGGGCGTGACGTTCTCGATGCGAGCGGTGGCCCGCATCTTGAACGTGCCGCGGCCGGTCTCGTAGGCGTCGCGGATGCCCTCGAGCCCGACGATCTTGCCGCCGGTGGGCAGGTCGGGGCCCGGGACGAACCGCATCAGGTCGTCGACGGTCGCCTTCGGGTGCGTGATCAGGTGGCGCAGCGCCTGCACGACCTCGATCAGGTTGTGCGGCGCGATGTTGGTGGCCATGCCGACCGCGATGCCGGTGGTGCCGTTCACGATCAGGTTGGGGAGCGCGGCGGGCAGCACCGTCGGCTCGGTCTCGCGGCTGTCGTAGTTGGGCTTGAAGTCGACGGTGTCCTCGTCGATGGAGGTGACCATCGCCAGCGCAGCCGGAGCCATCCGCGCTTCCGTGTAACGCATGGCGGCGGGGGAGTCGTCGGGGGAGCCGAAGTTCCCGTGGCCGTCGATGAACGGCACCCGCATCGACCACGGCTGTGCCATCCGCACCATCGCGTCGTAGATCGCGGAGTCACCGTGCGGGTGCAGGCGACCCATCACCTCGCCGACCACGCGGGCGCTCTTCACGTGTCCGCGGTCGGGGCGCAGGCCCATCTCGTTCATCGTGTAGAGGATGCGCCGTTGCACCGGCTTGAGGCCGTCGCGGGCGTCGGGAAGGGCCCGGGAGTAGATCACCGAGTAGGCGTACTCCAGGAACGACGAGCGCATCTCGTCACCGACGTCGATGTCGAGGATGTGCTCCTCGAAGTCGTCGGGGGGCGGTGGTTGCGTCGTACGTCGTGCCATGACGGGCATTCTTCCCGGTCGCCCCCTCGATTCCACAGGGGGCACGCCGCCTGCGGTCGGCCAAGTCGGAGAAGGCTTCGGCGACAGGCTAGATTTCAGTCGTGACCGCCTCCGGAAGCACCATGCCCAAGCCGCCACGGCACTGGGCTGCCGACGTCCTCCTGCTGGACGGCAGCACGGCCCACGTGCGGCCGATCCGTCCGGAGGACGCGGACCTGCTCGTCGAGTTCTACGGACGGGTCTCCGACGAGTCGAAGTACTACCGGTTCTTCTCGCCGATGCCGAACCTGTCCGAGAAGGACGTGAAGCGGTTCACCAATGTCGACTACCAGAACCGCATTGCGTTCGTGGTGATGCTGGCCGACCACATGATCGCGGTCGGTCGCTTCGACGTGATCGAGCCGGGTGAGGCCGAGGTGGCGTTCCTGGTCGAGGACCGGCACCACGGCCGCGGGATCGCCCAGATCCTGCTCGAGCACCTGGCCCAGGCGGGTCGTGAGCTCGGCGTGGAACGCTTCGTGGCCGAGGTGCTGCCCGACAACCGGCGGATGATCACCACGTTCAAGGACGCCGGCTATCACGTGGTGGGTGGGTTCGAGGACGGCGTGATGAGTCTCGAGTTCCCCATCGACCCGACCGCGACCGCCATCGGGGTGATGGAGAACCGCGAGCACCGGGCCGAGTCCGCCTCGATCGAGAAGTTCTTCAACGCCCGTTCGATCGCCGTCGTCGGCGCCAGTCGGCGCCAGGACACCATCGGCCAGGCGCTGGTGCGCAACCTGATCACCGGTGACTACACCGGGGTCGTCTACGCGGTGAACCCCACGGCCGAGGCGGTGTCCGGGCTGCCGGCGTACTCCTCGGTGACCGAGATTCCCGGCGAGGTCGACGTGGCCATCGTGGCGGTCCCGGCCACCGCCGTGCAGGACGTCGTGCTCGACTGTGCCGCCAAGGGTGTGCACGGCCTGATCGTGATCTCCTCGGGCTTCGCGGAGACCGGCGAGGAGGGACGACGCCGGCAGCGCCGACTGGTCGGCCTGGCCCGGTCCTACGGGCTGCGGCTGATCGGCCCGAACTGCCTGGGCGTGATCAACACCGACCCCGAGATGTCGCTGAACGCGTCGCTCTCGGGGCTGATGCCGCCCCGGGGTCGTGCTGGCTTCTTCTGCCAGTCCGGTGCGCTCGGCTCGGCGATCCTCGAGAAGGTCTACAACCGCGGACTGGGCCTGTCGACGTTCGTCAGCGCGGGCAACCGTGCCGACGTGTCGGGCAACGACCTCCTGCAGTACTGGGAGGAGGACGAGTCGACCGAGGTCGTCCTGCTCTACCTGGAGTCGATCGGCAACCCGCGCAAGTTCTCCCGCATCTGCCGTCGCGTGTCGCGTCGCAAGCCGATCGTCGCGGTGCGGTCGGGGCGCACCACCCAGGGCGTGCCGATGGGTCACTCCGTGCGCACCATCGCGGCGCCGCAGCAGTCGGTCGACGCGATGTTCCGCCAGGCAGGCATCATGCAGGTCGACAGCCTGGAAGAGATGTTCGACGTCGCCCAGCTGCTCGCCCACCAGCCGCTGCCGGCCGGTCGACGGGTCGCGGTGGTGGGCAACTCCGACGCACTGGGCCTGCTGGCCGCCGACGCCGCGGCATCGGTCGGACTGGTGGTCAGCAAGTCGGTCGCACTGGGCGCCGATGCCACTGCCGAGGACTTCGAGGACGCCCTCGACCAGGCGATCGACGACCCGGACGTCGACTCGGTGGTCGCGGTCTACATCCCCCCGCTCAACGTGACCGGTGAAGAGGTGGCCAACGTGCTCGCCGCCGTCGGCGAGCAGTCGGACAAGCCCCTCGTCTCCACGTTCCTGGGTGCCGAGGGTGTCCCCGAGCTCCTCCGAGTGCCCGACGTGGCCGGCTCCACTGCCGGCCGTGGATCCGTGCCGTCCTACCCCGCGGTCGAGGCGGCGGTGCGGGCCCTGGCCCACGTCGTCGAGTACGCCGTCTGGCTGCGCACGCCCGAAGGGGAGGTCGAGGAGGCCGCCGAGGTCGAGGCCCTGACCGCGAAGAAGCTGATCAACACGGCGTTGATGAACAGTCCCGAGGGTCGCGACCTGGAGTTCGACGAGCTGCGCCGGCTGTTCGCGGCCTACAACATCGACCTGTGGGAGCCGCGTCCGGTCGCCACGGCCGAGGAGGCGGTCGCCGCCGGTGAGGACTTCGGCTGGGACGTCGTCCTCAAGGCCACCGCGGAGCACCTGCGCAACCGCCCCGACCTGGCCCACCTGTGGCGCAACATCCACGACGAGGCCGACATGCGCGAGGGCTGGGCATCGTTGTGCGAGCTGATCACCGACCCGTCCGGCGCCGGATTCGTCGTGCAGCGCAGCGCGCCTCCGGGGGTTCCGGTCTCCATCGCCGCCGTCGAGGACCCGCTCTTCGGCCCGGTGGTCTCCTTCGGGATCTCCGGACCGCTGACCGAGCTGGTGGGCGACAAGGCCTACCGCATCCCACCGCTCACCCTGCACGAGGCACGGGCGATGACGCGCGAGATCAAGAGCTCGCCGATGCTCTTCGGCTACCGCGGCAGTGAGGTGGTCGACGTCGACCGCATCGAGGAGCTGATCCTGCTCGTCGCCCAGCTGAAGAACGACTTCCCGCAGGTGCGGTCCATCGATCTGTCCCTGGTGCTGGCCGGCAAGAACACCGCAACCGTGCTGTCGGCGGAGGCGCGGGTGGAACCGGTCGCCGATCTGCGTTCGGACTGGTTCGTACGCCGGCTCAACGCGCAGGTCGAGGACACCATCCCGGACTGAGCGAGGCTCACACCGGAGTCCGTGCATCGCCTGCACGTTCTCAGTCGCGCCGTGACAGACTCGGCCCATGCGCAACCGTGGACTGACCGACCCCTCCGACACGCCCGCCGCGCTGCGGGCAGCGATCGACCGCACCGGCTACTACCCCGAGGTGGTCGCCGACGGTGTCGATGCCGCGGTCGCGGGGGAGTCGGTGGTCTCGTTCTACGTGCACCACGAGCCGACCATCGAGCGTGACGAGGTGCGACGTCACATCACGGTCGTCGTACTCACCCCGACGCGGCTGATCCTGGCGCACACCGACGAGCACGCCGGTGACGACCTCCTCCCGCAGCCCTACACCTCCACCTCCACCGAGGCGATCGCCCTGTCGGCGGTGCGCTCCGTCGTGGTGACCCGCATGGTGGCCAACCCGACGTCAGGACCGCAGCCGGCTGCCGAGGCCGTGGTGACCGTCGGGTGGGGCGGAGTCGGCCGCATCGACCTCGAGCCGGCTGGATGCGCCGACCCGGACTGCGAGGCCGATCACGGCTACACCGGGCTGCTCGCCTCCGACGACTTCTCGTTGCGGGTCTCGGCCGCGGCCGAGGGCCACGACGCAGTCACCTCGCTGCTGGCCTTCGCCGCCTCCCTCTCCGCGGCCACGCACGGCACACCCGCCCCATGACCGAGGGGTTCGTCGACCCGGCCTACTCGCGGCGCTCACTCGGGGACGTGGTCCCGGCAGTGGCCCGTGCCATCGGCTCACCGCTGGCGGGTGACGGTCCGAGCGACCTCGTGCTGCCCGATGCTGCGGGGTACGTCGTCTTCCTCATCGACGGGCTCGGCCAGCGGCTCCTCGAACGCTACGCGCACGCTGCGCCCTACCTGGCCGAGATCGCGTCCACACCGGGAACGGCCGGTGTCCCGTCCACGACGGCCACGTCCCTCACCTCCCTCGGCACGGGGCTCACCCCGGGGCAGCACGGCCTGGTCGGCTTCACGGCGCGGGTCCCGGGCACCGACAAGCTGCTCAACCACCTCTTCTGGGACCAGGACGTCGATCCCGTCGAGTGGCAGCCCCACCCCACCGCGTTCGCGCGGCTGGCCGGCGCCGGCGTCCAGGTCACGGCGGTCAACCGTCGCGAGTTCGCCGGGTCCGGGCTGACCCGCTCGGGGCACCGGGGGGCTGACTACGTGGGCGCCGACGATGTCGACGAGCGTCTCGCTGCCGTGCTCGACGCCGCCGGCCGGTCCCCGTCCCTGACCTACGTCTACGACGGCAAGCTGGACCACACCGGGCACAAGCACGGAGTGGCCTCGACGGCGTGGCTCCAGGAACTGTCGAACATCGACGCGGCCGCCGAGCACATGCGCGAGTTGCTGCCCGAGTCCGTGCGGCTGCTGGTGGTGGCCGACCACGGCATGATCGACAGTCCCCAGTCCTCGCGCATCGACGTCGACGATCGACTCGAGCTGCGCGACGGCGTGGCCCTGATGGGGGGAGAGGCCCGGTTCCGGCACCTCTACTGCCGACCCCGCGCCGTCGACGACGTGGTGGCCACGTGGCAGCAGGTGCTGGGAGACCGGGCCAGCGTGCTGACCCGCGAGCAGGTGATCGATCGCGGGTGGTTCGGCACCGTGGAGCCCCAGGTGCGCAGCCGTCTCGGTGACGTGATGGTCGCCTGCCACGGCGACACCGCCGTGGTGTCGACCCACGACTTCGCCTACGAGAACACCCTCGTTGGTCTGCACGGTTCGCTGACCCCCGACGAGATGACCATCCCGATCATCCTCGACTGATCCGCCGCAGGAATCCCCGGTGCACCGGGGAAACCTGCACGTTCAGCCGAAGGGGAGGGGCTCGGGGGCGAGTGCGACCGCCTTGGCGCGGGCCGCCGTGAGGTTGCGGCGGTGGTGCTGACGGCACAGCACCTCGTAGGCGACCTCGGCCGGGTCCGTGTCCACCGCCTCGACGTCGCCGACCACGACCACGTCACCCTCGGTGACCATCGCACCGTTCTCCGTGCGTGCGTTGTGGGTGGCCCGTTTGCCGCACCAGCACAGGGCTTCGACCTGGAGCACGTTCATCCTGTCGGCCAGCTCCACCAGCCGGGCGCTCCCCGGGAACAGCAGCGAGCGGAAGTCGGTCAGGATCCCGAACGCGAACACGTCGATCTGCAGCTCGTCGACGACCTTGGCGAGCTGCTCGATCTGGGCCGGAGTGTAGAACTGTGCTTCGTCACAGATGAGGTAGTCGATCCGGCCGCCCTGGGTGAGGGTGTCCACGACGTACTTCCAGAAGTCGAAGTCGGGGGCGACCTCGAGTGCCTCGTGGGTCAGGCCGAGCCGTGAGGAGAGCAGTGCGGCTCCCGAGCGATCATGCGTGGTGAAGATCCGGCCGATCCGACCTCGTGCCGCGTGGTTGTGGTTCGTCTGGAGCGCCAGGGTGCTCTTGCCCGAGTCCATGGTCCCGGTGAAGAAGTGAAGTTCGGCCACGGGGCGCAATGATGCCACGCAGGCCCGCGTTCTCCCCGGTGGGCATCGTCCGGGCCAACAGGCAGGATGGAGACCATGACCGGCCCGCTGATCTCTGCCACCGACCTCCGAGGGCGACTGCCCGATGTGACCGTGCTCGACGTCCGCTACCGCATGGGCGGGCCGCCCGGCCGCGACGAGTTCGCGGCCGGCCACATCCCTGGCGCGGCGTACGTCGACCTCGATCTCGATCTGGCTGCACCACCGGGAGACGGTGGCCGTCATCCGCTGCCCGAGCCCGACGTGTTCGTGGAGGCGATGCGACGTGCGGGCGTGCGCAACGGCCGCACCGTCGTGGTCTACGACGACTGGTCCGGACACGCCGCCGCGCGGGCCTGGTGGCTCCTGCGGCACTACGGCCACGACGACGTCCTGGTCCTCGACGGGGCTTGGCCGGCCTGGACGGCGAGTGGTGGAGAGGTCGAGACGACGTCGACCGCTCCGGTTCCCGGCGACTTCAGCGGTACGCCGGACGCGATGCCGATCGTCGACGCAGAAGACGTGCTCGGCGTCCCGGTGGTGATCGATGCGCGCGCACCGGAGCGGTACCGCGGCGAGGTGGAGCCGGTCGACCCCGTGGCGGGACGCATCCCCGGTGCCGTGAACGTGCCGACCGCGCGCAACCTCGACGAGCGCGGGCGGTTCCGGTCACCACAGGAACTGGAAGAGATCTATCGCTCCGTGGGAGCGGAGTCCGGCGCCCGGGTGGCGGCGTACTGCGGGTCGGGGGTCACCGCCGCCCATGACGTGCTCGCGCTCGAGGTCGCCGGTGTCCGGGCGGCGCTCTACCCCGGCTCGTGGAGCGGCTGGATCACCGACCCTGAGCGGCCGGTCGAGACCGGCTGACCACTGCTACCAGTGGATGCCCTTGAACAGGCGGGCCAGCATGACCTGCTCGCTCTCGCGCTTGCCACCCTCGGCGTCGGTGCCGCGGGCGGCCGCCGAGTCGGGGAACACATGGTAGGCCATGTTCAGCAACCGGAACGACGCCTTCGGGGCGACGGTGTGCGCCACAGCTCCGGCGTTCCCGAGCATGGTGTTCAGCTCGTGCGGCTTCTCGACGAGCGCCTTGATCACGACGTCGGCGGCCTGGGCGGGTGAGATGGTCGGGAACTTGTCGTAGAGCTTGGTCGGCGCGATCATCGGCGTCTTCACCAGGGGCATGTGGATGCTGGTGAACGTGATGCCGTCCCCGACGACCTCGGAGGACACCACGTTGCTCCAGGCGTCGAGCGCGGCCTTCGACGCGACGTACGCGGAGAACCGCGGCGGGCTGGTCTGCACGCCGATGGAGCTGATGTTGACGATGTGGGAGCTCTTCTGCTCGCGCATCGTCGGGAACAGGCCCATGATCAGCCGGATCGCGCCGAAGTAGTTGAGCTGCATGGTGCGTTCGAAGTCGTGGAACCGGTCGTGGCTCAGCTTGATCGAGCGGCGGATCGAGCGCCCGGCGTTGTTGACCAGGAAGTCGACCGACGGCAGCTGGGTGCTCAGGCGTTCGCACAGGTCGTCGATGGCCTCGAGGTCGGAGAGGTCGCACGGGAAGACGTGGGCGGTGCCGCCGCGCATCTCGATGGTGATCTTGAGGTCCTCGAGCTTCTCCTTGCCGCGGGCCACCAGCACCGGGATGCCGCCGGCCTGGGCCACCTTGAGCGCGGTGACCTGCCCGATGCCGGAGGAGGCGCCCGTGATCACGACGTGCTTGCCCTCCAGTGCCTTGCGGATGTCGGCGTCGCGGGCGGTGGTCTGGTCGAGGTTCTCCTCCCAGTAGTTCCACAGCAGCCGCGAGTAGGACTCGAGCGTCGGCACCGAGATGCCCGACCCGGCGAGGACCTGCTCGGTGCGACGGGAGTCGAAGGTCGCCTCGAAGGAGCTGTGCGCGAGCACCTCCGCGGGAATGCCCAGGCGGCCCACGGTCTGGTTGAGCATGGCCTGGACCGGAGCGCTGCGGATCGCGGAGTTGGCCAGGTTGAGCGGGCGCAGCGACCGGGGCAGGGCACCGAGTGGGCGCGAGGTCACCGACCGGCCGATCGGCTGGGCGAACTGGGGCGCACCTGCTGCGGAGCAGAAGGTGTTGATCATCTCGACGACCGGCTGCGGCTCGGGGTTGACCAAGTGGAAGGCCTCCCGGTCGTGCCCCGGGACGTGGGCCAGGTGGTCCATCGCCTTGGCGACGTAGTCAACCGGCACGACGTTGGTGTCGCCGAGGTCGACGCCCAGCATGGGAATCCACGACGGCATCACGTCGCGCAGCCGCTTCATCAACGGGAAGAAGTAGTAGGGCCCGTCGATCTTGTCCATCGCGCCGGTCTCGGAGTGGCCGACCACGATCGCGGGCCGGTAGACCCGCCAGGGGACGCTCGACTCCCGGACCAGCTTCTCGGACTCGAACTTCGTGCGGTGGTACGGCGAGGGCAGCGCCTGGCCCTCGTCGAACATGGTCTCGTCGAACGTGCCGTGGAAGCTGCCGGCAGCAGCGACCGAGGAGACCTGGTGGAAGCAGCCGACCCCCAGGGTCTCGGCGAGGGTGAGGGCGTAGCGCGTGCCGTCGACGTTCATCGCGTCGTTGGTCGCGTCGTCGGCGGTCATGTCGTAGATCGCGGCGAGGTGCACGAAGTGCTCGACCTTGCCGGTGTTCGCCGTGATCCACTCGGGGTCGACCCCCAGGTCGGGCGAGGCGAGGTCACCGATCACCGGCGTGACCCGATCGCTGCCCCAACGGCTGATCAGTCGCTGGAGCCGGGGGAGCGAGCTCTCCCGGCACAGCACGAAGATCTCACCCTCGCGGTTGTCGAGCAGCTCCTGGACGAAGAATCGACCGATGAACCCGGTGGACCCGGTCACGAAATACGACATGGCGGGAGACTAGTCCCGAAATCCCCCGCAGGGACATGGTCCGGACCGAGATGTGGCGAATGTTACTCAGTGGTAACTATTCGGACTTGCCGCCGCCGAACATGATCTCGTCCCAGCTCGGCACCGAGGCCCGGCCCTTCCGACGCGGGGTCTTGCGTGGGGCAGGTTCCTCGGCGGCGGGTTCCTCGGCCGCGGTCTTCTCCGCGCCGGCAGTGGTCCCGTCGTCGGTGGAGGAGGCGGGTCGGTCGCCGGTGCGCGTCGTCGCAGCGGGCTCGTCGGCCAGCGGCTCCGGGGTCGGGGAGAGCGTCGGCTCGTCGTCGGCGCCCGTCGGGGCAGCGGTCTCGGCGCCGCGCACCCGGTCGGCGGTCTCGGTCAGGTCGACGGTCGACTCCTCGTCGGTCCGGTTGGCATCCGCGTCGGATGCCTCCGCGTCGGACGGATCGGTTGTCGGGGTCGCGTCGGGGCCGGAGGCCTCGTTGGCCAGCTCGATCGCGTCGTCGCCCAACGGGAGCTCGTCCTCGGGCACGGCGGAGAGCCGGCGCTGCCGGGCCTGCTTGAGGTCGTCGCGGCGTTCCGGCTTGGCCGGTGCGGACGTGGGCTCACCGACGAGCCAGCGGGCATCGTCGTTCTCGGCGACCACGTAGTTGCCGGGAGCGTCGAAGGTGAACTGCGCGGTGCCCTTGCGCTTGCCGGCGACGTAGGCGCCGGTGAGGGTCCAGCGGCCGTCCTCGCGCCGCCAGGAGTCCCACTCGACGATCTCGGTCGACAACGCGAGCGGGCTGAGCTGGGCGGCCACGGCCTGACCGAGAGTGCGAGCGCCCTGGTCGCCCGCCTTGCGGCGTACGGATGCTCGCTGGGCGCGTTCGGCGACGTGAGCGCGCTCGGCCAGCACCGGGTTGGCGAACGGCAGGATCTTCTCGACGGTGGTGTGTGCCGCCTGGGCAACCGACTCCGGCGACTCCCCGGCACGGATGCGGGCCTGGATGTCGCGTGGACGAAGGGTGCTTTCCATCTGAATCTCCAACTGGCCGAGTCGTGAGTGCTCGCCGCGCAGCGCGGCCCGAAGCAAATTGTCGACGGGGAGGGTGAATTCCTCACCCGAGTCGCTGACCAGCAGCAGGCGCTTCTTGTCCCCGCTCAAACCTACGAGCGTGAGCTGCACCATGCTGATCCTGTCGTCTCGTCTCTTCGTCTCCGGTGTCGCGCCGAGCCTACGCCAGCGGTGTCCGGGCGTGTCGCAGCGCGGGCGGCGCGCCCTGTGTTCGGTCGCCGTGAGTTCCGCATGAGAGGTCGCTCTAAACTCCGCTCATGTCCTCGATGCCGTTGCTGGTCACCTTCGACCTGATCGGCATCTTCGTGTTCGCGATCTCCGGAGCGCTGGTCGCGGTCCGCAAGGAGCTCGACCTGTTCGGGGTGCTGGTGCTGGCCGGCACCACGGGGCTCGGGGGCGGCTTCCTGCGTGACGTGCTGATCGATGCCACCCCGCCGGCGGCCCTGGCCGACTGGCGCTACCTGCTGGTGCCGGTCGCGGCCGGGCTGATCACCTTCGTCCAGCACCCCACACTCGGGCGGATGGAGCCCTACGTCAACGTCTTCGACGCCTTCGGTCTCTCGCTGTTCTGCGTGACCGGAACGATCAAGGCGATGGAGTACGGCCTGGGCCCGGCGCCCGCGGCCCTGATGGGCATGGTCACCGGGATCGGCGGCGGCATGGCGCGCGACGTCCTGGCCGGCCGGGTGCCGGTGGTCTTCCGGGGCGAGCTGTACGCCACCCCGGCGCTGGCGGGGGCCGCCCTGGCAGC
>NZ_BCRJ01000064.1 GCF_001552535.1 Nocardioides jensenii JCM 1364 = NBRC 14755 | reverse complement strand
GCCACGATCCACCAGCTCGACCAGCCGGTGTGGCTCGCCGCCGTCACCGGTGGCACGGTGTGCCTGGTCTGGCGTCTGCTGGCCCTGCGCCGCAACTGGACCGCGCCGATGCCGCGCGGGTCCTCCAGCGTCTGACCGGGCAGCCCGGCCCGGACAGCCCGGCCCGGTCAGCCCGGCCCGTGCAGCCCGGCTCGGCACTTGTGCGGTGGTGTGGTCGCTGGTGCGGTGTCACGACACGTGTGGAGCGACCACAACCCCGCGCTGCACGGGGCGGGGTGGGGTCAGTCGCCGAGGACGCGACGCAGGTAGGTGTTGCTGAACACCCGGGCCGGGTCGAGCCGGTCGCGCAGGTCGAGGAACTCCTGCCAGCGCGGGTACGCCGGAGCCAGGTCGGCCGCCGTGCGCGTGTGCACCTTGCCCCAGTGCGGTCGCCCGTCATGGGCTCGCAGGATCTCCTCGACCCCACCGAAGTACGCCGTGTGGTCGGTGCGCCGGTTCACGTGGAAGGCGAGGTAGATCGACTCGCGACCCGTCGAGGTGCCCAGGGTCAGGTCGTCGGCCGGGGTCATCCGGACCTCCACCGGGAAGCTGATCCGCCAGTCGGAGGCGTCGACGAGTCGGCGTACCTCGCGCAGCGCGTCGAGGCCGACCTCGCGAGGCAGCGCATATTCCATCTCGCGGAACACCACCCGCCGCGGCGAGGTGAAGACCTTGTGCGGGACGTCGCTGTAGCTGCGCTCGGAGAGCAGGCGCCCCGACATCTCGTTGAGCCGCGGGACCAGTGAACGGGCCCGGTTGCCGATCGCGTTGACGCCGGCGAAGGCGGTGTTGGCGAGGAAGTCGTCGTCGAGCCACGCCCGGAACCGGGACAGCGGCTCCGCCTCGCCGGGGGCGAGGTCCTGGCGGTAGTTGCGCTTGACCTGCATGCGATCGGTGTGGGGGAACCAGTACATGTCGCAGTGGTGGCTCTCGGCGACGAACTCGTCGTAGCGCTCCAGCGCCTCGTCCCACAGCATCGGCTGCTCGTGGGCCAGGAGCACGCCGAGCGGCTCGACGTCGAACGTGATCGTGGTCAGCACGCCCAGGGCGCCGAGCCCCAGTC
This sequence comes from Nocardioides jensenii JCM 1364 = NBRC 14755, assembly GCF_001552535.1. Lineage (GTDB taxonomy): Bacteria > Actinomycetota > Actinomycetes > Propionibacteriales > Nocardioidaceae > Nocardioides > Nocardioides jensenii. The sequence continues at coordinate 54,973 of NZ_BCRJ01000064.1, read as the reverse complement.
GGGCCGCGGCGAGCACGTCGGGATTCTCGGTCGCCGACGCCCGCACGACCGATCCGTCACCGACCACCATCTCGAGCCCGGAGACCTGCGCCGACAGGGACGCCTTGAGGCCACCGGTGCCGTGGGTGCCGGTGCTGATCGCCCCGGCCAGCGTCTGCTCGGCGATGTCGCCCATGTTGTGCAGAGAGAGACCGAGCCGGGCGAGCTCGGTGTTGAGGACGTGCAGGGGAGTCCCGGCGAGGGCGGTCACGGTCATCGCTTCCCGGTCCACGGCGACGATGCCCTGGAGAGCCTCCGGACGCAGCATCTCGCCCTCGGGTGCCGAGATCGAGGTGAAGCTGTGGCCGGTGCCGATCATCTTCACGGTCGTTCCACGTTCCGCGGCCTCGGTGACCGCAGCCGCCACCTCGGAGACGTCCGCGGGTACGACGACCTCCGACGGCGAAGTGGACTCGAGGCCGGACCAGTTGCGCCATTGCGTCATGGCGAGGAGGTTACTGGTGCCCGTGCGCTCCACGCAGCGGCGGCGCCCAGCACCCCGGCCGCCACGGGCACGACGTACGCCGGCGAGGCGCCGTACGCGTCGATGAGCAGGCCGGCGAAGGCGGCACCCGGAGCGACACCGACGCCCAGGCCGGTGTGCAGGATCGCCATCCCCTCGGTGAGACGGCTGGCCGGAACCGCACGCTCGGTGGCAGACAACGTCGCGATCAGGGTCGGCGCGATCGCCATGCCGCCGAGCAGGAGGAACCCGCCCATCACGACCATCGATCCGACGAAGGCCAGCGGCACCATCGTGAGTCCGAGCGCGAGCACGCCCCAGCGCGCCCGGGTCTCCGGGGGAGTGCGCCAGCTGACCGCGCCGCTGGCCAGACCGGCCAGCAGGCTGCCCAGCGCCCACAGCCCGAGAAGCGGCCCGGCCCACCGCTTGGCGTGCAGCTCCTCCGAGAAGGCGACGGTGATCACCTCGACGGATCCGAAGATCACACCGAGTGCCACGCACATCATGGCGAGCGGCACCACGGTGCGCCACGGCATCGGTGGACGCTCGCCGTTCGTGGACCGGTGGGCTCGCGGCGGTGGCTGGGTGCGGCGCTGCGCAGCGAGTGCCAACGTGCCGATCAGACCCGAGGTCATGGCCGCGGCCAGCCCGGCGATCGGGTGCCAGGCAGTGGCCAGGAACGTGACCACGGTCGGGCCCGTGACGAAGACGACCTCGTCCACCACGGACTCGAGCGCGTAGGCCGTCTGGACCGACCTGCCCTCGGACAGCACGTGGGACCAGCGGGCCCGCACACACGCGCCGACCTGGGGGAGGGCGCCACCCGCGATCACGGCCAGGGCGTGCACGACGAGGCGGTTCGCATCGGCCTCGATCGCCCAGATCATCAAGCAGAGCGCGACGGTGAACGTGGTCTGCGCGAGCGGCAGCACCACGTGCTGGCCGAACCTGTCGACCAGACGCCCCTGCACAATCGCGAAGGCCGCATTGGCGAACAGGTACGCCGACGCGATCGTGCCGGCCAGACCGTAGGAGCCGGTGGAGGCGGAGACCAGGAGCACGATGCCGAGACTGATCATCGAGATCGGCAGGCGGGCGACGAGTCCGCTCAGGCTGAACTGCCATCCGCCGGGAGTGGACAGCACGCGGCCGTAGGACGACAGCACCGGGTGGTTTCCTTCCGGCTCACGGGGATGGGCGACCGATCAGGCGGTCACTGCGCAGCCTCTCAGATCCGGTGCCCCGAGGCTCACCCATTTCTCAGTGCCGGGTGGTGATCACCCGATGCCTTCAGGCCCCGGGATTGAAGCCGCAGATGCCGCCGTTGACGCTGTAGATCCACAGGCGCGCCGATGCGTCGGGGTGGTAGTCGCCGACCGCTCCACTGAACGGCGGCTGGCCGCCAGGGTTGTCCTGGCAGGTGGCCTGCTCGGTCTCGGCGGGGGCACCGCCGGCCTCGATGATGCGGCCTGCGCGGGTGACCACCCAGTAGCCTCCGGTCTGCCGGTCGGAGACGATGCCGACCACGCGGTCGTCGGGGGCCACGCGGCTGCGCACGGAGCCGTGGTCGGCCGCGCCGTTGAGGGGCACCACCTGGCCGGCCGCCGTGACGACCCAGCCGCCACCGGACCCGTCGGCGGTGAAGGCCACGATGGGCGCGTCGACGACCGTGTCCTCGGCCGGGCCCATGTCGGCGGCGTCGCCGAAGCCGAAGACCTCGCCGTTGCGGGTCACGATCCAGTAGCCCTCACCCGACTCGGTCACCTCGACGGCGACCACGCCTGCGGTGGGGTAGATGTCGCCGTAGAACTCGGCCTCGGCACCGACCGTGGTGATCCGGCCGTAGCTGGTCACGGCGTACATGCTGTGCCCGGGCGCGGAGACGACGTCGACGAAGATGTCGGCCTCGACGTCGGGGATCCGCTCGTTCGTGCCCCGGCCGGAGGCGCCGTGGTAGAGCAGGGCACCGTCGGCGCAGGCGACGTACGCCAGCGGATGCTCGACCGAGGGAGCCGCGGACATGTCGGGAGCGACGGCCACCTGCCCGCCGTTGCTCTCGCACGGGTCGTCCGCCCAGGCCAGGCTGGCCGTGGCCGGCGGGGAGGTGAGAGCGCAGAGTGCGGCCGTGGTGACGGCGACGGAGACGAACGGCGTGATGTGCCGGGACGCGCGCATGTGGAGACCCCTTGTGGTCCAAATGGTGGGACGGTCGGTGCACGAAGGATCGCCCTTGACGGAGGGGTCGGGCTACGCCTCCGCGGTGGCCGATCGTGGCCACGGCCATCATCGGCCATGCGTCGGTGCTGACGGCCCCGGGTGCCGGGCGAACCGGGTCGGGCCACTCGACAATGCCGGGTGGAAACCGCAAAGGTTGACCTCGTGCCCGCCTCAGACCATGACCTCGCCATCAGCCTCTACCGACTCGCCCGACGCAACGGCGACTGGTCCGACACCCGCATGATCGAGACCCTCGGGGTCACCCCGGTGGCCCTCGACGCTGCGCGCGACGAGCTGGTCCAGCTCGGGCTGCTCCGTGAAAGCGACGACGAACGCTGGAGCGTCGTCGACCCGATGCGCGCGACGGAGCAGGTGCTCCAGGAGCACGGCAGGTCCGTGGCGGACTGGTCAGCGACCGCGAGCCGGTTGGCCGCCGACATCGAGTCGATGGCCTCCCTCCTGCCCGCACTGCGCGTGATCGTCGACGACGACGCGATGAACACCGTGCTCGAGGGCAACGAGACGGCACGGGCCTTCCTGGCCGAGCTCGGTGACTCGTTGCAGCACCAGCTGCTGACCGCCCACTCGGGTGGTGCGCTGCCGCAGGAGGCGATCGACGCCGCGCTGCCGCAGGACCTCGCCGTGCTCGAGCGCGGCGTCGAGGTGCGCACCATCTACCTCTCCAGTGCCGTGCGCAGCCTGCCCACACTGCGCTATCTCGAGCAGCTGATCGAGGCCGGCGCCCAGGTGCGCATCCGCGACACCCTGCCCTTCCGCATGGTGCTGGCCGACGGGATGACCGCCGTGTGCTCGATGAAGTGGGCCGAAGGACGCTCGGGCGCGGTCGTCGTACGCGGCAGTGCCTACGTGCAGCTGCTCACCCGCATGTTCGAGTTCTGCTGGGCCGAGGCCACCCCGATGGAGGCCGCCATCGGCCGGCCTGTGCGACTGAACGGGCCCGACCTCGATGACGAGCAACGACTCATGCTGAGACTGTTCGCCGACGGCCTCACCGACCAGGCCATCGCCCGCCAGCTGGGCGTGGCGCCGCGAACCTTCACCCGCAAGACGCGCGTGCTCTTCGAGCAGCTCGGCATCGAGTCGCGGTTCCAGGCCGGCGTACAAGCCGTGCGCCGCGGCCTCGTCTGAGGGCCACCGCGACACTGACTGATCGCGGCCATGGCGCTTCTCGGCCAGCCGAAGATCGTTCCCCTCATCGTGGGTGCCGCCACAAGATGTCGTGCACCACACCCCATCCGAAGGGAACAAATATGGTCGTGTCAGCATCCTCCATCCGCAAGGTGGCCATGACGACGACGCTCTCCGTGGTCGCGGCGCTCAGCCTCTCGAGCCTCGCCGTCGCAGGAGCCAGTGCTTCGCCGTCGTCGGACCAGAAGGCCGATCCCACACCGCGTGCGCTGGCCGCCACCGCCGCGGGCCAGTTCGTCAAGGGTCAACCAGCGGCCCTGCATGCGAGTGGGTCCGACACGTTCGACGCCGGCACCGTGATCCGCTCCGGGAAGACGCAGTACGTCCCCTACGAGCGCACCTACAAGGGGCTCCCCGTGGTCGGTGGCGACTTCGTCGTGGTCACCGACCTCCAGGGCAACGTGCAGGGCACCTCCGTCGCGCAGGACCGCACGATCTCGAGCCTTGCGGTCCAGCCGACGGTGAGCTCCAGCTCGGCCACGCAGAAGGCCGAGGCCCGGCTGACGAAGGTCACCTCCACGGAGACCCCGGAACTCGTCGTGCACGCGCTCGGTGCCCAGCCCCGGCTGGCGTGGGCGACGACCGTGGCGGGCACCAGGTCCGGCTCGCCGTCCCGTCAGACCGTGTACGTCGACGCACGCACCGGCTCAGTCATCGGCAGCACCGAGCACGTGCTCGCAGGGGAGGGCACCGGTGCCTACAACGGCCCCGCACCGCTGGCCCTGGACACCTCCGAAGCCGACGGTGGCTTCACGTTGGCGGACCCGGCAGTCACCGACCTCGCCTGCCAGGACGCCGACACCGAGAAGACCTTCAGCGGCCCCGACGACACCTGGGGTGACGGAGACGCCGGCAACAAGGAGACCGGCTGCGTCGACGCCCTCTTCGCGGCGCAGACCCAGAACAAGATGCTCGAGGAGTGGCTCGGACGCGACGGCATGGACGGCGAGGGCGGCTTCCTGCCGATCCGCGTCGGCCTCGACGACATGAACGCCTACTACGACGGCACCCAGGTGCAGATCGGGCACAACCAGGCAGGGGACTGGATCTCCTCGATCGACGTCATGGCGCACGAGCTCGGCCACGGCATCGACGACCACACCCCGGGCGGCATCTCCGGCAACGGCACCCAGGAGTTCATCGGTGACGTCTTCGGCGCGCTGACCGAGGCCTACGCCGCCCAGCCGGAGGAGTTCGACGAGCCGGACTTCCTCGTCGGTGAGGAGATCGATCTCGTCGGGTCGGGCCCGATCCGCAACATGTACGACCCGTCCCAGGTCAGCGGCGATCCCAACTGCTACACCGACGACATCCCCGACGGTGAGGTGCACGCGACCGCGGGGCCGGGCAACCACTGGTTCTACCTGCTGGCGCAGGGCAACAAGCCGGCCAGCGGCCCGGAGAGCCCGACCTGCAACGACACGGACGTCAGTGGGATCGGCATCGAGAAGGCCGGCAAGATCGTCTACAACGCGATGCTGCTGAAGACCTCGGACAGCTCCTACCTGAAGTACCGCACCTGGACGCTGACCGCGGCGAAGAACCTCTACCCCGACAGCTGCACCGAGTTCGATGCGGTCAAGGCGGCGTGGGACGCGGTCGACGTACCGGCCCAGGCGGACGAGCCGACCTGTGAGGGTGGCGGTGACACGGACCCGACGGATCCCACCGACCCGACTGACCCGACTGACCCGCCTGCCGGTGGTGTCGACTTCACCGGCATCGCCGCGCTCGACAACTGCTCGGCCTCCGTGGTCCGGTTCGACGACTCCGTGGCCACCGACAAGGCGCTCGGCCTGACCAACGGCCACTGCTACGAGGGCGGCATGCCCGAGGCCGGCGAGGTCATCGTCGACCAGCCGTCCGACCGCACCTTCACCCTGCTCGACACCGAGGGCAACGAGGCCGGTGACGTCAACGCGACCGACGTCCTCTACTCCACGATGACCAAGACCGACGTGTCGCTCTACCGCCTGGACAAGACCTACCAGGAGCTGGCCGACGAGTTCGACGGCTTCACGCCGCTCACCCTGGCCAAGGAGTCGCCGGCCGACGGCACGTCGATCGCGGTCGTCTCCGGCTACTGGCAGAAGATCTACAGCTGCTCGGTCGACTCGACGATCCCGCAGCTCAAGGAAGCCGACTGGACCATGGAGGACTCGGTGAAGTACCACCAGCCCGGCTGCGAGACGGTCGGCGGCACCTCGGGCTCACCGGTGGTCGACACCGAGACACACGAGGTGGTCGCCGCCAACAACACCGGGAACGAGGACGGCGAGAAGTGCACGATGAACAACCCGTGCGAGGTTGACGAGGAGGGCAACGTCACCGTCGAGAAGGGCGCGGCCTACGCCCAGCAGACCTCGTGGTTCTACACCTGCCTGGCCGATGACAACTCGCTCGACCTGGCGAAGGAGGGGTGCCTGCTCCCCGCAGGCTGATCGACCGACCGGGTGGGAGGCCGACCGCGAGCACGGTCGGCCTCCCACTCCCTTCTGCCCGGGCTTCGACGGCTGCTTGCCCGACCTCGTCGCGGTGACGTGCAGGTGGTTCCTAGGATGGTCGGCATGCACTCCGATCCCGGCCCGTACGACGCACTCCTGCTGGTCTCCTTCGGAGGCCCGGAGAAGCCCGAGGACGTCGTGCCCTTCCTCGAGAACGTGACCCGCGGCAGGGGCATCCCCCGTGAACGGCTGGTTGAGGTGGGCGAGCACTACTTCGGGTTCGGCGGCCGTTCGCCGATCAACGACCAGAACCGGGAGCTGCTGGCCGCCATCCGCGAGGACTTCGCCGGTGCCGGGCTCGACCTCCCGGTCTACTGGGGCAACCGCAACTGGGACCCCTACCTGACCGACGCCCTCGAGGAGATGGCCACCGACGGCATCACCCGGGCGGCCTGTCTGGTGACGTCCGCCTACTCGTCGTACTCCGGGTGCCGGCAGTACCGCGAGAACCTGGCCGCGGCGAGCGCGGCCGTCGAGGGCGCGCCGAGACTCGACAGGCTGCGCCACTACTTCAACCACCCCGGCTTCATCACCGCGATGGTCGACAGCACCCTGGCCGCGCTGGCTGAACTGCCCGACGCGAAACGGGAGGACGCACACCTGCTCTTCGTCACGCACTCGATCCCGATCGCCATGGACGACGCGAGTGGGCCCGACGGCGGGGCGTACGTCGCCCAGCACCGCAGCGTCATGCAGGAGATCGTGGAGCGCGTGCGACTCGAGACCGGCCACCGTCACGTCCACGACCTCGTCTTCTGCTCGCGCTCGGGAGCGCCGCACATTCCGTGGCTGGAGCCCGACGTCAACGACCACCTCGAGCACCTGGCCCAGGGTGAGGCCCCGCCGGTGGTGCTGGTGCCGATCGGATTCATCTCCGACCACATGGAGGTGGTCTACGACCTCGACACCGAGGCGGCGGCCACGGCCGAGAAGCTGGGGCTGCCCTTCGCGCGGGCGGCAACGGCGGGCATCGACCCACGTTTCGTGGCGATGGTTCGCGACCTGCTCCTCGAGCGTGCCGCGATCGAGCGTGGGGAGGACGTCGTTCGGGCCAGTGAGGGCAGCCTGCCCGCGTGCTGGGACATCTGCGCCGCCGGGTGCTGCGCGAACGCCCGGGAGTCGTTGCCGGCCCTGGGTGGGCTGGACTGAGGGCGGTCCCCGATGGACGACCTGTTGGCGTTGGCGCGCGACGTGGCCGGGGAGGCCGCCCGTTTCGTGGCGCAGCAGCGACGCGGTGGCGTGTCGGTGGCGGCCACCAAGTCGAGCACCGTCGACGTGGTCACCCAGGTCGACCGGGACTGTGAACGGCTGATCCGGGAGCAGCTGCTGGCCGCGCGTCCCGAGGACGCCTTCCTCGGTGAGGAGGGTGGCGGCACCGGAGGCGGCACGGGAGTGCGCTGGATCGTCGACCCGATCGACGGCACGGTCAACTTCCTCTACGGCATCCCGCAGTACGCCGTCTCCATCGCCGCCGAACGCGACGGCGTGGTGGTGGCCGGCGTGGTGGTCAACGCGGCCACGGGGGAGGCCTTCCACGCGAGTCTGGGCGGTGGCGCCTGGCGTGACGGGGCCCGGTTGCGGGTCCGTGCTGCGGCCCCGCTGGCCGAACGACTGGTCCTGACCGGCTTCAACTACCAGGCGGAGACCCGACTGGTGCAGGCCGCGGCGGTCGCCCGACTGCTGCCGCTGGTCCGCGACATTCGCAGGATGGGGTCCTGCGCACTCGACCTGTGCAGCATCGCCGCGGGCTCGGCCGACGGCTACGTCGAGGAGGGGGTGGCCGAGTGGGACCACGCAGCCGGGGCGCTGATCGCTCGTGAGGCCGGTGCCACGTCCGAACTGGCCGTGGGGCGCGGGGGCAAGGAGGCGCTCGTGTGCGCGCCCGAACACGGCTTCGTGGAGTTCCGCGAGACGGTCATCTCGTGCGGGTTTCTCGCCCCGAATCGGGAATAGCCGACCCCCGGTGATCGTTGCAGTCGAGACATCGTGTGGAATGCGCGTGCAAGTTGCTGGCCGATGGTGCACAATCTGGCGCCGGGACTCGCGCGAACAGATGACGACGCGACCGCAGTTGATTGACTGGAGAAGTTGATGGCGACCGATTACGACGCACCCCGCAAGAACGAAGAAGACCAGGGCGAACAGAGCATTGAAGAGCTCAAGGCCCGCCGTCACGACAAGAACTCCGGCAAGGTCGACGAGGACGAGGCCGAGGCGGCGGAGTCCTTCGAGCTGCCCGGAGCCGACCTGTCCCACGAAGAGCTGGCCGTTGAGGTCAAGCCGCGTCAGGACGACGAGTTCACCTGCATGAGCTGCTTCCTGGTTCACCACCGGAGCCAGCTCGCCGATGCGAAGAAGCTGATCTGCAAGGACTGCGCGTAAGGCACGAAGCGCCGGGAGCGTGGTCCGCGCAGGTCAGCACGCAGCATCGACTCGGCAACCCCGACCTGGGACCCCGACAGGGGCTGCGTCCCCGAGCCGGGTGAGCGAACAAGACAAAGAGCCGCAACCCACGCAGGGTTGCGGCTCTTGCATGTGCCGAGGACCTAGTCGTTGATGCCCGAAGCCAGGATGTCACCGGTGTCGGAGCTGCGCGAGCTCGACGACTTGCCGTCGGCCTCGAGCCCGGGCGGCAGGTGCCCGGTGGACTTGGCGAAGTAGTTGGCCGCCTTGCGGGTGGCCAGCATCTTCACGATCGCCACCGCCGTACCGCTGACGGCCGCCCACATGACGGCCTCCCAGAGGTCGATGTCGGGGTCGGCCGGGTTGGCCGGCGGATTCTTTCCGGTGGCCGCCTTCCAGCCTCCGTTGAGTGCCTTCTTGGCCACCGCTGCGCTGCCGAGAGCGGCGCCGAGTGAGAGTGCCGACCATGCCTTGGAGCCGGATGCCATCAGATCCTCCTGAGGGGTTGGAATGCCTGCCCACCCTAGACGAGTGAGGCCGGGACGAGTGGGTCTACTCGGCGGTGACAGCAGACAGTGCGGCCACGAGCTTGTCGGGACGCCGGGTGGAGACCAGCCAGTACGGCGCGGGGTCGCGGGGGTCGGTGATCTCGATGCGCACGGAACGCTTGAGGTAGGGACGCAGCAGCAGGTAGGCGCGGGCGTCAGCGTCCACGCCGGCCACCCGGCGGGTTCCCTCGGCGTCGAGGGGTTCCGCGGTGCCGACCAGGTCGAGCGCGATGTGGGCCCGTCCGGCTCGGAGCTCGCCGTTGCCGACGGTGATGCGCGCCGAGCCGTAGAGGAGCAGTCCCCCGGCCACGAGAACCGCGAAGCCCAGGCTGATCAGGGCGGCGGCGAGGATCGAGGGGATGGCGACGGCGATGGTGAACCAGAGGGTCGCCACGAGCATGGTTCCCTGAACCCACCAGCGCAGCGACACGGTGAGCTGTTCGGCGTACTGCACGGGTCAAGCCTTTCATCCCGACCGCTCGGGTGCGCAGGTAGGGTCGGAGACATGTCAGTTCCGCCGGTTCCGGTCCGCATCGTCCGTCTCGATCCGGGCCTCCCGTTGCCGTCCTACGCACATGCCGGAGATGCCGGGGCCGACCTGATGACCACCCGTGACGTCACCCTTCAACCGGGGGAGCGGCTGATGGTGCCGACCGGGGTCGCCCTGGCGCTGCCCGAGGGGTACGTCGGTCTCGTGCACCCGCGGTCAGGTCTGGCCGCCCGCCACGGGTTGTCGATCGTCAACGCGCCGGGCACGATCGACGCCGGTTACCGGGGCGAGATCAAGGTCATGCTGATCAACCTCGACCGCCACCTGCACATCGACCTGAGTCGCGGCGACCGGATCGCCCAGCTGGTGATCCAGCGTCACGAGCGGGCCGAGTTCGTCGAGACCGACACACTCGATGACACGTCGCGTGGTGCCGGGGGCTACGGTTCCACGGGTGGTTTCGCCACCGCAGACGTCAAGAGGAGTACGCAGTGAAGTTCGGACGCAAGTCCCGCACGGACGAGAAGGCCTCCCAGGTCGAGGAGAAGTCCGCCGCGGCCGACCAGGACACCGAGACCGCGGACCCGACCGAGTCCGCCGCTCCCTCCGGTCCCTACGACAGCTCCGAGGTCGATCTCGACGATGACGACGTCGACCGCGTCGACCTCGGCGGCATCCTGATCGCCCCGGCCGAGGGCCTCGAGCTCCGACTCCAGGTGGACGAGAAGTCCGGTGACGTCCAGAGCGTGCTGATCGCCGGCCCGACGGGTGCGGTCGAGGTGCGGGCCTTCGCCGCGCCGCGCAACGGTGACCTGTGGAGCGACGTACGCCGCCAGATCGCCTCCGAGACCGCCCGCCAAGGTGGCACGGCCACGGAGACCGAAGGTCCTCACGGCACCGAGCTGGTCTGCCAGCGCACGGTGCGCACCCCCGAGGGGACCACCAGCCAGCAGCCCTCGCGCATCGTCGGCTACAACGGCCCGCGGTGGTTCCTGCGAGCCACCTACCTCGGCAAGCCGGCCGTCGACGCCGACGAGGCCGGTCCGTGGGAGGCCGCGGTGGCTTCACTCGTGGTACGCCGAGGCGATGGACCGATGGCCCCGGGTGACCAGCTGCCGATCACCTTGCCGCCGCAGGCCCGGCGCGTCGGCTGAGTCAGTAGCCTTGACCCATGCCGGAACGCAAGGAGCGCAGCCGACTGCGACGTGCCATCAGCAGTTGGGCCAACAGCACGGACCAGCACGCCCGTGACCTGCGCGAGAGCGTCGCGACGTCGGGCCTGACCACGATCGAGAACGCCCCGGACCGCGAGCGGATCCGGCTCACCGGCACCCTGCGGACCGTCACCCTGCGACCCCGCGGCGGAGTGCCCGCCCTCGAGGCGGAGCTCTACGACGGCACCGGGGTGATCACTCTGGTGTGGCTCGGCCGGCGGCGCATCACCGGCATCGACCCCGGGCGGGCGCTGACCGTCGAGGGCCGCATCGGAGTCCAGGAGCACACCCGCGTGATGTTCAATCCACGCTACGAGCTTGCTCCATGAGTGCTTCCGATCCCGCTGTCCCCGCCGCCCACGCACCGCGGGCCACGGCCGAGACCGTGGAGGCGTTGGTCCGCCGTCAGCTCTCCACCGCACTCGGCGGGCGCCGGGGCATGTTGGAGGCTGCCGTCCCGACGATCCTCTTCACCGCCACGTTCCTGACCACCAAGGAGCTCCTGCTGGCGCTCGGGGTCAGTGTGACCGCCGCCGTCATCGCCCTGGTCGTGAGACTGGTGCAGCGCTCCTCGGTGCAGTTCGTGGTCAACGCGCTGGTCGGCATCGCGATCGGCGCCTTCTTCGCCCTGCGCGCCGCGCGCGCCGGCGGAGACGCCAACGACCAGGCGTTGGCCTACTTCCTGCCGGGCCTGCTCTACAACGCCGGCTACGCCGTGGTGCTGTCGTTGTCCTGCCTGGTGCGGTGGCCGCTGGTCGGGTTCATGGTCGGCAGTGTCACCGGCGACCCGACGGCGTGGCGGGACGACCCGCAGATCGTGAAGCTGTGCAGCCGCCTCACGTGGGTGCTGGTCGCCCCGTGCGTGCTCCGGGTCGTGGTGCAGGCACCGCTCTACCTGGCCGGCACCGGGGGCTCGATGGATCCCGATGCCGCCGTCGCGGCGTTGGGGATCGCCAAGATCGTCATGGGCTGGCCCCTTCAGCTCGCGTCCCTGGCCGCCATGGTCTGGCTGCTGGCCCGCAACGCGACCCCCATGCAGGAGCCCGAGACCGCCGCCTGACCCGGCCGGCCCGGGGTCGAGCTACCGGGGGTGGGGGACGAGCAGCCGTTCGAGCTCTTCCTCGACTTCGGCCGAGACCACGAAGAGCAGCTCGTCGCCAGATTCCAGGGGCTGCTCGGCGTCGGGGGTGTAGACCTGCCCGTCGCGCAGGATCGAGACCAGGGCACAGTTCTCCGGCCAGGGGATCAGCCCGGTGGGCTCACCGACGTACGGCGACTCGTCGGGCAGCGTCATCTCGACCAGGTTGGCGTTGCCCTTGCGGAAGGTGAACAACCGCACCAGGTCGCCCACGGACACGGCCTCCTCGACCAGCGCCGACATGATCCGCGGGGTCGAGACGTTGACGTCGACGCCCCACGCCTCGGTGAACAGCCACTCGTTGTTGGGGTGGTTGACCCGACCGACCGTGCGAGGCACGCCGAACTCGGTCTTGGCCAGCAACGAGGTGACCAGGTTGGCCTTGTCGTCGCCGGTGGCCGCGATCACCACGTCGCAGTGCTGGAGACGGGCCTCCTCGAGGGAGCTCAGCTCACAGGAGTCGGCCAGCAGCCACTCGGCGTCGGGGACGCTCTCGGGCTTGATCGAGCCCGCGTTCTTGTCGATCAGCAGGACTTCGTGGCCGTTGTCGATCAGCTCTCGGGCGATGGAGCGGCCGACCGCACCGGCTCCGGCGATGGCGACGCGCATCAGTTCTTGTCCTCCGGACCGGTCTCGATGACGGTGTAGGCAGCCGCCGCGTTCTCCTCGCGAATCACCACGTGGAGGAGGTCGCCCTCCTGCAGCACGGTGTTCTTGTCGGGCAGCATGCCCTCGCCGAGACGGTCGATCCAGGCGATGCGGACGCGTGCCTGCTCCTGGAGGTGGATCGTGCGCTGCCCGATCCAGGGCTCGCTGATCGGGAGCTGGTCGAGCCTGATCGTGCCCGAGGGGTCCCGGAAGTCGGGCTCGGCGCCGGCCGGCAGGATGCGGCGCAACACCTGGTCGGCGGTCCACTTGACCGTGGCGACCGTGGTGATGCCGAGCCGCTGGTAGACCTCGGCGCGACCGGGGTCGTAGATCCGGGCGACGACCTGCTGGATGCCGAAGCTCTCGCGGGCCACCCGGGCGGCGATGATGTTGGAGTTGTCACCGCTCGACACCGCGGCGAACGCGTCGGCCCGGGCGATGCCGGCCTTGGCGAGCACGGCCTGGTCGAACCCGTAGCCGGTGATCTTGTCGCCGTTGAACGACGGTCCGAGGCGCCGGAACGCATCGGGGTTGTTGTCGATGATGGACACGGTGTGGTTGCGGTCCTCGAGGCTGCGGGCAAGCGTGGAGCCCACCCGGCCACAACCCATGATCACGACATGCACAGCGCAGACGCTACCGCAGCGAGAGCCACGTGGTGCGGCGGTGCACCATGTGGCCACCGATGGGTCTAGCCTGTTCGCTCGTGGGTGTCGGTGACGTTTCCAAACGAATCCTGCTGGGCCGCAAGCTCCGCAGCTCGCAGCTGGGTGAGACCCTGCTGCCCAAACGCGTCGCGCTCCCCGTGTTCGCCAGTGACGCGCTCTCCTCGGTCGCCTACGCACCGGACGAGATCTTCATCATGCTGTCGTTGGCCGGCGCCTCGGCGTACACCTGGTCGTGGAAGATCGGCCTGGCCGTCGCCCTCGTGATGATCGCCGTGGTCGCGTCGTACCGCCAGACGGTGCACGCGTATCCGAGCGGCGGAGGTGACTACGAGGTCGCCACGGTGAACCTGGGCCGCAACGCCGGGGTCACGGTCGCTGCTGCGCTGCTGGTCGACTACGTGCTCACGGTGGCCGTGTCGATCTCGTCGGGAGCCCAGTACGCCGCCTCGGCCTTCCCGGTGCTCTCCGGGCACGAGGCGACGGCGGCCACGGTGCTGGTGATCGTGCTCACCGCCTTGAACCTGCGAGGCATCCGCGAGTCGGGCACGCTCTTCGCGGTGCCGACGTACGCGTTCATGCTGGCGATCCTGGGCATGTGCGCCTTCGGACTGCTGCGCTACTTCGTCGGTGATCTGCCCCAGGTGGAGAGCGCCGACCTCCAGATCACCGAGGCCCCCGGGTACGAGGGGACCCTCACGAACGTGGCGTTGGTGTTCCTGCTGGCCCGCGCGTTCTCGTCGGGATGCGCGGCCCTGACCGGTGTCGAGGCGATCTCCAACGGGGTGCCCGCGTTCCGTCGGCCGAAGTCGCAGAACGCGGCGACCACCCTGCTGCTGCTGGGCATGATCGCGATCACGATGATGACCAGTGTCATCATGCTGGCCCGCGAGATGGGCCTGAAGTACGTCGACCCGCACCACCTCGACCGGCTGAGGACCGCCGACGGCAAGGCGCTGCCCGCCGACTACGACCAGCACACGGTGATCGCGCAGATCGCCCGCGCCGTGTTCAACGACTTCTCGCCGGGCTTCTACTTCGTGGTGACCATGACCGGCATCGTGCTGGTGCTCGCAGCCAACACCGCGTTCAACGGCTTCCCAGTGCTCGGCTCCATCCTGGCTCGCGACGGCCTGGCTCCTCGGGCCCTCGGTTCCCGGGGCGACCGGCTTGCCTACAGCAACGGCATCGTCTTCCTGGCCGTGGTCGCGATCGTGCTGATCCTGGCCTTCGACGCCGAGGTGACCCGGCTGATCCAGCTCTACATCGTCGGCGTCTTCGTGTCGTTCACGTTGAGCCAGCTCGGCATGATCCGGCACTGGACCCGTCACCTCGCCTCGGAGGGTGATCCGGTCGAGCGGCGTCGCATGCAGCGCTCCCGGGTCATCAACACGATCGGGCTGGCCATGACCGGGGCTGTCCTGGTGGTCGTCCTGGTCACCAAGTTCCTGCAGGGCGCCTGGATCACCATCTTGGCGATGGTCGTGTTCTTCGTGCTGATGAAGGCGATCCGCAAGCACTACGACCTCGTCGAGGAGGAGCTGGCGGCTGACGACCAGGACAAGGTGCTGCCCACCCGGGTGCATGCCATCGTGCTGGTCTCGAAGCTGCACAAGCCGACGCTGCGCGCGCTGGCCTTCGCCAAGGCGACCCGGCCCAACGTGCTCGAGGCGGTCTATGTCGGCACCGACACCAAGGCCACGGACAAGCTGCTCGCCGAGTGGGACGAGCGCGGCATCGACGTGCCTCTGAAGGTGCTCTACTCGCCCTATCGCGAGTTGGTGAAGCCGATCGTCGACTACGCCAACGAGATCCGGGGCGCCAACGCCCGCGGTGTGGTCGCGGTCTACATTCCTGAGTACGTCGTGGGCCGCTGGTGGGAGCAGGTGCTGCACAACCAGACCGCGCTGCGGCTCAAGGGTCGCCTGCTCTTCACGCCCGGCGTCATGGTGACCTCCGTGCCCTACCAGCTGCGGTCCTCCGTGGTTGCCCTCGAACGTGAAGAACGCGATCTGACCCGCACCCGAGCGGGCGACGTACGCCGCGGTGCCATCGGTGCAGCCGCCCGGCGCAACCGCAACGACCGACAGGTGAAATAGAGCGATGTCTCCTCGCAACACACGACCCCGGCAGGCCAAGGGCGCCTCGCACGTCGGCGAGCGACACGAGGTGACGGTCGGCCCGATCGCGCACGGTGGTCACTGCGTGGCCCGGATCCCGGTCGCCGGTGGCACCGAGGGGGAGACGCGGGTCGTCTTCGTCCGGCACGCGCTCCCCGGTGAGGTGGTCACTGTCGAGGTCACCGAGGGCACCGAGGGCGACCGGTTCTGGCGCGGCGACGCGGTCACGGTCGAGTCGCCATCGTCGGAACGGGTGTCACCTCCCTGCCCGGTGGCCGGGCCCGGCCTGTGCGGGGGCTGCGACTTCCAGCACGTCTCACTCGCGGAGCAGCGCGCCCTGAAGGCCCGCGTGGTGCAGGAGCAGTTCCGTCGCCTGGCGCACATGGAGGTCGACCTGGTCGTCGAGCCGGTGCCCGGCGACGACAACGGTCTGGCCTGGCGCACCCGGGTCGAGTACGCCGTCACACCCGACGGTCGCCGGGGCATGCGCAAGCACCGCTCTCACGGCGTGGTGCCGATCGAGAACTGTCTCATCGCCGCACCCGACGCGATCGACACCGCGGTGTCGGACAGTCAGCCCGTGGTTGAGTCGGTGCACGGCCGGGAGTTCGCGGTCGCTGCTGACGGCTTCTGGCAGGTGCACCCGGGAGCCCCGGAGACCCTGGTCGACACCGTCCTCGAGTTTCTCGACCCCCAGCCCGGCGAGAAGGCGCTCGATCTCTACTCCGGTGTGGGGCTGTTCGCCCGCTTCCTGGCCGAACGGGTGGGGGAGAGCGGCAGGGTGGTGGCCGTCGAGGGCAACAAGGCGGCCTGCGGCCACGCCCGCGAGAACCTGGTCGAGCACCGCAAGGCCGTTGTCGGCGTGGGGACGGTCGACCGCGTGCTGGCCAGGACCTACGACGAGCCGTTCGACGTCGTCGTCCTCGATCCGCCCCGGGAGGGAGCGCGCCGCAAGGTGGTGCTCCAGATCGTGGACCGGGCGCCACGCGCCGTCGCCTACGTGGCCTGTGATCCGGCCTCGCTGGCTCGTGACACCGCGACCTTCCTCGAGGCGGGCTACCGCCTGGAGAAGCTGCGGGCCTTCGACCTGTTCCCGATGACGCACCACGTCGAATGCGTTGCCTTGTTCGTGAAGACCGATTCTGACCTGGGCAAACGCAAGATATCGTGAGTGGCATGGTCCCGCAGACTGGCCCTATGGCTCGCTTCGTTGCACTCGACCGGTGTCCGCCCCTGGATTGGGGGCATGCGCTCACTCAGGTCGGCGTACACCGCGGTCGCCTGCGGCTCTCAGATCAGTCACCCAGAACGTGCCTGTGAAGCCGCTGTAGGGCACAGTGGATTGATGCCGGATTGGTTCTTGGGGACTACGCGTGCGACAGCATATGTGGCCGGAAACATCTTCGTCGCCCTGGCGGCATTCGTGATGCTGGCGGCGCTGCCGGTGGCTGTCCTCGTCGGGAGGAAGACCCGCCTGGGTGTTTGGTTGTTCGAGTGTTCGCACAGCCTCACCTTGTGGGAGCGCCGTCGCGCCGGAATCGTACTTCGAAGGATCTTCTCGGGGAAGCCGGTGACCGGGGGGCGGCTTGCCGCCTGGCTGGGACTCGAGGCGAGCGTGGGGCTGATCTGTTCTCTGATCGCGGGTTACCTCCTGCTCGGAGGCCTCAATGCCCTGACCTTTCCGGCATGGTGGCCATTGACCGGTATGGAGGCGACCCGACCGCTGCCCGGCGTCCGGATCACGACATGGCCTCAGGCCCTGCTCGTGCCGTTGCTCGGGGTGGCGTATGCCATCATCCTGCTTGCTGGGGCGCGCCCGGCGGGTCGGCTGCTCTCGACACTGTCTGTTGGCAGGCTCGGCCTGGACCCCGATGCCGCTGAGGCGGGCGACACGTCGCAGGTGCGGGTACACGGGGCCGAGTTGCGCAGGATCGAGCGCGCCCTCCATGACGGCACTCAGGCGCGGATAGTCAACGCCAACGTCCAACTCGGCATCGCGCAGTTGTCGTTGACGGACCGTGTCGAAGAGCGTGACCGCATTCAGGCCGCTCGGGCGGAGTTGATGGCTGCCTTGGCCGAGCTCCGTGGTGTCGTGGACGCTGTCCTTCCTCCGATCTTGAGCGAGCGTGGCCTCGCCGGGGCGGTTCGAGCGTTAGGCAGCAGATGTGCGTTGCCATGTGAGGTGCACGTCGAGCCACTGGGTGTGGTGTCTCCTGCGATCGAATCCGCCGGGTATTTCGTGGTTGCCGAGTGCCTCACCAACGCTGTACGCCATGCCGACGCCACCGGCACCTGGGTGCAGCTGACCCGGGACCCGGACCGGCTCTATGTGCAGGTCATCGACGATGGGCTCGGCGGCGCGCACGAGGGTGTCGAGGGTGGCGGGCTGTACGGGCTGCGGCGGCGTACTGAGGCGTTCGCGGGATCGATGTCGATCAGTTCACCATCTGGGGGGCCAACATCTGTCCTGGTGGAGCTGCCATGCGTGTCCTGATTCTGGAAGACAACGCGTTGCTGGGTGAAGGCCTGCGGCTGATCCTGGAACGGGGCGGCCACGAGGTGACCCTGCGAGATTCGGTCGACGGTCTCGATGGAGTGCTGGATGGGAACTATGCGGAACTCCTGATCGCGGACGTCCGGCTGCCCCCGACATATCGGGACGAAGGGCTCGTCGCCGCCCTGGCGGCCAGACGAAGGTATCCCGGTCTGCGCGTGCTGGTGCTGTCGTCCTTCGTCCAGGTCGAGTACGCCGCCGAACTGCTCGCCGACCCTCAAGGCGGCGTCGGGTACCTGCTCAAGGACCGAATCGGTGAGGTTGACGACTTCCTGTCGGCCGTTGGCAGAGTGATGTCTGGTGAAACGGCGATCGATCCAGAGGTCGTTGCGGCCCTCATCGGTAGGAGCCCTGCGCATCCGCTTGCGAACCTGACACGGCGAGAATCAGAGGTACTGGCGTTGGTGGGCGAAGGCCTGACGAACCGGGAGATCGCCGAGCGTCTGGTGATCACCGAAAGCGCCGTCAATAAGCATGTCGGCGCCATCTTCGTGAAACTCGGCCTGACCGCAGAGGTCCGCGGGCACCGACGCGTACGAGCAGTGCTCCTCTTCCTCGCCAGTCGGTGAGCGACCCCTTGGTGGTGCAGAATGCTGCACCACCAAGACGGGTGAACGCGTCATTCCCGGATCCGCTCGGGTTGCTTACGGTCGAAACATGAACGACAGGAACCAGCAATCGTCCACCTCATCGCCTGACGAGCCCTGGAAGCCGCAGCGTGAGAGGCGCTGGTGGCCGTGGGTCCTTCTCATCGTGGTCATCATTGGGATCGCCATCAATATCGCCCTGACCATCTGACTCGAGCACCTAAGATGAACCAACAGCTAGCACTCGATGTCCAGGACCTTGGATACAGCTATCGCACAGGGCGACTCGAGACTCCTGTGCTGACTGGTGTCGACCTCATGGTCGAACAAGGAGAGTTCGTCGCGATCATGGGTCCGTCCGGGTCGGGGAAGTCCACCCTGCTCAACTGCATTGCTGGCCTGGACACCCCGCAGAATGGCCGGATTGCTGTTAGCGGCGTGGCCATCCATGAACTCGATGAGACCGATCGCACGTTGTTCCGACGCGAGCAGATCGGCTTCGTGTATCAGGACTACGGGTTGATTGAGAGCCTGGACGCGCGCGCGAACATCGAGTTGCCGATGCGTATGTCGCGGCGAGTGATGGACCCGCACTGGCTGAACCAGCTTGCACACGCGACAGGCATTGTTCACTACCTTGCTCGGCGGCCCGCACAGCTCTCGGGTGGACAGCAACAACGCGTGGCGATCACGCGTGCCCTGATGACGCGGCCGAAGCTCGTGATCGCCGACGAACCCACGGGCGCGTTGGACACGCGCACCTCTGCAGCGGTCCTGACGCTGCTGCGTGAGTGCGTGGACGATTTAGGCCAGACTATCGTGATGGTCACGCACGATCCGGTGGCTGCTTCCTATAGCGACAGCGTCATCCTGCTCGTCGACGGCCATGTCGAAGACAGAATCAAGGCGCCGCGTGCCGAGACCATCGCCGAACACTTGGCCAAACTCGAAGCTGCGACCGACCCATGAGCCGGCTTCTGGCGGTGCTGCTGCGACTCCCGGGGTCAGCAGCGATGACCGCATCGCTTGCCCTGGCCGCTGGTTTGTTTGTGATCTCGGGTTCGTTGTTGGAATCAGCCGTGGACAACTCCGATGAGGTCCGGCGACTAGCGCGCGCAGATGTCGTCGTCGGGGGTGTGGACAGTGTCGAGGTGCATTCGGCCGGAGGCTCGGAACGCATCAAACTCCCAGCACCTGCTCCAGTGAGTGTCGATGCCCAGCACGCCACACACGAGTGGGCGGCTGAGAACAACGCGCGAGTGATAGCCGACTATGTGACACCCGGAATGCTTTTCGGCACCGCAAACGCGCAGCTGGAGGTGCACGCCTGGTCGGCCCTGTATCTCACCGAGACGGGGACCGCCTCGACGCCGCCTCCCAGACAGGCAGAGGTGGTGCTGGAGGATACGGTCGCATCACGCGCCGGGCTCGAGATTGGTGATCGAGCGCGTCTTCGTGATTCTGGGCGGGTGCTGGACCTCAAGGTCGTAGGAACGGTCCCCGATGCTGGCGGAGAGAGAGCCGTCTATTTGTCTGACGACGTCGCGGCGGCACTGGCCGGACCACAACGGCCCACGCTGCTCGGTGTGTTGACCCCCGTCGGTTCCTCCGAGGCGGCTCGGGACGAGCTGCGTGCGGCGATCGAACCGGGCGACGCCATCGTGGCGAGCGCCGGAGAACGCGCCGAAATTGAGCACCCCGAAAGATCTCGTGGGCGCGCCGGACTGGCGAGTCTGGGCGGGAGTCTGGTGGCCATTGTCGTGCTCGTGAGCCTGGTGGTGGTGAGCGGCACCTCAGCTGCCTTGACCGAGAACCGTCGACGGGATCTGGTGCTGCTGCGCTCCTTGGCAGCGACACCTCGCGAACTGCTCCGGGCGATGGTGCTGGAGGGGGTCGTGCTGGGGGTCATTGGGTGCCTGGTCGGGTTGCCCGCCGGCCTCGTCGGCTCGCGAGTCCTTGGTGCAGCGCTGCAGTTGGTGGGTGTGTTGCCCGAAGGTGTTGATGTCGCTGCGGGTCCAGTGGTCGTTGTGGCTTCCGCTGGACTAGTCCTCGCTCTCATCGCCACGGTGCGGTGGTGGGGCATCCGCGAACTCGCCTTGTCACCACCTGCGAGGCTCCGCTGGGCGTCGGACACTGGCAGAGTCGAGGTCCGGCGAAGTCGCGTTCTTCTCGGCTGGTTCGGCTTTCTGGCCGGCATGTCGGCCTGCTGCCTCCCACTCCTCCGACCAGGTTTGATCTCGGCCGCAGTCGCCGGTGGTGGCGGACTGATCATGGCGCTGACCTCGCCGATGGTCCTCCGACCCGTTGCAACCCGCGTGATCCGTCTGGCGGTACGTCCGAAGCTCCACTCGTCGAGCCCTGAGGTCTGGCTGGGGGCGCATCTGCGGCGAGGGTCTGCCGGCCGGATTGCGGCGGGTGCCGCTCCACTCGTTCTGGCCGGTGGGTTGGCGCTGGTTCAGGTTGCAGTACCGGCGACCTTGGCCGAATCTGCCAGTCGCGCCACCGACTCTGTCGTTGCCGCGCCGACGGCGTGGACTGCAGAGTCCGGTCTCGACGTTAGCGACGACCCTGCTGCGGTCGCTGTCGCCCAAGCAACGGTAACCGCCTGGCGTGAAGTTCTGGGCAGCCCCGAGGACGTCGACCTTGCGGCGATCGGCTTCAACCGCCCACCGCACCCGTTCCTCGAGTTATCGGTGGCAAAGGGGGACTGGGACCCGGCGACACCAGTACCGGCGGACACCGTGGTTCTGAGCACCTTCGCAGCAGCAACGTTCGCAGTCGGACCCGGCGACTCTCTTGATCTCGTCCTTCCGGACGGCACGTCTCACCGGCCCACGGTCGTTGCTGTCCTTGACGTTCCTGCCGGACTCCTTGACGTCATGTTGCCGTATGACGTGTTGTCCGAGCACAGGCCAGCACGAACCGCCGGCGCCCCGTCCACAACCACCGTGCTCACCGGCTCGTCCAGCGAGCCCAACGGGTTTCAAGGAGCGGAGCGGTCAGATCCGCATACTGCGCTGGCGGGCAGCAGTCCCACTCAGGCGGTCGCGGTCAGTGTGCTTCCGATCTTGGTGGTCATCGCCTACGTCGCGTTGTCCATGATCACAATGATCGGGCTGGCTCTTCGTGCCTATCGGCGCGAGTTCCGGATCCTGCGCAGACTCGGGGTCACACCCGCGCAGTTGAGAGTCGTGCTGCGTGCGGAACTGCGCACCATCATCCTGGTCGCGCTGCTGGGGACGGCGTTGGTCGGAGCCTTGCCCACTTCGATGATCGCCCTTGCGATCACTGGATCACCACTGCCGGCGATTCCCCTGTGGTTCCTCGGCGTCACGGGGGCAACGATCGCAACACTTTGCTTACTGGCCTACCGACGACCCACCTTGCGTCTGACCCGGTCCACGTCGTGATTGTCGATGAAGTCTGAAAGCTGATGCTCTTCAAGATCCGTGGCTTGTCAATTGATGAACGGTCCGAGAGTCGTCAGTGGCACCGGAGCATGTCGTCAGTGTTGTTTGATCGCAGCCCGACCCATCATATGGAGGATCGAGGGAGTTCCGTCCTCACCGCGAACGAACGCAGCAGTGGCCCTGCTTGGGTCGCTCGCCAGACCGAAGAGATCATTTCCCAATGCGACGACGTCGACCGGGGGGAACTCGTCGTGCTCCTCGGCCAAACCTGAGTTCGGTTTGATGGTGATGCGGAGCCCCGGCGTTCTCTGCTCGACGACAAAGGTTCCCAAACCCAGTGCGTAGTTGCCTGAGTAGGCGACCGCCTCACTTGCTGCAAGGGCTACCGGCCTGGCGCCGGCGCTGGGCTGGAGACCGCAAAGATTCTCCAGACACCAACGCAACAGCCGCTCGCCGAGTGCCTTGCCCGCCCGTGCATTCGCAAGGACACAGACGGCAAGGCCATGGTCAGGAACCAAGTCGAACGTCGAGATGGTGACGTTCGAAAGGTTGCCACCGTGGCTGACGAGGTGGGTGCCGTGTTGCTCACTGAGATGCCATGGCATCCCGACCCCGGTCAGGGGCGGCCCCGCGGGCGCAACCGGCGACTGTGCGCACAGTCTGAGTTCGTCGCTGAGGACATCTTCACCCGTGGTGGTGCCGTGCAACTGAAAGTCGGCCCAGGTCATCATGTCGGAGATCGACGAGAGGAGGCCTCCCTCCGGGAGCTCGGAACGCCATTGGGAGTATGGCCAGGGGTCCAAGCCGCCGTCGGCAGTTCCGTGGCCGAGAGCAACATCACGGCCGACGACCTCCCACGGTAAGAAGTGACTGGAGTTCATCTGCAGCGGCTCGAGCACGGTCTCGCGGATGAGCTGGTCGTACGGCAGACCGGAGATGCGCTGAGCGAGGATCCCGAGCAACCGGAAGCCAGAATTGCTGTAGGACATCGCTTTGCCGGGCTCAAAGATCTGGGGCAAGGTGGCGAGCTCGACGAGTGAACGATCCAACACGTCCGCGCCCCATTCCTGGATGGGCGAGTCGTCTCCTTCGAAGCCACCGGTATGCGTGAGCAGGTGGCGGGTGGTCAATGCTCCGGTGGCTGCCTCGTCGCCGAGTCGGAGGTCAGGCAGATAGGTAAGGACCGGGAGGTCAAGGTCCAGCTGACCCTGCTCATGCAGGCGGAGCACGGCGGTGGCGGTGAAGGGCTTGGTAGCTGAGGCCACCTGGAACATGGTGTCGGCAGTCACCGGCCGTTGAGTTCTTCGATCCGACACTCCTCGACAGTGCAAGGTGGTCCTTCCAGCGTGCTGCACCCCTACAGCTACCCCGGCAATGTCCAGTGTCTCCAAGGTCGTGTCGAGCCATGCGGTCAACTCATCCTGTGCCCTCATCGGACCATGGTCGCCGATGATGGGCAGGTCGAATCTGTCGATTGCGCCAAGGAAGACGGGGGCTGTTCGTCGCAGACTCCAAACCGGCAGCGCTTGTTTGCGCGCCATCATGTAAGGGCGGTTTCGCCACCGTGCGACCAAGTTGTGAGCAAACGAGGAGGAACCATGGGCAGTGCTGGGCGCGAGCTGCATTCAAGAGCTGTCGTTGCGGACACACACAACGACCTCCTGTGCGCGGTCGTTGCACGACCACCAGCCGACTGGGGGCGCTTCTTTCGTGAGGCCTGGTTGCCTCAGCTGCGGGCCGGTGGCGTGGATATCCAGGTGCTCCCTATCTTCGTGGATGAGTCCTTTCGACCCGAGGGGGCTCTGCGGCAGACCCTGTTGATGGTGGAATGCGCTCGCAGGATTTCCGAGGAGAACTCGAGCGAAGTGACGCTATGCACGACCGGCGGGGATATCGATGCGGCATTGGCATCGGGACGTATCGCGTTGGTGCTGGCGCTTGAGAGTGCGCCCGGAGTGGATGATGACGTCGAGCTGTTCCGCACACTGTTCGCCCTTGGTGTCCGCGTTGCATCGATCGCTCATTTCGGGCGTACTGCGCTGGCTGACGGAAGTGCTGAAGACGCCGCTGGGGGTGGGCTCACTCGCAAGGGCGTGCAGTCGTTGCGCGTCATGGAGGAGCTTGGGATGATTTTCGATGTCAGCCATCTCGGGATGCGGGGGGTTGCTCACGTCCTCGAGTTGGCCACCCGTCCGGTGATTGCGACCCACTCGTCGGCTCGAGCGTTGCGCGACCACCATCGCAACCTCTCTGACGAGCAGATTCGGGGGGTGGGAGCTACAGGTGGCCTGGTCTGCGTGAACTTCTTCGCCCCCTTCCTCGCCGAGTCAGGTGGCACCGTCGACCACCTCGTCGATCACATCGAGCACGTGGCGTCGCTAATCGGCATGACCGGGGTGGGCCTCGGCCCCGACTTTGTGAAGGAGGTCAGGACCGACACGAAGCCGGCCTGGTGCGACCTCGCCGCGGCTGGGGACCTTGGCGCCCCGATCAGCTATCTGGAAGGTCTCGAGGGTCCCGATGGGCTTCCGCTGGTGACCGAACATCTGATGGCACGGGGTTGGCAGGAGTCCGACATCGTGGCAGTCCTCGGAGGAAACGTGCTGCGTCTGTTCCGCGAGCAACTGAAGGTGAACCCCACATGACGACGCCCGACACCGAGGCGATGCTTGCGGATCTGCGTCGCTTGGTCGAATGCGAATCGCCTTCGTCTGACCGTGCGGCGGTCGCTCGCAGCGCCGAGGTGGTTGCCGAATTCGGGCGGGCAATGGTCGGAGCCGATGCCGAACGCATCGTGCTCGACGGCCGTACCCATTTGCGGTGGCGGTTGGGTGATCAGTCTCGTCGCGGCGTCCTGCTGGTGGGGCATCACGACACGGTCTGGCCGATTGGCAGCTTGGAGCAGCACCCCTGGCTTGTCGACGGAGACCGAGTTCAGGGTCCGGGATGTTTCGACATGAAGGCTGGTCTCGTCCAACTCTTCCATGCGCTCACCTTGGTGGACGACTCCGCAGTCGGCGAGTACGGCATGACTGTGCTGGTGACCGGCGATGAGGAGCTGGGAGCGCCGAGCTCCCGCGAGTTGATCGAGGTAGAAGCTCGAAACGCGGTGGCCGCGCTGGTCATGGAGGGCAGCGCCGACGGTGGTGCCTTGAAGACAGAACGCAAGGGCGTTGCGATGTACACCCTCACCGCGCGAGGCCGTGCTGCCCATGCCGGGCTCGAGCCGTGGCGAGGTGTCAACGCTGCGGTGGAGTTGTCCACCCAAGTCCTCGCCCTCGTAGGGCTCGACCGCGGACCAGCCGGTGCGACGGTCACGCCCAGCGTTCTCGTTGGTGGCGCGACGACCAACACCGTGCCGGAGTCAGCGTCTGTCAGCATCGACTGCCGGGTGCCATCGATCGCCGAGTTCGAGCGCGTCGACAACGGATTGCGCGCCCTGAAACCCAATCTCTTGGGCGCTCGGCTGAACCTCGAGGGTGGCTTGCGGCACCCGCCGATGGAGTCCGCGGCATCGAGTGCGCTCTACCAGCTGGCGGTACAAGCCAGCACGGATGTGGGCCTGAGTCCACCGGGCCACGCAGGCGTTGGGGGTGCAAGCGACGGGAATCTCACGGCCGGGGTAGGCACACCTACCTTGGACGGCCTCGGTGCGGTTGGCGGCAACGCTCACGCTCCGGGCGAGCACGTCCTTGCGTCAACGATGGCGCCACGTGCCCAACTGCTAGCAGCCTTGGTTGAGCGAATCGTCAGCAATTCGTAGCCCAGCACCAAACTATGCCTAAGCCTCGGCCAGACGGACGACGACCAAGACCCTCGCAGACGACGAGCATTGGGTTGTGACCACGACACCTGAGGCCCTTGACCCCTCAAACGCCGAGGCAATGGCTCGCGCTGTTGCTCGCGACGCTGGAGTCGAGATCCGCCTCCTTGACTCACTGCCAGACCTGGGGACGCTGTCGCGACTGCTCGACAGCATCTGGTTGGTGCCTCGCGGTGGGTCTCCCCAGATCCCTCTCGAGCAGCTGCGTGCCATGGCTCATGCCGGCAACTATGTGGCTGGCGCCTACGCCGGCAAACGTCTGGTGGCGGGTTCAGTTGGCTTCTTCGGTGCACCCGCCGACCGAAGTCTGCACTCGCACATCACAGGGGTCGCAGAACGCGCTCGCGGTCGTAACGTCGGCTATGCACTCAAGATCCATCAAAGAGCTTGGGCGCTGTCATTGGGGGTGGACAGGGTCACGTGGACTTTCGATCCGGTGATACGCCGCAACGCCCACTTCAACCTCGTCAAGCTCGGCGCGAATCCATCGGAATACTTCGTCAACTTCTACGGAGACTCCGATGACGTCATCAATGCCGGGCAGGGGAGTGACCGACTTCTCGCAACGTGGGAGCTGGCGTCCGACCATGTGCATGAGTCCCTCCGGAGTTCGACGAAGACATTTCGTCAGCCGCCTCCGGCCATGACTGTTCACGCGGTCCGGGCGAACGGTGACGTGCCGGTGGTGATCGGCAGCGACCAGTGGGGAGATGCCTCGCGCGTCGTTGTCGACACACCGCGCGACATCGAGTCCCTGCGTGGCTCCGATCCGTCGGTCGCCCTCCAGTGGCGCATGGCTCTGCGCATGGTCTTGGCTGATCTGATCCGCGATCGGGCGACCTTCCTGGGCCTATCCAGTGTCGGCGCCTACCACTTCGAAAGGAATCCACGTTGAAGATCCTCAGCATTGAGCTACGGCGTATTGCCCTTCCCTTGGTCAGTCCATTCCGAACGTCCTTCGCCACCGAGACTGCGCGCGACATCCTGCTGATCCGTGTGACGACGCCCGAGGGGGAAGGATGGGGTGAGTGCGTGTCCAGTGCTGACCCGCTGTACTCAAGTGAGTACGTCGACGGTTCTGTTGATGTCATCACCAGGTTCCTGGCCCCTCGTCTCTTCGCGCTCGACGACGTTTGTGCGGAGATGGTTGGACGAGCACTCGAACCCGTCAAGGGCCATAAGATGGCGAAGGCAGCGCTTGAGATGGCCGTGCTGGACGCCGAACTTCGCGAGAGCGGTCGATCGGTCGCGGAGTACCTCGGGGCCTCACGTACCCACGTCGTCTCGGGGGTTTCTGTGGGCATCATGGACTCGATTCCCGAACTTCTTGATGCCGTCGACGAGTACCTCAATCAGGGATATGCGCGGATCAAACTCAAGATCGAACCGGGTTGGGACCTTCAGCCTGTTCGCGCCGTTCGTGACAGTTTTGGCGACGATCTCCTGCTCCAGGTGGATGCCAACGCGGCATACACCCTCGGAGACGCCCCCCATCTCGCCCGGCTCGACCCGTTCGACCTGCTCCTGATCGAACAGCCGCTCGCCCATGACGACCTGCGGCATCACGCGATCCTGGCCCAACGAATCCGCACCCCCATCTGCCTGGACGAGTCGATCGAGTCGGCCAAGGATGCTGCCGACGCCATCGCGCTCGGGGCAGCCCAGATCATCAACATCAAGCCCGGGCGCGTTGGTGGATACCTGGAAGCGCGACGCATCCATGATCTGTGCCAGGCAAACGGTGTCCCAGTGTGGTGCGGCGGGATGCTAGAGACGGGCCTGGGTCGGGCTGCGAATGTCGCACTGGCCGCACTCCCAGGCTTTACGTTGCCTGGTGACACGTCGGCGTCCTCGCGCTACTACGCCCGTGACATCACGGAGCCGTTCGTGTTGGTCGACGGTGGGCTTGCAGTACCTGACGGTCTTGGGCTCGGGCGAGAGCCTGACCCCGGCGTCCTGGACGAAGTGACCACATGGACGGCGACCCTGACGCCTGCTTAGGTAGATCTGTCCCGATGGACAGAACCAACCCGTGGAAATCGTCTCTGACGACGAGATAGTGTCGAAGAGGCGCTTCTAGCATCCGGAGATGATCTTCGTGGACCAAAGCCCGCGAGCCACGCTCAGTCGGGTTATCGACCATCTCGGATCCACCCTTCTTGAGGTCGTTGCCGGTGAAGTCGGCCCCGATGCCGGGGTCGGCGGGGTCGTCATTCACGATGCCGGAGACCCCCCGGAGCTTCCCGATCATGCGCTCGTCCTGGGTGTGGGTGTCAGCGGCACCGCCGAGTTGGTCGACCTGATCCGGTCCATGGGTGATCGGTCTGTGGCAGGCGTCATGGCCCGCCTCCCGATCGAGGTTGACGAAGAGCTGCGCCAGGTCGTGGACAACGCTGGCACTGTGTTGCTGGGCCTGACCCGAGGCGCATCGTGGGCGCATGTCGCGACCTTTCTGCGCTCCCTGATCACGGTCGACGATCTTGAGGAAGGCGGGGGAGAGCTTCCTGCAGGTGGGCACGGCGACTTGTTCACTCTCGCCACGGCAGTGTCGTCACTGCTCGACGCACCGGTAACGATCGAGGATCTGAATTCGGCGGTCTTGGCATTCTCTGCCAATCAGGAGGAAGCCGATGACTCTCGCAAGGAAGGGATCCTCGGCCGACGTGTACCGGAGCGATACACACGCGAACTCGCGGAACGTGGGATCTTCCGAAGGGTATACAGCAGCTCCGACCCCGTGTTCATCCGTGCCTTTCACGAAGGTGACCTTTCCCGGGTTGCACTGCGCGTGTGCGCTGGAGATGAGGTACTCGGATCGATGTGGGCCGCAGTCGCCGAACCGCTGAGTGAGGACCGTCAGCAGGCGTTCGTCGACTCGGCCAAGATCGTGGCGCTGCAGATGTTGCGCCAGCGAGCCGGCGCCGACGTTGAACGTCGACTGCGCACGGACCTGGTTGCCACTCTCATCGAGGGTGGTCCCCGCGCCCGCGAGGCCGCCGAGCGTCTAGGTCTCGCGGGGGGGCCGTCGTGCGTGCTCGCGCTCGGGCTCCTGGACGACGGTGATGCTCTGGGCCTCGAAGCGGAGCTACAGCGTGCCCGGGGTGCACTATCCCTACACCTGTCTGCGATCCAGCCGAGCTCAGCGGTGGCCCTCGTCGGTGGCGTTGTGTACGGCGTCATGCGGGTTCGCGAAGCGAGCGTCGCTGCAGAGCTCCGGGTGCTCGAGGTCGCCGGTGAGTTCATCGGCAGGTTGGGCAGTCCGAGGCGGATGCTGATCGGGCTGGGCCGAGTGGCTGACGGCCCAGCAGACTTGGCACAGGCGGGCAGTGATGCCGTGCGAGCGCTCCGGGTGTTGCGCAGTGGGCAGGTCTCGGGACAGACCGCCAGGTCAAGCGATGTGGCCGTCCAGGAGGTCCTTCTCGATGTGTGCGCCCTGGCCGCCGACCGCCGTTGGCGGGTGTCGGGCTCCTTGGGAGCCTTGAGGGCGCATGACGAAAGTCGTGGTTCGGCCCTGATCGAAACCTTGGGGGCCTGGCTCGACGCGTTCGGAGACGTTCATGCTGCGGCGCGTTCTCTTCACGTCCATCCCAACACATTCCGCTACCGACTCCGGCGAGTCGCTGCAGTCGGCGGCGTCGACCTCGACGATCCGGAGGCCCGGTTTGCCGCGATGCTCGAGCTCCGGATGCTGGAGATCATGGGGTAGGCCACCACCTTTGTCGACGCAAACGAAAAGTGCCGACTGAGTTGTGCCTTCCCGACAGTCGCAAGGTTGGCGATCCGACGGATGCTGGAACCTCGTTTCACTCCCGGCCAGCTGGATCGAGTCAGGGACACGGCACACGCAGTGGAGGTCGACCCGCATGAGCAAGTTGGAGTTTGTTGATCTCGGCGTGACCTTCGGGCACGGTGCGAGGTGTACTACCGCTGTGGCGGGGGTGAACCTCGCGATCCCGTCCGGGAAAGTAGTGGGCCTGGTCGGGGAAAGCGGTTCGGGGAAGTCAACGTTGGCCAAGTCAGCCGTCGGACTCGTGCCCCTCAGCACTGGCTCAGTCTTGCTCGACGGGAGGAATGCGCTGGGCGTGGTCAAAGGCCCGCGGCCTATCCAGATGGTGTTCCAGGATCCGTCGTCCTCTCTTGATCCGAGGATGCCCATCGGGGAATCGGTAGCCGAATCCATGACCGGCGTACGCGGGCGCGCAGAGCGACAGGCTCGGGTGTCGGACTCGCTAGCTCTGGTCGGCATCAACCCGTCCCGTGCTGTCGAGCTTCCCCGTACCTTCTCGGGTGGGCAGAAACAGCGCATTGCTCTAGCGCGTGCGCTTGCCGCCAATCCCGCCGTGATCATTGCCGACGAGATCACAAGTGCGCTGGATGTCTCGGTGCAGGGATCGGTCCTCAACGTTCTGCGAGAGGTCCAGCGTCGACTCGGGCTAACGATGCTGTTCATCTCCCACGACTTCGCCGTCATCCGCTACGTCAGTGACGTGATCGCAGTGATGTATCAGGGCCAGATTGTCGAGGTTGCCGACACGGAGCTTCTGTTGAGTGCCCCCCAGCATCCCTACACCCAAACCCTGCTCGCGTCCGTGCCGCGCCTGGGCGGCCAGCACGGCTCATCGGCGCTTGCCGCTGACACTCAGTTCATCGACGCGCCGACCACTGGCGAGGCGGGCTGCGCGTTTCGGACTCGTTGTCCTTTGGATGCAGCTCCCCAGCCCGCGGGTGACCGTCGACTCTGTTTGGAGGAAGACCCGCAACTGCTCGCGAGTTCCCGGAGGCACCGCGCAGCCTGCCATTTCGTCACAGGGGTGGCAGCCTCGTGACGACAGACTTCACCAAAGCCGGAGCGATCCGATTGCCCAATCGTCGTGTGCACAGACCGGGCACCGACTTCGTCATACGCCGGACCACCCGCTTCATTGGATCTCTGTGGGTGCTGGTTACCGCATCCTTCCTGATGATCCACCTGATTCCGGGTGATCCTGTCCGAGCTGCCTTGGGCCTCGATGCCCCTCCGGATCTCGTGGCCAGCCGCCGCGCCCAACTGGGACTGGACCGTCCTCTTTGGCGCCAGTACGTCGACTATGTGACCGGGCTGGCACACGGCGACCTCGGGACGTCGACGCTCAGCCGAGTTCCCGTGTCCCAGATCGTGCAGGATCGGCTTCCCGCTACCGTCGAGATCGCAGTCCTCAGTTTCGTGGTTGTGATGCTGATCGCGATCCCGGTCGGGCTTCTCGCCGCCGTGCACACCCGTGGCGGGCGCAATCGAGGGCTCGATCTCGGGTTTGCTGCCACCACAGCCTTCGCTGCTGCCATCCCCGAATTCCTCTTGGCAGTGGGCCTCGTCTACGTCTTCGCGGTCGAACTCCAATGGTTCCCTGTGGCCGGTAGACAGGGCCCTGACTCGTATGTCCTGCCAGTGCTTGCGCTCAGTCTCGGCTCAGCAGGAGCGCTCGCCAGAGTGGTGCGCGTGGAGATCCTTGCTGTGCTGGATCAGGACTACGTGCGTACGGCTCGGGCCAAACGTCTGCCTGCCCGGCTGATCTACCTCCGACATGCGTTGCCCAACGCGCTGACCGGCACGCTCACTCTGGGAGGTCTGCTGATCATGGGACTGATCGCAGGCACCGTGTTGGTCGAGAGTGTCTTCGCGTGGCCAGGTCTGGGGACGACCATTGTTCAGTCGATCTTGCAGAAGGACTATCCGGTCGTCCAAGCAGTCGTGCTCGTGTACGGCACTGGCGTGTTGTTGGTGAACCTGCTGGTCGACTTGCTGCTGGCGATACTTGATCCGCGCTCCGCGATTCGGGAGGCCTGACATGACGAATCGGATCCGCGCCTCAGCTACGGGCAGACGATGGATGGCTGTGTTCCGGACCCCGGTGGGAGCCACCGGGGCATTCCTCATCCTGGTGTTCCTCCTCCTGGCACTGGTGGCACCGCTGGTGTGGGGCGAGGATGCGGCCAGGATCGACGTCGATGGCGGTCCTGGCAGACATCTCCTCGGCACCGATAGTCTCGGGCGCGACATCCTTGCCCGTGTTCTGGTGGCCAGCCGGCTGTCGATCGGCCTGACGTTGCTGTCGACCGCGATCGGTCTGACGATTGGCATCCTTCTGGGTGCGGCACCTTCGGTGCTGGGGCGTCATGCGGGACGAGCCGTCACCGCCAGCATCAATATCGCGGTCGCGTTTCCAGGCCTCCTTGTCGTGTTGTTCTTCGCAGTCGTCTTCGGTGTCGGAATGCGTGGCGCAGTGCTGGCTATCGGCCTCGCAATGGCACCGTCGTTCGCGCGGTTGACCCAGACTCTGGCTGCATCGGTGGAAGGGCGTGAGTACGTCGCAGCCGCGAGGGTGGCCGGGGTCGGGCGATTCCGTCTCCTCTTTCGGCATATCCTGCCCAACATCGCGGAGCCGCTCGTCATCAACGCAACGATCGCGGCCGGGGGGGCTCTGTTGACCTTCTCCGGGTTGTCATTTCTAGGTATCGGTGTTCAGGCACCTTCGTATGACTGGGGCCGCCTGCTAGGCGAAGGCCTCAACCGCATCTACATCGATCCAGCGGCCGCACTTGCTCCAGGAGTCGCGGTCGTGGCAGCCGGCCTCGGATTCAGCATGTTCGGCGAAGTGGCGGCGAAGGTTCTCAGTGGTGAACAGCTACGGCCTGGTGAAGGGCCGCTTACCGCGTCTTCGATCGCTGCCGGGGTTGCCGCCGAGTCAACGGATGACGATGACGTCCTCGTCGTCGAGGGGCTACAGGTCTACGCGCCGAGTGGCCAGGGAGAGTGGGTGATGCCTGTTCGAGATGTCTCCTTCCATCTGAAACGGGGGGAAACGGTTGGATTGGTCGGAGAGTCGGGCTGCGGCAAGAGTCTTACCGCCATGGCAATTGCCCGCCTCACCGAGGCTCCAGTCAGGGTTCGTGCGGACCGTCTGGACTTTCTGGGTGAGTCCCTGTTGGTGTCTCGTCGCGCGCACCGCAAGCTCCTCGGCACGTCGTTGGCGATGGTGTTCCAGGACCCAATGGCCTCCCTCAACCCCTCCAAACGGGTCGGGCGTCAACTTGCAGAGGTCTCGGAGGTGCACAACGATCTCAACCGCCGGGATGCGATGGAACGTGCCGTCGACCGCCTTACTGCGGTTCACATGCCGCGGGCGCGGCAGAGCGCCCGACAGTACCCGCACGAGTTCTCGGGTGGAATGCGGCAACGCGCGATGATCGGCATGGGCCTCATGGGCAGTCCGCGGCTGGTCATCGCCGACGAACCGACCACCGCGCTCGATGTGACGGTGCAACAGCAGATCCTGAGCTTGTTCGAAGAGGTACGAAGTACCCAGGACTCCGCGGTGCTCCTTATTTCTCACGACCTGGCGGTGGTGGAGCAGGTCTGCGATCGGATCCTGGTGATGTATGCCGGGCGCATCGTAGAGGAGCTGTTGAGCGCCGATGTCGGGACTTCGGCGCGTCATCCCTACACGAGGGCGCTACTGGCCTCCGCGCCGCACTTGGAAACGGACCGAGACCTTCCGCTGGTCGTGATCGAGGGAAGTCCGCCTGATCCAGGTTTGGTTTCCAGGGGGTGCGCGTTCGCTGAGCGCTGCGAGTTCGCGACCGATCGCTGCAGGCACGACCTGCCTGAACTCGTCCCAACAGCATCCGACCATCGGGTCGCGTGCTGGCACCCGCAGACCGATCCAACCTACTTGTCGAGGAGGACCACGTGAAGCGCTCGACTTCATCCGCCAGCGCGAACACCGCCGGCGCGCTGGCCGCCACAATCGGAGCCATGGACACCTGCCCCGTCGCCCGTACCGGGCCTACGACGTACTCCTCGTTCTTGGAGGTCGACGGACTCCTCGACCTCCAGGTCGAAGGTGCTGCCCACGACCAGTTGCTGTTCGTGGTGATCCACCAGTCCCATGAACTGTGGTTCAAGCTCCTCCTCCATGAGCTCGACCTCGCCGTCGAACTGATCAAGGAGGGCACGTTCAGGCCCGCGATCGGTCCGCTGCGTCGAGTCAATCGCATCGTGCGCTCGCTCGTCACCCAGTGGGAAGTACTCGACACAATGACTCCGCTGGGCTACTTGGCCTTCCGGGGCGAGCTGGACAGCGGCAGCGGCTTCCAGTCCGCACAGTTCCGCGAGATCGAGTTCACCGCGGGTCTTCCGGACCGCGACTATGTCGCGTCCCCGTGGCTCAGTGACGACGAACGGCGCCGGCTTCACGCGCGCCTCGAGTCGCCGACACTGCGGCAGGTCTTCATGCATGCCGTTGCTGACTCAGGTCAGACCGTCGAAGAACTGATCAGTGCGCCGATGGATCCCCAGCTCGGCGACCTCGCGGAGATGCTGGTCGATTTCGACGAGGCGTTCGCCGTCTGGCGGTCGCGTCACGTGTTGGCCGTCGAACGACAGATCGGCGCGAAGCCGGGAACGGGGAATTCCTCCGGGGTGGAGTACCTGCGGTCGACAACCTTGAAGCGATTCTTCCCGGAACTGTGGGACGCCCGTAGCGTCCTGTGAACCGGGTTGGGGTCAGCCGCGGGTGATAGCGAAGAACGCGTCGAGGTCCACGTTGCCGCCCGTCACGATCGCTGCTGTGACTCCCTTCGGAAGTCGGTCACTGTGCTCGAGCCAGGCGGCGGTCGCGACCGCTCCGCTGGGCTCGGCCACGAGCTTAGAGTCCTCGGCAAGGCGCCGCATGGCTTCCGCGATCGCGTCATCGGAGACCGTCACAACGTCATCGACGTAGTTGCGGATGTGGGCCCACGGCAACTCGCCGACCGCTGCGGAACGCAGCCCGTCGGCAATCGTTCGTCCAGTGCGGTCGGTCGACCAGAAGGAGCGAACACCAGTGGCAAAGCCTTCGGCCAGGTCGGAGGCCAGCTCGGGCTCGACGGCGATCACTGAGACGTGCCGCAGATGTTGCTTGACGGCCGCAGCCACCCCGGACACTAGACCGCCGCCTCCGACCGGAACCAGGACGACCGCGAGGTCGGGCACCTGCGCGATCAGCTCGAGTCCGACGGTGCCTTGCCCCGCGATCACGCCTGCGTCGTCGAAGGGTGGAACCAGCGTCGCCCCTGTTTCGCTGGCCAGTTTCTGGGCGTGACGAACCGTTTCCTCCGCTGGGCACAGGAGGACGCGGGCTCCCCAGCCACGCGTGAGCTCGATCTTTCTTCGGGAGGCCGTCTCCGGCATCACTACCGTCGCTGAGATGCCGGCAGCGGAGGCTGCGCAGGCAACCGCCTGTCCGTGATTTCCTGACGAGTGGCTCACAACTCCAGCGATCTGACGTGCGCGGTCGAGCAGGCCGATCGCGTTCGTTGCCCCGCGCAACTTGAATGAGCCGGTTCGCTGCAGTGACTCGGCCTTGAGCCACAGTGGACTCTCGACATCGGGTGACGACAAGCGAAGGACCGGAGTCTTCACACAGGATGCAGCGATCCGTACCCGAGCGCTCTCAAGATCTTCAGACGTGGTCAGCATGACAAACCTAGCCTAGGCGAGGGCGGTTGCCCGGCAGTGTGTCGGATGTTCCGAGGGTGATCCGGAGAGTTCGGACGATCGAACCGATGCAGCCCAGGATTACTCGGTGATGATGCTGCGAACACCCTGGATGGAGGTCACTTGGATGGCGCGACCGCTGCGAATTGACGAGTTGTGGGACCTCTCGAGCCCGGAGAGTCCGGTGATCTCACCTGATGGCTCACGGATCTGCTATGTACTCTGCTCCCACGACCGTGATGAGGACCGAACGAGGCGGGTGCTGTGGAGTGTCGAGGGTGACTCGACCTATCGGCTGACGTCGGGTCCCGCAGACACAGCCCCTGTCTGGTGCCCGGAAGGACGTTGGATCGCGTTCCTCCGTGGAAGTGGTCAGCCTCAGGTCTGGCTACTCGATGCGAGCGGGCGTGGAGCAGTCGAGCCGCGCCGACTGACGAATCTTGACGGCGGGGCTGGGGCACCGGCCTGGAGCCCCGACGGACGGTGGTTGGCGTTCACCGCCCCCAGTGGCACTGGACTTCAGGACGGGCCGATCGTCTCCGAACGGGTCGATTATCACGCCGACGGAGGCGGCATCATCGGTGAGACCTCAAGTGATATTCACGTTCTCGAGGTGGCGACAGGGTGGTGCCGTGCGGTGGCTGAGAACATCCGATTCTGCGGCGACCCCGCATGGTCACCAGACTCCCGATGGCTGGCGTTCACCGCTGGGCCCGACCACGACTCCGATCTCACCCTCTGGACCGACACTCATGTGGTCGCGGTCTCTCTCGACGCGACTGCGACCGAACGGATACCGCGTCGCATCGCACCGGATGTGCTGGCCCGCGGACCAGTTTCGTGGACCCCCGACGGGGCCAGCATGCTGGTCACCGGCAAAAGGGACACGTCGGTTCCCGATGAACTGTTCCGTCTCGACGTGGTGACGGGGGCCGCGAGATCGCTGACCGGCCTCTTGAACCGCAACCTGCTGCGCGCTGCTCCGGGGTATCCCGGTGGAACACCACAAGTCACATCGGACGGTGGAGGCGTTCTGTGCTGCGTGCGGGATCGAGGTGCAAGCCATCTGTATTACGTCCCCCTCGACGGTGCGCCACTCGTGGCTCTACTCGCCGATACCGGGACCAGCGTCTCGGGCGTGACGGAGGCTGCAGGAAGGGTTGCGTTCCTGCTCCGGAGCTCGACGTCGTACGGCGAAATAGCGACGCTCGACCGATCGACGAAAACGGTGACCCTGCGGTCTGACTACTCGCGTCTGCGGTCCGGTCCGGACCTCGTCCCGGTAGTCGGTGAGGAGAGGGAGTTCCTGTCCTCTGATGGCAGTGCGGTTCACGGATGGTTACTACGTGATTCCGGCAAGCAGGGTCCGCGGGCGCTGCTCCTGGACATCCACGGCGGCCCTCACAGTGCCTGGGAGGGTTGCGTGGACGACACCCATCTGTATCAGCAGGAACTGATCGCGCGCGGCTGGGCGATTCTGCTTGTCAACCCGCGCGGCAGTGATGGGTATGGCTCGACGTTCGCTGCCGCGGCTCGCGGGGCGTGGGGCACGGCCGATGCCCCGGACCTGCTCTGTGCCGTGGATCAGTTGGTCGACGAGGGGATCGCGGATCCTCACCGTCTCGCCGTCGCCGGATACAGCTACGGCGGGTACATGGCCAGTTTCCTGACTGCCTTCGACCACAGATTCGCGGCGGCCGTCACAGGCGGCATGGTGTGCGATCTGGGTAGTGTCGTCGGGCCCTCCGATGCGGGACTTCCTACGGCGCGTGAGCAGCTGGGCGGGATGCCATGGGACCTGCCGGAGAAGTATGAGCGGATGTCGCCATGGGCACGCGTGGGTGATGTGACGACACCGACCCTCGTGCTTCACGGCGGAGCCGACCTGCGTTGCCCGCTGCCTCAGGCGCAGCAGTGGCACGCCGCTTTGCGTGCGCGAGGAGTGCCCACTCGTCTTGTGATCTACCCCGGGGCGTCACACACATTCGTGGTGGACGGCCGCCCGTCGTACCGGATCGACTATTCACATCGTGTCGTCAATTGGCTCACCGAATGGGTCCGCCCGTGACGCTCGAACGTTGGAACTACGGTCCCCACCCGGACCAGCATGCGGAACTCCACCTACCGTCCGGATCGCCGCAGGGAGTGGTCGTCGTGGTCCATGGTGGGTTCTGGAAAGTGGCATACGGGCTTGAGCACGGACGGGCACTTGCCGAGGATCTGGCGCGCCGCGGTTGGGTTGCGTGGAATCTGGAGTACCGGCGGGTGGGTGGCGACGGGGGTGTGCCCGAGACCTTTGACGACGTGTCCGCCGGAGTCGACCTGTTGTCCACGGTGCCTGGCCTGAACCTGGGCCGCGTGGTCGCGCTCGGGCATTCCGCAGGAGGCCATCTGGCGATGTGGGCCGCCAGCCGGGACAGGCACCCGCGCTGGCGCGAGGGTGCTGTACGGATCGCCGCAGTAGTGAGCCAAGCCGGAGTCCTCGACCTGTGTGCAGCGCATGAGCAGGGCCTGGGGTCGGACGCGGTGGCGGGCCTTCTGGGATCGGCACCTGGACCGGCTCATGCTTGCTTGGATCCGATCAGTCAGATACCACTCGGGATCCCCGTAGGATGCCTGCATCCGACAGAGGACGACACCGTGCCCGTTGTGCAGTCGCGCGAGTTCGTCCGAAGGGTGCGCGCGGCCGGGGGAGTGGCGGAGCTCGTAGAAGTGCCAGGAGACCACTTTGCGCCCATCCAGACCGGGACGGTCGCGTGGGCAGAGACCGTCGCGATGCTCGACCGGTTGGTCAGGTGACGTGACTCCTGGTCGCATGGTCGGGATGTGCGAACTCGGCGGAATCCACCACAGCTGCCAAGTGCCCTGCGGCTCGCAGGACGTCGCGATGGGTGACGTAGAGGGGGGCGAAGCCGAACCTGGCCACATCCGGGGCGCGGAAGTCTCCGATCACGCCGCGGCGGATCAGCGCCTGGATGACGCCGTACGCAGCAGGATGCCGCAGCGAGACCTGGCTTCCGCGATGGTGTTCCAAGCGGGGAGTGATCACCTCCACCACATCACCGACGAGGCGATCGACCAGCTCGATGAAGTAGTTGGTGAGTGAGAGCGAACGTGTCCTGAGCTGGGGCAAGTCGACGTCGGCAAAGACGTCCAGAGCGGCGTCGAGAACTGTGAGCCCGAGGACAGGAGGCGTCCCCGACGCCATCCGGGCGGCGCCATGGGCAGGCGCGTGGGCGAGTTCCATGGCGAACGGGCGGGCGTGCCCCCACCAGCCCGGGATCGGCGGGGCGATCTTCTGCTGGTGGCGTGGGGCTACGTAGATGAAAGCAGGAGAGCCCGGTCCACCGTTGA
This sequence comes from Nocardioides jensenii JCM 1364 = NBRC 14755, assembly GCF_001552535.1. Classification (GTDB taxonomy): domain Bacteria; phylum Actinomycetota; class Actinomycetes; order Propionibacteriales; family Nocardioidaceae; genus Nocardioides; species Nocardioides jensenii. Next base: position 16,073 of record NZ_BCRJ01000064.1, on the reverse strand, counting down.
GGTACTTGTAGGTGCACCCCACCGCGAAGTCGACGTCGTCCACGGCGAGGGTCAGGGGCACTGTTCCCACAGAGTGACAGACGTCCCAGAGGACGACCGCCCCGGCATCATGGATCGCTTCAGTGACGGATCCGATGTCCAGCATGGCGCCAGTCCGGAAATCGACGTGATTGATGAGCACCATGGCGACATCCTCGTCGACGGACGAGGCAGGTTGCCCAAGGTCGGCCCACCGCAGCCGGAGCCCAAGTGTATTCGCGACTCCCTCAGCGACGTACGCGTCGGTGGGAAAAGTGCTGGGATCCAGAACCACGACGGAGCGGTCGGGGCGCAGTCGGCAGCCTGCGACAAGCGCCTTGTAGAGGCTCACGGAGGTTCCATCACCCACATGGAGGTCGTCCGGTGCCGTACCGAGCAGCGGCGCCAGCTTCGCGCCCACGCGCTGGGCCAGCCCTGCCCAGTCGGCCTCGATCCATGACCCGATCAGGCCGGCTCCCCACTCACGGGCAATGGCGTCGTTGATTCGGTCGGGCACGCCCCGCGGAAGCGCACCGAGTGAATTGCCGTCCAGGTACACAACGCCCGGGGGCACGAGGAAGCGATCACGGGTGCCTCCGAGACCGACGGTGTCGTCGAGCATTGTCGCGTACGCCTGGTCAGTGGTGGGGTGAGATGTCACGGTTGCTGCTCCTCTCAGGTATGGCCCTAACCGTGCCCGTCCCGACGTGCCGGAAGTGTTGTGGAGTCCGACCAACTGTGGACAGAAGTTCGTCCGGAACAACGGCGACGCCGCCACAGCCTGTTGCCATGGTTTCCCTGTCGGCACCTCGAGGTGCGCAACGTTGGACGGTCGGAAGAGGTGAGGCATGCGGGAACCGAGGCACGAGCAGGTCGCCGACCTGCCGATGGGGGAGTGGCTTGACGAGGCCCTCGAGGGACTCACCGTCCCTGGAGTTGCGCTAGCCGTGCGGTACGCCGGGTACGAGCAGCACGTCTTTCGTGGCATCACCAGTGTGGATAACCCCCTTCCGATCGACGGTTCGACTGTCTTTCCCTGGGCCTCGATCACGAAGACGTTCACGGCCACTGCTGTGATGCAGCTCGTCGAGCGCGGCTTGGTGGATCTCGATGAGCCTGTGACCACGTACTTGCCGGACTTGCGGCTCTCGGACCCGGTGGCCCTGGCGGAGGTCACGGTGCTCCACCTTCTCAATCACACCGCTGGATGGGCGGGCGACCTACCGTTCCGTCCGGACCGGGGAACTGAACCGATCGCAGGTTTCGTTGGGGCGTTGGCACGGGCTCCGCAGCTCACAAGACCAGGGTCCGTGGTCACCTACAACAACGCATCCCTGATTCTCGCTGGTCACCTCGTCGAACGCGCCACCGGACTGAGCTTCGCTGAAGCGATTCGCGATCAGCTGCTCGATCCCCTCGGCATGATCAACACTTTCGAGCGGGCCGGTGACGTGATGACGCGCCGGTTCGCCGTGGGGCATGAGTCTGTCCTCGACGGGGCCGCAGTCGTAGGTCCCTGGCCGGCGCCGCAGTACGCCATGCCCGCTGGCGGGCTGGCCGGGACGTCATCCGATCTGCTGACCTGGGCGCGGTTCCACCTCGGTTGCGCCGGGACGTCCATGGAAGGCGTGCTTGGTGGCACTTTGCGTCAAGCCATGCAGAGACCGACTGCGCGGGCTGAGGGGAGCGCGCTAGGTGACGCCGTGGGCATCGGCTGGTTCCTCAGGGACGTCGAAGGTGTGCGACTGGTCGGCCACTCGGGTGTGGCCACCGGCCAGATCGTCCGGCTCGATCTCGCCCCTGATCACGATCTGGCTATCGGCACAATGACCAATTGCGGCACCTCAGGAGCCCGGGTCATCGATCTGGTGCGGTCCCGGATCCTGAACGAGTTGCTCGGGGTGGAGGACCTTCCGCCTTCGACGAGATCTGTTCCGATCGACGTCTCAGCAGAGTTGGTCGGTACGTATGAGACCGAAGAGCTGGTGGTCGTGGTCGGCGTGGAGGGCGAGACTTTGCTGCTCACCATTCGAGTGTCACCGTGCGATCCCAAGACCGGAGAACGGAACGAAACTGGTGAGGTCTTTGCGGTACCCGTGGGCCTGGTGGTGGGTGAGAGCAGCGACCACTTCGTGGCTCTAGCCGGTCAGTACGAGAATGTCCGGGGCCGTTTTGTTCGAGACGATTCCGGCGTGATCGCACTCGATTTCGGCGGGCGTCTTGCGCGGCGTGTCGACACTCGGCGACTGGAGAGGCCGTGATCACGACGAGCCCTGCTGTGGAGAAGGACATTCTGAAGGAAGCGGCCGCCGTGGGGGTGCGGGTCTGGTTGCAGGCACAGTCGGTCAGGTCAGTGACGCAGGTCGGTGTCGGGCCCGACATTCCAGTGGTGCTGGCATCCCTGCTCAAGGTCCCGGTTGCGCTCGAGCTCGCGCGACGAGCTGCTTCCGGTGAGTTCGACCTCGACCGTCAAGTGACCCTCTCGCCGGCCGATCTGACGCCGTCACCCAGCGGGCTCGGGACGTTACGTGGGCCGGTGACGCTGCCGGTGCGCGACCTCGCGGTGCTGATGCTCTCACTGAGCGACAATGCCGCGACTGACTTCTTGCTCAGCATGGTGGGGCGTGATGCGGTCGAGCGTCTGCTCGGCGAGCTTGGCCTATCCAGAACCGCTGTGCCGCAGGACTGCGCAGAGATCATCCGCAGTGTCGGCGAGGATCTCGGACTCGGGTATGTCGACAAGGAGAATGCCTTGGCAGGCATCGACTCCGAGCGCCTCCGAACGCTGCGGGCGCTCGACCCAGATCGGACGTGTCGTTCCACGGCGCGTGAGACGGTCAGCCTGCTGCGTGCCATCTGGCAGAACGAGGCGGGACCGTCGGCCGCGTGCGCCAATGTCCGTGAGTGGTTGTCGCACCAGGCCTGGGACAACCGGATGGCCAGCGGCTTCGAGGACGATGTCGAGATCGCGAGCAAGACCGGGACGTTGCCGGGCCTGCGCAACGAAGCAGGCGTGGTGACCTATCCCGACGGGGGTGCCTACGCCGTCGCGGTGTTCACCCGAGATGAGGACTTCCGCTCTAGAAACAGCTCTCGGGACCACTTCATCGGCCGCGCCGCGCGGTTGGCCGTGGAGGCTCTCCGCCGCGCGGAGTCAGACCCACCCAAGAGGAGAACCGAATGACTAAATCGACCCTTGCTCGAGCACTCGTGGCCGGGACGGTCCTAGTGGCCGCATCGGCGTGCTCAGGCGGCGACGGCGGCTCCGCCGGCGACCAGGTGTTCACGATGTCGATCCCGAGTGACCCAGCCACGATGGACCCAATGCACGCTGCGGAGGGCATTACACAGACCGTGCTGAGGTTTGCCTACGATTCGCTCGTCGCCTTTGATGCCGACGGTTCCGTACAGCCTTACCTGGCAGAGAAGTGGGACGTCAAGGAGAGCTCGGTCGTCTTCACTCTCCGCGACGGGATCAGTTGCTCCAATGGCGACGACTTCACAGCCACCGACGCAGCCGCGACGTTGAACTTCGCCGTGGACCCCGCACAGGGCAGCGACTACTTGCGCGATCTGCCGCAAGGGCTCAAAGCAACTGCGGACGACGCAAGTCGGACGGTCACCGTCACGACAGCGGACCCTGACCAGTTCCTCATCCACAAGGTGGGGGGCGTCCTGATGGTGTGCCCCGAGGGTCTCTCGAATCCGAAGGCGTTGGCCGAGCAGACCCAGGGAACAGGTCTGTTTGAGCTCTCAGAGACGGTGCCGAGTGACCACTACACGCTGACTCGCCGCGACGAGTTCACGTGGGGCCCAGGTGGCGTGACGGCGCAGACCGCGGGGCTGCCTGCATCGGTGGTTCTGAGGGTGGTGCCGAACGAGACGACGGCGGCCAACCTCTTCTTGTCCGGTGAAGTCAACGCGTTGAGTGTGCTCGGTCCTGACCGGGAGCGCGTCGCTGCTGTGGCCGACGTGCAGCGAGAGATTCGAACCCCGATCGGCCTGACGTTCTTCAATCAGTCGGACGGTCGGCCGGGCGCCGATCCCGACGTACGCCGAGCGCTCACGACCGGTATGGACATGGAAGCCCTCGGTACCGTCATGACAAACGGGTATGGCAAAACTCCAGAGAGCCTGCTAACCATCCCGCCGGATCCCTGTCATGCGGACACTGTTGCTGGGGCTCTGCCCCCCTTCGACTCCGAGGCCGCGGCGCAGATTCTCGACGACGCCGGGTGGGTGTCGGGCGATGGCGGGATCCGTGAGAAGGACGGGAAGACGCTGAGCCTCAGGTTCATCTACAACGCGGCGCTGGGCGACTCCGTGGCCGCGGCGGCAGAACTCCTCCGGGACAACTGGTCGGAGATCGGCGTGGACATGGAGATCCAAGGCGTGCCCCCTTCGGGACTGGGACCGATCGTCTACGAATCCGGAGACTGGGACGCCGGCTGGCTCCCGATCACGGTCGGCATCCCGAGTGATCTGGTAGCCCGTCTGTCGGGACAGACCCCGCCGAAGGGGTCGAACCTGGCGTCGATCGACAACCAGACTTACGTTGAGGAGACCTCTGCGGCAACTGCGCTGCCCTTGGCTAAGTCCTGCCCGCGGTGGGTGGCCGCCGAGCAGGCATTGTTCCAAGATCTGGACGTCGTCCCGATCGTCGACGGCACCATTCCAACGTTCGGCGCCGGCGTCGAGTTCGAGCTGCAGGCCGGTCTCATCGACCCAAGTTCGATCCGGATGAAGGGTTGATTCCGGTGGTCCAGCCAATGTCGATCATCGCGACTCCTGAACAACGGCTCCAGGCTGCCGGGTGGCCGCTTCCACCTCTTCCGCGATCGGCCGGCGACTACGTGTTGACGCGGATCGCGGCAGGGTGTGCTCGTACGTCTGGTCAGCTGCCCCGCGTAGCCGGTGAACTCGCGTACCGAGGCCGAGTAGGCAGCGAGGTAAGCGAACAGGAAGCCCGGTCGGCCGCGGAGATGGCCACGCTCAATGCGTTGTCTGCCATCGCAGACGCCTGCGGGGGGCTGGGCGCGGTTTCAGGAGTGTTGCAGCTGCGAGGCTACGTCCGGGCCGCCGAGGACTACGAGGACCATGCGTGGGTCATGGATGCCGCATCGGCCGTGCTGCGAACTGCGTTTCCGGACACAGGTCATGTACGTACTGCCGTGGGCGTGTCCTCCCTACCTGGCGGCGCTCCGGTGGAGGTCGAGCTGCTCGTGGAGCTGTCCGACTAGCCAGCCGGAAGGCCGGTCCGAGTGCTGGCGATCGGGGCCCATGTCCGAAAGGTCAGCCCTCTGAACCACTCACCAACATACGCAAATCGGGAGGAGTCCCATGACAACGACGTCCCCACGGGCCAACCCCGTGGCAGAGCGGTACCAACGCATCCAGGGCCGCGCCCACCTGACGGGGATCCAGGCCTTGGCCAGGCTGCCGATCGACCAGGCACGCCGGGATCGCCAATCTGGCGCCCGTGTGGCGTCATACATCAGCGGGTACGAAGGATCCCCGCTTGCCGGGTACGACCTCGAACTCGGCCGACAGACAGGGCTGCTGGACCAGCACGACATTGTCTTCGAGCCGGGTCTCAACGAGGAAGCGGCAGCAATGGCGGTCCAGGGCAGTCAGCTCGCGGCGGGGCAGCCGATGCGTTTCGACGGTGTTGTGGGGTACTGGTACGGGAAGGGGCCCGGCTTGGACCGTGCTTCCGACGCCCTGCGGCATGCGAACCTGATGGGCACTGCCCCCACCGGAGGCGCCGTGGCCTTCGTCGGGGACGACCCGGGTGCAAAATCGTCGACCTTCCCGTGCGCATCCGAACACACGCTCGCCGACCTCGGCATTCCGACGTTCTATCCAGCAGACGCGGCCGACATCCTCGATCTCGGGCGTCACGCGGTGGCGATGTCGCGGGCAAGTGGCCTCTGGTCCGCCCTCAAGATCGTGACCGCAGTCGCAGATGGCTCCACAGTGGTGGACCTCGGTGAAGCGGAGGCCGAGCCGATCCTCCCGGAAGGTTCGCAACGGCATCGGCCCAGTGCCAAGCTGATCCAGCCAACGCTCGGGGCGATGGAGCAGGACGCAGCCACGACCAGGCTTTCGATCGTTGAGGAGTACGCCTCTCGCAACAAGTTGAATCCGGTGACGAGCCGCCATGAGAACGACCGAACGGGCATCCTCGCTGCCGGGAAGACCTACAGCGATGTGTGCGAGGCGCTGGCCGAGCTTGGTCTGAACGACGAGGAGCTCGCGAAGTGGGGGATTCGCCTCATGAAGGTGGGTCTCGTCTGGCCGTTGGCGGAGCGCGATTTGCGCGACTTTGCCGTCGGGCTGCGCCACATCGTCGTGGTCGAGGAGAAGCGCGGCTTCCTGGAAACAGCCGTGCGCCGCATCCTTTACGGGTCGACCCGGGCCCCCCTGGTCGAGGGAAAGCAGGACCGTGAAGGAGCGCGACTCTTCGCGTCCTTCGGTGAGCTCGACCCCGACACCGTCGCCGCTGGCCTGGCCCGTGTGCTCCTCCGTGACGAGGAGATCACATCGGTCCGAGGTTGGTTGGCTGAACGGGAGGCGCGCTCCGAACGGCGTCGGCGTCTGCTCCCCGTGGTACCGCTGACGCCACGGACGCCCTACTTCTGCTCGGGCTGCCCGCACAGCACGTCTACGCGGACTTCCACGGACGCGTTGGTGGGCGGGGGTATCGGTTGTCACGGGATGGTGCTCCTCATGGATGCCGAACACGTGGGTGACGTTCTCGGCTTGACCCAGATGGGTGGGGAAGGCACCCAGTGGCTGGGGATGGCACCGTTCGTCGAGGGAAGACACTTTGTGCAAAACATTGGTGACGGGACCTTCCACCACTCCGGGAGCCTGGCGATCCGCGCAGCCGTAGCCTCCGGGCATGCCATCACGTACCGACTCCTCCACAATTCGGCTGTGGCGATGACCGGGGGACAGGACCCCGTCGGCAAGATGTCTCTTCGCCGGCTGGTCGAGAACCTCAGGTCCGAGGGAGTGGCACGTGTCATCGTGACCAGCGATGACGTCCGTCGAACCCGACGGGTTCTGCCACGTGCCGTGACCGTATGGGATCGCGCTCGCGTGCCGGAGGCAGAACGTCTGTTGGCCGCCACGCCGGGAGTGACCGTCCTCCTGCACGACCAAGAGTGCGCGGCCGAGCTGCGGCGACGGCGTAAGCGAGGCAACGCGCCACAGCCTCGGGAGCGTGTGTTCATCAATGAGCGGATCTGCGAGGGATGCGGTGACTGTGGCGTTACCTCGAACTGCCTGTCGGTGCGCCCACGTGCGACGGAGTACGGCGAGAAGACCGAGATCCACCAGGCGTCCTGCAACGCGGACCTCACGTGCCTGGCAGGCGATTGCCCGGCGTTCCTCACCGTGCGTGGAGGCGCTGCTCCGGCACGACCAGGGACTGGCATGACGCTGGACGCGACCGACCTTCCGCACGTGACAATGACCGCGCGCGACCAAGGGATCAGGCTGATGGGAATCGGGGGACTAGGAGTGGTCACTACGTCCCAGATCTTGGCGACGGCCGGGTTCCTGTCGGGTCGACATGTCCGGACCCTCGATCAGACGGGTCTGGCCCAGAAGGGCGGTGCCGTCGTCTCGGACATCAGGATCTTGGTCGACTCTGCCAGCCGTGGCAATCGACTCGGTCCGGAGGCCTGTGACCTGTATCTCGGCTACGACGCTCTCGTCGCAGCCGACCCTCAGAACCTGACAGTTCTCTCTCCCGAAGCGACGGCGATCCTGTCGACTTCGGAGGTACCCACCGGGGCAATGGTGCGCGATCGGTCCCGCAACATGCCCGCTGTCGGGGAGGTGACCAGCCGGATCAACGCCCACCTGAGCGGCGGTCGGCTGGTCACCCTCGACGCAGCTCGGGTGGCAAGCGATCTCTTCGGGTCGGAGCAGTTCGCAAACATGATGTTGCTCGGCATCGCCCACCAACTTGGGGCGCTTGCCCTCTCTGCCGAGGTGATCGAGGCGGCGATTGAGTTCAACGGCGTGGCGGTGCAGACCAACGTGCAGGCCTTTCGTCGTGGTCGTCAATTCGTCGCGGACCCCGCTGCATTGACCAGGGCGCGCGCAGCAACAGAACGCTGGAATGACGAGCCCGTGCCTACAGGTGAGCCCCTCGTCGCGCGTCGGACTGCGGAGCTCGTTGCCTACCAGGACGCACGGTACGCACGTCGCTATTCGGCCCTGCTCGAAATGGTGCGCAAGGCTGAGCAACTGGTGGCCCCGGGGGAGACCGACCTGACCGATGCTGTGGCCCGTGGGTTCTTCAAGCTCCTCGCCTACAAGGACGAGTACGAGGTCGCGAGACTGGCGTTGGACCCCGACGAAGGTGCCCGGGTCGCGGCGGAGTTTGGCGACAACGCCAGGGTGGCTTGGAACCTGTACCCACCGGTACTGCGTGCGCTCGGGGTGACGCGCAAGTTGCGCTTGGGCCCCTGGTTCAGGCCGGCCTTCCAGGTGCTGGTTCGTCTGCGTCGGGTGCGAGGCACTGCGTTCGATCCGTTCGGGTACGCCCACGTGCGACGAACCGAGCGTCGACTAGCTGAGGAGTACGAGAAGACGATGCACCGGATCGCGGGTCGCCTGTCGTCGCGGACCCTGCCCACAGCGCTGGCGCTCGCGCGGCTGCCTGAAGTGATCCGTGGCTACGAAGAGGTCAAGTTGCGCTCTGTCGCCGCATATGACGAGGCGCGCATCGGCCTTCTGGCTGCAGTCGACGATGAGGAGAGGACGCTGTCATGAATGACCATCTGGAGGCCTGGGGCGGCTTGCTCCGGGCCACTCGATTCGACGAGGAGACCGGCGCGTTCTTCGTGATCGCCATCCACTCCCTAGCCCGCGGACCGGCGGCCGGCGGCACCCGAGCGATGCAGTACGCCTCCTCCGCGGATGCTGTTGCCGATGCCAGCCGACTGGCCGAGGCGATGTCGCTCAAGCTGGCCATAGCAGGTTTGCCGCTCGGTGGTGGGAAGTCCGTGATCGCTCTCCCGGCGCCTCGGAGTGAATTGGCCCCGAGCAGGTGGAAGCGGATCCTCGAACTCCATGCACAGAACGTGGCGACGTTTGGAGGCAACTACTTCACCGGCCCAGACATCGGAACGACGTCGGCCGACATGGACGTCCTGCATGCTCGCTGTGGTTACGCCGCCGGACGATCGCCAGCCAGCGGTGGCCCGGGGTCCAGTGCGCCATCGACCGCCCGTGGGGTGTACGCCGCCATCAAACGCTCTGTCACGGAAGCAGGTATGGGAGAGGTGGCGGGACTGACGATCTTGGTCCAGGGACTGGGGGCTGTTGGCTTCGACGTCGCCCGGTTGGCGTCCGTCGATGGCGCGCGACTGCTCGTGGCCGACGTTGACGACGAAGTTTCCGTTCGGGCGACCGAAGTGGGAGCGGACGTGATTTCTGCCGATCGAGTGCTCAAGGTCGCGTCTGACGTGTTCGTGCCCTGTGCGACCGGTGGTGTCATCGACTCCGCAACCGCCGCCTCGATCCAGACGCGGGTAGTCGCCGGTGCCGCTAACAACGTGCTTGCGGATCCTGCAGCGGCGGGGATCCTGCGCGCGAGGGGCATCGTCTATGCCCCGGACTTCGTAGCCAATGCCGGAGGTGCCATCGATCTCATTGGCCGCGAAGTGCTCGGCTGGTCAGTCGAACGTGTTGCTCAGCATGTCGAAGGCATCGGAGACACGCTTGGCAACATTTTCGACGAGGCACGAGCCCAGGGCCTGACCACGGACGACGCGGCTCGACGCCTCGCTGCCGAACGACTGAGCGAGGGCGCCGGAAGAATCGAGCCGATGGGCCGCCTTGCTCTCATGCACGAAGGCTGATCGATACCCCCCTCCGGTGGTTCTTGACAGCCCCGACGGACTCGAGTTCGCTGACGACCCACTCGGTCAGCCTGCACCCCTTGGTCCGGTTCGGCGCGCCGTGTGGGGTACTGGTGTTGCACTCAAGACCTGGACTGTCATACCGAGCATAGACGTCGTCGTCGGGTCGAGAATTGAGTTTGTGTCGGCCAACGGAGGCGGTCGAGGATCGATGTCATGACTGTGACCGAAGCCGAGATCAAGCACGTCTTCGAGCTGGAGCTCGAGGTCCAGTCTTCGGCGGCGCGCAGCAGCGCGGTGCGTTTGCTGGAGCCGTTGGCCACGACCTTCATAGAGATCGGCACGTCGGGTCGCCGCTGGGATATCGACGCCACGCTCGACCTGCTGGCACAGGAGTCGGCTGACCCCGATGTTCAAGTGATCGGAATCAACGGTCTCGAGGCGCGTGTCCTCTGCGCAGACGTCGTCCAAGTGTTCTGGGACTCAGACAGAGATGGCCGCCGAACTCGACGTACGTCCCTTTGGCAGCGAACCCGCCGGCGGACCATAGTCAACGCCGCACTCGTCCTACGTGCCTGGTGGAGCTGCGTGCTTTGCCGCCTACCGCCGGCGGTCCTCTCCCCGCCCTCGTGGGCGCGTGGCGGGGTCAGACAGCGACGGCTGACCTGCACTGTTGTGCCAGCAGCGACAACTCGTCCAAGAGATGCAGCGGCTCCGTCACGGTGAAGTCGCTTCCGAGTCGGAGCAGGTTGAGGGCGACGATGCGCCAGCTCGTCCCACCGACCCAGACGTCGCTGGTCGACTCGCCTGTGCTCGCAACAATGCCCTCAGCGGGTGCGAGTGCACGGCGCACCTCTTCAGCCGGGGCTGCGACGTCGGCCCGCGCCATGTGACTCCACAGCCGGGCTTGCGGCACGCGTCGCGCGACGTATGTCTCCAGGTCCTCAGCTGGCAGCGGCCGCGCCTCAAAGTGCGGGCCCCCCGGGACCCGCAGGCTGATCCCGGCGGCATCATGAATGGTCCACTCCTCGGTGCGGACGTCATACGAGAGCAGGAACCAGCGGTGCCCGCTGGCGATGAGGCGGTACGGCTCCACCTCGACGCCGGCCGGATCCTCGCTGCCGTCGTAGTGGAAGCGAATCCGTCGTCGCTCGGCACACGAGTTGACCAGTGACACCAGCAGGCCGGGGTCGTCCATCGGCACCGGTGCGGTGCTTGGCATCGGGACGGTGTAGCGATTGAGTTGTTGGATGCGGGAACGCATGCGCTGCGGCAGCACCTGCTCGAGCTTGGCCAGTGCCCGCAACGACGTCTCCTCCATGCCACCGACGATGCAGTTCACGCCGGTCCGCAGTCCGACGGCCACTGCCATCGTCTCGTCGTCGTCGAGGAGCAGGGGTGGTAGGCCACTGTCGCGACTCGCGCACAGCTGGTAGCCACCGGTGCTTCCGCGGATCGCGTTGACCTCGTAGCCGAGATCGCGGAGGCGCTCGATGTCGTGGCGCACCGTCCTAACAGTGACCTCAAGCCGTTTCGCAAGTTCGGGTCCGCTGCGGATGTGCGGGCCCTGGAGCAGCGACAACAGCGACAGCAGGCGGGTTGCGGAACGGGACATGTTCTTCACCATTACACAGACACCGTCCGGCACGCTCCCGAAAAAATCAGGCCTCCATGAGGAAGCGGGACTTCCGGATCGCCTGCGAACGTGGCTCGTGCCGCACCAGGGATCACGTGAGTGAGTGCGGTATCAAACCACGACCTTGGAGGTAGTCCATGAAGAACCGTCTGCTCCTTTCCTCAGCCGTCCTCGCGGGGGCCGGCCTGCTGTCGACGGGTGTGCCCTGGCCAGCGGCCGCGTCGGCCGCGTCAGCGTCGCCTGCGCCGGCGTCGGCTGCATCCATCGAGTGTCACCAGGCAGCAGCGACCCTGACGGTGCAACACCGAGCGCCCGTCCACACCCTCCCCAAGGGAAGTTCCGGCCTTGCATACTTCGCCTCGGCGGGCACGTCCTACCGGATCGGAGGCTATTGCGACAACTCATTCGGCAACCGGTGGTACTGCGTGGGTGGCTGCGACTTCGAAAGCAGCCTCTATGGCTTCTGGATCTTCGAGGAGTACTTCCTCGACTAATCGAGCTGGCGCATGCGTGCCGGTAATCGGTGGACCGTCGGGCGGTTCATGAAGAACCCGTCCGAGACTCGTGACTGAGGGAGGACCTGTGTCAGCCATTCCCGTTGAGACAACGCTTCGGATTGCCCGTCCAAGTCGTGACTTGACTGCTGCCGAAGAGTTCTGGGTCGGCGGTGTCGGCCTACAGGTCATCGAGCGTGTGCGCGCCGACGGTGACGGTGAGCGGAATCTGCTGATGGTGGGCATCCCCGACGCGCGTTGGCATCTCGAGCTTGTGCAGGATCCCGAGGCCCTGGCTGATCATCCGCCGAGTGCGGAGGATCTTCTGGTCATCTACCTCGGGAATGACGTCCCCCACGAGTGGCTCGCACGCTTGGAGGAGCACGGCTCACGGCGCGTACGGACACGAAACCCGTACTGGGAGAGGTGGGGCGTGACCGTCGTGGACCCAGACGGGTACCGCCTGGTGCTCAGCTCGCGGTCGTGGGACTGATTCGATTGGCATTGGCGAGTTGCCCCACCGCAACACTCTCGACGACGGCTACCTCACCACTGCGCCGGTGACGGCGTTCCAGCCAACGGCTACGGCCTGCTCAACACCGTCGGCAACGTCTGGGAATGGTGCCAGGACGCCTTTCGCGACACCGAGTACGCCGAGCGCGCCGGTGTTGAACCCGCTGTGGACCCGATTTCCCCGGAGCCGTCGGACGCGGACGGTTCCGGGGCGATACGTCGAGTCATGCGAGGAGGCTCCTACCTCTGCCACGACAGCGACTGCAACCGCTACCGAGTCGCCGCGCGCTCCTCGAATACGGCCGAGTCGTCCTCGGGCAACATCGGCTTCCGCTGCGCCAACGACGCAGCGTGATCGTCAAAGGCCGCGAACCGTCGGCCCGGCGAGCGCAAGACCAAGTCCGGATCGCGTCGGAACGACCCAGTCGCTGACACTGATCGGTGTTGGCTCTCCCCTTGACGTCATGTATCTTGATGTCAAGAGACATTGCATTCGCGTTCCGCGTTCGTGGTTAGGCAACCCTCTCTTCCCAGGGGATGGCCGACGACGGCAAGATGGGCGCGAGTGAACCAAAGACTTCTGAGGAGATGTGGCTGATGGCCAGTCAGGACAGCTTCGGTGCCAAGGGCACCCTGGACGTGGACGGGAAGTCGTACGAGATCTTCCGCCTCGACGCCGTGACCGGAGAGGGCGTTGACGTCGCGTCACTGCCCTTCTCGCTGAAGGTGCTGCTCGAGAACCTGCTTCGCACCGAGGACGGCGCGGACATCACCGCCGACGACATCCTGGGCCTGGCCGGCTGGGACGCCGACGCCGAGCCGTCGAAGGAGATCCAGTTCACGCCGGCCCGCGTGATCATGCAGGACTTCACCGGTGTCCCCTGTGTCGTCGACCTCGCCACCATGCGTGAGGCGATGGCCGACCTCGGCGGCGACCCGTCGAAGATCAACCCGCTGGCGCCGGCCGAGATGGTCATCGACCACTCCGTCATCGCCGACGTCTTCGGCACCCCGGGTGCGTTCGAGAAGAACGTCGAGATCGAGTACGAGCGCAACCGCGAGCGCTACCAGTTCCTGCGCTGGGGCCAGGGCGCCTTCGATGACTTCAAGGTCGTCCCGCCCGGCACCGGCATCGTGCACCAGGTCAACATCGAGCACCTGGCCCGGGTGGCCTTCACCCGCGAGGTCGACGGAGTGCTCCAGGCCTACCCCGACACCTGCGTCGGCACCGACTCCCACACCACCATGGTCAACGGCATCGGCGTCGTCGGCTGGGGCGTCGGCGGCATCGAGGCCGAGGCGGCCATGCTCGGCCAGCCTGTCTCCATGCTGATCCCGCGCGTCGTCGGCTTCAAGCTCAACGGCGACCTGCCCGAGGGCACGACCGCCACCGACCTCGTTCTCACCATCACCGAGATGTTGCGCAAGCACGGCGTCGTCGGCAAGTTCGTGGAGTTCTACGGACCCGGCGTTTCGGCGCTGCCGCTGGCCAACCGCGCCACGATCGGCAACATGAGCCCGGAGTTCGGCTCGACGATCGCGGTCTTCCCGATCGACGAGGAGACGGTCAACTACCTGCGCCTCACCGGCCGCACCGAGGAGCAGCTCGCGCTCGTCGAGGCCTACGCCAAGGAGCAGGGCCTCTGGCACGACCCGTCGGCCGAGCCGCGCTTCTCCGAGCGGCTCGAGCTCGACGTGTCGACGGTCGTCCCGTCGATCGCCGGCCCGAAGCGGCCCCAGGACCGCATCCAGGTCACCGACGCCAAGCAGTCGTTCCGTGCGTCGCTCGCCGACTACGTCGACGAGGACGAGAAGGGGTACGACGAGGCCTCAGCCGAGTCGTTCCCGGCCTCTGACGCGCCAGCGTACCACGGCAGCAACGGCTCGGAGGCTCCCAGCAACCACCTCTCGGCCGCACCGAGGGACGGTGGCCGCCCGAGCGACCCGGTCGATGTCACCCTCGCCGACGGCACGAAGTTCACCCTCGACCACGGTGCGGTCACCATCGCCGCCATCACGTCGTGCACCAACACCTCGAACCCGTCGGTGATGATCGGTGCCGCCCTGCTGGCCAAGAAGGCCGTCGAGAAGGGGCTGCAGCGCAAGCCGTGGGTCAAGACGACGCTGGCTCCCGGCTCCAAGGTGGTCTCCGACTACTACGAGAAGGCCGGCCTGACGCCGTACCTCGACAAGCTCGGCTTCAACCTCGTCGGCTACGGCTGCACCACCTGCATCGGCAACTCCGGTCCGCTGATCCCCGAGGTCTCCGCCGCGGTCAACGAGAAGGACCTCTCGGTCGTCTCGGTGCTCTCGGGCAACCGCAACTTCGAGGGCCGGATCAACCCGGACATCAAGATGAACTACCTGGCGTCCCCGCCGCTGGTCGTGGCCTACGCCTTGGCCGGCTCGATGGATGTCGACCTGTTCACCGACCCGCTCGGTCAGGACACCGACGGCAACGACGTCTTCCTCAAGGACATCTGGCCCTCGCCGTCCGAGGTCGAGGAGACCATCGCGTCTGCCCTGACCGCCGACATGTTCGACAGCTACGACGACGTGTTCGCCGGTGACGAGCGGTGGCGCTCGCTGCCCACCCCCGAGGGCAAGACCTTCGCGTGGGGCGAGGACAGCACCTACGTCCGCAAGGCGCCGTACTTCGACGGCATGCCCGATGAACCCAACCCGGTCACCGACATCGAGGGCGCGCGCGTGCTGCTCAAGCTGGGCGACTCGGTCACCACCGACCACATCAGCCCGGCCGGTGCGATCAAGAAGGACTCGCCCGCGGGCACGTACCTCGCCGAGCATGGCGTCGAGTCGCGTGACTTCAACTCCTACGGCTCGCGCCGGGGCAACCACGAGGTCATGATCCGCGGCACCTTCGCCAACATCCGCCTGCGCAACCAGATGGCCCCGGGCACCGAGGGTGGCTTCACCCGCGACCTGCTCGCCGACGGCACGCCGGTCACCACGGTGTTCGAGGCGTCGGAGAAGTACATCGCGGCAGGCGTCCCGCTGGTGGTTCTCGCCGGCAAGGAGTACGGCTCCGGCTCGTCGCGTGACTGGGCGGCCAAGGGCACCTCGCTGCTCGGTGTGAAGGCGGTCATCGCCGAGTCCTACGAGCGGATCCACCGCTCGAACCTGATCGGCATGGGCGTGATCCCGCTGCAGTACCCCGAGGGCCAGAACGCCGAGTCCCTGGGCCTGACCGGCGACGAGACGTTCGCGATCTCCGGCATCACCGCGCTCAACGACGGCACCACGCCGAAGACCGTCAAGGTCAAGGCAGGCGACATTGAGTTCGACGCGGTCGTCCGCATCGACACTCCCGGTGAGGCGAACTACTACCGCAACGGCGGCATCATGCAGTACGTCCTGCGCAACCTGCTGAAGGCCTGATCTGAACCGTCGACCCGTCGCCAGTTCTCCCACGTGCTGAGAGAACTCGCGACGGGTCGATGCATTTCCAAGAGATTCTGCTCGAGACCCCTCCTCGTCGTACCCAGTCAGACTGTCTTCAAAGGAGGACTC
>NZ_BCRJ01000063.1 GCF_001552535.1 Nocardioides jensenii JCM 1364 = NBRC 14755 | reverse complement strand
CGGCACCGCGCCGATGATGTGGGAGCCGGGGGCGACCTCGGCGTCCTCGCCCACCCGGGCACCGGGGGCGAGCGTGCTGCGGGCGCCGATGCGGGCCCGGGCACCGATCCCGATCGCGCCGACGTGCAGCACGTCGCCGTCGATCCAGTGGCCGGCCAGGTCGACCTCCGGCTCGATCGCGGCGTCGTTGCCGACCTCGAGCAGTCCGGTCACCGGCGGCAGGGTGTGCAGGTCGACGCCCTTGCCGAGCGTCGAGCCGAGAAGCCGCGCGTGATAGGGGAACCACGGTGCACCGGAGAGGCCGGCGGCGCCGAGCTCTTCCTGGATCCGCTCGGCCAGCCAGAGCCGCAGGTGCATCTTTCCGCCCCGCGGATAGGTGCCGGGCTCGAGGTTGCGCAGCAGGAACCGCGCCAGCAGGGCGGCCAGGGTCATCCGGCCCGGGGGCACGAGGAAGAACCACGTGGTCAGCACCAGCAGCCACAGCGGGAACGAGACCAGCCATCCGAGATCGGTGCCCGCGGCCCCGAGCGCGGAGCCGAGCATCAGCCAGGCCAGCCACTTCTGGGCAGCCAGGGCGCGCAGCGGCAGCAGGGCCAGGAGCTGGCCGACCTGGGTCTTGCGCGGGATCGGCTGCACCTGGCGGTCCGACAGGACCGTACTGCCGCCCATCTCGTCGAGGGTCGCGGCCAGGGTGCCGACCGTGGGGTTGGCGTAGAGGTCGCCGACGGCCACCTCCGGGTGCTTCTCGCGCAGCCGGCCGACGACCTGGGCCGCGGTCAGCGAGCCGCCGCCGAAGTCGAAGAAGTCGTCCTTGGTGGAGGTGACCTCCGCGCCCAGCACGTCGGCCCAGATCTCCGCGATCCACGCGCCGGTCCCGCTCAACGCGGCCGGCCCGGCCGTGGTCTTCGGCAGTGGCCAGGGAAGGGCGTCGCGGTCGACCTTGCCCGAGGTCCGCGTCGGCAGCTCGTCGACCACGGCCAACCTCGGCACCAGAGCGGCCGGCATCCGGTGCCGCAGCAGCTCCTTGGCCTGACCGGCGTCATAGGCATCGTCGACGGTGAGATAGCCGACCAGCAGCTTGTTGCCCGACTTCGTCGACCGTACGGCGGCCGCGGCCGAGACCACGCCCGGGACGCGAAGCATGTGGTCGTCGATCTCGCCGAGCTCGATGCGTCGGCCGCCGAGCTTGATCTGGTCGTCGGCGCGTCCGGCGAAGACCAGACCGGCCGGGTCGTTGCGCACCACGTCACCCGAGCGGTAGGCCCGGTCCCAGCCGAGGGTGGGCATCGGGGCGTACTTCTCGGCGTCCTTCTCGGGGTCGAGGTAGCGGGCCAGCCCGACCCCGCCGATGATCAGCTCGCCGGACTCGCCCTCGCCGACGGGGTTGCCCTCGGCATCGACGACGGCGAGGTCCCAACCGTCCAGGGGCAGTCCGATGCGCACCGGGTCGGAGCCGTCGAGCAGGGCACCGCAGGCGACCACCGTGGCCTCGGTCGGGCCGTAGGTGTTCCACACCTCCCGCCCCTCGCGCTGGAGCCTGGCGGCCAGCTCGGGCGGGCAGGCCTCACCGCCCATGATCAGCAGCCGGACCTTGTCCAGGGCGGCGCCGGGCCACAGGGCGACCAGGGTCGGCACCGTCGAGACGACGCTGATGTCGTTGGCCACGAGCCACGGCCCGACGTCGACACCGGAGCGCACCAGCGAGCGTGGCGCGGGCACCAGGCAGCCGCCGTACGCCCAGGCCAGCCACATCTCCTCACAGCTCGCGTCGAAGGCGACCGAGAGGCCGGCCATCACCCGGTCGTCGGGCCCGATCGGGTCGTCGACCAGGAACAGGTTCGACTCGGCGTCCACGAACGCGGCGGCGTTGCGGTGCGTGACCGCCACGCCCTTGGGCTTGCCCGTGGAGCCGGAGGTGAAGATCACCCAGGCGTCGTCGTCGTGGCCCGGCTCCTCGCGCTCCCTGGGCGCTCGTTCCGCGGTCGTGGCGATCACCAGCTCGTTGCCGATCACCGCCGCCGCAGCCGACTCCTCGAAGACCACGCGGGCCCGCTCGTCGGGGTCGTCGGCATCGACCGGCACGTAGGCCGCGCCGGCGACCAGGATCCCGATGATCGCGACGTAGAGGTCGGTGGTGCCGGACTTGATGCGTACGCCGACCTTGTCGCCTCGCCCGACACCGACCTCGGACAGCCGGTCGGCCAGGTCGTCGGCGGCCTCGGCCAGCTCGGCATAGGTCAGGGTCTCGATGCCGCTGTCGACCGCGAGTGCATCGGGACACTCCTCGACGGTGGTGCGGAAGATGTCGACCAGGGTGCGTGGTCGGGGCGCCCGGTCGCCGGCCAGGAGGGCAGGCAGGAGCGTCGTCGGAGCAGGCTTCACCGGCGGAGTGTCTGGCACCAAGGTGAACGGAAGGTGTCTCTGTCCTCAGCCGGGGTAGTGCACGAGGGGCGTCCACTCGGCCTCGCGGCGTACGACGGCCGCATGGATCGCGCTGGCCACGTTGCTCGCGCCGAATGTGCCGGACTGCGCGAGCACACCGTCGACCTGGACGTTGACGGCGCGGATGCCGTCCGGGGCCAGGGTCGTGTCGAGGCTGATCACCAGGTTGCGCAGCGCGGCCTTCTGCACGCCGAGCGAGGCGGCCTGGTTCCACGGCTTGTCGGCCGCCGCGCTCCCGGTCACCACGACACGGGCACCGGCGCGCAGGTAGGGACGTGCGGCCTGCACGGCGGGAAGCAGCGGGGCGACGCCGAGGCGGAGGTCGTCGAGGAGCTCGTCGACGGTCAGCGCGAGCGGGTCCTTCTGGCGGAAGGCGCTCGGGTTGAAGTGCAGCACGTCGATGTGGCCGTGCTTGCGACCCACCTCGTCGACGGCCCGGCGTACGGCCTCCTCGTCGGTGAGGTCGACCGCCACGGTGTCCACCTTCGTGCCCGCACCACGCAGGTCGTCTGCCAGCTGGCCGAGGCGGTGGTCGGAGCGCGCCGCCAACACGATCTTGTAGCCGTCGCCGTGGAAGCGGTGCGCCACCGCGCGGCCCAGGCCGGGCCCGGCACCGAGGATGAGCAGGACAGGAAGGGTCACCCCGTCAGGGTAGTGGCGGACGCCGGTGGTTCACCCCGCTTCGGCCCTTCCGATACAGAGTTGTATCGGATACATTCTCGTATCGTGAGCACTCCAGCGCCGACCCGGCGCCGCCAGCAGACCCGGCAACGCCTCCTCGACGCCGCACTCGTGGTCTTCGCCCGCGAGGGCTTCGGCCGGTCGACCGTCGAGCAGGTCTGCGAGCAGGCCGGGTTCACCCGCGGCGCGTTCTACTCCAACTTCACCTCGCTCGACGAGCTCTTCCTGGCCATCTGGGAGCAGCGGTCCGACGAGATGCAGTCCGACCTCGCAGCGTTCCTGACCCAGGAGCCACCGCCGGTCTCGTCGCTGCGTGAGGCCGTCGAGCACGTGCTCTCGGCGGTCCCGCTCGACGACGAGTGGTACCGCGTCACCGCCGAGTTCACCGCCCACGCCCTGCGCAATCCGGCGCTGCGGCGCGTGATGGCGCGACGCGAGGAACGCATCGAGGCGGGCCTCATGCCGACGCTCGAAGCTCTCCTGGCCCGCGTCGGGCGACGCGTCGTCGACCCGGCGGCACTCGGACCGGCCCTCGTCGCCTGCCACGACGGCACGTCCGTGCAGTGCCTCATCGAACCCGACAACGTCGCCGTCCGGCAGCGCCGCACCGACCTCTTCGTCCTGCTGGTCACGGCACACACCGTCGAGGCCGGCAGCGCAACCGACACCGCACCCCAGGAGACCCCATGACCGACAACGACTTCCGCCCCGACGTGATCGTGGTCGGCGCCGGCCTGGCCGGGCTGGTCGCCACCCACGAGCTGGTCAAGGCCGGCAAGCGGGTGCTGGTCGTCGAGCAGGAGAACCGCGACAACCTCGGCGGGCAGGCGTTCTGGTCGCTCGGCGGGCTGTTCCTCGTCGACTCCCCCGAACAACGCCGCATGGGCATCAAGGACTCGCCCGAGCTCGCCCTGCAGGACTGGCTCGGCTCGGCTGCCTTCGACCGGCCCGACGACGAGGACGTCTGGGGCAAGCAGTGGGCCGAGGCGTACGTCGCCTGGGCCGCCGGCGGCAAGCGCGACTACGTGCGCGGGCTCGGCCTGAAGTTCCTGCCGTTCGTCGGTTGGGCCGAGCGCGGTTCGGGCTCGGCCAGCGGCCACGGCAACTCGGTGCCACGCTTCCACCTGTCGTGGGGCACCGGCCCGGCGGTTGTCGAGATCTTCGAGAAACCCGTGCTGGAAGGTGAGAGGCAGGGGCTGGTGAAGTTCGCGTTCCGCCACCAGGTCGACGAGCTGGTCGTCGACGCCGGCGCCGTGGTCGGCGTCCGCGGCTCCGTGCTCGAGCCGAGCGACGCCGAGCGCGGCGTGAAGTCCTCCCGCGAGGTGGTCGGCGACTTCGACCTGCGCGCCAGCGCCGTGGTCGTCACCTCCGGCGGCATCGGCCACAACTTCGACCTGATGCGGGCGAACTGGCCCGTCGACCGACTCGGCCCGGTGCCCAAGCACATGATCGCCGGAGTGCCGGCCCACGTCGACGGTCGCATGCTCGCCATCTCGGAGGCGGCCGGCGCCACCCTGGTCAACTCCGACCGCATGTGGGCCTACACCGAGGGCATCCACAACTGGGACCCGATCTGGCCCGACCACGCGATCCGGATCATCCCGGGCCCGTCGTCGCTCTGGTTCGACGCGGTCGGCAACCGGTTGCCGTCACCGAACTTCCCGGGATTCGACTCGATCGGCACGATGAAGGCGATCCTGGCCACCGGCCACGACTACTCGTGGTTCGTGCTGACGCAGAAGATCATCGAGAAGGAGTTCGCCCTCTCGGGCTCCGAGCAGAACCCCGACATCACCCGCCGCGACCTGAGGTTCATGCTGCAGTCGCGGCTGGCGAAGGGCGCACCCGCCCCGGTCGAGAGGTTCAAGGAGCACGGCGAGGACTTCGTCGTCGCCGACACGATCGGTGAGCTCGTGGCGGGCATGAACGAGCTCGGCCGGGACGGTGCGGTGCTCGACGCGGCACACGTCGAGCAGCAGATCGTCGAGCGCGACCGCCAGCTCGACAACGCCTTCTCCAAGGACCTTCAGCTGATGGCGATCCGCAACGCCCGCCAGTCGCGCACCGACAAGCTGATCCGGGTGGCCGCACCGCACCGCATCCTCGACGCCGACAACGGCCCGCTGATCGCGGTGCGCCTCAACATCCTCTCCCGCAAGACCCTGGGCGGCATCCAGACCAACCTCGACTCGCAGGTGATCGGCCCGGACGGTGCGCCGATCCCCGGCCTGTACGCCGCGGGCGAGGTCGCCGGATTCGGCGGTGGGGGCGTGCACGGCTACAACGCGCTGGAGGGCACCTTCCTCGGGGGCTGCATCTTCTCCGGCCGCGCCGCCGGTCTGGCGCTGACGAAGGCCCTCTGATGCGCACCGCACTCGTCACCGGCGCCTCCTCCGGGATCGGCCGGGCAACCGCAATCGCCCTACAGGGCAAGGGATTCAGGGTGATCGGCACCAGCCGGAACCCATCGACCCTGCGCGAGGACCAGCGCATCGGCGGCGTCGAATGGCTGGCCCTCGACCTCGAGGACCGCGCCTCGATCGCTGCCTGCGCGCAGGCAGCCGGTCCGGTTGACGTGCTGGTCAACAACGCGGGTGAGTCGCAGTCCGGTCCCTTGGAGGAGCTGCCACTCGACGCACTCGACCGGCTGTTCCAGCTCAACGTGCTCGGTCCGGTGCAGCTGACCCAACTGCTGCTGCCGGGCATGCGCGAGCGCGGCCACGGCCGGGTGGTGATGGTCGGCTCGATGATCGCCAGCTTCCCGTTGCCCTACCGGTCGTCGTACGCCGCGACGAAGGCAGCGATCCGGGCCTTCGCCACCGCGGCGCGCGAGGAGCTGGCGCCCTACGGCGTGTGGCTGACCACCGTCGAGCCCGGCTCGATCAACACCGGGATCAGCCAGCGTCGCACGAAGTACGTCGCCGAGGACTCGCCGTACAAGGCCGAGTGCGACACCGTGATCGCGGCGCTCGACCGCAAGGAGGCCAGCGGCATCTCGGCCGACGACGTCGCCGCGACCGTGCTCGAGGCCGTGCAGGCCGAGAAGCCGAAGTCGCTCTACGCGCGCGGCAGCAACGCGCCCGTGGTCTTCGCCCTGCGCCGGCTCGCGCCGCGCGGAGCCGTCGAGAGGATCACCGCACGGGCGTTCGGCCTCACGCGCTGACTCGGCACGATGTGACGGCCGGACGCGGACGGCCGATCAGTAGCTCTTGTGACGCGGCTTCTTCTCGAACTTCTTCGGGCCACGGTCGTCGTACGAACGGGTGGGGCGGCCACCACCGGCGACCTCACCCTCGGCCTTGCTCAGCTCGATCAGCTTGCCGGAGATGCGGGTGCCACGCAGGCGATCCCAGGCGTCGCTGGGGAGGTTCGCCGGCAGCTCCACGATGGAGTGGTCGGGACGGATGTCGATCTTGCCGAAGTCGCCACGCTCGAGGCCGCCCTCGTTGGCCAGGGCACCGACGATCTGGCGCGGCTCGACCTTGTGGCGCTTGCCGACCGAGATCTTGTACGGCGCCAGGGGCACGTCGCTGCGGCCGCGCTGCGGGCGCTCCTTGCGGGGGCCGCGGTCCTGGCGCGGCCCACGGTCACGGTCGCGATCGGTGCGCTCACGCGGCGTGAACTTCTGAGCCGGCTCGGGGTCGAGCAGCAGCGGGGTGTCGGCGTGCATCACGGCGGCCAGCGCCGCGGCCACGTCGATCTCGGGGACGTCGTGCTCGGCCACGTAGTGGTTGACCACGTCGCGGAAGAACGCGACGTCGTTGGAGGTCAGGGCCTGGGTGATCGAGTCGTCAAAGCGGTTCAGCCGCGTGGTGTTGATGTCTTCCACGGTCGGCATCTGCATCTGCGTCAACGACTGGCGGGTGGCCTTCTCGATCGCCTTGAGCAGGTATCGCTCACGGGGCGTGATGAAGGAGATCGCGTCGCCCGAGCGTCCCGCGCGACCGGTGCGCCCGATGCGGTGCACGTAGGACTCGGTGTCGGTGGGGATGTCGAAGTTGACGACGTGGCTGATCCGCTCGACGTCGAGCCCGCGGGCGGCGACGTCGGTGGCCACGAGGATGTCGAGCTTGCCCTGTCGCAGCTGGTTGATCGTGCGCTCACGCTGCACCTGGGCGATGTCACCGTTGATCGCCGTGGCCGAGAAGCCCCGGGCCCGCAGCTTCTCCGCCAGCTCTTCGGTGGCCGACTTGGTGCGGGCGAAGACGATCATCGCCTCGAAGTTCTCGACCTCGAGAATCCGGGTGAGGGCGTCGATCTTCTGGGGATAGGAGACCGTCAGGTAACGCTGCGTCGTGTTGGCCGACGTGGTCGTCTTGTTCTTGACCGTGATCTCGACCGCGTCGGTGAGGTACTTCTTGGAGATGCGGCGGATCTGCGACGGCATGGTCGCCGAGAACAGCGCGACGTGCTTGGTGTCGGGGGTGTCCTTGAGGATCGTCTCGACGTCTTCGGCGAAGCCCATCTTGAGCATCTCGTCGGCCTCGTCGAGCACCAGGAACTTGAGCTCGCTCAAGTCGAGCGTGCCCTTCTCGAGGTGGTCCATGATCCGGCCGGGGGTGCCGACCACGATGTGTACGCCGCGTCGCAGGGCGCTCAGCTGGACGCCGTACCCCTGACCGCCGTAGACGGGCAGGACGTGGACGCCGTTCATGTGGGAGGCGTACTTCTCGAAGGCCTCGGCGACCTGGAGCGCGAGCTCACGGGTCGGGGCCAGCACGAGTGCCTGCGGCGACTTCTGCTTGAGGTCGAGCTGGGACAGGATCGGCAGCGCGAAGGCAGCGGTCTTGCCGGTTCCGGTCTGCGCCAGGCCCACCACGTGGCGGCCGGCGAGCAGCGGCGGGATCGTCTCGGCCTGGATGGGCGAGGGCGACTCGTAGCCGATCTTCTTCAGTGCCTTGAGCACCCGTTCATCGAGTCCGAGCTCGTCGAAGGTCGGAGGAGCATCGATTTCAGGGTCAGTCATGGAGTCCAACCTAGTGCCCGGGCGGCACGAACCTCTTATTTTCGGCAGCGTCGATCCGCTCACACACGATCTCGGCGAGCACGTCGGGTGCCTCGTCGGGGATCCAGTGGCTGATGCCGGTGAGCACCTGGAGCTCGAACGGGCCGGCCACGTGGCGCTCGGCGAGCTCGACCCCTCGGCGCCCCGCCGCCACGTCGCCGTCGCTCCACACCAGGGTGGTGGGGGCCGCCACCCGACCTCGCAACACGCGCGGGTGGGTGAAGGGAAGCGCGCGGTACCAGTTCAGGCTGCCGCGCAACGCGCCGTACTCGACGATGTCGGAGCCGAACGTCTCGACCATCTCGCGGGTCATGCCGGTCCGCCCCAGCGCGCGACGAGCGCCGGCCGGGTCGGCAAGGACCCGCTCGGGCAGCCAGGGCAGCTGGAAGAAGCCCATGTACCACGAGCGCAGCACCTGGGTACCCACCATCGAGCGCAGGAACGCGGCCGGGTGGGTGACCGAGACGGCGGTCAGGCTGCGGACCAGCTCGGGGTGTGCGACCGCCGTCGTCCAGGCCACCGCGGAGCCCCAGTCGTGGCCGACCAGGTGCACCGGCCCCACGTCGAGCGTCCGGATCAGCGTCTCGACGTCGGCGACCAGGTTCTCCATGCGGTACGCCGCACGCCGGTGCGGCCTGGCCCGCGGTGAGTAGCCACGCTGGTCGGGGGCGACCGTGCGGATGCCCTGCCCGTGCAGACGACTGGCCACCGCGTTCCACGAGGACGCGCGTTGCGGGAACCCGTGGAGCAGCACCGCGACCGGCCCGTCGATCGGCCCCTCGTCGATCACGTCGAAGGTCAACCCGGCATTGCTGAAGGTGCGCACCCGCTGCATGTCTCCAGTATGGCCAGCGGCGCGACACAGGTCACACGGGCACCCCCTCGACAACCACCCTGCGGCAGTCACTAAGGTTAGCCTTACCTAAATCTCGGAAGGAGTTCGCGGTGTCCCATTCCTCCGCGCACCACCTGTTCCACCCGTCCAACACCGACGCCTGGGCGACCTCGATGCTGACCGGCGTCGCGCACCTGAGCCGGCACCTGCGCAAGGTGGAGGGGCCCTCGAACGGTACCGCCCCCGAACTCGCCGCCAAACTCGTCGCCGACGTCGACCTCGACCGCCCCCTCGGCGAGACCGGTGCCGCCCTCGAGGAGATGTCCCGCCTCTACCTCGACGACGCCGTGTGGTTCCACGAGCCCGGCTACGCCGCCCACCTCAACTGCCCCGTCGTGATCCCGGCACTGATCGCCGAGCTGTTCGTCTCGTCGGTCAACTCCTCGCTGGACACCTTCGACCAGAGCATCGGCGGCACGTTCATCGAGCGCCACCTGGTCGACTGGACCGCCGGGCGCATCGGCTTCCCGGAGACGACCGCCGACGGCATCTTCACCAGCGGCGGCACCCAGTCCAACCTCCAGGCGCTGCACCTGGCCCGCGGACGCGTCGAGCGCCACGGCCTCGGCAGACTGCGCATCTTCGCCTCCGCCGACGGCCACTTCAGCGTGCAGAAGGCGGCCCGGCTGCTCGGCCTCGGCGACGACGCCGTGGTCTGCATTCCCACCGACGAACGACACCGGATGCGGCCCGACCTGCTCCGCGTGGCAATGGAGGCCTGCCTGGCGCAGGACGGCGTACCGATGGCGGTCGTGGCCACCGCCGGCACCACCGACTTCGGCTCGATCGATCCGTTGGACGAGGTCGCCGCCCTCTGTCACGAGCACGACACCTGGTTCCACGTCGACGCGGCGTACGGCGGCGGTCTGCTCGCCTCGACCCGGCGCCGGCACCTGCTCGAGGGTATCGAGCGGGCCGACTCGGTGACCGTGGACTACCACAAGACCTGGTTCCAGCCGGTCTCCGCGAGCGCCGTGATCGTGCGCGACACCGCCGCCCTGCGCCACATCACCTGGCATGCGGACTACCTCAACCCGAAGGACGCCGCGCACCCCAACCAGGTCGACAAGAGCATGCAGACCACGCGTCGCTTCGACGCCTTGAAGCTCTGGATGACCCTGCGCATCATGGGCCCCGACCTGATCGGCGACTACTTCGACACCGTCATCGACCTCGCCGCCCAGGTGCACGACGCGATGGTGCGCTGCGCCGACATCGAGCTGGCCGCCGAGCCGACACTGAGCACGCTGGTCTTCCGCTACCGTCCGCTCGGCCTCGACCAGACGCTCGTCGACGGGCTGAACACCCGCATCCGCGCCGGGCTCTTCGACAACGGCAAGTCGATGATCGCCTCGACCAAGGTCGGCGGCGAGGTCTGGCTCAAGTTCACCCTGCTCAATCCGATCGCGACCGCAGGCGACATCCTCGACATCGTCGACCAGATTCGCTGCTGTGGCGCCGAACTCCTCGTGGGAGCCGCCCGATGAAGGACTTCATCGCCATCGGCCTCGGCCCGTTCAACCTGGGCCTGGCCTGTCTGACCGACCCCATCGACGAGCTCGACGGCCTCTTCCTCGAGGCCCGCCCCGAGTTCACCTGGCACCCGGGCATGCTCCTCGAGGACGCCACCCTGCAGGTCCCGTTCCTGGCCGACCTGGTCACCATGGCCGACCCGACCTCGGGCTTCTCCTTCCTCAACCACCTCAAGGAGACCGGGCGGCTCTACCCGTTCTACATCCGCGAGTCGTTCTTCCCGCTGCGCCAGGAATACAGCGACTACTGCCGCTGGGCCGCCTCGCTGCTCGACTCGGTGCGCTTCGACTCCCCGGTGGCCTGCGTCGAGCACGACGGGTCGGCGTACGTCGTCACCACCGGCTCCGGCGAGCAGCATCGGGCGAAGCGGCTGGTGCTCGGCACCGGCACGCAGCCCTACGTCCCCGAGGTTGCGCGCGGCGTGCTGGGTCTCGAT
>NZ_BCRJ01000062.1 GCF_001552535.1 Nocardioides jensenii JCM 1364 = NBRC 14755 | reverse complement strand
AGAGAGTCACCTGTCACTCGGCGGACTACCTGCAGCGTAGGGCCGAGCTGCAGGAGCTCGAGTCGATCACCGTGGTCGGCAGTGGCCAGAGCGCCGCCGAGGTGTACGCCGACCTGCTGTCCGGGATCGACGAGCACGGCTACACGCTGACCTGGGTGACCAGGTCCCCCAGGTTCTTCCCGATGGAGTACACCAAGCTCACCCTCGAGCTGACCTCCCCGGAGTACACGTCCTACTTCCAGACCCTGCCCGGCGGCACCCGCGACGCGCTCCTGCGCGAGCAACGCTCGCTCTACAAGGGAATCAGCGGCGACCTGGTCAACCAGATCTACGACGAGCTCTACCGACGCCAGGTGCTCGGCGGCACCGAGACGACACTGATCACGAACACCGCGGTGACCGGTGCCTCCACCCTCACCGACGGCGTCCGGCTGGACCTGCACCACGTCGAACAGGACGAGGCCTTCTCGCTCGACACCCAGGGTGTGGTCTTCGCCACCGGCTACACCCGGGAGGTGCCTGGGTTCCTCTCCCCGATCCGCGACCGGATCACGTGGGACGACCGTGGGCGCTTCGTGGCCGACGAGAACTACGCCATCGACCTGCACGGCACCGAGATCTTCGTGCAGAACGCCGAGGAGCACACCCATGGCTTCGTCGCCCCCGACCTCGGCATGGGCGCCTACCGGAACTCGGTGCTGATCGCCGCCATGCTCGGCCGGGAGGCCTACCCGGTCGAGAAGCGGATCGCGTTCCAGGAGTTCGGCATCCCCGACCACCTGAGGAGCGCCCCGTGAGGATCACTCTCGAACCCGTGGTCGTCGAGCGCGACCTCGCTCTGCTGCACGCCTGGGTGACCCACCCGCGCTCGGTCTACTGGGAGATGCAGGACGCCACCCGCCTCGACGTGGCCCGCGAGTACGACGGGATCGCCGCCGACCCCCACCACGACGCGTGGCTCGGTCGCGCGGACGGGGCACCGGCGTTCCTGGCCGAGACCTACCTTCCGCACCACGGCCCACTGGCCGAGCTGCCCGAGATCTCCGACGGCGACCTCGGCATGCACGTGCTCGTCGCCCCGCCGGTCAGGCACCGGCGCGGGTTCACCACCGAGGTGTTCCGGGCGGTGATGGAGTTCTGCTTCGCCGATGCCGCCGTACGCCGGGTGGTCGTCGAGCCGGACGTGCGCAACGACAAGATCGCGGCCCTCAACGCAGCCGCCGGCTTCGTCGTCGAGCGTCACGTGGACCTGGGCCACAAGACTGCCGCCCTGTCGTTCTGCACCCGTGAGGCGTTCACCGCCTCCTCACTGGGGGTTCCCGCATGAAGCACCACGACATCACGCACCTCCAGCCCGAGCTGCTCGCCACCGCGCAGACCTCACTTGTCGGCAAGGCGATTGCCGAGTTCTCCCACGAGCGTCTGCTCTCGCCGACGGCTCGGGGCGACGCCTGGGAGCTGGTCTCGCCCGACGGCTCGGCCCGCTACACGTTCGACGCTCGGCGGCACGCCCTCGAGCACTGGGTGGTCGACCGCGACTCGCTGCATCGCACGGTGCACGGCGACGGGCGCCCGCTGGACGTCCAGCAGTTCCTGGTCGAGTTCGCGCCGCTGCTGGGCATTCCCGACGCCCTGCTGCCGACGTACCTCGAAGAGCTGGCCTCCACGCTCGCGTCGGCGATGTGGAAGCTCGGCAACTCCGACGTGTCCTCCGACGAGCTCGTGCACGCCGACTACCAGGCGATCGAGGCCGCGATGACCGAGGGCCATCCGGCCTTCGTGGCCAACAACGGCCGCATCGGCTACGGCGGCGACGACTTCGCGGCCTACGCCCCCGAGACCGGGAGCGAGGTGCGACTGGTGTGGGTCGCCGTACGCCGTGACAGGGCCGAGCTCTCCCTGGGCGACGGCCTGACCGAGGAGTCGCTCTATGCCGAGGAGCTGGGCGAGGAGACGCTCGCGACCTTCCGCTCGAGGCTGGCCGACCTGGGGCTCGATGCCGCCGACTACCTCCTGCTCCCGCTGCACCCGTGGCAGTGGGTGAACCGGGTGGCGATCACCTTCGCCCCCGACGTCGCCCGCCAGGACCTCGTGTTCCTCGGCGAGGCGCCGGACACATTCCGCGCCCAGCAGTCGATCCGCACGTTCTTCAACACCAGTGACCCGCAGCGGCACTACGTGAAGACGGCGCTGGCCATCCAGAACATGGGCTTCCTGCGTGGGTTGTCGCCGAAGTACATGACGGTCACGCCCGCGATCAACGACTGGGTGCGCGACCTGGTCGCCTCCGACGACGAGCTGCAGGCGCGCGGATTCGGGGTGCTCCGCGAGTGTGCGGCCATCGGCTACACCGGCGACGCGTTCCATGCCCTGGGCTTCGTCTCGCCCTACCAGAAGATGATCGCGGCGCTGTGGCGCGAGAGCCCGTTGAACCCCGGCGTCCCGTCAGGGGTGGCCGAGGGTGAGCGCCTCGCCACCATGGCCTCCCTCCTGCACCGTGACGCCAAGGGCTCCTCGTTGGCCGCCGCGATGATCGCCGAGTCCGGGCTCGGCCCCGCGCCGTGGGTGCGCCGCTACCTGGACGCCTACCTGCGGCCGCTGGTGCACTGCCTGCTTCGCTACGACCTCGCGTTCATGCCGCACGGCGAGAACCTGGTCATGGTCATCGAGAACCACGTGCCGACGCGGATGCTCATGAAGGACATCGGCGAGGAGGTGGCGGTGATGGGCGACCTCCCACTCCCTCCCACGGTCGAGCGGATCCGCGCGCGCGTCCCCGTCGAGGAGCAGTCCCTGGCCATCCACACCGATGTCTTCGACGGGTTCTTCCGACACCTGGCCGCGATCCTCGACGACGACGGCGTCCTTCCGGAGGCCCGCTTCTGGGGCGAGGTCAGGGCCTGCATCGAGCGGCACCTGGCTGACCATCCGGAGCTGGCCGAGGGCGCCGCGAAGCACGATCTGTTGCGGCCCGCGTTCAGGCACAGCTGCCTCAACCGGTTGCAGCTGCGCAACACGCTTCAGATGGTGGACCTGACCGACCAGGCCGGCTCCCTGCTGTTCGCCGGGGAGTTGGCGAACCCCGCAGCTGCTGGAACTCTTGCAGGATGACCACCCCCTTCAGATGCTCACTTCGTTCCGCTTTGAACAGGGACCCAGGATGAGCTCCGAGGTCATCCACGACGCGCACGGCATCCCGCACATCCGGGCCGACTCGCTCGAGGAGCTCGCCTTCGCGCAGGGCCACGAGATGGCCACGGCGCGCGCCGGTCAGCTGGAGCTCGAACGGCTGCGCAGCGAGGGCCGGACCGCTGCCCACCTCGGGCGGGCCGGGCTGGAGTGGGACCGCTTCTCGCGACGGGCCGGCATCGACGAGCTGGCCCAGCGGGCGTACGACGGCCTCGACGACGAGACCCGCGACTTCCTCGTGGCCTTCACCGACGGCGTCAACGTGGCCTTCCGGGACCGCCGTTGGATGCCGTGGACGCCGCTCGGGGTTTTCCTCGTGCAGCAGATCCAGTTCGGGTCCTACCCCTCGAAGCTGTGGCGTGACCGAGTGGCCACCACGCTCGGCCCGGCCGGCCTGCGCGCCCTCTCGGTCGAGCCGCCCACGGTCGCCGGCAGCAACGCGTTCGCCCTGACCGGAGCCCGCACCACGACAGGGCTGCCGCTGGTCG
Source organism: Nocardioides jensenii JCM 1364 = NBRC 14755 (assembly GCF_001552535.1). Taxonomy (GTDB): domain Bacteria; phylum Actinomycetota; class Actinomycetes; order Propionibacteriales; family Nocardioidaceae; genus Nocardioides; species Nocardioides jensenii. The sequence continues at coordinate 60,389 of NZ_BCRJ01000062.1, read as the reverse complement.
CCGGGGACCCGCACCGGATCTTCGAGGCCCCCAACGTCTATCTGCAGACCCACCTGGCCTGCCCCGACTTCGACGTGGTCGGCTTCTGTTTCCCGGGAGTGCCGGGCATCCAGCACTTCGGCCACACCGGCTCCGTTGCGTGGGGACTGACCAACGCGATGGCCGACTACCAGGACATCTACGCCGAGCGGCTCGAGGTCCGCGACGGCCGGGTGGTGGCACTGGGCCCCGACGGTTGGGAGCCGGTCGAGGTCCGCGAGGAGTTCCTCGACATCCTGGACGACGAGCCCGAGCCGATCGAGATCGTCGTCACCGCCCGTGGCCCCATCGTCTTCGAGTCCGAGTCGATCTCCCTGCGCACAGCCTCGTGGGAGCTCGGCGACCTGGGATTCGGTGCACTGCTGCCCCTGCTGCGTTCACACACCGTGGCCGACGTCGAGGCCGCACTCGAGCACTGGGTCGAGCCGGTCAACAACTGGGTGATCGCCGACTCCACGGGCGTCGTACGCCACCGGGTGGCCGGCCGCGTGCCCGAGCGCGACCTCGCCAACCGGTTCGGCATCGTGCCCGCCTCCGAGTCGCGACACACCTGGCGTGGCTGGGTGAGCGACCTCCCCGTGGTCGAGCCCGGCGACCACGGCAGGGTGGTCACCGCGAACGAACGCACCACCCCCGGCCACGACGTGATCAGCAGCCACTTCGCCGAGCCCTGGCGGGCTGACCGCATCGGCGAGCTCCTCGACGCCGGGGACAGCTGGTCCGCCGAGAACGCGATCGAACCCCTCACCGACATCCGCCAGCTCGGCGGCGACGCGCTGCTTGCCGCGGTCGCCGCGCTCACCGACCTCTCGCCCGGCGCCGCCGATCGCCAACGGACTCTCGGCTCCTGGGATCTCGCCATGTCCGTGGACAGTCCCGGCGCGGCGGCCTTCAACGAGGTCCGGGAGCGCCTCGTCCTGGCGATCTGCGAGCACCCTGCCCTCGGTGACCTGCGTGACGACCAGACCCACGGCGCGATGTACGCACCCTGGCTGTGGTTGCCGGGCCGGGTCGCCCAGTCGCTGCCGAACCTGCTCGCGCACGGCGACGAGATCGGCCTCGACTCGGCCGCCCTCGTCCGCCAGGCGGTGGAGGCCGCCACCGCCCCTCGCTCGTGGGGCGAGCGCCACGGGTTCGCCCCGGTGACGGGCCTGGCCCAGTTCGGGCTGGAGGACGACGCCGTGCCGGTTGCTGGAGCGCCGCTGCCGGGCGACGTGAACTGCGTCGCTGCGATGGGCTGGCTGCCCGGCACCGCCATGTCGGTGCGCGGCCCGGTCGCCCGCTACGTGTGGGACCTGGCCGATCGCGACCGGAGTCGCTGGGCGGTTCCCCTCGGCGCCTCGGGCATGCCCGGCCATCCGCACCAGGTCGACCAGTTCGAGGCCTGGCGCGACGGAACCCTGATCCCGGTCACCACCGACTGGGACACCCTGCGCACGGAGCACTCGTGATGATCACCCTCGACGCCCGACTCACCCTGCGGCCCGTGGATCCCGAGTCCGACGGGAAGCTGCTGCACGGCTGGGTCACCGAGGAGCGGGCCAGGTTCTGGGGGATGCTCGACCGCCCGCTCGACGAGGTCATCGACATCTACGCCTACATCCAGGACCAGCAGCACCTGGCGGCGTACCTCGTCTGCTGGGACGGCGAGCCCTGGGCGTTGTTCCAGACCTATGACCCGGCCGTCGACGAGATCGGCACCTTCTACGACCGACGACCGGGGGACTTGGGCGTGCACCTGCTGATGGGGCCGGGCAGACGACCCGACGGGTTCTCCGAGGCGATGTTCACCCACCTGCCCGGGTGGGTCTTCACCGACCCCGCCGTGCAGCGCATCGTGCTCGAGCCAGACGTACGCAACGACGCGTCGGTGAGCCTCATGCCGCGCCTCGGTGCGCGGCTCGGACCGCAGGTCGCGATGCCCACGAAGACGGCGCAGTTCGCCTTCATCGAGCGCTCGGGGTGGACCGCTCCCTGACCGGGTCAGCCCGCGGCGTTGCGGAGCAGGCGCAGGCGGGGGCGCGCCACCACGGCCTCACGCACGAACTCGGCCACCCGGGACAGCGCGTCGCTGCTCTCTGGCAGCAGCCCGCCGAGCACGGGGAAGGCATGGACCTGCCCCTCCCAGATGTGCAACGTCACCGGGACGCCGGCCCGTTGGAGTCGCTCGGTCATCATCTCGGCGTCATAGCGCAGGATCTCGTCGGCGGCGCAGATGATCAGTGCCGGCGGCAGCTTGGCGAGGTCGCGGTTGACCGGTGACATGGCCGGGTCGTGGATCGGCTTGCCGGTGACCACCCGAGCGATGGCGTCGAGCCGCCGCGCGGGGATGTAGTGGTCGCGCCGCGCATTGGCGTGGTTGCGACGCTCGGTGTTGTCGAACTCCAGCCACGGCGAGAGACCGACGACGCCGGCCAGGGCGATGCCCTGCGAGGTGGCTTCGAGGGCGACGGCGAAGGCGAGGTGCCCCCCGGCCGAGTCGCCGGCCAGGACGAGCTTGTCAGCGGCGAACCCGCGCTCGATCATCCAGTTGGTGGCGTCAACGCAGTCGGCGATGCTCTGGTCGACCAGCGCCCTGCCGTGCTGGCGATAGGCAACCGCCAGCACCGGGAGCCCGGTGCGGAGTGCGAGGTGCTCGACGATGCGACGGTGGGTGGCCAGTCCGCAGAAGACGAACGCACCCCCGTGGAAGTAGACGATCGCGCCTGCCCCTGAGCGAACCCCCTTGGGCATGACCAGCTCGCCGTGCCAGCCGTCGCCGGCGACCTTCTCGACGGTGGTGTCGCGATGCCGCGGTGCCAGACGGGCACCCACGTCGAGGGCGTGACGCAAGGGAGCGACCGGCCCGTTGACCGGGAACCAGGCCAGCGCGGGCCGCGCGATCAGCTTGGCTGCGGTTCCGACGACGACCGACCGCACGCTGCTGCGCTGGTGCACTTCGATCATCGGGTCCTCCCCCGTTGCGGGTCGCAAATCTCTTGACAGTCATCAAGCGTTTGGTGACTGTACGTCGCCAACGTGCTCCAGGTCACGCATTTCACGGAAGTTCGTGTTTCAAACATCTCGGCGTTCTTCCAACCAGGCTGGGCAGAACTCCTCAGCAGGACTACTGTCCGATGCCATGGCCGATGCCGGGGAACACCAGGACGGGTTCGTCTCCTACGAGGACTTCGGGCGTCAGTTCTTCGCCACGGCAGTGACTGCCGAGCGCATCCTGGCCGGGATCGGCGGGTTGGCCGGCGAGCCCATCGAGTTCGGTCCGATCGGGGTCGGGCCGGGCCGCCTGGCCAAGGTGACGGCAACCGGCAGCATCGGGCAGCCCCTCACCTCCCCACGCGAGGGCAACCTGGTCGCCTATCGCGTGGAGCTCCCGGTCGACCTGCGGCTGAGCATCGACCTGCAGCTGGACACACACCGCTTCGACGCCCGGCTCGTCGTACCGCTGGAGCTGACCGCCCGGGCGCAGCAGGGCTGCCGCATCTTCATCGACGCCCTGGCGCCCCGGGCCGACCAGGTGCAGGTCGACCTGCGGGCCAGTGGCATGCGCGCCTCGCTCCTCCAGCGGGTGGCCGGCGTGGAGGGCGAGATCCAGCGGTTCGTCGCCACGTACGTCGCCCGCGAGCTGGAGAAGCCGGGGATTCGCGCGGCGCGGACGATCGACGTGGCCCGCGCGATCGACTCCTCCTGGAGCGCCCCGAGCGCCTGACCGATGTGACACCCACCACATTCGGTAGGGATGGGGAATGCTTGCGCGTAGGCTTTAGTTGAAAGTTCAATGAAAGGCCGGAATGGCGGAACAGCCGTTCAGCCGACACCCGCTATCAACTTTCCAGGAGCACAACGCAATGAGCATCTTCAGCCGCAGCAAGTCCACCGCCGTCGCCGAGCCCGTCTTCGACGCCGGCACCAGCGCCCTCAACGACATCTCGGGCGACTACACCATCGACGCCTCGCACACCTACATCGGCTTCCAGGCCCGCCACGCGATGGTCACCACCGTGCGCGGTGCGTTCAAGGAGTTCCAGGGCACCGCGACGATCGACGCGGCGAACCCGGCCGCCTCGAAGGCCGAGCTGACCATCGCCGTCAACAGCGTCGACACCGGCTCCGCGGACCGCGACGGCCACCTGGCCTCCGGCGACTTCTTCGACGTCGAGAAGTTCCCCACGATCACCTTCACCTCCACCAAGGTCGAGGCCGACGGTGACGACTGGGCCGTGACCGGCGACCTCACCATCAAGGACGTCACCAAGCCCGTCACCGTGCCCTTCGAGTTCGTCGGTTCCGCCCAGGACCCGTTCGGCAACGTGCGCGTCGGTTTCGAGGGCGAGATCGTCGTCAACCGCAAGGACTGGGGCCTCTCCTGGAACGCCGCGCTCGAGACCGGTGGCGTGCTCGTCTCCGAGAAGATCAAGCTCAAGTTCGACGTCTCCGCCATCAAGAACGCCTGACCTCACCCGCGGCTTCTTGACCGCACAGCCGGCCGGTCCCCCTGGGGGCCGGCCGGCTTTCGTCGTACCCGAAGAGTCGTACCCGAAGAGTCGTGCCTGAGAAGTCCTGCCCAGGGAGTCCTGCCCAGGGAGTCCTGCCTGAAAAACCAGGTGCGTGCCGGGCCACCGACCCGGACAATCGGGGCATGCCGCTTCCCGCCGGGCTCACCTCACGAGCCCTCCGTCAGGACGACGCACCAGCCGTGACCGCCGTGATGGCCGCCGAGGAGCTGGCCGACGTCGGTGAGGTCGCGATCGAGCTGGCCGACATCGTCAGCGACTGGCAGCGGCCCAGCTTCGACCTCGCCGCGTCCACGCTCGGCGTCTTCGACGGCACCAGGCTGGTCGGCTACGCCGAGCAGTCCGGCCCCGACCGCGCCGACGCCGCGGTCGAGCCGGCGTACCACGGGCGCGGCATCGGCACCGCCCTCGCCGACTGGTTGGAGCAGCACGCCCGCGACGCCGGCAGCACCGTGATCGGCATGCCCGTGCCCCAGGACTCCCCCGGCGACAGGTTCCTCGCGGCCCGCGGCTACGGGGTGCGCTGGACGTCATGGGTCCTCGAGCTGCCGGCCGGCGCCGCGATCGAACCCAGGCCACTGCCCGACGGCTTCCGGCTCCGGCTGGCGGCTCCCGACGACCTGCGTTCGGTGTGGACCGTGGTCGAGGACGCCTTCTTGGAATGGTCGGTGCGCGACCGCGAGCCCTTCGCCGACTTCGAGGCCAAGGTCGTGGGACGCCCCGGCTTCGAACCGTGGAATCTGCGCGTCGTCGTCGACGCGGACGATGCCGTGGTGGGGGTGTCCTCGGTCGTGCTCGCCGACGACTGTGGGTACGTCGACCGCCTCGCCGTCCGCAAGGATCTGCGGGGTCGGGGACTGGCCCAGGCGCTGCTTGCCGACTCCTTCGGCGCGGCCCGAGCGCACGGAGCCGCCCGCTCCGAGCTCGGCACCGACTCGCGCACCGGTGCGCTCAGTCTCTACGCGAAGGTGGGCATGACGGTGACCTCGACCTGGGTCAATCGCGCCATCGACCTGTAGCGCGGCCCCGGCATGGGATATTTGGGGCGAATCCATCCCCCTCGATGCGGTCCCGGGAGTGCCCCATGGCAGAGAAGAAGTCATCGTCCGGCAAGAAGATCGTGCGTGCCGACAAGGCAACGACCCCCAGGAGCGGTGGCTCCGGGAGCAGGGGACGGTCCAACGACACCGGTGTCGATGAGGTCGAGCCGACCTGGAAGCCCACACCCGAGGCGAAGAAGAAGGCGACCACGTTCCGACTGATCGCGGCAGCGCTGTGGGTGCTGGCGATCGCTGGCGAGCTGTTCGGCATCTTCTGGGTGCTGCGCCAGGACGACGTCAACATGGTGCTGCTGATCGCGTTGATCGTGGTGATCGGCGCGCTGGCGATGGGCGGCTCGTTCCTGTGGAAGAAGGCCAACCGGCTCGACCCGGCCTCCCGCCAGGACACCGTGCGGTTCTTCGTGCAGAACCAGCTCGGCGCGATCATCACCGTGATCGCGTTCCTGCCGCTGATCGTGATGATCTTCCTCAACGACACCATGGACAAGAAGGACAAGGCGATCGCCGGCGGCATCGGCATCGCGGTGATGGCCGTGGCGACGCTGTTCGGCATCGAGTGGGACGCGCCGTCGGTCGAGCAGTACACCGAGGAGACCAACCAGGTCGAGGACATCGTCGGGGAGAACCTCGTCTACTGGACGAAGTCCGGTGAGGTCTTCCACCTCTGCGCCGAGGCGAAGGCGGTCAACCGGGAGTCGAAGGACGGCAAGATCTATGAAGGCACCGTCGCCGAGGCCCACGAGGCCGGCAAGTCTCGATTGACCAAGCAGATCGCCCAGGAGACCAGGGAGTGTGGCTTCGACACGCCTGACACCGAGACCAGCGACGCACCCGCTTCGGACGACCCCGAGCCCTCTGGCGCCGTGGAGCCCTCACCCAGCGCAGCCGAGTAGTCCGGGCCCGTCAGGCTTGGTCGTCGACTGCCGAGAGGTCGAGCTCGCGCACCGCGGCGATGACCTGCTCCAGGGCCTCGGCCGGCAGGGCGCCGGGCTGGCTGAAGACCAGCTTGCCCTGCTTGAACGCCATCAGGGTCGGAATCGAGGAGACCCGGGCGGCGGCCGCGAGCTGCTGCTCCTGCTCGGTGTTGATGCTGCCGAAGACGATGTCGGTGTGCTGCTCGGCCGCGGCTTCGTAGATCGGCGCGAAGTTGCGACACGGACCGCACCAGGACGCCCAGAAGTCGACGAGGACGATCTCGTTGGCGGTGATGGTGGACTCGAAGTTGGCGGCACCCAGTTCGATGGCAGACATGGCATCGAGGGTAACCCGACGCCGGTCGTCGCCCGGGTCACGTTGTGCTCACCACCCCGACCCGCCATGGTGGGTACGACGCACTCGGCAGCAAAGACTGACGTGGAGGAATGCGAATGACCGTGCACACCGTGGGACACCTGATCGGCAGTCTGTCGAAGGACTCGATCAACCGTCGCCTGGCGACGGCGCTGATCAAGCTCGCACCCGACAACCTCACCTTCGAGGAGGTCGCCATCAAGGACCTGCCGCTCTACAACCGCGACCTCGACGGCGACTACCCACCCGAGGCCCGCGCCCTCAAGGACCACCTGTCGCGGGTCGACGCGATGCTGTTCGTCACCCCGGAGTACAACCGCGACATCCCCGGCGGCCTCAAGAACGCCATCGACTGGGCCAGCCGGCCCTACGGCAAGAACTCCTTCTCCCGCAAGCCCTCCGCGGTCATCGGTGCATCGATCGGCGCGATCGGCACCGCCGTCGCCCAGCAGAACCTGCGCAGCGTCCTGAGCTTCTGCGACTCGCCCCAGATGAACTCACCCGAGGCCTACATCCAGTTCACCGAGGGCCTCGTGGACGACGACGGCAACGTCACCAACGCCGAGACCGAGGAGTTCCTGCGCGGGTTCATGGCCAACTTCGGTGAGTTCATCACCAGGGTGCGTGCGGTGATCCCGCCCGAGGAGTGAGCCGGTTCACGAGTTCCTCCCACGGGCGGCGATCGCCCACTGCCGGCGTACGACGCGCGCGGCGTCCGCGTCGAGCACGGTGAACGTGTCGGCCAGGTTCACTGCGTTGCAGGCGTGGTTGGGCACCACCCGGACGCGACTTCCCAGCGCCGGCAGCGGCCCCGTCATCTCGACCACGGCATGGTGCTCGGAGAGGATCACGATCCGCGCCTCGGGGTGGTCGAGCAGGCGACCGAAGCCGGTGGCGAACGCCGACCAGTCGGCGCCGAGAGCCTTGCTGCCGGAGTCGAGGACCACCCGTCCACCGGCATGGCTGACCACGGTCGCGACACAGGTCAACGCGATCTGGTCGGGCGTGCAGCTGCCGAGCTCCCACTGCTGGGCGTCGCCGAACACATAGACGCCGGGTCGCAGCTCGGTGATCTCCGAGTCGGCACTCAGGCTGGCGGCGAGACTGGGCGTGGATCCGCCACTGACCACCGACGGCTCGATCCCGACACCACGGAGCGACGCGGCCGCGGTGGCCAGCGCCGTCGCTTCGTCGTGGGCCGCGGTCGTCGTACGGTCAGGGGCGTAGCTGTGGCCGGGAAACGTGAAGACGCCGACGACCGTGTGGCCGGCAGAGCGAGCCGCGAGCGCGACCGAGCCGGCCTCCTCGACGGGCACACCGCTGCGGTGGTGTCCGCTGTCGATCTCGACCAGCACACGTTGCGGCCCGGCCAGCGCCAGCTGGCCGGCCGCCTCGGCGGAGTCGAGACCGACACTGAGCGTGGCTCGTTCGGCGAGTGCCCGCAGGCGCGCGGCCTGGGCCTCGGTGACCCACAGCGGGTAGGCCACGAACACGTCGTCGAAACCGGCCTCGACGAAGACCTCGGCCTCCCCGATCGTGGCCACGGTGATGCCGGCGGAACCTGCCGTGGCCTGGAGCCGGGCAATCTCGACGCACTTGTGGGTCTTGACGTGCGGTCTCATCGACACCCCCCTCGAGGCGGCGAGGGCGGCGACTCGTGCGATGTTCCCTCGCATCCGCGCGGCGTCGATCTCGAGGTACGGCGTGGGCTGCTCGTCGGTTCCGGTCACAGGGCGAACCTAGACCGGAAGGGTGGCCCGAGGCTTCAGCAGGAACGCGGCGAGGTAGAGCACCGCCACCACGATCAGCAGGTTGCGGTAGCCGGTGAGCAGCGCGGAGTACTCCAGGCAGCCACCCACGATGGCGCCGAGCAGGTTCACCCCGAACGCCGCCTGGGAGTCGCCGGACACCTCGAACCGTTTCGCGAAGGCGATGTTGGCCAGGTAGATCGGCGCGAAGGCCAGCAGCACCGCCACCAGCAGTCGCGGGGTGAAGGACAGGCCGAGCAGCCAGGCGGGCTGGACCACCCAGGCGACCGCGAGCGAGATCGCGACCAGGCCGAACACCACCGGCAGCGACGGCGTGCGGAGCCTGCGGGTGGTCTCCACCGCAGCCAGCACGATCAACAGCACTCCGGCGAAGACCATCGCGTTCACGATCCAGGTGGTGCCGAACAGCAGCGCGAAGGTCGCGATGTTCTTGGTCTCCAGCAGCAGGAAGGCGGCGCCCATGAAGAACAGGTCCGCGTAGGGCCGCATCGCGCGCAACGGGCCGCCGAACGCCCGCACCAGGAGGAGCGAGATGAGCAGGATGCCGCCCAGCGCCCACAGGTAGATGGTCGGGAGCATGCCGCCGTCGTAGTAGAGGAATGGCGCGTCGTCGGTGGCTGGTTCGAGGTGCGACGACGGGAGCGCGTGGTTGTCCGGGCCGCACCTCTGGTTGCCCGGGTCCTTCGCGACGGAGACGACCGCAGTGGCCGCGCCATAGGTGTCGATGCACGGAGCGTGTCCGAAGGCCGCGGCCGCCGTACCGCCGAGCCGGTCGATCAGCCAGTCCTGCCGGTAGTAGTTGTACATCGCGAAGACGCCGTCGTCGGTGAGGTGCTCCCGGGCGGAGCGCAGCGCCTCCTCGGTGAAGAGGAACGACTCCAGCCGGATCTGCGAAGCACCGCTGACCAGGGACAGCGAGTCGGGCAGCGCGAACAGGATCAGGTCGTACTTCGCGTCGGTGCCCTCGAGGAACGCGCGGCCGTCGTTGATGTGTCGGGTCACCCGCGGGTCCTGATAGGCCCCGTCGGGGTTGTCGTCCACGCCGATCTGCACGATCCGCGGATCGATGTCGACGGCGTCCACGTGTTCGGCGCCCTTCTCGAGCGCGATCGCCACGTCGGAGCCGGAGCCGGCGCCGACGACCAGCACGTCGCGCAGCGGCGTCTCCTCGCGCCGTTCGTAGGGAGCGCCGTAGATCTCCGAGGCGCGGTTCAGCTTCCAGTCGGCCGAGGACATCGACTGGTGGGGCACCCCGTTCACGGAGATGTAGACCCGGGCGCCCGAAGGTGCGTCGACGGTCTCGGTGGTGACCTTGTAGTACGGCGACCAGGAGACGCCGGCGGTCGTGGACTCGACCACCAGCGTCGCCACGACGGCGACGCCCGCCAGCAGTGCCAGCCAACGCTGCCAGCCGCCGACCAGCACGACCAGGGCAAGACCGGCCACCGTTCCCCAGACGTACGACGGGGCCTGCAGGACGGAGAGCACGGAGAACCCGACGATCCCGCACAGCGAGCCGACCAGGTCCCAGCGGTAGGACGTGAGCGGAGGCAGCTGGGCGAAGCAGCGGCCCACCGCCTCGGCAGGTCCGGCGAGGATGGCCGCGACGACGAGGAAGACGATCGGCAGCATCAGCCAGGCCGGCGGACCGGTGGTCTTCAACGCGGTGAAGAAGATGACGTCGGCACCCTGCCGGTCGATCGACACCGGGTAGTGCCGCACCACCAGCACCAGGCCGGCGAGGAGCACCGGCGTCCACGGCAGCACGGACCAGGTCTTGCGTGAGATCAGGAAGCCGAGACCGATGCCGAGGAAGGAGCCGAGCAGCACGAAGTTCGTGAAGTAGGACAGGTGCACGATGTTGGCCCCGAGCCAGCGGATGAGGGCCAGCTCCAGGAACAGCATGAGGGCGCTGGCCAGCACGAGCCGGGGAACCGGGTGCACCGTCGCGCGGACATGGATGGGCGCGGACTCCTGGGTCCCTGTGGTGGCCATCGCTCTCCCCGGGTCGAGCCGTCAGGTGCAGCCACGTCGAGCATGGCAGAAGAGTCGCGCCTGCGGGAGCCCCCGGCCGCTGCCGGACCGTGCCTGCTATCGGGCTCGGGTGACCACTTCCCACGGCTCGATCGGGCCGGGGCGTACGACGAACAAGGGGTGGACCCGGGGCTCGGTGACCAGCAGGGCCTGGTGCCTGGTCGGTTCTCGCAACGCCACCTTGGCGAGCAGGTGCTGCCACTCGTAGGCGACCTGGCCGTCGGTGACCGGCATGCGCAGGGCCCGGTCGGCCTCGCTGACGACGCGGGTCCGGTCGAAGTGGTAGCCCCGGGCATCGGCCTCGTCGGCGATGCCGTGCAGATAGGTCGCCACCGCCACCACCGGGTCGTCGGTGGCCCGGAACCGCACCAGCTGCGGGTGGTTGCGGTAGCCCTCGGTCAGCCCCCGCAGCACCTTCTGGGCCAGCAGCGTCTCGCGCCAGCAGGCGACCAGGCCCTTCGCGTCGAGCTGCTCCGGGTGCAGTGACCAGATCCGCATCAGTCGTCGACCTTGTCTGTGCGGGAGAGCCGGTAGCGCATGAAGGCGGGTGCGGCGATGGCGGCCACGATGGTCAGCGCCACCACGAGCACGCCGCCACCCGCGGCCGCGGACGCCGTACCGGCCATGGCTGCGGCACCTCCGTGGGCGACGTCGGCGATGCGCGGCCCACCGGCGACCACCACGATGAAGACGCCCTGGAGCCGACCGCGGACCTCGTCGGAGGCGGCGCTCTGCAGCATCGACTGCCGGAACGCGGCGGACACCATGTCGGCCGCGCCACCGATCATCAGCATCGCCACCGCCGCGCCCAGCATCACGCCGCCGCTGCCGTTGGCGAACCCGACGAAGATCCCGAAGAACGCGATCGCCGACCCCCACACGAGGATCGCGATGATCACGGCCCGGCCCTGGCGCTCCACGCGCGAGACCCAGCCGGAGAACACACCACCGAGAACGGCGCCCGCCGGGATCGCCGCGAAGAGCAGGGCGAAGGCGATGCCTCCTTCGCTCGGGCCGCCGAAGTCGCTGGCCGCCATCTCGGGGAAGAGTGCGCGAGGCATGCCGAAGACCATCGCGATGATGTCGACGACGAAGCTCATCATCAGCACCGGGTGACCGCGCAGGTAGGCGAGGCCGTCGATCACCGAACGCAGGCCGGGGGCGCTGGTCACGCCCTCGATCGGCAACGGGGGCAGGGCGATCACCGCCGAGAGGGTGGCGAAGAGGGTCACCGTGTCGGCCAGGTAGAGCCAGGAGTAGCCGAGCAGCGGGATCAGCGCACCGCCCACCATCGGGCCCGCGATCGCGCCGGCCATCATCACCGTCATGTTCAGCGAGTTCGCCGCCGGCAACAACCGCATCGGCAGGATCTTGGGCAGCACCGCGCTGCGGGTCGGCTGGTTGACCGCGAAGAACGCCTGCTGCACCGAGAAGAGGCCGAGCAGCAGCCACACGTTCTGGTTGCCGACCGCGGCCTGCACGCAGAACAGCCCGCTGGTGACGATCAGGCCGATCGTCGTGCACAGCAACAGCGTGCGGCGGTCCATCGCGTCCGCGAGTGCGCCACCCCACAGCCCGAACACGACCAGCGGCACCAGGCCGAAGACGCCGGTCAGGCCGACGTACGCCGAGGAGCCGGTGATCGCGTAGATCTGGGCCGGCACGACGACCACGGTGAGCTGGGCGCCGATCACGGTGATGATGTTGGCGATCCACAGCCGCCGGAAGTGGTCGTTGCGCAGGGGCGCGGTGTCGGCGACCATTCCCCTCAGCACCGGCCCATATTTGCAGGAATCACGGCCCGGGCCCTCATCGACCTAGAATTCGGCCGTGACCAAGCCGCCCGAGGACGCCTCGCCCACGCTCGACGCGATCGACCCCGACGAGCTGGCGACCGCGGTCAAGGTGCTCAACCAGCTGCACGAGCTGCCGAGCGACCACCCTGACGTGACCACGGTCAAGCACGCGGCCTCACACATGTACAAGGCGCTCAAGCAGGCCCGTCGCCTGCGCAAGCGGGCCGCCGAGGCCGCCGCCGACCGGGCCGTCATCGAGGCCACCGCGACCGGCTCGCGGATGCGCATCGACGACGAGACCCAGGGCATCCCGCTGGTCTCGAACACCACCGGCGACTTCGCTGGCGAGCTGCTCAAGCCGCGCGGCTGCTACATCTGCAAGACCGACTACACGCTGGTCGACGCGTTCTACCACTGGCTGTGCCCCTCGTGCGCCGCGATGTCGCACGCCAAGCGCGACCAGCGCACCGATCTGACCGGCAAGCGAGCGCTGCTGACCGGCGGCCGCGCCAAGATCGGGATGTACATCGCGCTGCGGCTGCTGCGCGACGGCGCGCACACCACGATCACCACCCGCTTCCCGAAGGACGCGGTCCGCAGGTTCGCCTCGCTCGAGGACAGTGGCGAGTGGCTGCACCGGCTCAAGGTGGTCGGCATCGACCTGCGCGACCCGACCCAGGTGATCTCGCTGGCCGACGACGTCGCCGCCGACGGGCCGCTCGACATCATCATCAACAACGCCTGCCAGACCGTACGCCGCTCACCCGGCGCCTACAGCCAGCTGGTCGAGATGGAGTCCGCTGCTTTGCCGACCGATCTCGAGCTGCCCGAGATGGTCAGGTTCGACCGCATCTCCGAGGCGCACCCGGCGGCGATCGCCGGCGCACTGAGCACCGACGCGGTCGCCCACCACGAGGGCGAGTCGCTCGAGCACGCCCGGGCCGCGCACACCGCGGCGTCACTGACCTCGCTCGCCCTCTCGGCGGGCAACGCCTCCCTCGAGGCGCACCTGGCCGGCACCGCGGTCGACGCCGGCGGGCTGCTGCCCGACACGGCCACGGTGAACTCGTGGACCCAAGTCGTCGACGAGGTCGACCCGCTGGAGCTGCTCGAGGTGCAGTTCTGCAACTCGATCGCGCCGTTCCTGCTGGTCTCCCGGTTGCGTCCGGCGATGCGGGCCGCCGTCCAGGCCGGTGCCCGGAGGGCGTACGTCGTCAACGTGTCGGCGATGGAAGGCCAGTTCTCCCGCCGCTACAAGGGCGCCGGCCACCCGCACACCAACATGGCCAAGGCCGCGCTGAACATGATGACCCGCACCAGCGCGGGCGAGATGTTCGAGACCGACCAGATCCTGATGACCGCCGTCGACACCGGCTGGATCACCGACGAGCGTCCGCACCAGGACAAGCTGCGCATCGCCGCCGAGGGGTGGCACGCGCCGCTCGACCTGGTCGACGGCGCCGCCCGGGTCTACGACCCGATCGTGCTCGGCGAGTCCGGCGAGGACCTCTACGGCTGCTTCGTGAAGGACTTCAAGCCCAGCCCCTGGTGAGCTTCACCTCGAACCACGAATCCGTTCCAGCACCTGCCTTCCTCTCATCGTCCAGGGTTGTCGTCGAGGGCCTGCGGTGGTGTGCTCTGAAGGTGTCGACGTCGGTGTCACTCCCCGCCCTGGTGATCGTCGTGCTGGTCGCCGTCGGCGGGTGCGGGGCCGACCATGCCGACGACGGCCCGGCGACGGCGACCCACCCGATCCCGACGCTGACCGCGCCGACGCCGCCGCCACCGGGCCCGCCGTCGGGTCGCCTGGTCGCCAACGTGCGACAGCACTCCCGCGATGCCGCCGTCGGCCAGTTCCAGGTGTGGATCCTCAACGACCGGGCCCGGGACTACACCCCCACCTCGATCCACTACCGCGACCCGCGGCTGCGGGTGACCGTCGAAGGCGACCGGATGCGCACCATCCCGGCCCGCTCCGAACGCGGCTACTCCTTCGACCTCCCCGAGCCGGACTGCACGCATCGCTCGGGCTCGGGCACGGTGGTGGTGCACCGACGCGGCGACGTGGACACGCTGCGGGTCGCCGACGTGAACGACACCATCGAGCAGTACGTCGCCCAGCGCTGCCTCGAGCTCGCCGTGAACCGGATCGCCGACCTCAGGTTCACCGACGTGGAGGTCGACGGTTCCGGGACGGGCACGTCCGCGACGCTGGTGATGGAGGCCCACCCGACCGGACGGAACGGCTGGTTCGTGCTGGATGCCGTGAACGGCACTCCCGTGATCGCGCCCTCGGGCTCCGCCGTGTGGCACCCCCGCACCCGCGTCGACGGCACCGGTTCTCCGCAGCGCATCGAGCTGCCGGCGATCCCGGCCCGCTGTGACTCGCACGCGTTCCAGGAGTCAGGTGGCGCCACGGCGTTCCGGCTGCACCTGCGCGTCGGGGGGCACCGTGGCGAGGTCATCCTGCGCATGTCTCCCCGGGTCGCCGAACAGACGATCACGTGGGCCCTGACGTCCTGCGGCCTCGAGTGAGGGCGTCGTACGCCGGCCCTGAGCGGCACCGTCCGGAGATGTACAAGAACTCTTGTTGAATCACGGAGACGCTCCTAGCGTCCTCGGCATGACCTCCATCGAGACCCTGCGCGCCGTCTACCACCCCACGCGGCGGCGCATCATCGACTACCTGGGCATCCACGAAGCGAGCCAGGTCACCGAGCTGGCCGCCGCCCTGGACGAGCAGGTCGGCAGCATCAGCCACCACCTCCGCATGCTGGAGCGCGTCGGCATGGTCGAACGGGCCCCCGAGCTGGCCACCGACGGCCGCACCAGCTGGTGGCGGGCCTCGGCGGACAGCTCCTTCTCGTGGTCGGTCGAGGAGTTCGACGACAGGCCGGCCGACCGCATGCAGGCCAAGGCCGCCGAGAAGCTGAACATCGACCACCAGTTCGGCAAGCTGGTTGCCTGGAAGCGCCGGGCCGACCGCGCGGCGACCGAGTGGCGCACTGCCGCGTTCAGCTCGAGCACCACCACGCAGGCCACCGCCGCCGAGCTCGACCACCTCCAGGAGCTGCTGAACGCGACGACACGCGACTGGATCGCTGCGATCGACGGTGACGACGGCCAGCAGCGCGAACCGGTCTTCGTCTTCACCCACGGCTTCCCCTCCCAACCATGAGCACCGCCGTCGCCGCACGCGAGGCGCCCGCGTTCGCGCGCGATCGCCTGGTCCAGCTGTGGATCCTGATGAAGTCGCTCTCCGACGCCGGCGACGCGATCTGGACCATCGCCCTGGCCTGGACTGCCGTCCAGGTCGCCAGCCCCGCGACGGCCGGACTCGTGGTGGCCGCGGGCACCATCCCCCGCGCCGTCGTGCTGCTGGTCGGCGGCGTCGTGGCCGACCGGTACGACGCCCGGCGGGTGATGGTCGTCGCCAACACGGTGCGGGTCGTGGTGCTGGTCGCCGCCGCCGTGTGGGTGACCACCACCGGGCCCTCCGTCCTGATGCTGCTGCTCGTCGCCATCGCGTTCGGCATCACCGATGCGGTCCACGAACCGGCGGCGTCCACGATCGGGCGACAGCTGGTCCGGCCGGCTGACCTGCCCGCGTTCGGTGGCCTCGCTCAGCTCGGCAACCGGCTGGGCACGATGATCGGGGCAGCGATCGGGGGCTTCCTCGTCGCCAACGCCGGCATCGAGGGCAGCGCGTCGGTCGACGCGCTCACCTTCGTCGGCATCATCGCCTTCCTCGCGATCTGGCTGCGCCCGCGCCACCCGCTCGACCGCGCCGATGCGGAACCGGTGCTGCGCAGCATCCGCGGCGGATTCACCCACCTGCGTCGTACGCCGGTCACACGGTTGCTCGTGCTCGCACTCTCGGGGCTCAACCTCGCGGTCACCCCGGCCCTGGGTCTCGGCATCCCGCTGCGTGCCTCGTCCGAGGGATGGGGCGCCCAGTCGGTCGGCCTCCTCGAGGCCCTGGTCGGCCTCGGTGCCGCGGTCGGCGCCCTGTCGATGCTGCGCTGGAAGGCACGGTTCCCGGCGCGCACCGGATTCGGCTGCCTGGTCGCACAGGGCGTCGCCATCCCGGCGCTCGGACTCGGCCCGTGGTGGCTCAGCTCCCTTGCCTGCTTGACGATCGGCGTCACTGCCGGGGTCGCCTCGGCCCTGCTCGGCGCGGTCTTCATGACCACGGTCGACGGCGCCCACCTCGGCCGGATGGTCTCGATCCAGAAGCTGGGCGACGACGTGTTCATGCCGGTTGCGATGGTCTCCTTCGGAGCGTTGGCCGGGCTGACGTCGGTGACCGTCGCGTTGTGCGCGTTCGGCACCGCGATGGCTCTGCTGATGCTCTGGCCGCTGAACAACCGCATGCTGATGTCGCTGCGGCTCGGCGAGGCATGACGGGTTCTCCGAATTCGCCGTCACGGGCCCCGTGGCCCACCTAGGATTCGCTGCGACGGAGGCATCCCTGGGAGTGAGCGGAACGATGACGGCAATGGCCACCGAGCTGGGGGGTGAACGTGCCGGCCGCGAATGAACTCTCCGAAGACCGACCGGGAGCACTGCCCACACCGAGTCGGTCGCTCCGGGTGCTGGTCGCGCTCTTGGCCGCCTTCGCCGTCCTGGCCACGACCCGAGCGGGATTCGCCCTTGCACGGTCGGACTGGGCGGGCGTCCTTTCCGCCACGTGTCAGGCAGGAGCCGCGGCGTCACTCGTCGTCGTCCTCTGGCGCCTGTGGAACGCCAGGTCGGCGACGGCAGCACCACTTCTGACGGCGGCCGCGTTCACGCTGGGATGGCTCATTCTCCAGACGCTCGACTGGTTCTGATCAACCAGCGCACGAGAGCACGTGCCTGAAGACCGGCGTACCGAAAATTCTGGTTCGCGGGTCGCCGCGCCCCGGCGCATGCGAACGTGAGTCATGCACGTGAAGCTCGCTGCCCTGGTCACCGCTCTGGTTGCGGCTCTCGTCGTCACGCCTGTGCTCGTCACGCCACCCGCGGCCGAGGCCGGGGTCTCCGCCCCTCCGACGGCCGCACCGACGCACACCCTGCGCATCGAGGGCACCGGTGTCGCGACGTACCCCGTCTTCTCGCCCGCCGTGCCCCGCTACGGGATCACGAGCACCGAGGCGAGCACGGGCACCGTCACGGTGACCGCGAAGACGAGCGACAGCCGGGGGAAGGTCTTCATCGACGGCCGGTTGGCGCCGAACGGCACCCGCACCGTCACCGGTCTCGAGCCCAACGACGAGGTCTCGGTGATCTTCAAGGACGCCGGTGGCACCAAGGCGCACTCCGCGATCTATCTCCCACCCGGGTTCCCCACGCTCGAACGCACGACCCCACCGAACGCTGCGGTGAGTGAGGGCCAGGTGCTCATGACGTTGTCGAGGTTCACCGAGGGTGCCACCAGCTTCGAGACGGCCGTCGACCGCAACGGCGTCCCGGCGCTCGCCCACGAGGAGAGCTCATCGCTCGACTTCAAGCGACAGCCGAACGGCACCCTCTCGGCCTCCCGTGAGTCCGGCACCAGCCCCGGCCGCAGCGGCGGTGCCGTGGTGGAGCTCGGCGAAGACCTGACGCCGCTGCGCACTCACGAGACACTGGGTCTGACCAACACCGACGGCCATGATTCGATCCTGGCTGCCGACGGAAGCTCCTTCCTCATCGCCTACGAGCCGAACCGGACCTCCGGCAACCTCGACGCGGTCATCCAGGGCATCGACCCCGAGGGCCGGGTCACGTTCACCTGGAACTCCGCCGAACACGTCGACATCCCCCACGAGACCGTCCTTCACGACCGAGCCGACTACGCCCACATCAACTCGATCGCGGTCACGGCCGACGGCAACCTGCTCGCCTCGTTCCGGCACTTCAGCGCCGTCTTCAAGATCGCTCTCAGGAGCGAGGACGGCCACCAACAGGGTGACGTCCTGTGGCGACTGGGCGGGCACAGGAGCGACTTCGACTTCGCGGCCGATCCCCACTACGGCCCGTGTGCCCAGCACTCCGCCAGCGAGCTGC
This sequence comes from Nocardioides jensenii JCM 1364 = NBRC 14755, assembly GCF_001552535.1. Classification (GTDB taxonomy): domain Bacteria; phylum Actinomycetota; class Actinomycetes; order Propionibacteriales; family Nocardioidaceae; genus Nocardioides; species Nocardioides jensenii. The sequence goes on along the minus strand of NZ_BCRJ01000062.1, from coordinate 41,859 downwards.
CCAACGGCCACATCCTCATCTTCGACAACGGCTCCTACGGCGGAGTCTTCGGCACCTTCTGCATCGATCCGGCCGACCCCGCGGGCCCGGAGGTCACTCGTGCGTTCACCCGGATCACCGAGTACGCGATCGACGAGTCCACCTGGACTGCGACCCTGGTCTCCTCCTTCACCGAGGACGAGCGAAAGGCACTCTTCGCGGGCAACGTCGAGCAGCTCGCCGACGGCCACCGCATCATCGGATGGGCCTCGTCGCGTGCCGTCATGGCGACCGAGCTCGCCCCCGGCGGCGCCAAGCTCTGGGAGCTGCGCGACACGAACCCGACCGAGAACGACCGCCTGTTCACCTATCGCGCCCACGTCACCACCATCGAGGACGTCACCGCCCCGGAGGTGAGACTGCCGGTCACCGCCAGCGCCACGTTCCACCGCGGGCAGGTGGTCAGGCCGCGGTTCAGCTGCACCGACCGCGGCGGCTCGAGCCTGCGCGCGTGCGTCACCACCGGCATCGTCGCCGACCGTCTCGACACCTCGCGCACCGGTCGCCACACGGTCAGGGTCACCGCCACCGACGGTGCCGGCAACACGAGCACGCAGTCGCGCACCTACGTGGTCGAACCCGCTCACCGACCCGATGCCATGCTCCGCGCCACGGCGGCCCGGACGGTCGTCGGCAACGACATCTACGGCTCACCCACCCGGCAGACGATCACCCGGTCGATCCGTCGCGGACGGTCCGACGTGACCGTCGTACGCATTGACAACGACGGGATGCTGAGCGACCGGTTCCGGGTCAGCGGCACGAGCGGCAGCAGGAGGTTCCTGGTCGCCTACTTCACCGGTGGGAGGAACGTGACTGCCCGCGTCGTGGCCGGCACCCTCCGCACTCCGCGGGTCGCCGCCGGAGGGCACTGGACGATGACGGTGAGGGTCACCCGCACGTCGCGGGCGCGCCGGGGAGACGTCAGGACCGTCACCGTGCGAGCCCACTCCGGCGCGGAGGCGCTGCGTGACGCAGTGGCCGTGCGCAACCGGGCACGCTGAGCCACGAGTCCCGCCGAACGAGAGTCGACCCCCGCTCGCGGGTCAGAGGCTGCAACGGTGAGCCGTCCACGGAAGAAGTGAGGACGTGCGAGATGACCCTGCGGCAACGCCTGCTGCTGCCCGTGCTGCTGCAACTCGCCGCCGTCGGACCGATCGTGAGCAGCGTCGGCGCACCGTTGGTCCCGCTGATCGCGCGAGAGGAGGGCGTCTCCCTCGACACCGCCCAGTGGTCGCTCACCGCCACCCTGCTGATGGGTGCGGTCGCCACCGTCGTGGTGGGTCGCCTGGCCAGCGGTCGTCGACGGAGGCCCACGATCCTGGTCGTGGTCGCCCTGGTCTGCCTCGGCTCCGCGCTGGCCGCACTGCCTCTCCGCTTCGGTTTCCTTCTGGCCGGTCGCACCCTGCAGGGCATCGGCTTCTGCGTCTACCCGTTGGCGCTCTCGTTGGTGCGCGAGCACCTCCCGCCCGAGCGACACCGCAACTGGATGGCGCTGCTCTCCCTGACCACCGTGACCGGCACCGGCCTGGGCTTCCCCATCGCCGCCCTCGCCGCGCAGTGGGCCGGGCTGGCCGGCGCGTTCTGGCTGACCTTCGCGCTCAGCCTCTCCGCGTTGGTGTTCTCCGTGGTCGCCGTGCCCGGATCCGGTCGGGCCGACACACAACCCCGGGTGGACTGGCCGGGTGCGGTGCTGATCGCGTCAAGCACGTTCGGCCTGCTGCTGGTGCTGAGCCGGGGCTACCGGTGGGGCTGGACCTCGACGCCGGCCCTGGGCACCTTGTCCCTCTCGCTGGTGGCGCTGGTCGGTTGCGTGTGGTGGCTGCTGCGCGCCGAGGACCCGGTCGTCGACCTGCGCGTCGCGGGCCGCCCCGGCGTGTTCGGCGCCAACCTGATCGCCGTGGTCGCCGGAGCGGGCATGTATGTGTGCCTCTCGCTCGGGATGGTGCTCGTGCAGGCCGACCCCGCCAGCGGCTTCGGGCTCGGCCATTCCGTGAGCATGAGCGGGCTCGCGATGGTGCCGTTCGCCGTCGCCAGCGTGCTGGCCAACCGGCTGTCGCTGCGCCTGGCCCCGATCATCGGCCCCGACATGCTGCTGCCCCTGGGCTGTGTGGCCTTCCTGGTCGGCAACCTGGTGCTGGCCACCGCACACGCCCACCTGTGGCAGGCCTTCGTGGCCATGGCGCTCACCGGGATCGGCAGCGGGCTCTCGTTCTCCGCGATGCCGTGGTTGATGGTGCGCTTCATCCCCGAGTCGGAGACCAGCAGCGCGCTGAGCTTCAACCAGGTCCTGCGCTACCTGGGCTTCTCCGCCGGCAGCGCCCTGTCCCTCACCGTCGTCGGCATGTACGACGGCCGCACCGGCAGTGCCCCCGGCGACGGATACGCCGCCGCCGCCGGACTGGCCGTGCTCCTGTGCGCCGTCGGGGCCGGCACCTCGTCGGTGATGGCCTGGCGGATGCGATCGCGGGAGGCCGGCAACGGATCCAGTCCCAACCTCCGGGAAGTGGGTCGTCGCCTGACGCCGTCTGCACCTACCGTGACGGCACCATGCGAACCAAGCGCCCCCGGAACGACTTCGCCCACCTGCTCTCCCCCGGCCGGATCGGGCACCTGACCCTGCCCAACCGGGTGGTGATGCCGGCGATGGACATGAACGTGTGCCACGACGGTGTGATCGACGAGCAGGACATCGCCCACTACGCGGCCCGCGCTGCCGGGGGCACCGGCATGGTGATCACCTCCGCCTCCGCCGTGGCGTTCCCCGTCGGAGCGACCAGCCTCAAGGAGCCCGGCCTCTCCGACGACAGGTTCATCCCCGGGCTGCGGGCGCTCGCCGACGCGGTGCACCGGGCCGGTTCGTTGCTCTGCGTGCAGGCGACCCACCACGGCAAGGTGGCCCGCATCGACGTCGCCCAGGGCCGGCCGATGCTGGTGCCGTCGACGCCGATCGTCGACCGCGATCTCGAGGCCCTGCGTGACAACACCGCCGAGGAGCTCACCAGGATGGCTGCGGTGTCCGGGGGGATGAAGAGCACCTACCGTGAGGCCACCGAGGAGGACCTCGCCTGGGTGATCGACCAGTTCGCCCAGGCCGCCCGCCGGATCATGGAGGCCGGTGCCGACGCCATCGAGGTGCACTGCGCCCACGGCTACCTGCTCGGGGGATTCCTCAGCCGCGCCGACAACCGGCGTACCGACCGGTGGGGCGGCTCGCTCGAGAACCGCGCCCGCCTGGTCTGCGAGACGATCAAGGCGGTCCGGGCCGAGGTGGGCGACCGCCTCGCCATCCTGGTCCGCGTGGCCGGGCAGGAGTTCGGCGAGGAGGGCTCGCTGACCACCGAGGAGACCGTCCGCGCCGCGCGCCTGATGGAGGCCGCCGGCGCCGACGCCATCCACGTCACCGCCTGGGGTCGCAACGCCTTCCGTGACTTCACCAAGGGCCCCCTGCCCAACCAGGTGGCCGCCTACCGCGACTACGCCCGCCAGGTGAAGGCCGCCGTCGGCATCCCCGTGATCGCGGTCGGCCGCATGCTCCCCGAGGTCGCCGAGGACACGCTCGCCTCCGGCGACGCCGACTTCGTCGCGATGGGGCGGCAACTGCTGGCCGATCCCGACCTGGTCAACAAGATCCGCGCCGGACGCCGGGAGTCCGTGCGCCCCTGCATCAACTGCTACGTCTGCGTGGAGCAGAACTTCTGGGACGACACCCCCGTGTGCGCGGTGAACCCGGCGCTCGCCGACGAGGGCAAGGCGGTCCTGCTGCAGGTGACCTCACCACGCCATGTCGTCGTGGTCGGCGGTGGGCCCGCCGGCATGGAGACGGCGCGGGTCTCCCGCGAACGCGGCCACCGGGTCACCCTGGTCGAGGCCGGCGACCGCCTCGGCGGGTCGGCCTGGTTCTCCCAGCTGACCACGCCCGCCAACGGTCCGCTGCTGGACTGGCAGAAGCACGAGCTGGAACGACTCGGCGTCGTGGTGCTCCTCGGCCACCGGGCCACCCCGGAGTCACTCGCCGACCTCCGGGCTGACGCGGTCGTGGTCGCCACCGGCGCCCACCGCGGGCTCCCGCCCGTGCCGGGCGCGGCCCTGCCGCACGTGCAGACCGGCGACACGCTCCGCGCGCTGCTCACCGGCGCCGACGGCGCGGTCGGCGCAACCCGGACCATGCGATGGGCGGCACGTGCCGGCCGCATCACCGGACTCACCCGCAACCCGAAGCTGATCGCCCGCGCCACCCGCACGATCCTGCCGGTCGGCAAGCACGTGGTCGTGATCGGCGGCTCCCTGGTCGGCCTCGAGCTCGCCGAGTTCATGGCCGAGCGCGGCAAGTCGGTCACCGTGCTCGAGTCCGGGCCACAGCTCGGGCTACCGATGGCGATGCCACGCCGCTGGGAGGCGGTCCGCCAGACCGGCCAGCACGGCGTGACGCTGCTCCGCAACGCCGTCGTGGAGGAGATCACCCCCAGCACGGTCCGCTACCGACACCAGGACGGCGTTGCCGCCGCGCCCGCCGACCTGGTCGTGGTCGCCTCCGAGGTCGAGGCAGCGGCCCCGCTGGCCAAGCAGCTGGCCGACCGGGGCATCCCGGTCGACGTCGTCGGCGACGCCTCGGACGTCGGCTACATCCAGGGCGCGATCCACTCGGCCTGGCGGGTCGCCAACACCCTCTGACCGACCGGCGGCCGCACCCCAGTGCTACTCGGCGAGATCGGGCAGGTCGGCGCGCAGCTTCTCGAGGCGGGTACGCAGCAGGTCGACGCGATGGGCGTTGCCGTGCAGGCCGACGTACCGCGCCCCGAAGACGGCCAGCAGTGCGTCGTCGAGACGGCGTACGGCGCCGGCTGGGTACTTGTAGCCCATCCGCGCATCGATCGAGGTGGTGTCGATCGAGACCAGCAGCCCGGCCAGCTCGTCGAGCGAGGTGATGCCCAGCTCGAGCAGCAGCCCGGAGATCCAGGCGTAGTGGTCGGTGCGGGACCAGCCGACGTCGGCGTACTGCGTGTTGAGGAAGGTCGCCAGCTCCTTGGCGTCGATGCGCGGGTCCTCCTCGTCGGCCTCGGCGCGCTCCTCGGTGACGGTGGCGCGCAGGACGTCGCGGATGCGGGAGAACTCCTTGTCGGCCAGCTCCAGCAGGCCCGCGGCCAAGGTGAAACGACGGTCGAGGTCGGGGGCGTGCTCCTCGGGGATCTTGCCCTTGTAGCGGATGTCGTGCTCGAACTCGGCCCACGCGTGCTGGAGGACGGTGCGGACCTGGACGGAGGCGCTGTTGCCGTTCAGCTCACTGGTGTCGTCATCGCGCACGGTCACCAGCACGTGACGGCTGGAGTAGCCGAACCGGCCCTCGTTGGCGGTCTCCTGGCCGAGGTCGCGGTCGTCGAGGATGACCAGCTCGTCGCCGAGCACGTCGGCCACGGCCGCGACGTCCGCGTGCACGTAGGTGATCACCCGCACTCCGATGGTGTCGGTGATCTCGGTCAGCGGATCCTCGCCCTCGGTCAGCCGCTCGGCCTTCGCGGCATAGGAGGCGACCGACTTCGTGCGCCCGGTGACGCTGAGGTAGTTGATGCCGGCGTCGTCGAGCATGTGGGTGATCAGGTCGACGTACCGCTCGGTGACCGGTTGCAGTCCGGGCTGCGCGTCTGCGTACTTCTGCACGGCAGCAGCGACTGCTGACGTGGCGCGACGACGCCGGGGCTTCCTGGACATGCCTCACAGACTGCCAGAACCGGCGGCTCCGTGTGGACTTCAGGCCGGATCCGGGTCGGTTCAGTCGGCGATCCCCCGCACCCGGGACGCCCGACCGTGCAGGGCGGTGAGCAGGGTGGCGAAGGCGGTGTCCTCCTTCTGCCCACGCGTGAAGCTGGTCAGGTTCATCAGCGGCTTCATCCGTTGACGGGTCGTGGCGTGGGTGTAGGTGAACTCCTTGAGCCCGTCCTCCCCGTGGATGCGGCCGAAGCCGGAGTCACCGACGCCGCCGAACGGCAGGGACGGCACGCCGGCGAACGCGATCACCGAGTTGACCGACGTCATCCCCGAGCGCAGTCTCTGGGCCAGCTCGGCGCCACGGGTCTTGCTGAACACCGCGCCGCCGAGGCCGTACTTGCCGCCGTTGGCCAGCTCGACGGCCTCGTCCATGTCCTTGACCCGGGTCACGGTCACCGTCGGCCCGAAGGTCTCCTCGGTGATCGCGAGGGAGTCCTCGGGCACGTCGACGAGGATGGTCGGCTGGATGAACCGGTCGCCGACCGCGTCGGCGCCGCCGATCACCGCACGACCCCCACGGGCCAGCGCGTCCTCGATGTGGCTGCGCACCACGCCGACCTGGCTCTCCATCGTCATCGGGCCGAGCTGCCCACCGACTCCGGCTCGTACGCCGTCCGCGGCCTTGGTCAGCTCGGTGAGGAACCCGTCGTAGACCTTGTCGTGGACATAGATCCGCTCGACACCGACACAGGTCTGGCCGGCGTTGGAGAAGGCGCCCCACGCGGCCGCATCCGCAGCGGCGGCGAGGTCAACGTCCTGGTCGACGAGGAGCGCGTCCTTGCCGCCGGCCTCGATCACGACCGGAATCAGGTTCTCCGCGCAGGTCGCCATCACCTTCTTGCCGGTCGCCGCCGAACCCGTGAAGGCCAGCTTGTCGATGTCGGCCCGGCACAGCGCGGTGCCGGTCGGACCGATCCCGTGCACGCAGGTGAGCAGGCTCTGGTCGGGCAGCACCTCGCTGAGACTGTCGGCCAGCCACTGGCCGACGCCGGGCGTATGCTCGCTGGGCTTGAAGACGACCGCGTTGCCGGCCGCGAGGGCGTAGACGATCGAGCCCATCGGCGTGAAGACCGGGTAGTTCCACGGCCCGATCACCCCGACGACGCCGAGCGGCTTGTACTCCAGCTCGGCGACCTGGTTGGCCATCAGCAGACCGGCGTTCACCGTGCGGCGACCGAGCACCTTCTTCGCGTGACCGGCGGCCCAGGCCAGGTGGTCGATGGCCAGCCCGATCTCGAGGGTCGCGTCGGCGTGCGGCTTGCCGGTCTCCTCGTGCACGACCTGCGCCAGCTGCGCCATGCGCCGGGTGATCACCCCGCGCCACTGGGCCAGGACCTCCTTGCGGCCGTCGTACCCGATGGAGACCCACCACGGGGTCAACGCGCGGGCTCGCTGCACGGCGGCTGCGATCGAGTCGGCGTCGTCGATCGGGTAGGTGCCGACCACGTCTCCGGTGATCGGGTTGAGGGACTCGAGCTTCTCGGTCATCACTTCTCCTTCGAGGTGGCCCGGCCGCGGATCAGGTCCGCTGCCTTCTCGGCGATCATGATCGTGGGGGCGTTGGTGTTGCCACGGGGCACCATCGGCATCACGCTGGCGTCGATGACCCGGAGCCCCTCGACGCCGCGGACCCGCAGCTCGGGGTCGACCACGGAGCGCTCGTCATCGCCCATCGCGCAGGTGCCGACCGGGTGGAAGAGCGTCTGGCTGTAGCCGCGGATGTGCTCCACCAGCTGGGTCTCGTCAGGGTCGCTCATCGCCGGCATCGACGGGCCGGCGATGAATCCGGCCAGCGGTCCCGTGCGTGCGGTCTCGATCAGGCGTCGGGCGCCCGCGACCATGGCGTCGAGGTCGGCCTGGTCGTCGAAGTAGTTCGGGTCGATCTCGGGGTGCCAGTGCGGGTTGGTCGACCGCAGCCGGATCTGGCCACGGCTGAGCACGTTGACCAGGGTCGGGGCCAGCGTCACGCTGCGAGTGGTCGACTCGTGCAGCCCGTTGTCCCAGAACGCACTCGGCGCGATGTGTGCCTGCAGGTCGGGGGCGGCGAGGTCGTCACGGCTCTTCCAGAAGCCGCCACCCTCGCCGACGTTGGAGACCAGCGGTCCGGTTCCGGTGGCCTTGGCCCGGGCGAAGTTGGCGAGGTTGTTGTGGTCGGCCAGGTCGGTGGTGCCGCGGGTGTGGAAGATCAGTGGCGTGACGGGATGGTCGTGCAGGTTCTGCCCCACCATCGCCAGGTCGACGGCCACCTCGACACCGACCTCGCGCAGGTGGGCCGCCGGGCCGACACCGGAGAGCATCAGGAGCTGGGGGGAGTTGATGGCGCCACCGCACACCAGCACCTCCCCGTCGGCGTACGCCGTCTGCGGCCCACCGGGGCCGAGGTAGGCGACGCCCTTGGCTCGGCCACCCTCGATGACGACACGCTCCGCGAGCACGCCGGTGCGGATGGTGAGGTTGGGCCGGGCTGCTGCCGGGTCGAGGTAGCCGCGCGCGGTCGACCACCGACGCCCCTTGTGCTGGGTCACCTGGTAGAGGCCGGCGCCCTCCTGGTCGACGCCGTTGAAGTCGTCGGTCGGCTTGAAGCCACTGGCCACGGCCGACTCGACCCAGGCCTCCGTCAGCGGGTGTGTGTAGCGCCGGTCCTCGACGTGCAACGGCCCGTCCTGCCCGTGCAGCGGCCCGCCGAGGCGGGTGTTGCGCTCGGCCTTGACGAAGTAGGGCAGCACGTCGTCGTGCCCCCAGCCGGTCGCCCCGTAGTCGTCACGCCAGGTGTCGTAGTCGGCCCGGTTACCGCGGATGTAGATCATCGCGTTCATCGACGAGCAGCCGCCGAGCGCCTTCATCCGTGGCCAGTCGGTACGACGACCGTTGAGCTGCTTCTGCTCGGCGGTGCGGTAGTTCCAGTCCCAGCGGGTCTTGATCAGCGTCGCGAAGGCAGCCGGGATCGCGATCTCGTCGGCGTCTGCCGGGGGCCCCGCCTCGAGCAGGAGGACCGTGGTGCCCGAGTCCTCGGTGAGTCGGTTGGCGAGCACGGCGCCGGCACTGCCCGCGCCGACGATGAGGTAGTCGAAGGTCTCCACTCTCGGAGACTAGGCCTCGGTGTCGCCGGTCACAATGGGCTGTCCGCGCCGCTTCGTCCGATCACCACGGTGGCACCGAGCTCGTCGTCGTGCGCGACCGTCGCCACCAGGCCGTGGTCCGCGAAGACCCGCGTCAGCACGGGTGCCTGCGCCCTACTGGTCTCGATCAGCACGATGCCGTCGGGGGCCAGCCACTCCGTCGCCGACGCGGCCACCCGGCGGGCCACGGTCAGCCCGTCGTGCCCACCGTCGAGGGTCACCGCGGGCTCGTGGTCGCGCGCCTCGGGAGGCAGGAACGCGATGCCGTCGGTCGGGACGTACGGTGTGTTCGCGAGGAGTACGTCGACCCGTCCGCGCAGGCTGGTGGGCAGCGCGTCGAACAGGTCACCGCGATGAACGCGGGCGATCCCATTGCGTTGGGCACAGGCCACCGCGGCGTCCTCGCTGTCGGCGGCATGCAGCTCGGCCCCGGGCACCCGGTCGACGAAGGCGATCCCCAACGCGCCCGATCCGCAGCAGAGGTCGACGACCAGCCCGGCACCCGGGGCCAGGGCGACGGCCCGCTCGACCAGGAACTCGGTGCGTCGGCGCGGCACGAACACCCCCGGTGACACGGCGATCCGCAGTCCGAAGAACTCTGCCCAGCCCACGACGTACTCCAGTGGCTCCCCCGCGACCCGGCGGGCGACCAGGGACTCGAGATCTCCCGCTGAGCCGGCCTCGCCGGCCTCGAGCAGGATCGCGGCCTCCTCCTCGGCGTAGACGCAGCCCGCCGCGCGGAGCCGGGCCACGAGGTCAGCCACCGCGGCACCCCGACCGGGCAGCCGCACCATCCACACGTCGACCTCGTCCTGTCGGTCCGGGGCGAATCCGTGTCGTTCGTAGAGACGGCGGGCGGCGCTGCCCTGCAGGACGTTGACCCGGACCCGCACCCCGTCGGCATCGGTCCGCTGCAGCAGCGAGGCGAGGACTGCGGAGCCGAGTCCGCGGTTCTGCACCTGCGGGGCGAGGTAGAAGTGCTCGAGCCAGGTCGCGTCGGCGTCCGGCCGCAGGCTCACGCAGCCCGCGAACACCCCGTCGGCCTCGACCACCCAGCTGTTCTCCGGGGAGAAGGAGTCCCGCATCCGCTGCCGGACCCGGTGCTCGTCGAAGCGGCCCAGCCGCTCCAGATCCTCGCGCATCACGGTGGCGCGCAGCTCGACGAGCGTCTCGAGGTCGCTCGGCAGAGCAGGGCGCAGCAGCCACTCCGCCGGCTGGGTGCTCGCATCCATGGCCCGATCATCGCAGCCGGGCGCCTCGCTGCCCACCGGTCAGCCCGGTCGTAGTCTCGACGACGTGCGAGGACGGATGCTGGCGGTGGTTGCGGTCTCGACCGCGCTGCTGGTCGCCGGCTGCTCGGACGACGGTGCCGACACCCCCGTGGCCAGGCCGACGGCGTCGACCTCGTCCGAGCCCGCTCCCGGGCCGAGCGCGTCGACGACACCCCGGCCGCCGCTCGGCACCGTGCCCCCACCCTGGCTCGGCAAGCGGGTTCTTCCCACCACCGCTGAGGGGTACGGCGAGCAACGCCCGACGCCTCCCGCTCTGCGCAACCGACGGTTCACCCTGCCCGACACACTGCCGATGCTGCCGGGCACCGGGTTCAAGGCGGTCGTCACGGATCCCGCACCAACACAGGTGATCGCGCGTTCGACATGGGCACCCGAATGCCCCGTGCGCGCCGACCAGCTGTCCTGGATCCGGTTGACGTTCCGTGGCTTCGACGGCTCGCGCCACACGGGTGAGCTGCTGGTCAACAGCGCCGTCGACGACCAGCTGGTGCGGGTCTTCCACGACCTGTGGGACGCCGACTTCCCGATGGAGCAGCTCGCCGTCACCACCGTCGCCGAGCGTGATGCTGCCCCGACCGGTGACGGCAACGGCACCGGCGCGTTCAACTGCCGGCCGTCCACCGGCGGGTCGTCGTACAGCCAGCACGCCTACGGCCTGGCCGTCGACGTCAATCCCTTCCAGAATCCGTATCTGAAGGGGGATCTGGTGCTGCCGGAGCTCGCGACGTCGTATCTCGACCGGGGCACCGTGCGTCGCGGCATGATCACGCCGGACGGCCCCGTGGTGCGGTCGTTCGCCGCGATCGGGTGGGGCTGGGGTGGGGGTTGGAACTCGCTCAAGGACTACCAGCACTTCAGCGCCAACAACCGCTGATCCGGGCGCAACCCCTCTCCCCTCACCCGGCCTCGACGCTTCGGCCGGGCGAGCGGTCCGGGTCAGCGCTCGAGGAGTGAGCGCAGCAGCGGACCGGCGGTGGCGGAGCCGGACTGGCCGGTCTCCACGAACACCGCGACCGCGAGCTTCGGGGTCGAGGCGATCATCCAGGTGTGGGTCGGCAACGGGGCCCCGGTGCCGTACTCGGCGGTGCCGGTCTTGGCCATCACCTCGCCCGGGAGGTCGGCGAGGAACGCGGCGGACCCGTCGGTCACCACGCCGCGCATGAGTTGCTGCAGCTGCTTGGCCTCACCTGCGGTCAGCGGCACCTCGGGCTGCACCCGGTCGACGTCGTGGTCGGCGATCAGTCGGGGCAGGACGGTGTGGCCGGCGCGCACCGATGCGGCCACGGCCGCCATCGCCATCGGGGAGGCCAGGATCTTGCCCTGACCGATCTGGTCGGCGGCCTTCTCGGTCTCGGACGCCGCGTCGGGCACCTGGCCGAAGTAGGCCGGGAAGCCGAGGTCGTGGTCGACGCCGAGGCCGAGGGCCGCGGCCGCGTCGGCGAGGTCGCCCTTCTTCAACCGGTCGCGCTCGGCGATGAAGGCGGTGTTGCAGGACTGGGCGAACGCGTCACGGAACGGGATGTCACCCACGTGCGAGGCCGGGTAGTCGTCGTAGTTCTTGAACGTCTTGCCGTCGACGACCAAGGTCGAGGTGCACGGCACGACGGTGTCCGGGGTGAGCCCGGCACGCAGCAGGGCCAGTGCGGTGACCACCTTGAAGGTCGAGCCCGGTGCGTACTGCCCGTAGGTGGCGGTGTTGATGCCCTTCGAGCCGGGCCCGCTCGCAGCGGCGAGGAGGTCACCGGTCGTCGGGTCGATCGCGACGATGGCGCTGGCCGGCTTCGTCTGCGCCAGGATCTGCTCGGCCCTCAGCTGCAGCTCGCTGTCGAGGGTGAGGGTCAGTGGCTGGCCGTTCTCGGGGCGGGTGGTGAACAGCTCGCGCTCGCTCCCCTTGCCCGCGACCGCCTCGATCTGTACGCCGGACGTGCCCGACAGCTGTTCGTCGTACCTTGCCTGGAGTCCGGAGAGCCCGGTGAGATCGCCCGCGGAGAGGCGACCGCCGGACTTCTCGATCAGCTCCGCGGTGGCCTCACCGACGGTGCCGAGGATCGGTGCCGCGAACTCCTTCGTCGGCGCCAACGGGCGCTGGGAGCCGATGGCCACGGCGCCCTTGATCTCGCCGTACGCCGGCGGCAGGTTCGCGGCGTCGGCCTTGCGCAGCACCAGGGCTTCGACGAACGCCTTCTCCCCACTGGCCCTGACCCGCTTGGTGAACGACGCCACCTCGATGTCGAGCACCCGAGCGATGGCTCGGGCACTGACCGCCTCTTCGGCGCGGGTCAGGGTCGACTTGTCGAGTCCGAGCTTCACGACGTCGCGGTCGACGACGATCGGTGTCTCGTCGGGGCCGAGGATCGCCCCACGGGAGGGCAGCAGCACGTCGACGTCGATGACCTCCTTGCCGGTCAGCGAGGGCTCGACCAGGTTGCGCTGCCACACCACCTTCCAGGTGTCGCCGTCCTTCGCCAGGTCGGCGCTGGAGCGGTAGCTCCACTCGTTGCCCTTCACGTCCCACGTCCAGGTCAGCGACACGGTCCCCTTGTCGCCGTCGAGGTCGGGGTCCGCGGCACTCACCTCCACCGGTGCGTCACCGAGACCGGCGACGACGTCGCCGAACTCGTCGGTCGGGTCACCCTCGGTGAACGGGACGTCGGCGAGCGACCCGTCGCTCAGCCCCTTCGCGAGCGCGACGGCGGTCGTGCCGGCGTCATCCTCGTCACCGGACGAGCAGGCGGTGGGCAGCAACAACAGCAGGGAGCTCCCGAGAGCAGCGATCGTGCGCATGCCTCAGATCATTGCAGTGCGGCGGGAACGAGCCCGAAATCAGCTTGCGGCGCTCGGCAGAATGGAGGCCATGTCCCGCACCCTCGACCGCATCGACTGGCCCGTGCGCACCGAGCGGCTGACGCTGCGCCCCGCGACCTTCGAGGATGCCGAGGCCACCTGGCGATTCCGCAGCCTCCCCGAGGTCGGCCAGTGGATCACCCGTGCTGCCACCGACCACGACGCCTACGTGCATTGGTTCATGCACCCGGATTCCATCGACCTGACCATCGTGATCGAGCTCGACGGCGAGGTCATCGGCGACCTGATGCTGCGGGTCTTCGACCCCTGGGCCCAGGCCGAGGTGCGTGAGGCCGCCGCCGGAACCCAGGCCGAGCTGGGCTGGTCGCTGCACCCCGACCACGGCGGACGGGGCTACGCCACCGAGGCGGTCCGGGCCGCGTTGGCGCTCTGCTTCGAACGGCTCGGTCTGCGCCGGGTGACGGCCGAGTGCTTCGCCGAGAACGAGGCGTCCTGGCGGTTGATGGAGCGTCTGGGCATGCGCCGCGAGGCACACACCGTCAAGGACTCACTGCACCGCGACGGCACCTGGCGCGACGGCCTGCTCTACGCGATCCTCGCCGAGGAGTGGCCCGTTGACCGGTCGGTGACGCAGCGTTGACAGCGGTTGAGGTTGACTGGGCGCCATGAAGTTCACCGAACGCGAGATGACCGAGGCCGTCGACGCCGTCGGGCAGAAGCTCTTCGCCGCGTCCCGGCCGCTCAAGCGCAACCGTGACGACGCGTGGCGAGAGCTGTCGAAGATCGAGAAGTACCACCACCGCGCGGCTGCCGGTGAGATGATCCTCACCGCCCTGATCGCGCTCCCCGAGCGCCCGACGGTCGGTGCGTCGCCGGAGTTCACCCCCGAGGAGTACGCCGAGGCTGCCTCCGCCGGAACCCGTCAGCTGATGGACCACCGTCAGCCGGGGGCCTTCGACGGCCTCTCACGTCGCAAGCAGCAGGCACTGGTGAAAGGGACCGCGATGATGGTCGAGCACGGGGTGCGTGCGATGCCGATCCGTCAGGACCCGGACGCGTTCATCGTGCCCGACCACCTCTGACTCATTCGCCGCCGGCGCTGATGTTGAAGCCCCAGGGAGTGCCGAACCTGTCGACCAGGTCGCCGTACTCGTCGCCCCACACCTGCTTGGCCAGGTCGGTGCCGACGATGCCGCCCTCGGCGAGTTTCGCCCAGGACGCATGGAGAGTCTCGGTGTCATCACCGCTGAGCATCATGGTGATTCCGGCGGCCGGGGCAAAGGTCATGCCGGGCGGGGTGTCGGCGCCCATCATCGTGAAGCCCGCCGCCGTCTCGAGCCGGCCGTGCATGACCAGGTCGGCCTCGGGTGTATCGGGGTGGCCGAGCGAACCGAACGTGGTGATGTCGAGCTCGCCTCCGAACACGTCGCGGTAGAACTCCAGCGCATCGCGGGCGTTGCCGTTGAAGCTGAGGTAGGGAGTCAACAGGGAAGCCATGGTTCCTCCAGGAGGGGTGTGGTTCCTACGCTAGCCCCGTGCACCGACAGCCCGGACCGATCTGAGTGCACGATTTCTGTCGAAATCCGGCCTCAGGAGGACATGGATCGTGCACTCAACGGGAACCCGTCCGTTGACCCGCCGCCGCGACCGCGACCGAGCGCTCGGCGTTCAGGCCTGGATCGTGGCCGTGTCGATGACGAAGCGGTAGCGCACGTCGCCGGCGACCACCCGTTCGTAGGCCGCATCGACGTCCGAGGCGGCGATCGTCTCGATCGAGGCACCGATGCCCTTCTCGGCGCAGAAGTCGAGCATGTCCTGGGTGGCCTGGATGCCGCCGATGTTGGAACCGGCCACGACGCGGGACCCGCCGATGATCGAGCCGGGCTTGATCGCCCACGCCGAGGGCGGCATGCCCACGTTGACCAGGGTGCCGAGCGGCTTCAGCAGGCCGACGTACACGTTGAGATCGAGATCGGCGCTGACCGTGTTGAGCACCACGTCGAAGGTGCCACGCAGGGGCTTGAGGTTCAGCCTGTCGGCGGTGGCGACGTGGGAGGTCGCGCCGAGTGCCCGGCTGTCGTCGGCCTTGGCGTCGCTGCGGGACAGCACGGTGACCTCGGCCCCGAGCGCGGCGGCGAACTTCACGCCCATGTGGCCGAGCCCGCCGAGGCCGATCACGGCCACCTTGCTGCCGGGCCCGACGCCCCAGCGCTTGAGGGGCGCCCAGGTGGTGATGCCGGCGCACAGCAGGGGGCGGCCTCGTCGAGGCCGATGCCGTCGGGGATGGAGCAGACGAACCGCTCGGAGACCGCGACCTGCTTGGCGTAGCCGCCCTTGGTCTCCTCGCCGTCGAACCCTCGCCCGTTGTAGGTCATGACGGCGCCCTTGACGCAGTACTGCTCCTCGCCGTCCTTGCAGTACTCGCACTCGCCGCAGGAGTCGACCATGCAGCCGACGCCGACCCGATCGCCGACCTTGTGCTTGGTGACACCGGCGCCGACGGCGGAGACGACGCCGGCAATCTCGTGACCGGGGGTCATCGGGAAGATCGCCTTGCCCCACTCCTCGCGCACCTGGTGGATGTCGGAGTGGCAGATGCCGGCGTACGCGATGTCGATGAGGATGTCGTCGTCGCGCAGGTCGCGGACGGGGATCTCGGCGACCTCGAACGGGGCGCCGGCGGTGACGGCCTGGAGAGCAGTGGTGGTGGACATGTGGCCCACATTAACCCCGGGTGGATGCGGGCCGGCGCGGGCTCAGCCCTGGTGCAGCACCGCCATGGCGACGGCGCCGAGGTTGACCGCGAAACCGGCCAGGATGAGGCGCTCGCGGTGCAGGACACTGAGGACGTTGCTCTCCCGAATCTTCTGGTTCATGCACGTGAAACGGCGTACGCCGGGGACCATGACGCAATTCGCGCGACGAGATCGGGAGTGACTTCCGTCGCACGGGGGTGTCAATCTCGCGTGAACCAGCCCGCCCGACCGCCGAACCGCCTGCCCCCCGCGCTGCTGGTGCGCGCGTTCGCGGCTTACGTCCCTAGATGAGGGTCGGCTCCTTCTCGCCGACGCCGTTGACCTCCGGCGAGATCTGGCGTTCGAGGCGTACGGCGACCACGGCCAGGACGGCACACCCGGCCAGCAGCACCCCGATGAACGCGCTGCCGAGGTGGTGGCGCAGCAGGACGCCGGCGACCAGGGGCGCCACGACGGCACCCAGCTGGAAGGCACCGGAGGTCAGCGCGTTGTAGCGACCACGCAGGTGAGCCGGGGCGAGATCGTTGGTGATCGCCGGCAGCGTCGGTTGGAGCAGGGTCTCGCCGCTGGCGAACAGCGCGTGGAAGACCAGCACCATCGTGGCCGCGGTCAGGGTGCCGGCGAAGGGCCCGGTGGCGCCGAGCACGAGCCACGAGCCCGCCCAGATCGCGGCCATCAGCACGACCACCCGGGTACGGCGGTGACCGTGGATGCGGCGCAGCACGAAGAACTGGAACGCGACGATCACCACGGTGTTGATCGCGAAGGCCCATCCGATCACTCGCGTCGACACCTCGCTGACCTGGCGGGCGAACGCCGGGAAGCCGGCCTCCATCTGCCCGTAGCCGACGAACGAGAAGACCAGGCCGATCAGCACGAGGTGGAGCACACCCGGTCGGCGCAGCAGGGTGAGGTAGCCGACCTCGACCCCCTGCTCCTCCTCCGGGGTCTCGCTCCGACCGTGCACGTGGCGCAACGGGCCGAGCATCATCGCGATCGGGATCAGCATGCAGATCGCGTCGATCAGGAAGATGGTGGTGAACGTCTCCGGCCGGTGCACGTCGATGTACACGCCACCGACCACACCGCCGAGCCCGATGCCGAGATTGATCAGGGCGAAGTTGATCCCGAAGTACTGCACCCGCACGGGGCCGTCGACCAGCGACGAGATCAGCACGTTGAACGCCGACCAGCCGCCGGCGTTGCAGATGCCGATGAACACCATCGCCAGCGTCACGGTCGCCACGTCGTCGGCGAAGGCGAGGATGCCGACGCCCACGCTCTGGGCGGCACTGCCCACCATCACCATGATCCGGGCACCGAGGCGGTCGGTGAGGTTGCCGGCCAGTGGCGTCAGCACCAGGGCCACGGCGAACGCCAGGCCCATCATGGTGCCGGCCACGTCGAGGGTCAGGCCGCGCACCTCATGGAGGTAGATCACGGTGAACGGGAGAGTGAGACCGCGGCCGAGCACCTGGAAGACGGTGGAGGCCAGCAGCCAACGGGCAGGACGGGGCAAGGCTGCCCAGAACGACCGGAGCGTCAGATTGTCCGGAGAGGTCACCGCGTCATTCTCGTTCCTTCGAGGGCCGCGGGCGAGCGGTTTTCGGTCGTCGCCGTGGAGTGACGTGGGTGGTGTGACCGATCCGCTGTCGGACTGTCAGCGGCGCATCACGTCGATGTCCACCGGGGTGTCGATCCCGTCGACGGTCCCCGCGTCGTCCCGTTGCCAGATCACCCAGTCCCCCGGCGGTGGACGGTCACCCACCCGCCGTACCCACAGCGGTCGGTCCAGCAGGTCGACCATCGCGTAGTGCGCCTCGAAGTCGGGGTGGAAGTAGACCACCATCCGGTGATCGGTGGCCTTCTCGACGAGCCCGATGAACTGCTCCACCTCGGCCCGCAGGGTCGCCTTCGCCGGAGGCGGGTCGCAGTTGCCGATCAGCTCGAGATCGACCACCGGCGGGAGGACCGTCGGTGCTCCCTCGAGCGTCGCAGCGAAGTGCTCGGCCTGCGGCCCGGGCGGCGTACACAGGGAGTAGTAGTGGTAGCCGCCGACCTTCAGGCCCGCCGCCGTGGCCTCGCGGGCGAAGCTGTCGAACCGGTCGTCGGTGAAGCCGCTGCCCTCGGTGGCCTTGAGATAGGCGAAGTCGATGTCGTCGCCGGCCACCGCAGCCCAGTCGATGGCGCCCTGGTGGTGGGAGACGTCGATGCCCCTGAGTCGCGCGCTGCCGGTCGGCCGTTCCTGCGGCGAGCCGGGCGCGACGGGTGTGACGGTCGGCGACGCAGCCGACGGCCTGGGGGCGGTCGTCGTCCTGGGCGTGGACGACGAGGTCGGCGTCCCGCCTGCGACCTCCGAGTCGCCGCCACCGTCGTCACTGCAGGCGCCGAGCAACGAGAGCACGAGCACCATCCCGATCAGCCCGAGGGAGGGCCTGGGCCCACGATGAGTCATGGCGGGAGTCAAGCACGCGGCCCCCTCGGCCGCCCCGCCGATCCGTACGGTGGTGGCATGCGCTCCCCGATCCCCGACTACCTGGCCGCCGTGCTCGACGCCTGCAGCCCGGATGCTGACAGCGTCGCCGACTACATCCCCGAGCTGGCCGCGGCTGACCCCGATCGACTCGGCATCTGTGTGGCCACCCCGGACGGTGCGGTCTACGACGCCGGCGATGCGCAGGTGGAGTTCACCGTGCAGTCGATGTCGAAGCCGTTCGTCTATGCCCTTGCCATCGCGGAGATCGGGCTGGCGGCCGTGCTGGAGAAGATCGACGTGGAGCCCTCCGGTGAGGCGTTCAACGAGATCTCCCTCGAGGAGGGGACCGGTCGCCCGGAGAACCCGATGATCAACGCCGGCGCGATCCTGACCCACTCGCTGATCCCCGGCGCCGACTCCGACGAGCGCTTCGCCCGCATCCTCGCCCTGTTCAGCCGGTGCGCCGGGCGAGAGCTCGCCGTCGACGAGCAGGTCTTCGCCTCCGAGTGGTCCACCTCGCACCGCAACCTCGCGATGGGCCACATGCTCAAGGCGGTCGGGGTGATGGACTCCGACCCGGTCGACGCGGTGCGCGGCTACGTGCGTCAGTGCGCGATCCGGGTGACCTGCCGCGACCTGGCGTTGATGGCCGCGACCCTGGCCGGGGGCGGCGTGCAGCCGATCACCGGCGAGCAGATCTTCACCCGCGAGGTCACCCGGCAGTCGCTCAGCGTGATGACGACCTGTGGCATGTACGACGCGGCCGGCGACTGGGTCACCACGGTCGGCATCCCGGCGAAGAGCGGGGTGAGCGGCGGCATCCTCGGCGCGCTGCCCGGCCAGGTCGGCATCGCGGTGTTCTCACCGCGGCTCGACGTGCACGGCCACAGCGTCCGCGGCGTGGAGGTCTTCGAGCGACTGTCCCGCGACATGGGCCTGCACATGATGGACGTCGCCGCGCACCACGCCGCCACCCTGCGACGGCACTTCGTCACCGACGACGGCGGCACGACGGTCTACCGACTGCAGGGACCGTTGCGCTTCTCCGGCACGGAGACCGTGGTGCGCGCGGTCAGCGAGGCCCACGTCGAGACCGACCGGGTGCGCCTGGACCTGAGCATGGTCAGTGACGCGGATGACGTGTCCCGGGTGATGCTGGAGGAGGTGATCCGGCGGCTCCGCGTCGACGGGGTCAGCGTCGAGATCGTCGATCCGGACTCCGTGCTGAGCCCCGACCTGGCCACCATGCACCTGCGCCCGGCCACGACCGAGGACGCACCAGCAGTCGCGAGGATCTGGGAGCCCGGCTGGGCGGAGGCCCACACCGGCCGGGTTCCCGACGAGCTGCTCACGGCGCGGCCGGCGGAGTTCTTCGCCCGGGTCGCCGCCGAGCGGGTGCCGGACACGACCGTCGCCGTGGTCGCCGGCACCGTGGTCGGGTTCGTGATGATCGCCGACGACGCGGTCGACCACATCTACGTCGACCCTGGCCAGCGTGGCGGCGGCATCGCGGTCGCGCTGCTGGCCGAGGCGGAGCGTCTCATCGCCGCGGCCGGCCACGACAGGGCCTGGCTGGCGGTGGTGCCGGGCAACGACCGCGCCCAGGCGTTCTACCGACGCCAGGGCTGGGTCGACGAGGGTGTCTTCGACCACGCCGCCACGGGCCCGGACGGCCCGATCCCGACCCCCTGCCACCGCTTCACGCGGGACCTCAGTCGGCCAGGGCCTCGTTGAGGTCGAGGCTCACGGACAGCTCCTCGGTCACCGCGTCGGGTGGTTCCGGGCGTCGGCATGGTGGCGCCCGAGGTGACCGACACCGTGACCGCCCTTCTCCATGGTGGGCACGGGTGGTGCCCGGTCCGGCCTCGGTACGCCGGGCAGGCGACCCGCTCTCCACAGGTCAGGCCCGCGACTCAGCCAGCCCCAGGAAGCCGGCGAGCCTCGCGATCTCTGCGTCCACCGCCGAGCGCATCGCACGGGTCCACCTGCCGTCCTCGTGCACGGCGTCGACCTGCAGCACCCCGGCCTCCCGGTCGGAGGTGGCGTCGAGCTTCCCGACCAGCCGGTCGCCGTGGAGGATCGGCATCGCCCAGTAGCCCCACCGCCGCTTCGCTGCGGGCTTGAACATCTCCAGCTGGTAGTCGAACTCGAAGATCTCCGCCATCCGCCTGCGATCGATCACCAGTCGGTCGATCGGTGAGAGCAGCGCGGTGCGTCCGGTGAAGTCGCCGGCGCCGACTGCCGAGAGGTGGGCCGGGTCGACCCGCCAGGTGCCCTTCACCCCCTCGATGACCGCTGGCTCGCCGCTCTCTCCCACGTCGTTGGGCTCGCTGGGCATCTTCTGCGACTTCGCCCGGGCCACCCCCAGGGCGGCCAACCGGCGTCGGTTCCTGATCGCCACCGCCGCGTCGTACGGCACGATCGGGTGATCAGGATAGATGCGCTCGGCGAGGTCCCACAGCCGCTCCCGTCCCTCGACGCCGGCGGCTGCGATCTCGCCGCGGCCCACCATCATGTCGAGCAGCTTGCGCAGGCTCCGGTCGTTGTTCCAGCCACTCGACTCCCACGGCACGACGGTCGTGTCGGGGAGCGCGCTCGCGGGGAGCGCGCCCTCGAGGGACAACCTGTCGAGCACGTCGCGCCGGCAGCCGTCGTTGGCGATCATCCAGTCGCGGATCCTCTCCTGCCACTCCTTGAGCGGCCCGACCCCGGGCCAGGTCGCCATCTCCGCACGGAACAGGGCGATGTCCTCGGCCGGCCTGAGCAGCAGGTCGAGCTCGACCAGCGAGCCGGCAACCTGGGCGGCTTCGAGGTCCTCGGCCACGAAGCCGTTGCCGAGGCGGCTCCACAGCACGAGCTCGGCACTGGGTGCGACCGCCTTGGCCGGGTCGGCCTGCAGCAGCGTCAGACGGCGTACGACGTCCAGCAGGTCGGTCGGTCGCGGCTCGTCGAGCAACTGGGCCCGCACGGCGATCCGCCGGGCCTGTTCACGGGTGAGCTCGTGCGGCGTCACGTGCGCAGGTCCTTGCGCATGATCACCCGCGGAAAGCCACCGGAGGTGGCGTCCGTGGTCGAGGCCATCGTGAAGCCGGCCGCCTCGAACAGCCGGCGCGTGCCGACGTACGCCATGGTCAGGTCGACCTTCGACTCCCCGTTGTCCACCGGGTAGCCCTCGACCATCGGCGCACCCTGTGCGACGGCGTACGCGACGGCGCCGGGGATGAGGTGCCGGGCGACGCCCTGGCCTCGGTGACCGGGACGCACCCGGAGGCACCAGACCGACCACACCGGCAGGTCGTCGAGCTGCGGGATCTTCGTCGACCTGGCAAAGGGCAGGTCGGCCTTGGGGGCCACCGCCGCCCAGCCGACGACCTCGTTGCCGTCGTGGGCGAGGACTCCGGGGGCCACGTCGCGCGAGCACAGGTCGCGCACGAACTCCGCGCGGTCCGGGCCGATCAGCGTCCGGTTGAGCTTGGCCGGGATCCGATGGCTGAGGCAGAAGCACACCGACGACGCCGGGTTCTTCGGCCCGAGCATCGTGGCCACGTCCTCGAAGTCATGGGCCGGGACGATGCTGATGCTTCCGCTGCTCGGGGTCATGGGCCGACGATAGGCTCGTTTGCGGACGTTCTTCTTCCGGAACCGGGGTGGTGGCGCGATGAGACCAGAGACGAGTCCGACGGCGCGCGCGCTGCTCACCCTCGAGCTGCTGCAGGGCCATCCGGGGATCACCGCACGACGGCTGGCCGATCGGCTCGGTGTCTCCGAGCGGGCCGTCCGCCGCTACGTCGACATCCTCCGCGAGGCCGGCATCCCGGTGGAGTCCGAGCGTGGTCCCTACGGCGGCTACCGCGTCGGTCGCGGGCTGCGCCTGCCTCCGTTGACGTTCACCGCCACCGAGGCCCTCGGTCTGGTGATGGCCGTGCTGGACGGGCACCACCGCGCCGGAGACCCGACCGACCCGGTGGGCAGCGCCCTCGGGAAGATCGTGCGCGCCCTGCCCGAGCCGGTCGCCGCCCAGGCCGAGTCCGTACGCCGAGCCGCGGCGCCCGCCCCCGACCGATCGGCTGCCCGCCCCGACCCGGCGACGACCACCCGACTCGTCGAGGCGGTCTCGGGTCATCGCGTGGTGCGGTTGTCCTATCGCAGCGAGGCCGGTTCCGAGTGGTCCTGCGAGGCCGAGCCGTGGGCGATCGTCGTACGCCACGGGCGTTGGTACCTGCTCTGCCGCCTGATCGACCGCGACAACGTCCGCACGCTGCGCATCGACCGGGTGCAGGCGGTCGAGGTCGACGAGGCGACCTTCGTGCCGCCGACGGACCTCGATGCCGTCGCCGAGCTCGAGCGGAACCTGTCGACGGGCTGGGAGTACGACGTCGAGGTGGTGATCGAGGCGCCACTCGACTCGTTCTGGTTCCCGCGGGCACTCGGCAGGCTCGAGGCCGTCGACGACTCGACCACCCGGCTGACCGGCACGACCAGCAATCCGTGGATGTACGCCGAAGCTCTGGCCGGGCTCTCCGTGCCCTACCGGATCGTCGGCGGTGACGAGGTGCGTGCCGCCGCCCGCACGGTGGCCGAGCGGATGTTGGCCGCGAGCGCTCCCGTGGACAGTCTCGTCGCGCCTCGGGACACCTGAACGAAGGAGACTCTCCGGCGTCCCCGTGCCGGCACTTCTCCATGGTCAGGCAGGTGTCAGCCGAACCAGCGTCGACGCTTCCGTGGCGGCTCGGGAACCGGGTGCATCAAGGAGGACCGCAGCGCGTGGAGCGCCTCCGGATCACCGGACACCGAGACGGTCCCGTCGGCGGGCGCGTGGCCGTGCAGCCACCACAACAGGTCGGTGGCCACGGCCTTCACCATCACCTGCGGATCACCCTCGGGGACCAGGCGGATCTCGGGCAGGCCTCCCGGTTGGGCACGGCTCACACCCAGATGCCAGGTCGCACCGGTGTCGGAGGCCCGGAGCGCCACGGTCTCGGGTCGCCACGTGTCGCTCGCGTCGGGCGCATTCCAGTGGCCCAGGGCCTGGTCGATGCCGTCGGCGGCGACGGCCGGCGCGAGCGTAGGCGACGTACGACCCGCTGCTCGGCTGGTGGCGTAGCCCACCGTGATCGTCTCGTGTGCCAGCAGTCTGGCCACCTGCGAGGTCGTGCCCGGCTCGCCGAAGTAGTCGATCGGGGCATCGGGTCCCGACTTCAGCAACGCCGCCTCGATGCGGTCCAGCTGCGCGGCGACACCGGCGACGAGGGCGGTGTGGTCGGCCGGTGAGTCCGGTTCGTCGCGGGTGCTCCAGTGGCCGGTCGGGTTCTCCAGCGACCACGCCCAGATCTCCAGGGTGGCCCAGTGGTCGGCGATGACCTCGCGGGTCGAGGCGTCGCGTGGTGGCACCCGGTCGCCGGGCTGCAGCTGGGCCAGGCTGGCCACGGCTGCCCGGCCGTGCAGGTCCAGCAGGTCGACGTGCTGGAGGAAGGGGACGCTCACGGGAGTCGAGCGTAGACGAGTCGGTCGAACGCACGAGGCCGGCCGCCGGCCGCGGGTCACACCAGTGTGTGGCGCACTCCGATCACGTCGTACGTCGACCGCGCCCGACGATCTCGCGTGAGCAGCAGCCGATCGTGGTGGAGCGCGGTGGCCGCGACGAGCGCGTCATACACGGCGCCACCACGAATGCCGTCACGAGCCAGGGTCATCACGATGTCGCGATGGCGCCCGGCGGGCAACGTCAGCGGCTTCCACGGGAGGGCACCGACGGCCTGCGCCGCGTCGGCGGCAGCAAGGCGGTGCGGCGCCGGCAGACGGGTGAGCACGCTGTAGCACTCCAGGAGCACGTGGGCCGGCACGGTGTCGACCGAGCCTGTCACCGCCCGACGGCACGCCGCATGATCTGGGTGCCAGGCGAGGAGTGCGGGAACCAGGACGCTGGTGTCGCAGGTGGTGGCCACACTCACCGTCGGGTTGCTTCGAGAGTGTCGCGCACCAGGTCGTCGGAGAGCTCGGGCAGGGGGTCACGCGAGACGACGCGGGGCAGTCCGCGTTCGGTCGTGACCTCGACCTCGGCAGGTGCGAGCTCGATCTCGATGCGGCCGTCGGTGAACACCACGTCGATCTTTCGTCCGGCGCTGAGCCCCATCGCATCGCGGACCGCCTTGGGCACCACGATGCGCCCGGCTCCGTCAATGGTGGTTCTCATGGTAGAAAAATACCACGAATCCGTCCGTGTCGGTGGCAGGCACTAGAGTCAGCCGGGTGAGTCGACGATGAGCAAGATGGATGACCTGCGCAAGATGCGCGAAGCCCGTTACGAAGCCGCGGCCGCGCGCGCCAAGCAGGCGGCCCCGAAGCCCGCAACGGCGGCGAAGTCGGAGCGCGCGCCGGTGGCACCCGCGAAGCCGCGAGCCGATGCAGAGGCGGCACCGGCCGAGGGCATGGTGCCCGCCGACGACCAGGCCCCGACCGAGGAGCTGTGCGGCCACCGCAACATGGGCGGTCGCACCTGCACCCGCGAGAAGGGCCACGCGGCCAAGAGCCACCGCTACTCCTGACCCGGGAGCGCCCTCGCTGACGGCCTCAGGCCAGCAGCTTCGTCCGGAAGAGTGCGAGGACGTCGTCCAGCGCCTGACGGGTTCGGGTGCCGGGTTCGTCGACGAGGTGCTCGGTGAGCACCGAGTGCGGGGGCAGCAACCCCTCGGGGTTGGCGTCGGCATCGTCGAGCTCGACGGCGACGAACGCGTCCCCGAGCTGGTCGCGCAGCCAGGCGAAACGCTCGTCGGAGACCAGCTTGTCGCTGCGGAACCGCAGCCCCATCACCTGCAGGTCACCGGCCAGGCAGCGCTGCTTCACGACGGCGAGGTCGTCGGGCGAGATGTCGGTGCCGCGCTTGCGACCGGGCACCAGGGTGAGCGGCAGCGACGGCTGGGAGAGCACCGGAGCCAGCATCCGCTCGTCGGTGGCCATCGCCAGCGCGAAGCCACCGGTCAGGCACATTCCGACCGCGCCGACGCCCGGCCCGCCACAGCGGTCGTGTTCCTGCGCGGCCAGGGAGCGCAGCCAAGCCACGACCGGCGAAGTCCTTCCGGTGGCGAACAGGCTGAACTCGCGACTGACGCAGACCCTGCCCAGCGCACGGGCGCCGGTCGCCACCGTTCCGGGCCAGCCGTGCGCGGGCGGGTTCGGGTCCCGCCCGGGTGCGCCGAACAGGTGCGGCATCACGACGGTGAAGCCCTCGTCGCGCACGGTGCGGGCGAACTCCACCACCTTCGGTGTGATGCCGGGGATCTCGGCGATGACGATCACCGCCGGTCCGCTCCCGGAGCGGTAGACCGGGTGCGTCGTACCGTCGGCGGAGAAGCTCTCGAGGTCGAAGTCGCGCAGGGCGTCGTCCGTCATGCGCGCAAGCGTAGGGCAGCGCGGACCGGAGCTCTGGAGGTCAGGCCCGCCAACGAGTGCGGCTGCTCGGAGCCCGTCCGGTGGGCTCCTCGCCGACCTGCACCTCGCCGCCGTACGCCCACGGACCCGTCAGCGGCAGGTAGGCGCCGCTCCAGAACGTGCCGGGGTCGTACCACTGCGCCTTGCGGTCATCCTCGAGAATCCCCATCTCCATCAGGGTCTCGGCCGTGACCTCGGCGCAGAAGGCCGCCTCGGGGCGCACTCGACGACCGCGCTTCCTGCGTGGGACGTAGGCGTCTCGACCACGCAGCCAACGGCCCGCAAGCTTCATCGTGCCGGGGAACGAGACTCCGTCCAGGCGGGCGATCGTGCGCATCGCCGCGTCCTCCTCGGGCTTGCCGGCCTCGGGGATCAGCTGGCGCATCCAGGATGCCTGGCCGTAGACGTCGCGCCACCGCGTCAGCGACTCGGCCAGGTCGTGCAGCTGGACCCCGCGGTGGTGGTCGCCGGTCCACTGGTCCATCAGGGTCTTGCCGAGCTCGGCGTGCCACATCAGCGGCGGCAGGTCGTCGAGGACCACCGCCATGCCGACGTGGTTGACGGGCGCGTTCGTCAACGTTCGGATCGCACGATCGGTCACCGTGCGCCCGCGGAACAGCCACAGGTCGCCGGTGCGGGTCAGCCGGATTGCCTCATCGATGTCGAGCACGACCCCAGTGTGCCCGGCCCCGCCGTGGATGGCGGTTAAGGTCGGGGCATGGTGAAGCGTTGGTGGAAGTGGGTCGGCCTGGCCGGTGTTGCCGGAGTCGCTGCGACCGGCGCGGTGATCGCGCGGGACGAGCGGGAGCGCCGTTCCTACTCGCCGGACGAGGTGCGGTCCCGACTGCACCAGCGGTACGACGAGGCGAAGCAGGAATGACCTCGATCAGTGGAGGGTTTCACGCACGGGCTGCGTGAAACCCTCCACTGATGGTTTCGTCGGCTCACCTCCCGGCGCTGACCTCTGGCAGTGACCGGCCCAGGGCGGCACCGCAGACGCCGAGCACCGCGAGCAGCACCAGGGCCGGCCCATTGCCCCAGATCGACAGCACGGCGGTGGCGCCTCCGGTCACCAGCAGCAGCACTCCCATCGCGGTGTTGGCAACCGCCACGTATTCCGTGCGCCGGTCGCCCTCGGCCATGTCGACGACGTACGTCTTGCGCGCCAGCCGGGTGCCCAGGTGCACGACGGCAAGCAGCAGGTAGGTCACGGGGTAGAGCCATGCCGACTCACGCACCGTGGGCGCCAGCAACAGCAGCAGGAACGCGATCGTGATCGCGGAGGCGCCCAGCGCGCAGCCGACCATCAGCAGCCGCGAGGACCGGTCGGCCAACCGGCCGAAGAGGCGGCCACCGATCAGGTTGGCCACCCCTTGGGCGATCACGAAGAGCCCGAGCCCGGAGAGCCCGTCGCCCTGATTGGCGACGCCGATCGCGACCACGAACGGAGGGCTCAACGCCGAGACCAGCAGCAGTGACCGCACCAGCACGAAGCGTCGGAAGGTCGCGTCGTCACGCAGCAGGTGCCACGCCTCCGCGATCCAACTCGACTGGTCATCGGGCTCCTCGACGGATCCCTCGGGCTCGCGCACGGTCACGAAGACCAGCAGGCCGACCACCCAGGCGAGCGCCGCACCGAGCAGCAGGACGGCGAGGAGGCCGGCGCCGACATCCCCGCCCCAGACCTCGAGACCGAGCCCCAGAACCAGGGCGAAGGCACCCGAGAGCACGGACACGACGCCGTTGATCTGCCCGCGTTGACCCTTGGGCACGGTGCGACCGAGCACGTCCTTGCTGGCCAGGGAGCACAGGGCCCGACCCACCGCGAAGACCGCGAGCGCGACGATGATGGCGATCCCCGCGGGCCAGCCCTCGAGGGTCAGAGCGGCCACCGCCATCGCTGCGCTTCCGACTGCCTGGGCCGCTGCCCCCGCCACCCAGGCCCACTTGCGGGCCCGCAGTCGGCGTACCCACGGGGTCACCGGCGCCTGCGGCAGCATGGAGCCTGCCTCGCGGACCGGGACGAGGAAGGCCAGCAGCAGCCCGGGAGCCCCGACGGCGCCCATCAACCAGGGCAGCACGATCTTGGCGTTGACGACCTGGTCGCCGATGCCCTGCATGGCCTGACCGCCCATCTGGCGGAGCCCGTTGCGGGCGATGTGCGGGCGGGCCGACGCGGCGATGTCCTCGTCGGAGTCACCCTCGGCGTGGATCAGCCTGCCGTAGAGCGCGGTCGCCGGCCTGGTGCACACCTGTCCAGTCTGCACGAGTCAGGGCGTTGCGGTGACCCGTTCGGCCAGGCGTACGGCGGCGTGGGCGGCCACGGCCGCCTCGGCGGGATCGGCCGCCGCCTCATGTGGCACCAGCCCACCCAGCAACGCGACCGGCTGGGTCAACCACGCCCAGGCGTTCCACGGATCCATACCGGCAGCCAGCAACGGCTTCAGCAACGCGTCCAGTTCGGGTCGCACGTCGCCACTGTCGGTCAACTGGAAGGCCGGGATCAACGTGCTCCCGTCGTCGGCCACCACCAGCATGGAGTGCTCCGCCTGCCCCTTGTGCACGGCGAAACGCGTGGCATTCACCGTGGCGCCACGCAGCTCGGCCAAGGAGTCGTAGGTGTGGGTCGGGCTGGCCACGAGCTCGGCGCGCACCCGTGCCTTGCGGGCCAGCATGACGAGCGCGACAGGCACGGCGTGCTCGGGTTCGGAGCCTTCGTTGTGCAGCAGCCCGTCGAGGCTCTCGAGCTGCTCGACGGTCAACGGCTCGTCGGTGGCCGGGTCGGTCCAGACCGCGACACCGTTCACGTCGCGGGTCAGGACAGGAAGGCCCGCTTCCCCCACGTGGTCTGCCAACCCCAGGCCCTCGAGCCAGGCCGCCAGCCGCTCGCCGATCCCGCCGGCATCGTTCGCACTCATGGCACCAGCCTGCCGCACACGACGTACGGCGTCTCAGGCAGGCTCGCCGACCGTTGCAAGCGCGGCCACAGACCTCGCACCGGGCACGCTGGTGTGGTCGCTCCACACGCGTCACAGCATGTGTGGAGCGACCACGGCCCCGCGTCACATCGGGTGGGTCAGCGGCGGACGTCGTACCTGTCGGCGTCCATCACCTTGGCCCAGGCGGCGACGAAGTCGTTGACGAACTTCTCGCCGGCGTCGTCACTGGCGTAGACCTCACCGACCACGCGCAGCTCGGAGTTGGAGCTGAACACCAGGTCGGCACGGGTCGCCGTCCACGCCTGGCCCTCGGCGCCCTCGCCGACGTACGTGCCCTGGCCGTCACCGGGACGCCAGGTGGTGCCGAGGTCCATCAGGTTGACGAAGAAGTCGTTGCTCAGCACGCCCACCCGGTCGGTGAGTACGCCGGCCTGCGAGCCGCCGCTGTTCGCACCGAGCACCCGGAGGCCACCGACCAGCACCGTCATCTCGGGAGCGGAGAGGTTGAGCAGGTTCGCCCGGTCGACGAGGTAGTTCTCGGCCGGCAGCTTGAGGTCGCCGCCCTCGTAGTTGCGGAACCCGTCGGCGCGCGGCTCGAGGTAGGCGAACGACTCGACGTCCGTCTGCTCCTGGGTCGCGTCACCACGACCGGGGGTGAACGGCACCTCGACGGTCACGCCCGCGGCGGCCGCGGCCTGCTCGACGCCCACGTTGCCGGCCAGCACCACGGTGTCGGCGAAGCTCAGCCCGGTCTCGGTGGCGATCGACTCGAGCTGCGCGATCACCGGCGCCAGCTCGGCCGGGTCGTTCGCGGCCCAGCTGCGCTGCGGCTCGAGGCGGAGACGACCACCGTTGGCACCGCCCCGCTTGTCGGAGTGGCGGTAGGACGACGCGGCCGCCCAGGCAGTCTTGACCAGCTGGGTGACGCTGAGACCGGAGTCCGCGATCTGCTGCTTCGCGGCGGCGACCGCGTCGGCCGAGGGCGCGTCGACGGCGGGGATCGGGTCCTGCCAGAGGAGCTCCTCGGTGGGGACCTCGGGGCCGCAGTAGCGCGCGATCGGGCCCATGTCGCGGTGGGTCAGCTTGAACCAGGCGCGGGCGAACGCGTCGGCGAACTGGTCGGGGTTCTCGTGGAAGCGCCTCGAGATCGGCCCGTAGATCGGGTCCTCGCGGAGCGCGATGTCGGAGGTGAGCATGCGGGGCTCGCGGCGGCCGCTGCCGTCGGCCTCGGGCACCATGTCGGCCCCGGCACCGTTCTTGGGCCGCCACTGGTGCGCACCGGCCGGTGACTTGAAGAGCTCCCAGTCGTAGGCGAAGAGGATGTGGAAGAACTCGTTGTCCCACCGGGTCGGGTGGTAGGTCCAGGTCACCTCGATGCCACTGGTGATGGCGTCGAGGCCCTTGCCGCTCTTGTAGGTGCTCTTCCAGCCGAGGCCGTTCTGCTCGATCGGTGCGCCCTCGGGCTCGGGCCCGACCAGCTCGGCGTCACCGGCGCCGTGGGTCTTGCCGAAGGTGTGGCCGCCGGCGATCAGGGCGACGGTCTCCTCGTCGTCCATCGCCATCCGGGCGAAGGTCTCGCGGATGTCGATCGCCGAGGCGAGCGGGTCAGGGTTTCCGTTGGGGCCTTCGGGGTTGACGTAGATCAGGCCCATCTGGACCGCGGCCAGCGTGTTGTCGAGGTCGCGCTCACCGGTGTAGCGCTCGTCGCCGAGCCACTCGGTCTCCGGGCCCCAGTAGACGTCGTCGTCGGGCTCCCACGAATCGGGGCGGCCACCGGCGTAGCCGAAGGTCGTGAAGCCCATGGACTCCAGTGCCACGTTGCCGGCCAGCACCATGAGGTCGGCCCAGGAGAGGTTCTTGCCGTGCTTCTTCTTCACCGGCCACAGCAGGCGACGAGCCTTGTCGAGGTTGCCGTTGTCGGGCCAGGAGTTCAGCGGCGCGAAGCGCTGCTGGCCGGTGCCGGCCCCACCACGACCGTCCTGCACCCGGTAGGTGCCGGCGCCGTGCCAGGCCATCCGGATCATCAGCGGGCCGTAGTTCCCGAAGTCGGCGGGCCACCAGTCCTGCGAGGTGGTCAGCACGGACTCGATGTCGCGCTTCACCTCGGCCAGGTCGAGGGACTCGAAGGCGGCCGGGTAGTCGAAGTCAGACCCGAGCGGGTTGGTCGCCGGGGCGTTCTTGTTGAGAATCTTCAGGTTCAGGCGCTGGGGCCACCAGCTCTGGTTGGCGGCGCCCTGGGTCGAGTGGGCACCACCGTCGTGGAACACGGGACAGCCGCTTGCGCTGCTCTCGTTCAGGTCCTTCAGCTCGGTGCCGGAGTCGTTGGTCATCGACTTTCCTTCTTCATGATCGGTGCGGTCTGGGTGAGAGGTGCGGTTCGGGATGAGCAGGTCGGGCAGGTCCCCCAATAGACGACCTCGGCCTCGTCGATGACGAAGCCGTGGTCGGTCGTGGGCGTGAGGCAGGGTGCGGCACCGACGCTGCAGTCCACGTCGGCGACCTCGCCGCAGGTGCGGCACACGACGTGGTGGTGGTTGTCACCGACACGCAGCTCGTAGCGGGCCACCGACCCGGCCGGCTGGATGCGACGCAGCAGGCCGGCCTCGGTCAGCGCGCTCAGGCAGTCGTAGACGGCTTGGTGGCTGACGTTCGGCAAGGCCAGGCGTACGCCGGCCAGCACCGCCGCGGTGTCCGCGTGAGGGTGCGCATGGACCGCGTCGAGGACGGCCAGCCGCGGCTTGGTGACGCGTAGGCCCGAACTCCGCAGCACGGTGTCGTGTTGCCCTGTCATGCCCTCCATCCTCGCACGTCTCTTGAACGAGTCAAGTATGGATTCGGGGCAGCGAGTCAGCTGCCGACGTACGCCGCCAGGTGCTCGCCGGTGAGCGTCTTCGCCTCGGCCACCAGATCGGCCGGCGTTCCCTCGAAGACCACCGTGCCGCCGTCGTGTCCGGCGCCGGGGCCGAGGTCGATGATCCAGTCGGCATGGGCCATCACGGCCTGGTGGTGCTCGATCACGATGACGGTCTTCCCCGAGTCGACGAGCCGGTCGAGCAGCCGCAGCAGGTTCTCGACGTCGGCCAGGTGGAGGCCGGTCGTGGGCTCGTCGAGGACGTAGACCCCGCCCTTCTCGCCCATGCGCATGGCCAGCTTGATCCGCTGGCGCTCGCCGCCCGAGAGCGTGTTCAGCGGCTGGCCGAGCTTGAGGTAGCCGAGCCCGACGTCCTCCATGCGCTGCAGGATCGCCGCGGCCGCGGGGGTCTTCGCGTCGCCGTCGGCGAAGAACGCGTGGGCCTCGGTGACCGGGAGGTCGAGCACGTCGGCGATGTTGAGGCCGCCGAAGGTGAGCTCGAGGACCGAGGCCTGGAACCGCTTGCCCTGGCACTCCTCGCACAGGGTCGCGACGGTCTCCACGAAGCTGAGCTCGGTGTAGATCATGCCGTTGCCGTTGCAGCTCTCGCAGGCGCCTTCGGAGTTGGCGCTGAACAGCGCCGGCTTCACGCCGTTGGCCTTCGCGAAGGCCTTGCGGATGGGCTCGAGCAGGCCGGTGTAGGTCGCCGGGTTGCTGCGCCGCGATCCCTTGATCGCACCCTGGTCGATCACCACCACCCCGTCGCGACCGGCCACCGATCCGTGGATCAGGGAGCTCTTGCCGGAACCGGCCACGCCGGTCACGACCGTCAGCACCCCGGTGGGTACGTCGACGTCGACGTCGCGAAGGTTGTGGGTCGAGGCACCCCGGATCTCGAGCGCGCCGGTCGCCTTGCGTACGTCGTCCTTGAGCCTGGCCCGATAGCTGAGGTGCTGGCCGGTGAGCGTCTCGGACTTCCGCAGACCGTCGACGTCGCCCTCGAAGCAGATGGTGCCGCCGCCGGTGCCCGCGCCCGGGCCGAGGTCGACGACGTGGTCGGCGATCTCGATGGTCTCCGGCTTGTGCTCGACCACGAGCACGGTGTTGCCCTTGTCGCGCAGCTCGAGGAGCAGCTTGTTCATCCGTGCGATGTCGTGCGGGTGCAACCCGATGCTGGGCTCGTCGAAGACGTAGGTGACGTCGGTGAGCGCCGAGCCCAGGTGTCGGATCATCTTGGTGCGCTGGGCCTCTCCGCCCGACAGGGTGCCGGCGGGGCGGTCGAGCGAGAGGTAGCCGAGACCGATCTCGACGAACGAGTCGAACAGGTGCAGCAGGTTGGCCAGCAAGGGCGCGACGGACTTGTCCGTGATGCCACGCGCCCACTCCGCAGCGTCGGTGATCTGCATCGAGCAGACCTCGGCGATGCCCTTGCCGTTCACCTTCGCCGACCGCGCCGCCTCGTTGAGCCGCGTGCCGTCGCACGCGGGGCACGGGCCGAAGACCGCGGCCCGCTCGACGAACGCCCTGATGTGGGGTTGCAGGGAGTCGACGTCCTTGCTGAACATCGACTTGCGGATCTTGGGGATCAGTCCCTCGTAGGTGACGTTGATCTTCTCGACCTTGACCTTGCGCGGCTCGGCGTACAGGAAGTCCTCGAGCTGCTTCTTCGTGAAGTCCTTGATCGGTACGTCGGCGGGCACCGCGACCTTGAACGCGGCCACCATCCAGCCGTCGGCGGTGTAGCCGGGAACCAGGATCGCGCCGTCGACGAGGGACTTCGACTCGTCGTAGATCTCGGTCAGGTCGAGGTCGGAGACGCTCCCCCGCCCTTCACACTCCGAGCACATGCCGCCGAGGTAGACCGCGTTCTTGACGACCTTCTTCTCGACCCTGCCGCCGGCCTTCTCGGTGCTCATCATGCCGCCCGCCCTGCGGGTCGGCACGTTGAACGCGAACGCCGTCGGAGGGCCGATGAACGGGTCACCGACGCGGCTGAACAGCACGCGGAGCATCGCGTTCGCGTCGGTCGCCGTGCCGACCGTCGAGCGCACGTTGGCGCCCATGCGTTCCTGGTCGACGAGAATCGCGGTCGTGACGCCCTCGATGTTGTCGACCTCGGGGCGGGCCAGGTTGGGCATGAAGCCCTGCACGAAGGTGCTGTAGGTCTCGTTGATCATGCGCTGCGACTCGGCCGCGATGGTGGCGAAGACCAGCGAGCTCTTGCCCGAGCCCGAGACCCCGGTGAAGACGGTCAGCCTGCGCTTGGGCAGCTCGATGCTGACGTCCTTGAGGTTGTTCTCCCGGGCCCCGTGGACCCGGATCAGGTCGTGGGTGTCGGCGACGTGCTGGGTCATCGTTCTCCATCTCTCGGGCGGCGGTGCGGATCCGACTTCGGTGCGGATCCGACCAGCACCAATCCAAGCAGGCCGCCGTGCCCTGCGCTTCTCGATTCCTGTCCGGTGCTCCGAGGTCGGCTCCCGAGCCGCCGTCGAGTGCACGGTTCCTGTCCGGTTCTCGCCGATTCCCGACAGGAATCGTGCACTCACGGGGTTCATGCTCGGATCGGCCGATGACTTCTGCCAGGGCTCGTGGTCTGATCGCCGAGGGTTCAAGGCACGGCGCACCCACCACCAGCCCTCGACCCACCCACCACCCACCCCCAAGGAGCACCACATGGGCCTCGTCCACGCAGATCTCGGCATCACCCTCGACGGCTACTCGGCCGGGCCGAACCAGCGGCTCGAGCAGCCGTTCGGCGACTTCCCCGTGGAGCACCTGCACTCCTGGATGTTCGAGCACGGCGACGAGAACGCGGCCGAGGTGGCCGCGATCGTCGACGCCGGCGCCTTCGTCATGGGACGCAACATGTTCACCGCCGGCAGGGGTGAGCACGACCCGGAGTGGAAGGGCTGGTGGGGCGACAACCCGCCCTACCACGGGCCGGTCTTCGTGGTCAGCCACCACGCACGGGAGTCGATCCCGATGGAGGGCGGCAGCACGTTCCACTTCGTCACCGACGGCGTCGAGTCGGCGATGGCGCAGGCCAAGGCACAGGCGGGCGACCGCAACGTGTCGGTCACCGGCGGCGCCCGGACGGTCAACCAGTGCCTGGCCCTCGGCCTGATCGACGAGCTGCGACTGCACGTGGTGCCGTTCACCGCCGGCGACCCGGGCGACGAAGGCTCACGGGTGTTCGCCGGCGTGCCGCAGATCAGTCTCGAGATCGCGTCGGTGCGCAGCACCCCGCACGTCAACCACCTGACCTACCGACGCCCCGGTCTCTGACCGCTCGCCACCTACAGCGTCGGCTCCGAGAGCACGGCGAGGGTGAGCACGGCGTCCTCGATCATCTCCTCCTGCTCGAGCTCGGCCTCGAGGCCGCGCAGCCGAATGGCGAGCTCGGTCTCCCGGTCGTCCCCGGTCAGGTCCACTGCGGCGACGATGAAGAAGCGGTGCGGGCCGACGTACTCCACATGCAGGTAGCTGACCCGGTTGATCTCGGGACGCTGCTTGAGCGTGGCCAGGATGCGCTCCTCGAGCTCCGGCGAGATCTCCTGGCCGAGCAGGTAGTCCATGTTGCGGCGCATGAGGAAGATCGCCACGAAGCCGAGCAGCACGCCGACGGCGATCGAACCCAGCGCGTCGAAGACGGCGTTGCCGGTCAGCTCGTGCAGCCCGATGCCGGCGGCGGCGAGCAGCAGTCCGGCGATCGCTGCCGAGTCCTCCATGAACACCGCCCGCAGGGTGGAGTCCGAGGTGCGGTCCACGAACTTCAACGGCCGCATCCCCCACGTCCTGGCCTCGCCCACG
Organism: Nocardioides jensenii JCM 1364 = NBRC 14755; assembly: GCF_001552535.1. GTDB lineage: Bacteria > Actinomycetota > Actinomycetes > Propionibacteriales > Nocardioidaceae > Nocardioides > Nocardioides jensenii. The sequence goes on along the minus strand of NZ_BCRJ01000062.1, from coordinate 6,578 downwards.
ACCTGCCTGGTGGCCTGGAGCAGCGAGACTCCCTCGAGCACGAAGGCCACGCCGAGCACGACGTAGTTGATGAGGTGGTCCGGGTCCTCGCCCTCGCCGGTGAGCTCGGTGAGGCCGTGCCACACCGAGACCACCGAACCGGCCGCGAACAGACCGAAGGCGGCCACCAGCGACCAGACGTACGTCGCCCTGCCGTAGCCGCGCGGGTGGGTCTCGTCGCGCTCACGACTGCCGGCGCGTTCGGCGAAGAGCAGGAACACCTCGTTGCCGGTGTCGGCCCAGGAGTGCGCTGCCTCGGCGACCATCGCTGCCGAGCCGGTGAACGCCGCGGCCGCTGACTTCGCCAGCGCCACCAGCGCGTTGGCGACGAGGGCCACGATCACGGTCAGCAGGGATCCGGAGGACTGCTTCTGCTCGGGCACCCGCCCAGTGTCACACGCCGAGAGCGACGGCAAACGCGACGAATTTCCCTTGGTATGTCCTACCTTCGAGAGATGAATTTCTCGGATCTGACTCGGACCAAGCACGTCGACGACGTCATCCACCAGAACGATGCAGACCCCGAGGACGAGCACGCCGGCCACCTCAAACAGAACCTCTCCGCCCGTGACCTGATCGGGTTCGGCATCGGCATCGTGATCGGCACCGGCATCTTCACCCTGACCGGTCTGCAGGCCAAGGAGAACGCCGGACCGGCGGTGGTGATCAGCTTCCTGATCGCCGGGTTCGTCAGCCTGTTGGCCGCCCTCTGCTACGCCGAGCTGGCCGCCGCCGTTCCGACCGCGGGCAGCTCCTACACCTACGCCTACACGACGATCGGCGAGATCTTCGCGTGGGTGATCGCGTGGGACCTGATCCTCGAGTTCGCACTGGGTGCGGCGGTGGTGGCCCGTGGCTGGTCCGGCTACGTCGCGGGCGTCTTCGACCTTCCGCAGAAATGGTTCGGGGAGGAGGGGTCGGTGATCAACGTCGGCGCGATCGCGATCACCCTCGTGCTCGGCTACGTCGCCATCCGGGGCATCCGCGAGTCCAAGTGGGTGACCAACGGGCTGGTGGCGATCAAGGTGATCGTCTGTCTCTTCGTGATCGCGGTGGGCTTCTTCTACGTCAAGACCGACAACCTGACCCCGTTCATCCCGAAGGCCGAGTCCGGTGGCAGCGACAGCGGGTCCCTGACCGCCCCGCTGTGGCAGTTCGTCACCGGCATCGAGCCGTCGACGTACGGCGTTGCCGGTGTGTTCGTCGCCGCCGCCGTGGTCTTCTTCGCCTACAGCGGGTTCGAGGCGGTGGCCAACCTCGGCGAGGAGACCAAGAAGCCCGCACGCGACATGCCGATGGGGCTGCTCGGCACGCTCGGCATCTGCACCCTTCTCTACGTCGGTGTCTGCCTGGTGCTGACCGGCATGGTGCACTACAAGGATCTGTCCGAGGGTGACGCGGTGGCCGACGTCTTCGACCAGGTCGGGCTCGGCTGGGCCGGAATCCTGGTCGGCATCGCCGCCGTCGCCGGACTCAGCTCCGTGATCCTGGTCGACCTCGTCGCGATGGGACGCATCGGCTTCGCGATCGCCCGCGACGGCCTGCTGCCCCCGATCTTCAGCCGGGTGCACCCGACGTGGGGCACCCCGGTGCTGATGACCTCGCTGACGGTCGGCGCGGTGGCCCTGCTGGCCGGCCTGATCCCGATCTCCGTGCTGGCCGAGATGGTCAGCATCGGCACGCTGTTCGCGTTCGTCGTGGTCTCGGTCGCGGTCGCCGTGCTGCGCCGCACCCAGCCGGACATGAAGCGCCCCTTCCGCACCCCGCTGGTGCCGCTGGTGCCGATCGCGTCGGTGGTCTGCTGCCTCGCCCTGATGGCCAGCCTCGCGGTCGAGACCTGGCTGCGCTTCCTGGTCTGGCTGCTGCTCGGCTTCGTGGTCTACGCCTGCTACGGCTACCGGCACTCCAAGGTCGGCAAGCGTGCCAAGGCCCGTGCAGAGGAGGCGAGCGCGTGAGCATCGTCGTCGGATTCGGCCCCGATGTCCGCAGCACCGCAGGGCTGCGGCTGGCGGGGCAGCTCGCCAGCACCACGGGCCTGCCCCTGGTGCTGTGCTGCGTGGTGCACGACGCCTTCGATGCGCCGGGGCTGCGCGACGCCCACCATGTCGACGCCGAGTGGCGAGCCCACCTGAACAACTCGGCGCGGGAGGCGATCGCCGCCGCCCGAGATGTGCTGCCCGCAGACGTCACCGCCGAGACGGTGGTGCGCACCGGCCGTTCCGTGCCACAGGTGCTGCGCGACGAGGGCGTACGCCGCAAGGCCACCTTGCTGGTGGCCGGCTCGGCCACCGTCGGCAGTCTGGGTCGCATCGCGCTCGGCAGCACCACTGACCGGCTCGTGCACAGCTCGGCTGTTCCGGTCGCCCTCGCTCCGCGCGGCTACCAGGACGACGGCGCGGTACGCCGCATCGTGCTCGCGATGGAACCGACGCGTGGTGACGTCGCACTGGCCGAGCCCGTCGCCGCCCTGGCCGCGAGCCTGGGCGCCGAGGTCGAGGTGGTGACCTTCCTCGTGCGCCAACGGTCGGCCAACGCGGCCTTCGCCTCGGGCGCGGTGATCCGCGCCTGGCACGAGGAGGTGACCCGCGCCCACCGCGAGTTCGCCGAGCTGCTCGGATCGCGTGAGGTGAGTGTGACTGGAGCGAGGGTGGCCGAGGGTGACGGCTGGAACAACGCCCTGCGTGTGCCCGACTGGCAGCCGGGCGACCTGCTCGTCGTCGGCTCCAGCCACCACGGCCCCGTGGCCAGCGTGTTCCTCGGCTCCACCGCGGCGCGGATCCTGCGCCACTCGCCGGTGCCGGTGATCGTGCTGCCCCGGCTGCGCGGGCAGGTCAGCCCCTAGGCGCCGCTGGGCAACGTACGTCGCACCCACCCCGGCAGCGTCGGGTGGCTTCAGGAAGCAACCCGCTCGGCGAGGTCGTCGGGCCAGTCCGAGGACCCGAGCCGATCCCGGACCGCGAGCGCGGTGACGTAGAGCTGCACGTCGCGCAGGTCCGTGACGCGTGGACGCAGCCGGTCGAGCACCGGGACCACCTCGTCACGCCACCACGACGCGGCGAGCTCGGAATCGGTGACCGGCTCGCACCGCCTGCTGCGCGTGCGATGCGCCCAGGCCTCGGCCGAGTCCGCCAGCCGGCCCCAGTCAGCGGGGGCGTCGAGCCAGAGGTCACGGCGTACGTCGTCGGGCAGCGGCACGCGCTCCAGGAACCTGCGTTCGGCCGCCTTGCTGGGCAGGTGTGACCTGCGCAGGCAGCACATCGCGTAGGCGACCGTGCAGACTCGGGTGACCCTCGCCGGCAGGCTGTCCCAGCCCAGGCTCTTGGCCGCCGAGACACGGTGGTGCCCGTCGCGCACGAAGTAGAGCTCGCCCAGCTGGACCAGGTCGACCGGCCCGAGAGGGTCACCGGCACGAAGCATCGCGACCAACCCGTCTCGCCGGCCGCGCAGCGCCGGGTTGGTGAGACCGAAGTCCTCGTCGAAGTCCTGGGCGCGTGCCGCACTGCCGACCACCGCGGCGAGCGGAACGATGCCCTCGTGTCGCCCCATCGTCCCTGCATCGCCCAAGGCGTCCAGGGCGTCGTACAACGGGATCAGGGTCGTCGTCGGCCTGCGCCACCTCAGCTGTCCCACGGCGCGCTCCGTCCGTGCCGGTGGTGCCTGGCAACAGAGTCGGCGTGCACCTGACGCCCGTGCCGCATGGCGTGACCGGCGTCCACGCCGGCCGCGAACTCGCGCATCCACCTGCTGAGCATTCGCTTCCTGGGTCCCATCACCACTCCTTGGTACACTGATCTGTGAAGTTGCCTTCCACCATAGGTACACAGATCTGTGAATGCAAGGAGATTCTCGAGAATGCCCGCCACCCCCACGGCCGACCTCGACTCACTGACGCCGGGTGCCCGGCGAATCCTCGACACCGCGTCCCGGCTCTTCTACGAGCAGGGCATCCATGCGGTGGGCGTCGACACCATCGCCGCCGAGTCCGGGGTCACGAAGCGGACGCTCTACGACCGGTTCGGTTCCAAGGACGGCCTGGTGACGGCGTACCTCCGGTCACGCGACCGTCGCTGGCGCTCGATGATCGAGGCCCGCCTCGGGGAGGCCGGCGCCGACCCGCTGCCGCGGATCCTGGCACCGTTCGACGTGCTCCCGCTCTGGCTGGACGAGTGCACCCGCGGGTGCAGCTTCATCAACGCCTTCGGAGAGCTGCACGACGGCGACCACCCCGGACGGGACGTGATCGTGGAGGAGAAGACCTGGCTGCTCGACCACTTCCGCACGAGCCTCACCCAGGCAGGGATCGTGGAGCCCGAGCCACTCGCCGTCCAGCTGCTCAGCCTGCACGAGGGTGCGATCGTCGCCTACTCCATCACCAGTGCCGCGGGCGCCGCGGAAGCCGCGCACGCCGCGGCCCGGAGCCTGGTCGAGCTGGCGCTGACCAGTCAGGGCACGAGGTAGGCGCTGTCGCGGGCGTCGGTGATCGCCATGTGGCCGGGCGCATGCCCGATCGCGAAGGCCGGGCGCGACGCCATGACGGCCGCCTGCGGGGTGACGCCGCAGGCCCAGAAGACCGGCACCTCGCCGGCCCGGATCTCCACCGCGTCGCCGAAGTCCGGCGCGTCGAGGTCGGTGATCCCCAACGCGGCCGGATCGCCCACGTGGACCGGCGCGCCGTGCACGGAGGGATACCGCGAGGTCACCCGCACGGCCGTGGCGACCTGGGCGGCCGGCACCGGACGCATCGAGACCACCATCGGACCGGACAGGCTGCCGGCCGGGCGGCAGTCGACCGAGGTGCGGTACATCGGCACGTTGCTGCCCTGCTCGATGTGTCGCACCGGTACGCCGGCCTCAGCCAGGGCCGCCTCGAACGTGAACGAGCAGCCGATCAGGAACCCGACCAGGTCGTCGCGCCAGAACTCCGTCGCGTCCCTCACCTGCGCCACCGGCTCGCCGTGCTCGTAGACGACGTACGCCGGCAGGTCGGTGCGCAGATCGCCGGCGAAGAGCGGGCTGTCGACCGCGCCCACCTCGGTGACGTCGAGCACGGGGCACGGCCGGGGGTTGCGCTGCGCGAACAGCAGGATGTCGTAGGCCAGGTCGCGCGGGAGTGCGATCAGGTTGGCCTGCGTCCACCCGGCGCTCCAGCCCGTGGTCGGCACCTGGAGGCCGCCGCGGAACAGGGCGCGCGCTGCCTCGGGGGACAGGCTGGCCGGATCGGTCGGCCGATTCGGGACGGACAGGTCAGAGGTCATCGAGATCTCCTCCGGGGAGGGTCGTGCGGGTGAACCGGACGCGCTGCCCGGGCCGGGCCTGGGCGGCCTTGGACAGGTCGGCGGCGACCACCACGGCGATCACCGGGTAGCCACCGGTGACGGGGTGGTCGGCCAGGAAGAGCGTGGGCTGCCCGGACGGCGGCACCTGGAGGGCACCGCGCACCATCCCCTCACTGGACAGCTCGGCGTCGGCGACGCGTTCCAGCTCCGGCCCGGCCAGGCGCATGCCGATGCGGTTGCTCTCGGCGGTGACGTCGTACGCCGCACCGACGAGCGCGTCCAACGCCTCATCGGTGAACCAGTCCGCGCGCGGGCCGGGCACGATGCGGAGTGCGATCTCGTCATCGCTCGGCGGGCACACGGGAGCCAGGTCCACGTCGGGCAGGTCGCCGGTCGGCGTACCGACCGGAAGCACCGTGCCTTCGGCGAGCGGGTCCGGACCGACCCCGGCGAGGAGGTCGGTCGAGCGCGACCTCAGCACCGGGGGCACGTCGAAGCCGCCGCGCACCGCGAGGTAGCTGCGCAACCCGCTGGTGGGCACGCCGAGACGCAGGGTGGCGCCGTCGGGCATCCAGACCACCGAGTTCGCCGCGACTTGTCGGGCGTCGAGCGTCATCGGGCACGGGGCGCCGGTGAGGGCAACGAACAGGCCACCCTCGGCGCGCACCTCGAGCCCACCGAACGTCACCTCGATCACCGCAGCCTCTGGGGGGTTGCCGAGGAGCCGGTTGGCCAACCCGAAGGCCTGACTGTCGGCCGCACCGGACTGTCCGACGCCGAGCGCGGCCAGCCCGGGACGGCCGAGGTCCTGCACGGTGGCCAGCGGACCGGCCGCGATCACTTCGAGTCGGCACATGCCCTAGACCTCCACGAATCGGACCCGGATGCCCGGAGAGAGTAGGGCCGGCGGGTCGCGGTCAAGGTCCCATGCGTCGACGTCGGTGTGCCCGATCAGCTGCCAGCCGCCCGGCGACTCGCGCGGGTAGACCCCGGCGAACTCGCCGGCCAGGGCCACCGCACCGGCCGGCACCTTGGTGCGTGGCGTGCTGCGCCGCGGCACGTGGAGACGGTCGTCGGTGCCGACGAGATAACCGAACCCGGGCGCGAATCCGCAGAAGGCGACGGTCCACTCCTGACCGGTGTGGGCCTCGATCACGCCGCGCTCGTCGAGCCCGGTGAGGCGAGCGACCTCGGCCAGGTCCTCCCCGTCGTAGCGCACCGGCACCTCGAGGCGCCCGGCGTCCGGGCGGGCGCCGGGCCGCG